>NZ_JBJHDO010000017.1:0-117009 GCF_050958605.1 Mesorhizobium sp. 1B3 | reverse complement strand
CCCGCTCGGGCGGAGGAGCCCGCGCCCGGATCGGACCGACATGGATGTTTGCGGAAGGGGCGGGCCCGGGCCCCGCCGTTTCCATTTAGAGCGTTCACGGAGGGTCGAGCAAGGACGCGGTCACCTTGCCGATTCCCAACGCGTCATGGGCGCCTTTCTCGACGAACCTGCACGGGTCGCCTGAGATCTTTCCAGACTCAAGGGGAAAAATACGGCGGCTGACATGCTTTTTTTGCACGCCTGCCGCCTTGTCTTCGCCGTAGTCTGTCGCGACGCAGGAACCGTGGCTGCCGGTGAAGTCCGAAACCCAGTTCCGGGTTTCATTCCCGATAGCCGGAGGGGAAAATGGCGCATGGAGCAGTCGGTCTATCTGGTGACGCTTGTTGGCACCGCGCTGGTGGTGGCCGCGGCGTTTTCGAGCTTGATCGCCTTCCGCTTCGGCGCGCCCTTGCTGCTGCTCTTCCTCGGCATCGGGTTGGCCACGGGGACAGACGGGCTCGGCATAGACTTCGATAACGCGCACCTCGCCTACTTCGCGAGCTCCCTGGCGCTCGCCGTCATCCTGTTCGATTCCGGCTTCGGGACGCCGGTTGCGGCGCTCCGCCACGCCGCGCTGCCGGCCGTCTCGCTGGCCACCATCGGCGTCGCGGCCACCACGCTTATCTTTGGCGTGGCAGCCTATTATGTAACTGCTTTCAGCTGGCTGGAATCCTTCCTGCTGGGCGCTGCCGTCGCTTCCACGGACGCAGCGGCCGTGTTCTTCCTCCTGCGCGCGGGCAATCTGAACATACGGGAGCGCGTGCGCTCCACGCTGGAAATCGAATCCGGAAGCAACGATCCTATCGCGATCTTCCTGACGATCACTCTGGTCGAGGTCATCGCGGCCGGCACCGATCCGGAGGCCGAGGTGCTCATTCTCGACATCATCGGCGGCTTCGTCCTGCAGATGGCTATCGGCGCCGCTGTGGGCTATCTCGGCGGCAAGGCGATCGTGCGGCTGGTCGATCGACTCAATCTCGACCAGGGGCTTCTGCCGATCTTCGTGTTGACGCTGTCGCTGGCCGTGTTCGCGGCGGCCGGCGCGATTGGCGGCTCAGGCTTCCTCGCCGTCTATCTTGCCGGTCTCGTGGCCGGCAATTCGCAGATCCGCGCGGTTGCCGTGCTCAAGCGTTTCCAGAACGGCATGAGCTGGCTCGCCCAGATCATCATGTTCCTGGTGCTCGGCCTCTTCGCCACACCCTCGCAATTCGGCGCGATCCTGCTGTCGGCGATCCTGCTCGGCCTCTTCCTGATCTTCGTCGCCCGGCCGATGGCAGTGTGGCTCTGCCTGCTACCCTTCCGTTTCCCGCGCAACGAAACCGCCTTCATTTCCTGGGTCGGCTTGCGTGGCGCGGTTTCGATCCTGCTGGCGATAACACCCATCCTCGGGGGGCTGGAGCACGGCCGCGCGATCTTCAACATCGCCTTCATCGTCGTGCTGGTATCGCTCGTCGTCCAGGGCTGGACCATCGGACCGATCGCCCGCAGGCTGGGCCTCGTCGTGCCGGCCCGGCTGGGACCGCTCAACAAGGTGGAGCTGGAGCTGCCCGGCTCGGCCCATCACGAACTCCTGGCCTATACCGTCGTGCCGGGCAGCCCGGTTGCGCGCGGCCAGCGCATTCCGCGCTGGGCGCGGCCATCGCTCGTCGTGCGCGACGGCCGCTCGATGCGATTCCAGGACATGGGGCGGCTCTCGGCGGGTGATCACGTCTATATCTTCGTGCCCGACCGCTATCCCCGCCTGCTCGACCGCCTGTTCGCGAGCAAGGCCGATGTCGACCCCGAGGACGAGGATTTCTTCGGTGCTTTCGCCGTCGATCCGGCGCGTCCGGCCGACGAGCTGGCGCTGGCCTATGGCGCTGAACTTTCCGAAGCCGAGCGCCGGCTGAGCATCGATGCGCTTATACGGGAAAGGCTTGCAGGCAGGGTCGAGTACGGTGATCGCGTGCCCATGGGGCCGATCGAGCTCATCGTGCGCGACGTCGACGACAAGGGACGCATAACCGGGGTCGGCCTGTCGGTCGAACCGGCACCTCCTCCGCCTCGTGTGCCGTTCTTTCTCAGCCTGGGAGAACTGAGCGACAGCGCCATCGCCATCGTCAACAAACTGCGCAAGCGGTCGCGTGGGAAGGACGAGATCCAGACCGACGGCTGAACACGCTATCTGTCAGCCCGTTCATAGGATTTTGCGCGAGGACCAGTTCCCTTTTTCGTCCGTCTTGCTTTATGGTCCGGCGGTTTTTCCAACAGAGGATGGGTGCGATGGCCGGCTTCAAGACGCTCGATACGACTGGCGACGTGAAAGGCAAGCGCGTGCTCGTCCGGGTCGACCTCAACGTCCCGGTCGCTGACGGCAAGGTGACGGACGCGACCCGAATCGAACGCGTGGCGCCGACCATCACGGAACTCTCCGACAAGGGCGCCAAGGTCGTCCTGCTCGCCCATTTCGGCCGCCCCAAGGACGGGCCGACGCCGGAGTTCTCGTTGGAGCCGATCGCACGCGCCACGGCAGAAGTCATCGGCCGCCCCGTTGGTTTCGCCGCCGACTGCATCGGCGAGCAGGCAGCGACGGCCGTCGGCGCGATGAAGGACGGCGACGTGCTTCTGTTGGAGAACACGCGTTTCCACAAGGGTGAGGAGAAGAACGACCCGTCCTTTGCCGAGGCTCTTGCCAAGAACGGCGACATTTACGTCAACGACGCTTTTTCGGCCGCGCATCGCGCCCACGCCTCGACCGAGGGTCTCGCCCGCATCCTACCCGCTTTTGCCGGCCGCACCATGCAGGCCGAGCTGGAGGCGCTGGAAAAGGGGCTCGGAAATCCCGCGCGCCCCGTCATCGCGATCGTGGGGGGCGCCAAGGTATCGACCAAGATCGACCTGCTGATGAATCTCGTGAAGAAGGTCGATGCGCTGGTGATCGGCGGCGGCATGGCCAACACTTTCCTCGCCGCGCGCGGCACCAAGGTCGGCAAGTCGCTTTGCGAGCATGATCTCGCCCAGACCGCCAAGCAGATCATGATCGAGGCCGCGACGGCCGGCTGCGCCATCATCCTTCCGTCCGACGGCGTGGTGGCCCGGGAGTTCAAGGCCGGGGCCGCCAACGAGACCGTGGCGATCGATGCGGTTCCGGAAGATTCCATGATCCTGGATGTCGGACCCAAGACCGTCGAAGCCGTGGCCCAGTGGATCGATCGTGCCGCAACCCTGGTCTGGAACGGGCCGCTCGGCGCCTTCGAGATAGAGCCGTTCGACAAAGCGACGGTGGCGGCAGCCAAGCACGCGGCTGAGCGTACGCGCGACGGCAAGCTCGTGTCCGTCGCCGGCGGCGGCGACACGGTGGCCGCCCTCAACCACGCGGGGGTTGCCGACGACTTCACCTATGTCTCGACCGCCGGGGGGGCATTCCTGGAGTGGATGGAAGGCAAGGAACTGCCCGGCGTCCAGGTATTGAAAGCATAGGGCCCGCCGCTCGACAGTCAAAACTGGCGTCGGGACAGCGCCGTCCGGCGAAGGGCGGCAAACGGATTCGAACAGCTCTGTAACCGTTTGTTTTTCTTTCAATCGATTCGACTTGCCGCACACCATTTCGTCCGCAATTTCCTTCTGCTATGCGCCTTCTCAGACGAAACTGGAGAGAAGAGATGAGCGAACGTCTTGAAGACATTGCCGTGGCGATGGTCGCCGACGGCAAGGGCATCCTGGCGGCGGACGAGAGCTCCGGAACGATCAAGAAGCGTTTCGACGCGATCGGCGTTGAATCCACTGCCGACAATCGGCGCGACTATCGCGAAATGTTGTTCCGCGCCACCGACGCCATGCAGAACCACATTTCGGGCGTCATCCTTTATGACGAGACGATCCGCCAGAAGGCCGCCGACGGCACGCCGCTGGTCGAGTTGATCAAGGCGACGGGCGCCATTCCCGGCATCAAGGTCGACAAGGGCGCCAAGCCGTTGGCCGGCTTTCCCGGCGACACAGTCACGGAAGGTCTCGATGGGCTGCGCGAACGCCTTGCCGAATATTACGAGCTCGGCGCGCGTTTTGCCAAATGGCGCGCGGTGATCGACATCAATGTCGGCGCCAATGTGCCTTCGGCCACCACCATCGCGGCCAACTGCCACGCGCTCGCCCGCTACGCGGCGCTCTGCCAGGAAGCGAAGATCGTGCCGATCGTCGAGCCGGAAGTGCTGATGGACGGCGCCCATGATATCGACACCTGCTACGAGGTCACCAAGGCCACCCTTCAGAAGCTCTATTCCGAGCTCCACGCGGCGCGTGTCGTGTTGGAAGGCTCGATCCTGAAGCCCAACATGGTCATTGCCGGCAAGAAGTCGGGCAAGGCAAGCAGCCCGGAGGAAGTGGCGGAGAAGACCATCCGCGCGTTCCGCGAGACTGTTCCGGTCGCCGTGCCGGGCATCGCATTCTTGTCTGGCGGGCAGTCCGACGAGGAAGCGACCGCCAATCTGAACGCGATCAATGCCATTGGTCCGCATCCGTGGAAACTGACCTTCTCCTATGGCCGCGCCCTCCAGGCCGCGCCCCAAAAGGCGTGGTCGGGCAAGGCCGAGAATGTCGCCGCGGGCCAGCGCGCCTTTGCGCACCGTGCCCGCATGAACGGGCTCGCGGCCGCCGGACGCTGGCAGGCCGATCTGGAGAAGGCGGCCTGATCGCCCGATCGATCAAGAATGGAAAAAGCCCCGCGATCCACGGGGCTTTTTCTTTGCGTCCCGCAGTCCTTGAAGCATGTCGTTTACCCAAAAGCGATGCACACTTTTGGGCGACATGCATTATGAAGTCGCAATGTCACGTTTGCTCGGCGCACTCACCTGGCTCGCCTTCCCGGCTTATGTCTGGCAGGGACTCGGCGTGCGACGCCGCACCGAACGCATGCTCCCGGCCGATGGTCCGGTGCTGCATCGCATCGAGGGACGGGAGCCGGGCCTGTCGCTCCTCGTGCTGGGCGATTCCTCGGCGGCTTCCGTCGGCATCGGCCGTTCCGAGGACGGCCTTGCACACCAGCTTTCGCTGATCATCGCCGCGCGCACGGGCCGTGCAGTGAACTGGCGGGCGGCCGGTTTCAACTCCGCCACGTCCGGCCAGATCCGCGATCACGTGCTGCCCAATCTCGCAGCCGATCCCTGGACCCACATCGTGCTGTCGGTCGGCACCAACGATACCAAGAACTTCCACACCGTGTCGCGCTTCAAGAAAGAGTTCGGCGGGCTGCTTTACGCCCTGCGCGCCAAATGGCCGGAGGCGCGGGTGATCTGGTCGCCGGTCGTGGAGTTCACCCGCGTACCCGCTTTGCCGGCGCTGCTCGGCCAGATCCTCGAGATCCGGGCCGGCGAGATCAATCGGATGGGGACGCGGCTTTGTCACGAGCGGGGCGCGGTGCCGGCAACGCGCCTGCCGATCCTGGACCCGCAAGCGGGTTTCTCGACGGATGGTTTCCATGCCTCGGAAGCCGGCTACCGCGCTTGGGCCGAGCATATCGTCGACATCGTCGTGGCGGAGCCCGCCAAGGCTGCGGCTGGCCTGCGGTAGCCGGATATCTCATCGCGCGTGGCTGAGAACCACCGTCAGCGAGATCGCAGCCAGCGCCAGCACGGCAAGCTTCCAGAAGTCGCGCCTCTTCCGCAGGCCGGGGAGGCCGAGCGGCTTGACCAGGTGCACGGCCATCAAGGCCAAGATCAGCAACGAAAGAGCTTTGCTCATAGATGCCATTGAGCAGGACATGCCGCGCTTGTCCAGCCAGGACCTCGTAGCCAAAAATGCGCACATCGGCTTTTCGTCAAATACGGTGCCATAGGCTATAAGTCAGATGGACGCGCTGTCGCGGCAGCCGATACAAAGTTGAAAAAACCTGCCGTAGGGAGGCGAAAGCATGGTTTCACGCTACCACGAGGTCTATGAGGGCTGGAGGACCGACCCCGAGGGGTTCTGGGCCCAGGCTGCCGAGGGCATCGACTGGTTCCGCCCCTGGGACAAAGTGTTCGACGGCGATGCCGGCGTCTACGGCCACTGGTTCGCGGGCGCCGAATGCAACACCTGCTTCAACGCCGTGGACCGGCATGTCGAGGGCGGTCGAGCCGACCAGATGGCGCTCGTCCATGACAGCGCCATCACGGGAACCATCGCGAAATACACCTATGCCGAGCTCAAGGCCGAGGTTGTAGCCCTGGCCTCCGTCCTGACGGAACAGGGCGTGGGCAAGGGCGATCGCGTCATCATCTATATGCCCATGGTCCCGGAAGCGGTATTCGCCATGCTCGCCTGCGCCCGTCTCGGCGCGGTGCATTCGGTCGTGTTCGGCGGCTTCGCCGCGAAGGAGCTTGCCACGCGCATCGACGATGCCAAGCCGAAGCTCATTGTCTCGGCCTCCTGCGGCCTGGAGCCCGGCCGCGTGGTTGCCTACAAGCCGCTGCTCGATGGCGCCATCGACCTTGCCGCCCACAAGCCCGAACGGTGCTTGATCTTGCAGCGGCCGCAACTCGCCTGCGACACGGTCCCTGGTCGCGACATCGATTATGCCGGAGCCGTAGCCGTCGCAAAGGCCGCCGGCCGGGATGTGCCTTGCGTATCCGTGCTCGCCACCGATCCCCTCTACGTGCTTTACACCTCCGGCACCACCGGCCAGCCCAAGGGCGTGGTGCGCGACAATGGCGGCCATATGGTCGCGCTCAAATGGTCCATGGATAACCAGTTCGGCGTGAAACCCGGCGAGGTGTTCTGGGCGGCATCGGACGTCGGCTGGGTCGTCGGCCATTCCTATATCGTCTACGCGCCGCTGCTGCATGGCTGCACGACGATCCTGTTCGAAGGCAAACCCGTCGGCACGCCGGACGCCGGTACCTTCTGGCGGGTGATCGCCGAGCATGGCGTGGTGGCGCTGTTCACCGCGCCGACCGCCTTCCGAGCCATCAAGAAGGAAGACCCCCGGGGCGAGCTCATTCCGGGCTATGACCTCGCGCACTTCCGCACCCTGTTCCTCGCCGGCGAGCGCGCCGACCCTGAAACGATCAAATGGGCCGAGCAGCGCCTGGGCGTGCCGGTGATCGATCATTGGTGGCAGACGGAGACAGGCTCGCCGATCAGCCAGAACCCGGTCGGACTGGGCCTGCTGCCGGTGAAATACGGATCGCCGGGCGTGCCGATGCCCGGTTACGACGTCAGGGTGCTCGACGACGCCGGTCATGAGGTGCCGCCCGGCACTCTCGGCAATGTGGTCATCAAGCTTCCGCTCCCGCCGGGTTGCCTGCCGACCCTCTGGCACGCCGACCAGCGCTTCCGCGACGCCTATCTCGTGGAGTTCCCCGGCTACTACAAGACGGCCGACGCCGGTTACATCGACGAGGACGGCTACCTCTTCATCATGGCGCGCACGGACGACATCATCAACGTCGCGGGGCACCGGCTTTCCACGGGAGCGATGGAGGAAGTCCTGGCCGAGCACCCCGACGTCGCCGAATGCGCGGTGATCGGCATCGCCGACGACATGAAGGGCCAGGTTCCCTGCGGCTTCGTGGTGCTCAATTCGGGCGTGTCTCGCGACGAGGCCACCGTCGAACGGGAAGCGATCGCCCTGGTGCGCGAGCGCATCGGGCCGGTCGCGGCCTTCAAGACGGTGGTGGCGATCAAGCGCCTGCCCAAGACGCGCTCCGGCAAGATCCTGCGTGGCACCATGCAGAAGATCGCCGACAGGCAAACCTGGGCGATGCCCGCGACGATCGATGATCCCGCCATTCTCGACGAGATCACCGAGGCGCTCAAGGCGCGCGGCATCGGCGTCTGACCCGGCCCGGAACAAGAAGAGAACAAGGGCTGACGCGCTCCTGACAGACTGCTGTCAGGAGCGATGTGCGATAGTGTCTCCATAACCTCAGGGAAGGAGTCACGTCATGACCGCGTTCGAATTCGCTCGACGCTATATCGGCCAGATTCGCAGGATGCGCGAGGAAATCCGCACCGAGCAACTCATCAACTCGCTCCCAAGGGAGATCCGCAAGGATATCGGCTGGCCGGATAATTATGCCTCACGCTGGGCCAGGCGCGCCTGACCGATCGGTAAGGGAAGACGAGAATGGACCAGAAACCCAAGACGGTCGGCCTGGTTTTCATCCGCCGTTATGCCGACTGGGAGTATGGGCTGCTCGCGGCCTCCGCCGTGGAGTGGTTTGGCGCCAGGGTGCTGGCGTTGACGCCCGGCGGCGGCATTGTCGCCTCCGCCGCGGGGGTGCGATTGGCCGGCGATCGCGGCCTGGAACCGGCTGCGAATGCCGATCTGGATGCCGTGGCGGTGATCGGTTCCGATGTCTGGCCGACGCCCGATGCTCCGGATGTTTCGCAGCTGCTGACCTCGGTTGCAGCCCGGGGCGGGGTCGTCGGCGGTATCTGCGCAGGGACGCTTGCGCTCGCGGGTGCCGGCCTCTTCGCCGAGGTCAGACACACCAGCAACGGACGGAAATGGATTCTCGAACATTTGCCCGCCTATAAAGGGGCCGCGCACTATCAGGATGTGCCCCATGCCGTCGCGGATGGCAGGATCGTCTCGGCGCCCGGTAACGCGCCCGGAACATTCGCGCATCGGTTCCTGCTGGCGCTTTATCCTGAACGGGAAGCGCAGCTTTCGGACATGTTGGCGATGTTCGCCAAGGAATACGGCTCCCGCCAATCCTCCTGACAGAATGCTGTCAGGAGGACGGTGTCAGGATGCGCTTCCGTTTGAAGGAGGTAGATCATGGGTTCGTTTATTCCGGCCAAGGCTTCCGCATGGTTCGAGATCCCGGTCACCAACCTCGACAAGGCCCGCGCCTTCTACGGCGCGGTCCTGCAGACCGATATCCCGGTGACCGAAGGCGGACCGAACCCGATCGCGATTTTCCCGGCCAAGGACGAGATGGCTTCCGGCCACCTCTATGAAGGCAAGCCGGCCGCGGCCGGCACGGGGATCACCCTGCATCTTTCCATCGCGGATCCGCTCGAAGACGCGATGAAACGGGTGACGGAAAACGGCGGGCAGGTTGTGTCGCCGATTGTTACTATCCCCGCAGGCCGTTTCGTATATTGTCTCGATCCCGACGGAAACAGCTTCGGGCTGTTCGTCTAGGCAGGTTGCGCAAAAGTGTCTCACGATTTGCGACAAGAACCGGCGACAAGCTGATGCTTTCAGGCACCGGGCCATGAAAAGCTGGACAGAAAAGTTCAATGCTCCTGCGCGTGTCGCCATCAAGCCGGCGCCCGTCAGTATTGCCGGCATGAGGGCGGGAGAAGTCATGCTGGTTCCTTTCTGGCGGGTCCTCGACAAGGCCCCGCCGACCACCAAGCGACTCACTTTCGGAGCCGCTTTCGTTCACGAGAACCGCCGCGAAGAAGGCTTGCCCGAATGAGACGTGCAGACCGTTTGTTTCAGATCGTGCAGCATCTGCGCGGTGGCCGGCTGGTGACCGCACAGAAGCTGGGCATGTGGCTGGAGGTTTCCGAGCGCACGATCTATCGTGACATCGCCGACCTGCAGTCCACCGGCGTGCCGATCGATGGCGAGGCCGGTGTCGGCTATATGATGAGGGAAGGCTTCGACCTCCCACCGCTGATGTTCACGCGCGACGAGATCGTGGCGCTGGTCGCTGGCGCACGCATGGTGCGGGCTTTCGGCGGGGCGGCAATGGCGCGCGCCGCCGAAGAGGCGCTGGTCAAGATCGGCGCGGTGCTGCCCGATACGGAGAGGGACCGCATCGCCCGGACCGAGATCCACACGCCGATGTGGGTGGTGACGGATGCCGACCGCGAGGCGATCGATCTCATCGAGCGTGCGATCGAGAAGCGCGACGTGCTGACGCTCGACTATCACGACGAGGCGGGGCGCGGCACGGCCCGCGACGTCCGGCCGCTCGGCCTGTGGTTCTGGGGCAAGGTGTGGACGCTGATCGCCTGGTGCGAGATGCGCGACGATTTCCGAGCCTTCCGCATCGACCGTATCGCGACGGTCAAATGCGCCGGCCGCAGCTTCCGGCCGGAACGCGGCAAGCTGCTCGCCGATTACTATCGCAGCATCGAACGCAGCGAGGCTCCCGCGGCCGACCAGGTTTGGCGCCGTACCTGATCATCGGGGGGACGGCTTTCCCATATCAAGATTTCCTTACCCGGCGTTCGGGGCGTTTCGTTCCGCCTTCTCTTGTGTTAGGCCGCGCGCAAACTCCCGTTAGATACCGGCATAGGAGACTTGGCTTATGGCCGTCGCATCCAAGAAGATTCCGGCGCCAGACCTGGTGCCCGTCCGTCGCGCCCTGCTTTCGGTTTCCGACAAGACCGGGCTCGTCGAATTCGCCGCTGCCTTGTCCAAAGCCGGAGTCGAGCTGGTCTCGACCGGCGGGACCTCCAAGGCGATCGCAGCGGCGGGCATTCCGGTACGCGACGTTTCGGAACTCACGGGATTTCCCGAGATCATGGACGGCCGTGTGAAGACCTTGCACCCGGCCGTCCACGGCGCATTGCTCGGCGTGCGTGGCGACCCGGAGCATGTCGAGGCGATGAACGCCCATGGCATTGCGCCGATCGACCTCGTCGTGGTCAATCTCTATCCATTCGAGGAGGTCCGCTACGCCGGAGGCGACTATCCCGAGGTCGTCGAGAATATCGACATAGGCGGTCCGGCCATGCTTCGCGCCGCCGCCAAGAACCATGCCTATGTGGCCGTCGTGACCGATCCGGAAGACTACGCCTCCGTCGTCAATGCGCTGGAGGTCAATTTCGGCAGCCTCTCCTTCGACTTCCGCAAGCGGCTCGCCGCCAAGTCGTTTGCCCGGACGGCCGCCTATGACGCGGCGATCTCCGGCTGGTTCGCCGAGGCGCTCGATATCGAGCATCCGACCTGGCGGGCATTCGGCGGCAAGCTCGACAACGTCATGCGCTATGGCGAAAACCCGCACCAGCAGGCTGGCTTCTATGTCTCGGGCGACAAGCGGCCTGGCGTCGCCACGGCCCGGCAGCTTCAAGGCAAGCAACTGTCCTACAACAACATCAACGATACAGACGCCGCGTTCGAACTGGCAGGCGAGTTCGATCCCGCGCGGACCGCCGCCGTCGCCATCATCAAGCATGCCAATCCTTGCGGCGTCGCGGAAGGTGTTTCGCTCAAGGACGCCTATCTGAAGGCGCTGCGCTGCGATCCCGTGTCGGCCTTCGGCGGCATCGTGGCCGTCAATCGATTGCTCGACGCCGAAGCGGCCGAAGAGATCGTCAAGATTTTTACGGAAGTGATCATCGCGCCAGACGCAACCGAAGAGGCGAAGGCGATCGTGGCGGGGAAGAAGAACCTTCGCCTGCTGCTCGCCGGGGGCATGCCCGACCCGCGGGCGCAGGGCACGACCGTCAAGTCCGTTGCCGGCGGCCTGCTCGTACAATCGCGCGACAACGCTGTCGTCGACGACATCGAACTCAAGGTCGTGACGCGCCGGGCCCCGTCCGAGCAGGAGATGGCCGATCTGAGGTTCGCCTTCCGTGTGGCCAAGCACGTCAAGTCGAATGCCATCGTCTATGCCAGGGATCGTGCGACGGTCGGGATCGGTGCCGGGCAGATGAGCCGGGTGGATTCGTCACGCATCGCAGCGCGCAAGGCCGAGGATGCCGCCCAGGCTGCAGGGGTTGCGGAATCGCTGGCCAAGGGATCGGTCGTCGCTTCCGACGCCTTTTTCCCCTTCGCCGACGGCCTGCTTTCCGCGGTTGAGGCCGGTGCGACGGCCGTTGTCCAGCCCGGTGGCTCAATGCGCGACGACGAAGTGATCGAGGCCGCCAACCAGCATGGCATCGCCATGGTCTTCACCGGCGTCCGGCATTTCAGGCATTGAGACCTTCATCCCCGCTTCCGGGGATGCGCCCTTCCGGCGAAACGAAAAAGGCCGCTGCCTCGCATCGAGGCAGCGGCCCGTGTTTTCGTCCATGGCGCGGCCGCTAGCGGTGATCAACGGATCACCGGCCGCACGTCATGCTCGCGTTTCAGGAAGGCTGCTTCCCGAAAGGGCAATCCGCTGAGGCCACGCTCTGGAAAACGAAATCACTCGACATCGGATCACCTCCTTTCGATTGGTTGAACATGCAGGGAAAGCTGAGGTCCCTCGTGTTCACTTGCAAGTGCAAAAAGGTCACAGGCTCGAAATCTTCGGGCGGCTGCGTCGGCCCCGCCTGCGTCGCGCCGGCGGGGCCTGTTCTCACGCGGCAGCGACGCGCTTGTTCTGCCGGTTGGCGACGAGGTCGTCCACCACCGAGGGATCGGCCAGCGTCGAGGTGTCGCCGAGCGAGCCGTAATCGTCCTCGGCAATCTTGCGAAGGATGCGCCTCATGATCTTGCCGGAGCGGGTCTTGGGCAAGCCCGGCGCGAACTGGATCTTGTCGGGCGTGGCGATTGCGCCGATCTCCTTGCGGACATGAGTGATCAACTCCTTGCGCAGATCCTCCGACCATTCGACACCGGTCATCAGCGTGACGTAGCAGTAGATGCCCTGTCCCTTGACGTCATGGGGATAGCCGACAACGGCCGCCTCAGACACCTTGTCGTGGCTGACCAGCGCCGATTCCACCTCGGCCGTACCCATACGGTGACCCGACACGTTGATCACGTCGTCGACGCGTCCGGTGATCCAGTAGTAGCCGTCCTCGTCACGGCGGCAGCCGTCGCCGGTGAAATATTTGCCCTTGTAGGTCGAGAAATAGGTCTGCACGAAACGCTCGTGATCGCCATAGACGGTGCGCATCTGGCCCGGCCAGGAATCCGCAATGCAGAGATTGCCGTCGGCGGCGCCTTCCAGAACATCGCCCTCATTGTCCACGAGCTGCGGCTGTATGCCGAAGAATGGCCTCGTGGCCGAGCCGGCCTTCAGGTCGGTTGCGCCCGGCAGCGGCGTGATGAGGATGCCGCCCGTCTCTGTCTGCCACCACGTGTCGACGACCGGGCTCTTCTTCTCGCCGACGACGTTGAAGTACCATTCCCAGGCCTCCGGGTTGATGGGCTCGCCCACCGTACCGAGCACACGCAGGCTCTTGCGCGAGGCCTTTTTCACGAAGGCGTCGCCGGCGCCCATCAGGGCCCGGATGGCGGTCGGCGCGGTGTAGAAGATATTGACCTGGTGCTTGTCGACCACCTCCCAGAAACGCGAGGCGGACGGGTAGTTCGGCACGCCCTCGAACATCAGCGTGGTGGCGCCGTTGGCGAGCGGCCCGTAGAGGATGTAGCTGTGGCCGGTCACCCAGCCGACATCGGCGGTGCACCAATAGATGTCCCCGTCGTGATAATCGAAGACATATTGGTGCGTCATCGAGGTATAAACGAGATAGCCGCCGGTCGTGTGGAGCACGCCCTTCGGCTTGCCCGTCGAGCCGGAGGTGTAGAGGATGAAGAGCGGATCCTCGGCCTTCATCTTTTCCGGCTTGCATTCGGCTTTCACCGTGGCCACTTCCTCGTGGTACCAGAGGTCGCGGTCCGCCGCCCAGTTGATCTTGCCGCCGGTGCGACGCACCACGAGCACCTTCTTGACGACGACGCCCATGCGACCGGCAATGTCGATCGCGCGGTCGGTGTTCTCCTTGAGCGGGATTGTCCGGCCGCCGCGCAGCCCTTCGTCGGCGGTGATGACGAAGGTCGAGTTGCAATCCTCGATGCGGCCGGCCAACGAATCGGGCGAAAAGCCGCCGAAAACCACCGAATGAACGGCCCCGATCCGGGCACATGCGAGCATCGCGTAAGCGGTCTCGGGAATCATCGGCATGTAGATGGTGACCCGATCGCCCTTCTTGACGCCATGCTTCTTCAGCACGTTCGCCATGCGGCAGACATGCTCGTAAAGCTGGCGATAGGTGATCTTGCGGTCATCATACGGGTTGTCGCCTTCCCAGATGATGGCCGTCTGGTCGCCACGTTTCTTGAGATGCCTGTCAACGCAGTTTTCCGATACATTGAGCAGGCCGTCCTCGAACCATTTGATCGAGACATTGCCGGTGAAGGAGGTGTTCTTCACTTTGGTGTAGGGCTTGATCCAGTTTAGGCGCTTGCCGTGCTTGCCCCAGAACTTGTCCGGGTTCTTCACGCTGTCGGCGTACCACTTCAGATAGGTGTCGTTGTCGATGAGCGCGCGCTTTTTCCACGCCTGCTGGACGCGGTGGACATGAACCTCGGACATAAAGCTTTCTCCCCGGAACCATTTCCGGCCATTGCGGCCGGTGCTTGCGCCGTCAAGCGGCGCGTCGGCGCGCATTATTATCAATTCGCGCCGGGGGACAATATTAGACGTTGGAGTCGCACCTTTCGGCCGTGCGCCCCCTTTCCGTACGATGAGCTACGGCGCTTTGACAGCACTCATTCCAACATGCTGCTAACGCGTTGTTTTTGCTCATGAAACCTATCGACACGGAAAGCGTTTCGGTAGACCATCAACGATGCCGGCGCAGAATTCGAAGGGAACAATCAGCGCCGAAAGGGAAAGGCCGATGCGCGAGAATTCCGAATTAAAGCTGATGCTCAACGGTTATGGGCTGACGACAGCCAGGATCCTCTATCATTTTCCTGACCACCCACACCTGCTTCAAACCTACGTATGGCAGGACTATGATCTAGCACCGAAATTCCCCGCGCTCTTCCGCTTCATCGAATTCTGGAAGACCAGGCTGGAAGGCCCTCTCCACTCGGTTACCTATACCCATAAGCGGCTGATCGCGCCCAACGAGTGGCGCAAGGTCGACGGCGAGCTGCTGCTGCACTGACCCGTTCAGCTTTTGGCACGAACGGCTTGAGCCAGCGGCCGGCGGTCTGATGCTCGCCATCTGCCGAGCGGCGCCACATAGAGCGCCTTGCGTCCTTTGGACGCGGGTCATGCAGGCCGGGAGTGGAGCCTGGCCTTCCGAGAATCAGTTCCGTTTCAGACCTGCGTTTCAGACCACGGGCGGGTTCAGACGGGCGAAACCCTCCTGCCGATAATAGGGGAAATAGGGATAAGGCGCCGTCACCGAACTGGCAGCGTCGAGACGTGCGATCTGGTCCTCGGTCAGGGACCAGCCGGTCGCGCCGAGATTCTGCCGGAGTTGGTCCTCGTTACGCGCTCCGATGATGACGGACGACACCGTCGGCCGAGCGAGCAGCCAATTGATGGCGATCTGAGGAATTGTCTTGCCGGTTTCGGCGGAGATAGCATCGAGGATGTCGATGATGGCGAACAGGCGGTCCTCGTCCACGGGTGGGCCGTAGTCGGCGGTCTCGTGAAGCCTGCTGCCCGCAGGCAGTTCCTGCCCCCGGCGCAGCCTGCCAGTGAGGCGGCCCCAGCCGAGCGGGCTCCAGACGAGGGCGCCGACGCCTTGATCGAGGCCGAGCGGCATGAGTTCCCATTCGTAGTCGCGTCCCACCAGCGAGTAATAGACCTGATGCGCGACGTAGCGAGGATGGCCGTGGCGCTCGGCGGCGGCGAGTGACTTCATCAATTGCCAGCCTGAGAAATTCGAAACGCCGACATAACGAAGCTTGCCGGCCGACACGAGGTCGTCGATCGTTTTCAGCACCTCCTCGACCGGTGTCCCGGCATCGAAGGCATGAAGTTGGAGAAGGTCGATATGATCGGTGCCCAGTCGCCGAAGGGAATCGTCGACGGCACGGATCAGCCGCGGGCGCGAGGATCCGGCATCGTTTGGTCCTTCGCCCATCGGCAGCGAAGTCTTGGTGGAAATCAGCACACGATCTCGCCGGCCCTTGATCGCCTTGCCCAGGACTTCTTCGGACGCGCCATTGGAATACACGTCGGCCGTGTCGAAGAGGTTCACGCCGGCTTCGAGGCAGATGTCGATCAGTCGTCGCGCTTCACCGGCATCGGTATTGCCCCACGCACCGAACAGTGGTCCGGAACCGCCGAAGGTTCCCGTTCCGAAGCTGAGGACCGGCACTTTCAGGCCCGAAACGCCGAGACGTCTATATTCCATAACAAGATTCCTTCCGTTGCATTGGGTGGATCAGGGACAGGAGGTTGCGGGCGCGGTGAGCGTGGCATTGCGTGCGCGTCGCAGGCCCAGCAATGCGACTCCGAAGCTCATCAGCGGCGCCAGCGCCGCCACCAACGGGATCGCGCCTAGCCCCGGCCCGTGGTCGATGATAAGGCCCCGCAGCACGGCGCCGGCGGCGTTGCCGAGATTGAAGGCGGCGATGTTCAGGCTGGAGGCGAGTGCCTGTCCGGCGCCCGTCGCTTTGTCCAGCACCCAAATCTGCAAGGGAGGAACGGTAGCGAAACCTGCCGCCCCCAGAAGCGCGACGAAGGCGACGGCAGCGATGCGGTCGTGTATGGCGAACGTCATGCCGGCCAGCACAACGGTGAGCAGAAGCAGGCTGCCGAGCAGCGCGGGCACCAGCCGGCGGTCGGCAAGCCGGCCGCCGATCAGGTTACCGGCGATCAGGCCGGCGCCGAAGACGAGCAGGATCGGCGAGACGGCCGCCTCTGGAAAGCCCGCGATTTCGGTCAGCATCGGTGCGATGTAGGTGAAGGCGGCGAATACGCCGATCCAGCTCAGCACCGTGGTCAAGAGACCAAGAAGCACCTGGGGCCGGCCGAGCACGACGAGATCCGAACGCCAATCGCCTTGCCCGTTTCTCTCGGCTGTGTCGCGCGGCACGAAGAGCGCGATCACCGCCATGGCCAGGACGCCGACCAGCGTGACAGCCCAGAAAGTCGAGCGCCAGCCATAGGTCTGGCCGAGCCAGGTGCCGAGAGGCACGCCCAGGATGTTGGCGACAGTCAGGCCCGTGAACATGATTGCGATCGCCGAGGCGCGCTTGTCGGCTGCGACAAGGCTGGTGGCCACGACAGAGCCGACGCCGAAGAAGGTGCCATGGGCAAAGGCGGTCAGCACCCGCGCCACCATCAGAGGCCAATAGCCGGGCGCCAGGGCACAGGCGAGATTGCCGAAGGTGAAGATCAGCATGAGGGCGACGAGCGTCGTCTTGCGCGGCCAGCCGAACGTCAGCGTCGTCATCAGCGGCGCACCGACCACCACGCCCAGCGCATAGCCGGAGATCAGCATGCCGGCGGCGGAGATGGAGACCCCGAGATCGTTTCCGACCTCAATGAGGAGACCCATGATGACGAATTCAGTGACGCCGATGCCGAACGCACCGGCAGTGAGGGCATAAAGCGCTAGGGGCATGAACATCATCCAGGAATCAATTGGAATGCCCGCCGATCCGGGCCGCTCCAAGATCGGGATGCGGATGCAGTCGGAACAGCCTTGCGGCGCTCACATGATTTGTGAGACCAATTCACGAATGGCGCGCCAAGACATCAACCGCTCGGGTGAGATCGAGGTTTTCGTCCGTGTCGTCGAGCGCGGGACCTTCTCGGCTGCGGCCGGAACACTCGGCATGACACCCTCGGCGGTGAGCAAGCTGATCGGCCGCCTCGAAGCCCGGCTCGGCGCGCGGCTGGTCAATCGGACGACCCGCAAGTTGCGACTTACGCCGGAGGGCGGGGCCTTCTATGAACGGGGGCTGCGGATCCTTGCCGAGATCGATGCCGCCGAACGCGATGCGGCGGCAGGTGCCGTTCCACGCGGGCGCCTGAGGATCAATTGCAACGTGCCTTTCGGCCAGCATTATCTCCTGCCGCTGATGCCATCCTTCCTCGCGGCACATCCCGACATCATCGCCGACATCTCGCTCACCGACAGGGTAGTAGATCTCCTCGAGGAAAGGGCCGACATCGCCATTCGGGCCGGACCGCTCCGCGAGTCGCGCCTCGTGGCGCGCAAGCTCTGGCAAAGCCGGATGGCGGTTGTGGCGGCCCCCGCCTACCTCCAACGGCACGGCACGCCGAAGACGCCTGACGATCTTGCTCTGCACAATTGCCTGGAATTCTCCTTTTCGAGGCTGGTCGAGGGCTGGCCGTTCCGCGATTCGGCCGGTCGCGACGTCAGGATCCGGCCGCAGGGAAATGCCCTCATAAGCGACGGCGAGGCGATGCGGCTCGCCGCCCTCTCCGGCCTGGGGCTCGCCCGCCTATCACGGTTCCACATAGCGCGCGATCTCGGCGCGGGCAGGCTGGTGCCGGTGCTGGAAGAGTTCAATCCCGGCGACGAGGAGGCGCTTCACGCCATCTATGTCGGGCAGGGCGGCCACTTGCCTGCCCGCGTGCGTGCCTTCCTGGATTTCCTGGCGGCCAATGTGCGCCCGGCCGTTTAAGCCTTCCACCCCTCCCACGGATCCAAGACGGCAACGCCTGTATCATGGAAATCGGCGACATTCTTGGTTACCAGAACCAGGTTGTGCACAAGGGCGGTGGCGGCAATCAGCCCGTCGGCCTCTCCTCGGGGGCGCTGGGCTGAGATACGTCCCCAAGCCAGAGCAACCTCGTCATCGATAGGCAGAATACGGCTTGATTGCTCCGTTCTGATCGTGGAGAGCCAGGCCTTGAGATGTCCGGCGGCCGCCCTGTCGCTCCGTTCTTTCTTCGCGATTCCGCGCTCGATCTCTCCCAAGGTGATGACACTTAGATAATTTCCAGCCGGGTTGGTGGACCGAAGCCAATTCACCGCTTTCGGCAACCCCTTGCGGATGTCGGAGATAATATTCGTATCGAGTAGGTACATTAAAAATCGAAATCCCTGCTCGGGGCCTTGGCCCGGCGGTTGACTTCTTCGGCGAACTCCTCGTCCCACTCGGGTCCGGATATCAGGAGATCAGTCAGAGTCGGCCTGTCGGAAACGAGACGGTCATACTCTTCCGCCGAAATCACGATGGCGGCCCTTTCGCCACGTATCGTCACCGTCTGCGGCCCCTCGGTTCGCGCTCGTTGCACCACCTTGGAGAAATTGTTCTTTGCATCCTGAAGATGCCAATTCATGGCTATTTCTTTCTAGCTAGCTTGGCTAGCCTACCATATAGCCGGCCAGAACAATCCTTCAAGCGATCGTTTGACGTTCAGCGCTCGCCGAAAATGGCCGAGCCCACACGCACGCTCGTCGCGCCGAAGGCGATCGCCAGTTCGTAGTCGCCGGACATGCCCATCGACAGTTTGTCCAACCCTGCCTCGTGGGCTAGCTTTTCCAGCAGCGCGAAATGCGGCCCGGGATTCTCGTCGATCGGCGGGATGCACATCAGCCCTTCGATCGCGAGGCCATGGGCGTCGCGGCAGCGGTTCACGAAGGCGACCGCCTCGCGCGGGTCGACGCCTGCCTTCTGCGCTTCGGAGCCGGTGTTGACCTGGACGTAGAGTCTCGGTGCCTTGCCCTGCCGGGCTATTTCCTTCGCCAGTTCAGCGGCGATCTTCTCGCGGTCGACCGTCTCGATCACGTCGAACAGCGCCACAGCCTCCTTGGCCTTGTTCGATTGCAGCGGGCCGATGAGATGCAGCTCGACGCCGGGATAGGCCTCCTTGAGAGCCGGCCATTTGCCTTGCGCTTCCTGGACGCGGTTCTCGCCGAAGATGCGTTGGCCCGCCTCGATGACCGGAACGATGGCGGCTGCTTCGAAGGTCTTGGAAACCGCCACAAGCGTCACCGAGCCCGCTGTGCGGCTGGCCTCGTCCTCGGCCGACGCGATGTTGTTCCTTACCTGTTCCAGCCGCGCGACCACGTCGTTCATGTCCTCGATTCCTGCCGTCAGAGCGAGATTTTGGCGCCGCCGGCGCCCATATGGTTGACGGGTCCGGCAATCCATGGTGAAGACCCGGACCGAGCTTTCGACCGCGCGGCTTAGGCGCCAGGCGGTTTTCCCGCACGTCTTTTAAGTGAAAATCCGGGCATGGCAACCGAACGATACAATCCTCGCGCTTCCGAACCCAAATGGCAGAAGGCCTGGGCGGACGCCAAGCTGTTCGAGACGAAGAACGACGATCCGCGCCCGAAATATTACGTGCTCGAGATGTTCCCCTATCCGTCGGGGCGCATCCATATGGGTCATGTGCGCAACTACACGATGGGCGACGTGGTCGCGCGCTTCCGCCGTGCAAAGGGCTACAACGTGCTTCACCCGATGGGATGGGACGCCTTCGGCCTGCCGGCCGAGAACGCGGCGCGCGACAACAAGGTCAATCCGCGCGACTGGACCTATGCCAATATCGAGACGATGAAGGGCCAGCTGAAAACGATGGGCCTGTCGCTCGACTGGGCGCGCGAATTCGCGACCTGCGACCCGACCTACTATCGGCATCAGCAGAAGATGTTCCTGGATTTCTGGCGGTCCGGGCTTGTCGAACGCAAATCGGCCAAGGTCAACTGGGATCCGGTCGACATGACCGTGCTCGCCAACGAGCAGGTGATCGATGGCCGCGGCTGGCGGTCCGGCGCTCCCGTCGAGCAGCGCGACCTGACTCAGTGGTTCTTCAAGATCACGTCGATGTCCCAGGAACTGCTCGACAGCCTCGATACGCTCGACCGGTGGCCGGAAAAAGTCCGCGTCATGCAGCAGAACTGGATCGGCCGCTCTGAAGGCATGCTGATCCGCTGGCCGCTCGCGAAGGGGACGGCGCCCGCCGGCGAGACCGAACTCGAAGTCTATACGACCCGGCCCGATACGATCTTCGGCGCATCCTTCATGGCGATCGCCGCCGACCATCCGCTGGCCAGGAAGGCGGCCGAGTCGAATCCCGCGCTGGCCGAGTTCGTCGCCGAGATCCGCCATATGGGAACGTCCGTGGCTGCCCTCGAGACTGCCGAGAAGAAGGGGTTCGACACCGGCATCCGCGTCGCCCATCCTTTCGATCCCGACTGGACGCTGCCGGTCTATGTCGCGAATTTCGTGCTTATGGAATACGGTACCGGTGCCATCTTCGGCTGTCCGTCCGGCGACCAGCGCGATCTCGACTTCGCCAACAAATACGGGCTGCCGGTGGTGCCGGTCGTGATGCCGGAAGGTGCCGATGCCGCGACCTTCCAGATCACGGAAGAAGCCTATGTCGACGACGGCGTGATGATCAACTCGCGCTTCCTCGACGGCCTGACGCCGAAACAGGCATTCGACGAGGTCGCCACGCGGCTTTCCGGCGTGACCATCGGCGGGCGGCCGATGGGCGAGCGCAAGGTGCAGTTCCGCCTGCGCGACTGGCTGATCTCGCGCCAGCGCTATTGGGGCTGCCCGATCCCAGTCATCCATTGCGAAGCCTGCGGCGCCGTCCCGGTGCCCGAAAGCGCGCTGCCGGTCGTGCTGCCGACCGACGTCAGCTTCGATCGGCCGGGCAACCCGCTGGATCACCATCCCACCTGGAAGCATGCCGACTGCCCGAATTGCGGCAAGCCGGCGCGCCGCGACACCGACACCATGGACACCTTCGTCGATTCGTCCTGGTACTTCGCGCGCTTCACCGACCCGTGGAACGAAACGCAGCCGACGACGGTCGCCTATGCCGACGGGCCCAAGGGATGGCTGCCGGTCAACCAGTATATCGGCGGCATCGAGCATGCGATCCTGCATCTGCTCTATTCGCGCTTCTTCACCCGCGCCATGAAGGCGACCGGCCATCTGACGGAAGTGGAGGAACCCTTCGAGGGCCTGTTCACGCAGGGCATGGTCGTTCACGAGACATATCGGCTGGGCACGGGACAGAACGCCGCCTGGGTGACGCCGGCCGAGGTCAGGGTCGAGGAGGTCGACGGCAAACGGCGCGCCTCGCTGATTGCGGACGGCACGCCGGTCGAGATCGGCTCGATCGAGAAGATGTCGAAATCGAAGAAGAATGTCGTCGATCCCGACGATATCATCGCGAGTTACGGCGCCGACACGGCGCGCTGGTTCATGCTCTCCGATTCGCCGCCCGACCGCGACGTGATCTGGACGGAGGCCGGTGTCGAAGGCGCCCATCGCTTCGTGCAGCGCGTCTGGCGGTTCGTCTCGGAGGCCGCGCCGCAGTTGAAGGGAATCACGCCGAAGGCCGCCGCCGAGGGGGAGGCCGCGGCGGTGTCCAAGGCGGCCCACAAGGCGCTCAAAGCTGTCGGCGAGGATATCGAGAAACTCTCCTTCAACAAGGCGGTGGCCCGCATCTACGAACTGGTGAACACGCTGCAAGCGCCGCTGGCTGCCCAGGCGGACGGTAAGGGCGACCCCGGCGCGCTGCCCGCCTTGCGCGAAGCCGTCGAAATCCTCGTCGCGTTGTTTGCGCCGATGATGCCGCATCTGGCCGAGGAGTGTTGGGAAGCACTGGGCGGGGCCGGCCTTGCGGGCGACCGTGAATGGCCGAAATTCGATCCGGCGCTGACGGTGGACAACGAGATCGTAATGCCCGTCCAGATCAACGGCAAGAAGCGGGGGGATTTGACAATCGCTCGCGACGCAGATCAAGGTGCGGTCGAACAGGCGGTGCTGGCGCTCGATTTCGTGCAGAAGGCGCTGGAGGGCAAGCCGCCGCGCAAGATCATCGTCGTCCCGCAGAGGATCGTGAATGTCGTCGCCTGAGCGGAAGAGCAATCCGGTAAAGAAGGGCGGCCTGCTAGGCTTGGCCGTGGTCGTTTCCGCCATGGCGCTGCAGGCCTGCACCGTGCGGCCGCTCTACTACAATCCGCCCGAAGGGACCGGCGCCGTGTCGATGGCTTCCAGGCTGTCGTCGGTGAGCATCAAGCCGGTCTCCACCCGCCAGGCTCAGGAGGTCCGCAACCACCTGATTTTCCTGATGTATGGCGGCGCGGCCGCACCGTCGTCTCCCGAATATTCGCTCGACCTCACCGTCGCGAGCATCGTCGAATGGGCGGCCACCGTCCAGGTCACGACCCTCGACGACGAGCCGACCGCCTCGACGGTCACGATGACAGGCTCCTATGCGATCAAGAGGGCCAAGACCGGTGAAGTGGTGGCGACCGGGCGGCGTGAAGTGACATCCTCCTTCGACGTGCCGCGGCAGGAATTCGCGGCCCTGCGCGCGCAGCGCGACGCCGAGAACCGTGCGGCGCGCGAGCTCGCCGAAATGCTGCATCTCGCGATCGCCCAGGATATCACCCGGAAGTGACGTGGCTCGCCGCGCCAGATCGGTTCCTGGCCCCGCCCGTGAATGTCATCGCACTGTCACAGGCGCCGGCCACGGAGGAGCGGCAGGAGGGTTGACCTCATGGATTCGAGGAGCGGGCCGGCCGCCGTGGCGGATGGCACGAGGCAAGGCGGCAAGCGGCCCGGCGGGCACATCGTCGATCAACTGATCGACGAGCGCTCGGTTCAGCTTTCCCAGCATTTCCTGTGGCCGATCGCCAAGCCGTTGCTCCTGCGTTTCTTTCACTACCGCCAGGCCGTCCGCATGTGCGACGACGTTGCCGACATGTCGGGCTGGGACGCATTCAGCTACCTCAGCAAGCTGCTAGATCTCAAATTGACGGTGCGCGGGCTCGAGAACCTGCCGCGGCGAGGCGGATTCATCCTGGCGCCCAGCCATCCAACCGGCATTGCCGACGGGATAGCGGTGTTCGACCTTCTCAAGAGCGTGCGGCCGGACATGGCGATTTTCGCCAATCGCGACGCACAGCGCGCAGCACCTGGGTTCCGCGACATCATAATCCCCGTCGAGTGGCGGCAAGGGGAGAAAAGCCATGCCAAGAGCCGCGACACGCTGGAGATGACGGCGAAGGCCTTCGCCGCCGACAAGGCGATCGTCCTCTTTCCCGCGGGCCGCATCGCCTACTGGAACGTGGACCGCCTGACCGAGCGCCCTTGGCAGAATTCGGTGGTGGCACTGGCGCGGCGCTACAATTTCCCGATCGTGCCGGCCAATCTTTCGGCGCGCAATTCGGGACTGTTCTATCTGCTCTCGAAATATTCAACCGAGTTGCGCGACATCACCATCTTCCACGAGTTCCTGAACAAGAAGAGCAAGCCCTTCTCCGTCACCATCGGCAAGCCCGTTCCGGTGGAAGCGCTCGGCGGCGACGCCTCGGAGGTAACGGCGCGGTTGCAGCATTACGCTGTCCACGAGCTGGCGGCCGATCCCAACGCGGAGTTCACGGGGCCTCCCCTGCCCGCCAAATGACGTGAAGAAACGGCTGGTCAGACGATCTCGACCGACAGTCCCGGCAGGTCGAACCCACTGATCGTCGTCGACCAGCGTTCGCCGGTGCTGACCGGAAAGGCCCGGGTCATCGTACCCGTCGTGACGAGCTCACCCCGGCGAAGCGGCGGGTTGAGCCGATCGCCGGCCAGGACTTCCACAAGATATCCCAATGCATGGATCGGCCCGTCGAGCACATTCGCTCCGCTGCCCTCGTCGATTCTGGTGCCGTCACGGTGAAGCAAGACCTGCAGGTCCGAGAGGGAAGCCGCCAACCCGACCCGCTCCTCGTCGCGCAGCAGTCGGCGCGGCCCGACGAACAAGGCGCCATGGAGCCCGCCATCGGCGATGCAGTCGGCCACGGTGAAGCGCCAGCCGGGAAAGACGGATTGCACGATCTCGAAGCCGTGCGCGACCCAGTCGATCGAATGGGCGATGTCGTCGACGCCCATGCCGGGCTCGATGTCCTGGCCGAGGCCGAGAACGATCTCCGGCTCGATGCGTGGTTCAGGAAGATGCGAGGCCTTGATCGACGCTTCGGGAGCGATGTCGTGCAGCGTACTGTCGTAGACATCGCCCCAGAGGGGCTCGTAGACGCTGTATTCGGCCCAGATGTTGCGGTTGGTGAAGCCGATCTTCCGGCCGACCGGCTTTTCGCCGCGCGCCTGGCGCAGGCCGCGCAAGGCAGCGGCGACGGCATAGCCGGCCTGCTTGTCAAAGGCCGGGATACGATCCGTGACGGGCTCAATCTGCGTCCCGGCGTCGAGCGCCGCAAGGATTTCGGCTGCGACGCTCGCGCTCACGGCTCAGCCGATTTTCTGTCCGGTCTTGGCCCAGTCGGCCAGGAACGTCTCCAGCCCCTTGTCTGTCAGGGGATGCTTCACCAGGGCCTTCAGCGTCGCCGGCGGGACGGTCGCCACATCCGCGCCGATGAGCGCAGCCTGCTTCACATGGTTCACCGTGCGGATCGAGGCGGCCAGGATCTCGGTCTTGAAATCGTAATTGTCGTAGATGGTACGGATCTCGGAGATCAATTCCATCCCGTCGATGCCGATGTCGTCGATGCGGCCGATGAAGGGCGAGATGAAGGTGGCGCCGGCCTTGGCGGCGAGCAGGGCCTGGTTGGCCGAGAAGCAGAGCGTGACGTTGACCTTCTGGCCATCCGACGTCAGCGCCTTGCAGGCCTTGAGGCCGTCCAACGTCAGCGGTAGCTTGATGCAGATATTGTCGGCGATCCTGGCGAGCACCGCCGCCTCCCGCATCATCTCCTCATATTCGGTCGCCGTCACTTCGGCCGAAACCGGTCCAGCCACGATCTCGCAGATTTCACGGGTGACCTCCTTGATGTCGCGGCCCGACTTCAGGATGAGGGACGGGTTGGTCGTTACGCCGTCGAGCAGGCCGAGATCGTTCAGCTCACGGATCTCCTTCACATCTGCAGTATCGACAAAGAATTTCATGACGGTCTCCTTGCGAGTGAGCCGGCGGCGAAGGGCCGCCCCTTTTGGCCTTTGCTCTAGACCAAGTTCGGGGCAAGGTCACGCGCAATGAAGCAAGATTCGCCCAGATTGCGCGCCGCGCCCGTGCTCGTGCCGATGCCGGCAGAGCGCCCCTACACCTATGCGGTGCCAGAAGACATCATGGTGGTGCCGGGCTCGATCGTGCGCGTTCCCCTGGGGCCGCGCGAGGTTGCGGGTGTCGTGTGGGACGGGCCCGGCGAAGCCGTCGAACCGAGAAAGCTGCGCCCCATCGCCCAGGTTTTCGACTGCCCGCCGCTCGACAATGCGGCGCGTCGTTTCGTCGATTGGATCGCGGCCTATACGCTCTCGCCGCCCGGCATGGTAGCCCGCATGTTCCTGCGTGCCCCCGAGGCCTTCGATCCCGAGCCATGGACCGAAGGGCTGAAATACACTGGCGTCGCGCCGGACCGGATGACGGCTGCGCGCCAGCGCGTGCTGGAGCTTGCCGGCGAGGCGCCGGCCTGGACCCGCTCGGGCCTTGCCCATGCCGCAGGCGTCTCGCTCACCGTCATAGACGGGCTGAGGACGCAGGGCGTCTTCGAAACGACTTTTTTGCCACCGCGCCCGGTGGTGGCCGCGCCCGACCCGACCTATTCGCGGCCCGAGCTCACGGCCGATCAGGCCGCTGCCGCCGCCGCGCTGCGCGACGGCGTGGAGGCGGGCGGATTCGGGGTCACGCTCATCGACGGCGTCACCGGTTCGGGCAAGACGGAAGTCTATTTCGAGGCCGTCGCGGCGGCGATCGCGAAGGGCCGCCAGGTGCTGATCCTGCTGCCCGAGATCGCCCTGACGCAGGCATTCCTCGAACGTTTCCAGGGACGCTTCGGCGCCCGGCCGGCGGAGTGGCATTCGGATCTGCCGCCGCGCATGCGCGAGAAGGTCTGGCGCCAGGTTTCGGAGGGCAGCGTGCGGGTGGTGGCCGGAGCACGCTCGGCGCTCTTCTTGCCTTTCCAGGAGCTCGGCCTGATCGTCGTCGACGAGGAGCACGACCCCGCCTACAAGCAGGAGGACCGGGTCTTCTACAATGCCCGCGACATGGCCGTGGTGCGCGGCCGCCTCGGCAACTTCCCGGTCGTGCTCGCTTCGGCGACCCCGTCGCTCGAAAGCCGGGTCAATGCAATACAGGGGCGCTATCGGCGCGTCGTCCTTCCCGGCCGCTATGCAGAGGCCGCGCTTCCGCATCTCAGGGCCGTGGACATGCGCCGCGCGCCGCCGGCACGCGGCGGCTTCCTGTCGCCGGTCCTGCTGGAAGAGATGGACAGGACGCTCGAGCGAGGCGAGCAGTCGCTGCTCTTCCTCAATCGGCGAGGCTATGCGCCGCTGACGCTCTGCCGTGTCTGCGGGCATCGTTTCGGCTGCCCGGTGTGCTCCGCCTGGCTGGTCGAGCACCGGTTTCGCGGACAGCTCGTCTGCCACCATTGCGGACACAACGAGACACGTCCGGAAGCCTGCCCGGAATGCGGAACGTTCGATCACCTCGTGGCCTGCGGTCCGGGCGTCGAACGGATCGCCGAGGAGGTCGTCGGCCGTTTCCCGGAGGCCCGCACGATCGTGCTTTCCTCCGACATGCTGGGCGGGGTGAAGCGCCTGCGGCTCGAGCTCGAGGCCATCGCCAATGGCGAGGCCGACATCGTCATCGGTACGCAGCTCGTCGCCAAGGGCCATAACTTTCCGAACATGACGCTTGTCGGCGTGGTCGACGCCGACCTCGGCCTCGCCAATGGCGACCCGCGCGCCGCCGAGCGCACCTTCCAACTCCTGTCGCAGGTCACCGGGCGCGCCGGCCGGACAGGCAAGAAAAGCCTCGGCCTGCTGCAGACCTATCAGCCCGACCACCCCGTGATGCGGGCGATCGTGTCGGGCGACGCGGAAGCCTTCTACCAGCGCGAAACGGCCGAACGCGAGCACGCCCATCTGCCACCCTTCGGCCGGCTGGCCGGCATTATCGTCTCGGCGGCCACCAGGGCCGAGGCCGAAACCCATGCCCGGCAGCTCCGCCGGGCGGCGGCGCCTGCGAAGGACATCCAGATCCTCGGCCCAGCCGAGGCGCCGCTGGCGCTGGTCGGCGGGCGCCATCGCTTCCGCCTGCTCGTCCATGGCGAGCGGCGCTCGGACATGCAGGGCTTTATCCGGGCGCTCCTGGCGAACGGGCCGAAGCAACGTGGCTCGGTGAGGGTCCAGGTCGACATCGATCCGCAGAGCTTCCTCTGACGCCGCTGCGGACGAGACGGATTCAACTTCTTTTGTTGATGATCTAGTATCATCGCGAATCGACCGCATTGGAGAGGGCCGATGGAGTTCGTATTTCCGTGGCCGATGAGCCAGGGCGAGTGGCTGGCATGGTTGGCGGCCGCCCTGACGGTGCTGTTCGGCTTGCTCCTGCTTTTCGCGCCACGCATCTCGCTGCGCATCCTGCGGCTGCAGACGACCGAGAAGCACCCTGAGGCCGTGGCGGAGGCCCGCGCCACCATTGCCGGTTTCTATCTCGGCACCGGCCTTTCCTGCATCCTGCTCGCGCAACCGCTGCTTTACATGGCGCTTGGCTTCTCCTGGCTGTTCACCGCTTTCGGCCGCATCATTTCCATGCTGTCGGACAAGGGCAACACGATCTACAACTGGTTGTCGTTGGTCGTCGCGCTGGTGCTCGCGGCCTTGCCGCTCGGCTTCGCATTCGGCTTTCTCCCCTGAATCCACAGCCATTGGCCGCGCGCAGGCCGTCACTGCGACAAAACTGCCGGAACGCCTGTTAGAGGATGTGTTGCGGTCGTCAGAAGCCTGTGCTAGACGGCTTTCGACTTTCGGCCCGGGGACGCCGTATTTGCGCTTCTGCGGCCGGTAAAATGTAAATCAGGTCAAAGATTTAGCTAGAGTACCCTGCTCGCGCCAAGAATCGACGGCCTGTCCAGACAGAGAAAAGACGGTCCGTGGCCCAGTCAACCTCGCCCATCTCCGGTGTCGCCGAGCGCTATGCGAGTTCCCTGTTCGAGCTTGCTCTTCAATCGAATGCCGTGGCCGCGGTCGAGGCCGATCTCAAGAAATTCGAAACCCTGCTCGACGGCAGCGCCGACCTGCAACGGCTGATCAAGAGCCCGGTCTTCTCGGCGGATGACCAGGCTAAGGCGATCGCCGCAATCGCCGACAAGGCGAAGATAAGGGGTCTCGCCGGCAATTTCCTGCGGGTCGTCGCCCGTAACCGTCGTCTTTTCGCCGTTCCGGGCATGATCCAGGCATTCCGCCGCATCGCCGCCGCCCATCGCGGCGAGGTCGCGGCGGACGTCACCTCCGCGCACGCACTGTCGGCGGCGCAGGAAACCGAACTCAAGGCCGCGCTCAAGAGCGTTGCCGGCAAGGACGTCACGATCGCCGTCACGGTCGATCCTTCCCTGCTCGGTGGCCTTGTCGTGAAGATGGGCTCACGCCAGATCGACACGTCGCTCAAAACCAAACTCAATTCGCTCAAGCTTGCACTGAAAGAGGTCGGCTGATGGATATCCGCGCAGCGGAAATTTCCGCAATTCTGAAGGACCAGATCAAGAACTTCGGCAAGGAGGCCGAGGTTTCGGAAGTTGGTCAGGTTCTTTCCGTCGGTGACGGCATCGCCCGCGTCTACGGTCTCGACAACGTCCAGGCCGGCGAGATGGTCGAGTTCCCGGGCGGCATCCGCGGCATGGCGCTGAACCTCGAAAGCGACAATGTCGGCGTCGTCATTTTCGGCAACGACCGCGACATCAAGGAAGGCGACACTGTCAAGCGGACCGGCGCCATCGTCGACGTTCCGGTGGGCCCGGGCCTGCTCGGCCGCGTCGTCGACGCTCTCGGCAACCCGATCGACGGCAAGGGCCCGATCAAGGCCACCGAGCGTCGCCGCGTCGACGTGAAAGCGCCCGGCATCATTCCCCGCAAGTCGGTGCACGAGCCGATGTCGACCGGCCTCAAGGCGATCGACGCGCTCATCCCGATCGGCCGCGGCCAGCGTGAGCTGGTGATCGGCGACCGTCAGACCGGCAAGACCGCCATCATCCTCGACACGATCCTGAACCAGAAGGCCATCCACGAGAGCGGTCCGGAAGCGGAGAAGCTCTACTGCGTCTACGTCGCCGTCGGCCAGAAGCGTTCGACCGTCGCGCAGTTCGTGAAGGTGCTCGAAGAGCGCGGCGCGCTGGAATATTCTATCATCGTCGCGGCCACGGCCTCCGACCCGGCGCCGATGCAGTTCCTGGCCCCGTTCGCCGGCTGCGCCATGGGCGAGTATTTCCGCGACAACGAGAAGCACGCGCTGATCGCTTATGACGACCTCTCCAAGCAGGCCGTCGCCTATCGCCAGATGTCGCTGCTGCTGCGCCGCCCGCCGGGCCGCGAAGCCTATCCGGGCGACGTCTTCTACCTGCATTCGCGCCTGCTCGAGCGCGCGGCGAAGATGAATGACGAGAACGGCAACGGTTCGCTGACGGCGCTTCCGATCATCGAGACGCAGGCCAACGACGTGTCGGCCTACATCCCGACCAACGTGATCTCGATCACCGACGGCCAGATCTTCCTGGAGACCAACCTGTTCTTCCAGGGCATCCGTCCCGCCGTGAACGTCGGCCTGTCGGTGTCGCGCGTCGGCTCTTCCGCCCAGATCAAGGCGATGAAGCAGGTCGCCGGGTCGATCAAGGGCGAGCTGGCGCAGTACCGCGAAATGGCGGCCTTCGCGCAGTTCGGCTCCGACCTGGACGCCGCCACGCAGCGCCTGCTGAACCGTGGCGCCCGTCTGACGGAACTCCTGAAGCAGCCGCAGTTCTCGCCGTTGAAGACGGAAGAGCAGGTCGCAGTGATCTTCGCCGGCGTCAACGGCTATCTCGACAAGCTCGCCCTCAATCAGGTGCAGAAGTTCGAGCAGGGCCTGCTTGCGCATCTCCGCTCGGACGGGAAGGAAGTGCTCGACGGCATTCGCGCCGAAAAGGCACTTTCCGACGACCTCCGCTCCAAGCTCAAGGCTCAGATCGACGCTTTCGCGAAGAATTTCGCCTGAAGGGAATAGGTTAGGCGCATGCCTTCGCTAAAAGACCTCCGCAACCGCATCGCCTCGGTGAAGGCGACGCAGAAGATCACCAAGGCGATGCAGATGGTCGCCGCGGCGAAGCTGCGCCGTGCCCAGGAGGCGGCGGAAGCCGCGCGCCCCTACTCGCAACGCATGGGCGCAGTGCTGGCCAACATCACCCAGGCGGTGGGTGGCGGCGGCGACGCGCCGGCGCTGATGACCGGCACGGGCAAGGACGACGTGCATCTGCTCGTCGTCTGCACGGCCGAGCGCGGCTTGTGCGGCGGCTTCAACAGCCAGATCGCGCGTTTTGCACGCGATCACATCCGCAAGCTCCTTGCGGCCGGCAAGACCGTGAAGGTCATCACCGTCGGAAAGAAGGGCTACGACATACTGCGCCGGGAATACAATTCGCTGATCATCGACCGCGTGGACCTGCGCGAAGTGAAGACGCTCGGCTTCGCCAATGCGGACGCCATCGCCAAGAAGGTGATCGGCCTGTTCGAGGCAGGCCAGTTCGACGTCTGCACGCTGTTCTATTCGGAATTCAAGTCGGTGATCGCGCAGGTGCCGACCGCGCAGCAGATCATCCCGGCAGCAACGGCCGGTAATGGCGGCAATGCCGAGGCCGGCGCCGTCTACGAGTATGAGCCGGAGCCGGGCGAGATCCTCTCCGACCTCATTCCGCGCAACATTGCCGTCCAGATCTTCCGTGCGCTGCTTGAAAACGCAGCTGGCGAGATGGGTGCCAAGATGAGCGCCATGGACAATGCGACCCGTAACGCCGGCGACATGATCAACAAGCTGTCGATCACGTATAACCGTCAGCGTCAGGCGCAGATCACCAAGGAACTGATCGAGATCATTTCGGGCGCGGAAGCGCTCTAGCACGGGCAGCCGACGCCGATCCGGCGGCGCCCGTGGAGAACAGGATAGACAAAGGGTAACGAGAAATGGCGAAAGCAGCGACCCCTAAGAAGGCTCCGGCCGCCGCGAAGGCAGCCGCGGCTCCGGCAGCGGCGGCAAAGGCACCCGCGGCGAAGAAGGCGGCCGCCCCGGCCAAGGCAGCGGCGACCAAGGCTCCCATCAAGGCCGTCGGCGCGGCGGGCAAGGTTCGTCAGGTCATCGGCGCCGTCGTCGACGTGCAGTTCGAAGATCATCTGCCGCCGATCCTGAACGCGCTCGAGACCGACAATCGTGGCAGCCGCCTGGTTCTCGAAGTCGCCCAGCATCTCGGCGAGAACACGGTCCGCACCATCGCAATGGACTCCACCGAGGGTCTGGTGCGTGGCCAGTCGGTCACCGACACCGGTGCGCCGATCTCGGTGCCGGTCGGCCCGGGCATGCTCGGTCGCATCATCAACGTCATCGGCGAGCCGGTCGACGAGGAAGGTCCGGTCTCCGCGACCGAGTTTCGCGCGATCCACCAGCCGGCCCCGGAATATGTCGACCAGTCGACCGAAGCCCAGATCCTGGTGACGGGCATCAAGGTTCTCGACCTGCTCGCTCCCTACGCCAAGGGCGGCAAGATCGGCCTGTTCGGCGGCGCCGGCGTGGGCAAGACCGTGCTCATCCAGGAACTGATCAACAACGTCGCGAAAGCCCATGGCGGCTTCTCGGTGTTCGCCGGGGTGGGCGAGCGTACCCGCGAGGGCAACGACCTCTATCACGAGTTCATCGAATCGGGCGTGAACAAGAAGGGCGGCGGCGAAGGTTCGAAGGCCGCGCTCGTCTATGGCCAGATGAACGAGCCGCCCGGCGCCCGCGCCCGCGTCGGCCTGACCGGCCTGACCGTCGCGGAATATTTCCGCGACCAGGGGCAGGACGTGCTGTTCTTCGTCGACAACATCTTCCGCTTCACCCAGGCCGGCTCGGAAGTGTCGGCGCTGCTCGGCCGCATTCCCTCGGCCGTGGGTTACCAGCCGACGCTCGCCACCGACATGGGTGCGCTGCAGGAACGCATCACGACGACGACCAAGGGCTCGATCACCTCGGTGCAGGCCATCTACGTGCCGGCCGACGACCTGACCGACCCGGCACCAGCGACCTCGTTCGCGCACCTTGACGCGACCACCGTTCTCAACCGCGCCATCTCGGAGAAGGGCATCTACCCGGCGGTCGATCCGCTCGACTCGACCTCCCGCATGCTCGACCCGATGATCGTCGGCGAGGAGCACTATCAGGTCGCGCGCCAGGTTCAGTCGACGCTTCAGCGCTACAAGTCGCTGCAGGATATCATCGCGATCCTGGGCATGGACGAGCTGTCCGAAGAGGACAAGCTGATCGTCGCCCGCGCGCGCAAGATCGAGCGCTTCCTGTCTCAGCCGTTCTTCGTGGCCGAAGTGTTCACCGGCTCGCCGGGCAAGCTGGTCGACCTGGCCGACACGATCAAGGGCTTCAAGGGTCTCTGCAACGGCGACTACGACCACCTGCCGGAAGCGGCCTTCTACATGGTCGGAACCATCGAGGAAGCCGTCGAGAAGGCCCAGCGTCTCGCCGCCGAAGCGGCGTAACCATTCGAGCATTGGCGCGGGCTTCGGCCCGCGCCTTCGCAAGACCGCCTGCCTATTGAAATGGGATCGATGATCCCAAGCTGAAGAAGCGTTTGTGAGACGACATGGCTGAAGCTTTCAAATTCGAACTGGTCTCGCCGGAACGTCTGCTCGTTTCGCAAGCGGTCGAGTCGGTCGTCATTCCCGGAGCGGAAGGCGAGATGACGGTGATGGCGAACCACGCTCCGGTCATGACCACCGTCAAGCCGGGCGTCGTGACCGTCAAGCCGGCCTCTGGCGGCGAGGAGCGCTACGTCGTGTTCGGCGGGTTCGCCGACATCCTGCCGTCGGGCTGCACCTTGCTCGCCGAATCGGCGGTTGCCGTGAGGGATATCGACCGTGCCGACCTGGCGCGCCGCATCCAGGAAGCGCGGGAAGATGTTGCCGACGCCAAGGACGACCAGGGCCGGACCAAGGCCGAGCAGTTCCTGGCGCAGCTCACCACTTTGGAAGGCGCCATCCTGCCGGCGTGATTGCCGGCGATTTCCGTGTCGAAAAAGCCGGGCTCGTCCCGGCTTTTTTTGGTGGGAGGAAATCTCGACCGGACGCCCTTCCTCCGCCTCAAGGGCGGGTAATGCCCCGGTGCTGCTTTACCAACTCTTCCACCGTTTCCCGAAACAACGGCCAGCCCCCCGGTCGCCAGCCGAGCGCGCGCAGCCGCTCCGTCACCATGATGCCGAGGCTCGCCGTGTCGGCTCGTGCGGGCAGGGCATTCGCCGAACCTGTCACCGTCTGGACGATCGCAAGAATGTCATGGCGGTCGACCAGCATGTCCGAGACGTTGAACACATGGGCCGGCGCAGACCGGTCCGACGCCGATAGCATCAGGCTCACCGCTGCTGCGACATCCTGGCCATGCACCTCTGTGCCGGCGCGAGGCTCGATCGGCTTGCCCGCAAGATAATCCGTGAACAGTTCGGACCATTTGTGCGTCCGGCCCGGCCCGGCAGGGCCGTAGACGCCGGTCACGCGGAGCGAAATCGCGGCAAAGCCCGAACCGGCCATGGCACGCAGCGCTTCTTCCGTCGCGAGCTTGACGCGGCCGTAGAGGGATAGGGGATGGCAGGGCATGTCCTCGGTAAGCGGCGCTCCCGTCGTATCGTCGCCGTAGGCGGCGCGGCTGGACAGAAAGACGGCGCGGCGAAGCCCGGCCTGTTTCGCCGCCTGGAAAAAGGCAAGGGTTCCTTCCAAGTTGCGGCGTCGAAAGCCTCCGGGATCATCCCCCTCGCCGCCGCGGTAACGGCCGGGAACATGATCGAAGGCGGCGTGCACCAGGAAATCGGCGCCGACGAAGGCCGCCGAGAAATCCTGGGCTGGGTCGAGCATGCCGGCGAAGAAGCGCACAGGGCGGCTGAAACAGCCTGCCGGGGGTGCCTCGCGCCCGAACACGGCGACGTCATGCCCTTCGGCGATGAGCCGCTCGACGATGAAACGTCCAACGAAGCCCGTCCCACCGGAGACCAGCGTCCTGGCGGGCTTCATCTTGGCGAGAGAGGGTTCGGCAAGGCCGAGATGTCGGGCAAGCCCTCGCCGCTATGAAATGCGTGCCAGAGCGCGATCAGCGGGCGCAACAATTCGGTCTTCGGGTGGTCCTCCTCCCAAGGCTTCTCGTACTGATAGTGGAGGATTGAGATCGACGGCCAGTCCCAGAGCTCCGGCAGGTTGAACCAGACATATTGCAGCATGTTGAAGAACACTGGCAGGCCGTGCCAGTCGGGGAAATACGCCTGCAGGAAGGTCTGGTCCGTGCGCTGCCAGAAAGCGTCCGGACGGTCCAGGCGATCGAGCATCGCCGCGAAAGTCTCTTGCGAGGGGGTAGCGACGAAGACGCCGGAGTTCAGCCGGTGGAAATCCGAGAGTCGTTCATAGACATTGGGCGCGGCGGAGAACTCCGGATAGGCGAAGAGCCGGTCGACATTCCTGAGCACGATCGCGTCTGCGTCGATGAAGACGATCCTGTCATATTCGGTTCGCTCCCACAGCCGGAGCTTGACGAAATTGTCCAGCGGCGTGTGGAAGGCCGGCTTGCGGCCTTTGGTGAACGGCGCTTGCGCGTGGAGTCTCGCCCGGACGTGGCGTTCGTCGAAAGCTTCGGAGGTCGGCAGGAGGTCGGCCGGCAGCAGGCAAGCCCCCAGAGCCGAAAGCGGCGCGAGATGCGACGCCTCGACGCCGCCGGTATGAAGCACGATGATGTCGGCGCCGGTGCCGCTCAGCCGGAGCGAGCGGATGAGGGCCAGCGCGCCCTTGGCGTAGTCGGCATTGGTGACGAGGGTCGCGTAGGCGTATCGGCTCACGAGACGCTCTTGAGGCGCTTGCCCTCGGGGTCGCGTTCGAGCGTTGGCGCTATGTCCTTTGTCCAGGCCGACATGGCGGGAATACGACTGCGGTCGACCCGATAGGCGTATTTGCGGGCGACATCGATCACCTCGGAGAGCAGCCCGTCCTGTAGCGTGATCGGCTGAAGCCCGAGCGCCAGGAACTGGTCGTTGCGCACCACGAGGTCGTTTTCGACCGCTTCCTTCCGAGGGTTGGGCAGATGTGCGACCTGCGCCCCTGTCAACTCGGAAACGATCCTGGCCAGGTCGCGAACGCGATGCGTCTCCGTCATCTGATTGAAGATCTTGACCTTGTCGCCTCGCTTGGGCGGGTTCATCAACGCCAGCTCGATGCAGCGCACGGAATCCTGGATATGGATGAAGGCCCGCGTCTGGCCGCCCGTGCCATGAACGGTCAGCGGATGGCCGATCGCCGCCTGGATCAGGAAACGGTTGAGCACCGTGCCATAGTCGCCGTCATAATCGAAGCGGTTGATGAGCTGCAGATGGACCCGTGTCTCGTCCGTATGGGTGCCCCACACGATGCCCTGGTGAAGATCGGTGATGCGCACGCCGTCATTCTTGGCATAGAACTGGAACAGGAGCTGATCCAGGCATTTGGTCATGTGGTAGATGGAGCCGGGATTGGCCGGATAAAGGATGTCCTGGCTCACCGTCTCGCCATCGAGGGTCTCGACGCCGACGGAAAGATATCCTTCGGGGATGGCCGCGCCCACGTTGGAATATCCGTAGACTCCCATCGTGCCGAGATGAACGAGATGGGCGTCGAGGTCGAGTTCGACCAGCGCGTTGAGAAGGTTGTGCGAGGCGTTGACGTTGTTGTTGACGGTGTAGTTCTTGTGGCGGTCGCTCTTCATCGAATAGGGAGCCGCGCGTTGTTCCGCGAAGTGGATCACGGCGTCGGGTCGATGGTCCGCCAGCCAGCGCTTCATCACCTCGTAGTCGCGTGCAAGGTCGATGAGGTGGAAATGGATCCGCCGCCCGGTTTCCTGATGCCAGATGCGGGTACGCTCCTGGATGGAGTCCATTGGGGTGAGCGACTGGACGCCCAGCTCCGTGTCGATCCAGCGCCGGGAGAGGTTGTCGATAATGTGGACTTCGTGGCCACGAGCCGAGAGATGGAGGGTTGTCGGCCAGCCGATGAAGCCGTCGCCTCCGAGAACCGCCAGCCGCATGGAATCACTCCTTCCCAGGATTCGTTTTGCTTCGAATCCTACTTTGGCAGCAATTCCAGTGTGATATATGACAGGGGGACTTCATACCAAGTATCGTTCTGTCTTACATCGTGAACTGCAGGAGGCGGCGCTGACCCCATGCGCCCCATCAAACGCCCGCTGGATGCCAGGCGAGAGCTTAGAGCTTAGAGCAAATACGGTGTAGCGGCGAGCCAGATCTCAGACGAGGTGCCGGAAAGCGTCGACGACCTGCTCGTAGACCTTGCGCTTGAACGGGACGATCAGCTCAGGCAGATCGGCCATGGGCTTCCAGGCCCAGGCGTCGAATTCCGGCTCATGGCCTCCGGGGGGTGGCTGGATGGCAATCTCGCCGTCGTCGCCCTCGAAGCGAAAGGCGAACCATTTCTGGGTCTGGCCGCGATACTTGCCCTTGAGCGCGATGCCGAGCACCTCGCGCGGCAGGTCGTAGTTGATCCAGCTCGGCGCCTCGGCGAGAAGGGATACCGAGCGCATGCCGGTCTCCTCATAGAGCTCGCGGTGGGCGGCGGGCAGCGGATCCTCGCCCTTGTCGATGCCGCCTTGCGGCATCTGCCAGAGCTTCGTGCTGCCGGCGAACTCGCTGTCGGTGGAAGCGATGCGCCGGCCGGCCCAGACCAGGCCTGCCCGGTTGAGCACCATGATGCCGACGCAGGGCCGGTACGGCAATGTTTCGGGATCGATCTGTTGTTGCTTCTTGGACATGCTGGATCTTTGTTCCTCGGTTGGGGCTAACCGCGCTCGGGATCGCTGGCAATCGCCGAGACGGATACGATCTCGATGCCGCGTTTCTTGGCTTCCTGCACCCAGCTCGCCACGGCATCCACCGTTACGTCGAAAGCCGCGCCGATGCCGATGGCGAAACCTTTCGCGCGGGCAATGCGCTCCAACTCGTCCAGCTTGTTCAGGATATCGCCGCGTTCGCGCACGGCATCGATGGCCGTGTCGCCGACGGCAAAGGGAACACCCGCCTTCATCGCAAGCTCCGGCGCGATGCTGCGCGCCGAGGAGCCGTCGTCGAGATAGAGCAGGCCGCGCTTCGCGAGCTCATCCATCACGGGCGCCATGGCACTCGGGTCGGCGGAGAAGCGCGCACCCATATAGTTCATCACGCCGGTGTAGTTGGTGATGCGCGACAGCGCCCAGCGCAGAGCGGCCAGGTTCTCCCGACTGCTCGCGGCGACCGTGAGCGTGTTGCGGCCCGGATCGACATTCGGATAATCGTAGGGCTCCAGCGGCACCTGCATGACGATCTCATGGCCCTTCTGGCGCGCCGCCTGCATCCAGCGGCCCAGGCTGTTGCCGCCCGAAGCGAAGGCGAGCGTCACTTCCGGCGGCAGCTTGCGGACTGCTTCCTGCGTGCCGGTCTGCGAGACGCCGAGCCCACCGATGACGATGGCGACGCGGGCGCCGCGCGCTCCGGACCAGGGGCGGGCGTAGACGTCGAAAGGGCGCCTGCCGTCGGCTGCGCGGATCGGCAACGGCCCTGTCTCGGAGTCTTCGATCAATGCCTTGTCCGGCAGATGCGCGACCCTGAGGTTCTGGCCTATTGCGGAGGGATCGCGCACGATCACCACATTGTCGGCGGGACGCGGCGCTTCGGGATCGACCTTGATGATCTGCGGCCCGTCGCCGACGGGCTTGACCGGGGCGGCCTCGGCAGCGGTCGGCGTCGCGGCGGGCGGCTCAGCGGAGGCGATCGGGGGAGGGGTGCGGAACGGGCGATCGCGCAAGGCGATCGCGCCCGAGCTCACGAACAGGACGATGCCCGTCAGGCCCAGCACGAGGCCGCCCCAGGAAATCCGCTTCCGCGCGGCCGGGCGAGGCCCGATCGATTGTCCAAGAGGGCGGTCCAGGGAGTTGTTCGGCGGCGGCAAGGCGTCCTCTTCGAATCGAAACTGCCGGAATCGCAAGGACTCCGGCAGTCAACGCAACACAGGACGGCCGTCCGCCGGCCGTCAGAGGGTCAGCGGTTGAGCACTGCCTGATCCGGATTGGGCGGGAAGGCAGCATCCGTCTTCACGCCGCGCATCAAATCGAGCGCGTAGTTGAGCTGGATGTCGTCCTTCGGCTCCGGGGGCACGTAGGCGGCCGAACCGGAACCCTGGTCGCCTTCTTCGACGCCCTTGATGTGCCCCTTCAGATCGGACTCGCCGCGCGATACGTCGCGCCCCTGGAGTTCCGGCGGTAGCGGCTGCTCCACCTTGATATCCGGCGTGATGCCCTTGCCCTGGATCGACTTGCCTGCCGGCGTGTAATAGAGCGCCGTCGTCAAACGCAGGGCGCCGTTCTCGGCGAGCGGGATGATCGTCTGCACGGAGCCCTTGCCGAAGGATTGGGTGCCGAGCACCGTTGCCCGGCGCTGGTCCTGCAGCGCGCCGGCCACGATCTCCGAAGCGGAGGCCGAGCCGCCATTGACCAGCACGATCATCGGTTTGCCGTCGGCCAGATCGCCGGCGCGCGCGTCGAAGCGCGAGATGTCCTTGGGGTCGCGGCCGCGCGTCGAGACGATCTCGCCACGCTCAAGGAAGGCATCGGAGACGCTCACCGCTTGGTCGAGCAGACCGCCCGGATTGAGCCTGAGGTCGAGCACGTAGCCCTTCAGCTTCTCGGCGGGAACCTGCTTCTTGATCGTATCGATCGCGTTCTCGAGATCATCGAAGGTCTTCTCGGTGAACGACGTGATCTTCATGTAGCCCACATCGTTCTCGACGCGGAACTTCACCGCCTTGACCTTGATGACATCGCGAACGATCGTCAGCTTGATCGGCTTGTCCGCGCCCTCGCGCAGGATGGTCAGCTCGATCGGCGTGTTGACGAGACCGCGCATCTTCTCGACGGCATCGTTGAGCGTGAGGCCGCGGACCTCCTCGCCGTCGATGGCGGAGATGTAGTCGCCGGCCAGGACGCCGGCCCGGGCGGCGGGCGTATCATCGATCGGCGTGATCACCTTGACCAGCTCGTTCTCCATCGTCACCTCGATGCCGAGGCCCCCGAACTCGCCCTTTGTCTGGACGCGCATGTCCTTCGCGGCATCGGGGTTGAGGTAGGAGGAGTGCGGATCGAGCGAGGTCAGCATGCCGTTGATGGCGCTCTCCACCAAAGCCTTTTCGTCGGGCGGCGTCACATATTGTCCGCGCACGCGCTCGAAAATGTCACCGAATATGGCGAGCTGCTTGTAGGTCTCGGAACCCGCTGCGTTGGCCGTCGTACCCACGGCCCCGTGGACAAGGCTCATGGCCGAGGCCCCCATCAGGGCGCCCGCAAGCAGAAGCGACACCTTACGAATCATTTCCTGTCCTTCCAGAAAGACGCTCCGACCACCAAGGGGCCGGATCGACGGGTTTTCCATCCTTGCGGAACTCTACATATAGTTCCGGCGCAGTATTTCCATTCTCGAAAGCCGCAGTGCTCGCCACCCTGGCTTCCCCCATCGTGCCGACCGGCTCGCCTGCTAGCACGGACTGACCCAGCGATACGCTGATTCTGCCCATTCCAGCCAACACGACATGATAACCGTCGCCCGCGTTCAGGATCAAGAGTTGACCATAGGAACGAAAGGGACCAGCATACAGGACGCTGCCGTCTGCGGGCGCTGTGACGATGGCTCCGGATTGTGTCGCAAGCGTGTCGCCCCGCATCACGCCGCCGTTACCGTCGGATGCTCCGAAACGGCGGGAAAACCGGCCTGCGGCGGGCAGGGCCAATTTGCCACGCATTCTCGAGAAAGGTGCTGCCTCGACGAGACGGTTTCCCTCGGGCACCGGCATCGCGGCGAGAGCGGCTTCCCGCCTTAGACGGGCTTCTTCGGCCTTGCGGGCCCGTTCGGCCGCCGAACGGGTGTCGATGATGTTCTGCTCCAGCGAGGCGATCAGGTCCTTGAGGTTCTTCGACTTGGACGCGAGCTCCTCCGACTTGCGCATTTCTTCGCCGAGCGCCGTCTCGGATCTTGCCTGGAGCGCTTCCTTCTCCTTGAGCAGCAGGTTGAGCCGCTCCTTTTCCGCGATCTGTTCCCCGATCGTTGCGGTCAGGCGTCCGCGCTCCGCCTCGATCGAGGCTGCGATGCGCTTCATTTCCTCGAGATCGGCGAGCAGGATGGCGGTTTCCGAGCGCAATTCCGGTACGACCGAGCCGAGCAGGATGGCGCTGCGTACAGACGACAAGGCGTCCTCCGGCTTGACCAGGAGCGCGGGCGGCGGATTGAGTCCCATGCGCTGCAGGGCGCCCAGCACCTCGGCGAGCACGTCGCGCCGGGCGATCAAGGACAGGCGCAGGTCTTCCTGCTGCTGCTTCATGCCGGTCAGCCGGTCCGTGATGTCCTCGACATCCTGCGCCAGCTTCTTTTCGGTCTTGGCCGCCTGGATCAGGGCAGCGGTGACGTTGGCGTGGTCCTTGCGGATCGTCGAAATCTCTTCTGAAAGGGCTGCAAGGCGCTCATGCGAGAGCACGACCTCCCTGGCGATCCGGTCGTATTCCTCCTGGCTCTGGGCTCTTCTCGCCTCCAGCTCGGCTGTGCCGTCTCCCTCGACGGCCATGACCGGCCCAGCCACCGAGGCGGCCAAAAACAGGGCGGCAACAAGGCGCGTCAAGCTGGAAGCGAAGAAGGTCACCATGTCGGACGGATTGCTGTCCCACCTTTGTTGCATTCGTGCGATGCCATAACGATTCCGCTCGGCTGCGTATGCGTATGCTCTAACGCCGTCTCGTTAACGAAGCATCAACCATACGGCCGACGATCAGTTTCGCCCTGCATCGTGTCGAAATGCGGGCCGAAGCCCTCAAGCGCGGTGGTAGGGATGCCCGGCAAGTATGGTCGCGGCACGATAGAGCTGCTCGGCCAGCATCACGCGCACGAGTTGATGCGGCCATGTCGCCGCGCCGAAGGAAACAACCAGGTCGGCGCTCTCGCGAAGCGAGCCGTCATGCCCGTCGGCGCCTCCAATGGCAACGACCAGAGCCTTCAGGCCGTTGTCGCGCCATGAGCCGATCTTTTCGGCCAGGGTTTCGGAGGAGATGTTCTTGCCGCGCTCGTCGAGCAGCACAAGTACCGTGCCCGGCCCGAGCTGCCCGCGCAGCTTTTCCGCTTCCTCGCGCTTACGCTCGGCCGCGCCGCGGGCGCGGCTCTCGGGCGTTTCGGAAACCCCGGCGAATTCCAGCCCGACCGCCGGTCCGCTTTTCGAGAAGCGGTTGAAAAAGCGGTCCGCCAGTTCCTTCTCGGGGCCGGCCTTCATCCGACCCACGGCGTGTACCGCAATACGCATGTCCGCTCCTCGGGAGAAACGCTATGACATCGGACCCGCAACCTCGGTTGCCGGTTCGGGTCCGACGCCGGACGAAACTAGTGCAGCGTCTCTTCCTCGAGGTCCGGGGCTAGCCACATCTTCTCCAGATTGTAGAACTCGCGTACTTCCGGACGAAAGACATGGATGATGATGTCGCCCGAATCGATCAGCACCCAGTCGGCCGAGCTCAGGCCTTCGACGCGGGCATTGCCGAAGCCGGCGTCCTTCAGCGCGCCGAGCACCTTGTCGGCCACCGCTGCAACATGGCGATGCGAGCGGCCCGAGGCGACCACCATGTAGTCGGCTAGGCTCGATTTTCCCTGGATGTCGATGGGGACGATGTTTTCTGCCTTGGAGTCTTCCAGACTGGCAAGGACCGTGGAGAGGGCGCGGGACACGATATCGTTCATCCCGGCCGGCGAAGGCACGATATCGGCCTTCTTCCGTAGTGCTGTTCTCAGTGTCTTTCCTTTCGCGACAAGAACAACCAAATCACCTGTCTATGCAGGTAACAGAACAAAGATAGGCAAAGATGGGTGACAGTTTCAAGACTCAGACCCTTCCGCTGCGACGTTAAAGCATGCGGCTTGGCTTACGGGTGTGCTGGCGTCGGAGGCACCGCAGTCCTGCCGGCCCATATGCGGAACACAATCGCCGATTACCGATTACCCGCATCGAAACGGCAGAGGAGAGGAACCCATGGATCTCACCCGCGATCCCGCGGCCGCCATCGAGGCCGGCATCGACGCAGCGAGCGCGCTTTTCATTTCCTACTCATTCTCGGTGCTGGGCGCGATCCTGCTCATCATACTCGGCTACCTGCTCGCCGGCATCATCGAGCGTTCGATCTTTACGGGGCTCGGCAAGGTGCGCGGCTTCGATCTCACGTTGCGCCACTTCTTCTCCCAGGTGGCGCGGTACACCATCCTGGCGCTTGTCATCGTGATGGTGCTGGGCCAGTTCGGCGTCCAGACGGCATCCATCGTAGCCGCCCTGGGCGCCATAGGGCTGGCCATAGGCCTGGCGCTGCAGGGCACGTTGCAGAACATCGCCGCCGGGATCATGCTCCTGGTGTTGCGGCCCTTCCGGGTCGGGGAGTATGTCGAGATCGGCGCGGTCGCGGGCACGGTGGAGGAGATCGGCCTGTTCGCGACGCAGCTTCGGTCGGCCGACGGGATATTCATCCTCGCTCCCAACTCCAAACTATGGAACGAGCCGGTCCGCAATTTCGACAGGAACGGTTCCAGGCGCAACGAGATCGCGGTGAACATCGCGCCGGATAGCGACGTTGAAGCCGCCCGCAAGGCGCTCAAGGGCCTCGCCGAGACGGATGATCGCGTGCTCAAGCAGCCGCCACCCGCGGTTGCCGTTTCGCAAGCCGGTGCTTCCGCCGTGACGCTGGCTCTCGGCTACTGGACGCGGCCCAGCGATTTCGCCGCCGCCAGGACCGATATTGCGGCACGGACGCGCGGAGCGCTCGGCGACGAAGGGATCGCGCAGGTCTAGTCGTTCCCTGGCGTCTCGTCCTGCGGAAAGGCAAGCTCGGCGGCGAGCGGAGCCTGCGCCGACATCGGCGCGAAGGATGCTGCGGTATCGGGCGGCGTAGCCTGGGTGAGCCGCCACAGCACGAAACCGCAAAAGAGAGCCGCGACGAGGATCGCGACATACATGAAGGCCTCGGTGCCGAAAGCTGCCGTCAGCGCCGTTGCAGCCCCTTGTATGAGAAAGCCCGACAGGGACCAGGCGAACAGCATGGTGCTCGACAGCGCCACCAGATCCTCCTTGGTGGCACGGTCGCCGGCATGAGCGTTGGCAATGGAATAGATGGATTCCGTCGCGCCGCTCCAGATCATGAAAACCAGCACGACCAACGGGAAGGGCGCTCCGATCGTCTGACTTGCCACGATGCCGGCCGTCGTCACGAGCGCCGAGGCCGCGACCAGCACATAACGCCGGTCGGTGCGGTCGGAGAGCCAGCCGAAGGGCAGTTGCACCATTATGGTGCCGAGCTGCATCGACAGCATGAGCAGCGAGACTTCGTTCTTCGAAAAACCGCTCGCCGTGGCATAAATCGGAGCGAAGCCGGCGACCATCATGGACAGGCCGCCGACCGCCAGCATGCCGGCAATGCCGACCGGAGAGACGCCCCACGCGGCGGACAACGCGATCGAGGCCACCTCCGGCGGCGGTGGGGGCCTGAGGCTGGTCAGGCCGACGGGGATGATCGACAGGGCTGCGAAAACGATGGCGATGATCGGCGCCGCCGTGGTGTCGATTTCGATGAAGCTCAAGGCCAGCGAGCCAAGCCCCAGGCCGACGATGTAGCAAATGTAGAAAATGGCCATGACGCGGCCGCGGATGGCGTTGGCGACCGCATCGTTCAGCCAGCTCTGCGCGACGATGAAGAGGCCACAGATGGCGAAGCCGTACAGTGCCCGCGACGCGGTCCACAGGAACGGGTAAGTGCCGGCGCTTATCGCGGCGTTGGCGAGGATGATCAAGGCCGAGAAGAGCATGTAGGCCCGGGCGTGGCCGACGCGGCGCACGATGCGGCCGGTGAGAAAGCAGCCAACGATGCCGCCGGCGGAAAGCCCCGTCAGGATGATGCCCGCCCATGCCGGGGGAAAACCTTCGGCGCCGAGCCGGACCGGAATATAGGCGAAGAGCAGTCCGTTGCCGATCGCGATCAGAGTCGTGGAGAGAATGACGCTGGCGATGGCGGCGAGCGGCGCCGCCGGCGCCAGAACGATGGTGTTTTCCCCTGGTCTTTCATCCAACATCGTCATGATGGGCAGAAGGTGCCGGCAAGTTCGCGGGAAAGCGGCGGCAAAAACGACATCGCCGAGCGTTAGGACGCAGGCCGCAAAAAAATGCACGGCGCTTGGGAATGAGGAAGGTTGGAAATGGCCGGTGAGAAAAACCTTGCGAAGCTTCTCGGGGGAATGGAGCCGAGACTGCAGAATGAAATCTATGTTTTCGCCACCATTCCACCCGGTGAAAGCCTGCCACCGTCGCTGCAGCCGATCATGATCTTCCGGGAGGCGGAGGGCCTCACCGCGATCGTTCCAGAAGCGGAGGCGCAAGAGGCCGGACTGAGAGGCGTTTTCCGCTGCCGGATGATCACCCTGGAAATACACTCGTCATTGGAGGCGGTGGGTTTCCTGGCGGCCATAACGGCGCGGCTCGCGGCGGCCGGGCTCGGTGTCAACCCGGTCTCCGCCTTTCATCACGATCATCTGTTCGTGCCGGCGGACCGGGCCGAAGAGGCTGTTGCCGTACTGGAGAGGCTGGCCACCAGGAATCGTTAAGAGGAGACGAGAACGCGCGGGCCGAAAACGAAGTCCGCTTTCGGCCCTGCTTCGTCCCTGTCAGGCGGCCTTCTGCTTCGGCTGGATAAGGCCCCGCGCCACGAGCAGTTCGGCGATCTGGACGGTATTGAGAGCCGCTCCCTTACGCAGATTGTCGGAGACCACCCACATCGAAAGGCCGTTCTCGACGGTAGCATCCTCGCGGATGCGGGAGATGTAGGTGGCGTCCTCGCCGGCCGATTCCACCGGCGTGATGTAACCGCCGTCCTCCGGCTTGTCGATGACCAGGCAACCTGGCGCCTCGCGCAGGATCTCGCGCGCCTCGTCGGCAGAGATCGGCTTCTCGAATTCGATGTTGACGGCTTCGGAATGGCCGATGAACACCGGTACGCGCACGCAGGTGGCCGTCAGCTTGATCTTAGGGTCGAGCATCTTCTTGGTCTCGGCCACCATCTTCCATTCTTCCTTGGTGTAGCCGTCTTCCATGAACACATCGATATGGGGGATGAGATTGAAAGCGATGCGCTTGGTGAACTTCTTGGCCTCGACCGGATCGGCCACGAAGACGGCACGGGTCTGGGTGAAAAGCTCATCCATGCCTTCCTTGCCGGCGCCGGACACCGACTGGTAGGTCGCGACGACGACGCGCTTGATGGTGGCGCGGTCGTGCAGCGGCTTCATCGCGACCACGAGCTGCGCGGTCGAGCAGTTCGGATTGGCGATGATGTTCTTCTTGGAGAACTGGGTGATCGCATCCGGGTTCACTTCCGGCACGATCAGCGGCACCTCGGCGTCGTAGCGCCAGGCCGAGGAATTGTCGATGACGACGCAGCCTTGCTTGCCGATCTTGGGCGACCATTCCTTCGAGACGTTGCCGCCCGCCGACATCAGGCAGATGTCGGTATCGGAAAAGTCGTATCCGTCGAGCGCCTTCACCTTCAGAGTGCGGTCGCCGTAGGACACTTCCGTGCCCACCGAACGCCGGGATGCCAGCGGCACCACTTCGTCGGCCGGGAAACCGCGCTCTTCGAGGATATTGAGCATTTCGCGGCCCACATTGCCCGTGGCGCCGGCGATCGCAACCTTGAAACCCATAGTTCCAGTCTCCTGTCCCTCTCCGCTCGGTTTGCTTCGGGGAACACCGCCGGCCGACGCGGGGTTCCTCTCCCCTTGGGCCGGACCCGGGGAGAGGGCGAGCAGGCCAAGGGAGATCAGACGGTTTTGGTCGTCGTTTTGTTGGCCGGGGTTTTGGTCGAACGGAGACGAGCGCGATCGCTTGCCCCGGCATGGCCAGGGAAATCGACTGCAAAAAGCGCCATCAAAAGGCCGCGCATGGGGAACTCCGTGAACGCCCGCCTTTTACGCGGTTTCGTACAAGAGTCAATCGAGCGGCAGGCGTTCCGCTTTCTGCCGATTCGCGACTTTGGCTTCATAGGCGGCCTGCAGGGTTTCGCGAACCGAGGGTCCGGCGGTGCCCGCCGGTTTGCCCAAATGCTCCTCACGCAACTCGGCCATGAAACGTTCCCACAATGCAGGACCGCCCTCCTCCATCAGGATGGCTCGGATCGACAGTTCCGGACTGACCGGCAGCCATTTGCTGCCCCAGGCGCCGAGATGGGCGAGGATCGGAACCAGCGAAATGGACATCTCGGTAAGGCTGTAGATGGCCTTCTGCTTATGGGTCGGGTCGTCGGCCCGGGTGAGCATGCCCAGTTCCATCAGTGTCTTTAGCCGGTCCGCAAGGATGTTGGACGATATCCCTTCTTCCGAACGCAACAACTCGCGAAAATGTCGTTTGCCACCGAAGATCATGTCGCGCAGCACCAGCAGGCTCCATTTGTCGCCGAACACTTCGAGCGAAAGATTGATCGGGCATGCCGACCGGTGCGCTTCGTTCATCCTGCCGCCTCAAAAAAACCGGTTGCATGATCGCATCATTGGTCATAACCTGCAACTAGTTTTAAATCGAAAGCAGTTGTATTTAACACTGAAGCCTTGACTTAACTGTTGTCACCGTGCTTCAAGGCAATAGTTAAGTCTTCGCTTCACAATTTGCCCCGCAGACCCACGAAAGCGAGTCCCTGGCATGACCTTGAAGCTCTACCTGCATCCTCTCGCCTCCTACTGCTGGAAGGCATTGATCGCGTTCTATGAGAACGGTGTTTCCTTCGAGCCGATCGTCGTCGACCTTATGGACGAGATCTCGCGGGCGGCGTTCCTGGAGCTGTCGCCGCTGGGAAAGATGCCGGTGCTGCGTGACGAGGCGCGCGGCCGGACGGTGCCGGAATCAACGATAGTCATTGAATACCTCGACCGCTTCTACCTCGGCTCTGAAAGCTTGATCCCGGCGGATTCCGATCTTGCTCTTCAGGTGCGGCTCGCCGACCGCTTTTACGATCTCTACGTCCATGAACCCATGCAGAAGATCGTCCTTGATCGGCTGCGGCCGGACGGCGCGAAGGATCTCTATGGCGTCCAAGCGGCGCGGGCACAGCTGGAGAACTCCTATGCGATGATCGAAAAAGACATGGCGGGGAAACGCTGGGCCGTGGGTGAGGCCTTCAGCCTCGCCGACTGCGCGGCTATGCCGGCACTTTTCTATGCCGCAAAGGTCGCTCCCTTCGCGGAAAACCATCCGGAAACCGCCCGCTACCTTGATCGGTTGATGGAGCGTCCCTCGGTGGTGCGCGTTCTGCGCGAGGCGCAGCCCTATTTCGGCATGTTCCCGGCGGGACAATGACGGCCAAGCGATCCAAACAAGCGAAGGAGGAGGCAAATGCCCGAACGCACCACCCACCCTGCCACCATTGTCATGGAACGCATCTATGAAGCGCCGCCCGGGCGCGTCTTCGCCGCCTGGTCGGATCAGCAGGCCTTGCTGCGCTGGGGCTCGCCGGGCGAAGACTGGGACATGACCTATCAGAGCTTCGATTTTCGTGAAGGCGGCGGGGACATCTGCCGCTTCGGGCCCAAAGGCGGTGCGGTCTACGTCAACGAGACACGTTACTTCGACATCGTTCCCGACCAGCGCATCGTCTCGGCGGGTACGATGACGACCGGCGACCGAAGGCTCTTTGCCGGGCTGCTCACGATCGAATTCCATCCTTCGGGCAATGGCTGCCGCATGGTGCTCACCGAGCAGGGCGTGTTCCTCGACGGCCATGACTACCCCGAGAACCATGAAGGAGGCTGGAACCAGATGCTCGACCAGCTTGGTGAAGAGCTGGAGCGCAACAGGTCGGCAGCTGAGCTGAGAGCGGAGGAGAGGGCGACATGACCGAAGTCGCGAAGCCGCCCGTCAATCACGACACGCTCGTACTCGAACGCCGTTACGAAGCTTCACCCGCGCGCCTGTTTGCGGCTTTCGCAGATCCCGTCGCACGCATGCGCTGGGGCGTGCCGTCGAGCAATGTCGAGCTCGTCTATGACGAGACCGATTTCCGTGTCGGCGGCCTCGACATCGGCCACTGCGGCCCGCGATGCAGGCTGATCTATCGTGTCGAGACGCGCTATCACGACATCATCCCCAGGGAGCGCATCGTCTACACGGAGGTGGTTACCCAGGACCGGCTCCCGCTGTCCTTCGCGCTCATCACTGTCGATTTCGAGGCCATTGAGAACGGCAGTCGGCTCGTTCTCACCGACCAGGTCGCGGCCTATGGCGGCGGGCGCATGATCGAGGGTCACAGGGCGGGGCTCGAGGGCGCGCTCGACAATCTCGCGGCCGAACTCGAACGAGATGCCGCTGCCTGACCAGATGGGCCTGAAGGCCAGCGTCTTGGTCGGTGTCACGCGACGGCCGCAGCCCGAGAAGGTTCGTTTCAAACAAAGCAATGCAGATCCGAAGGGGATAATATCATGAGAAAAGTGATCCTGTGGGACATGGTGACGGTCGACGGCTTCTTCGAAGGCCCCGGCCACGCCCTCGACTGGTTCGTCTTCGAGGAGGAGCTCGAGCACTACATCCTTGAGACTCAGGAACAGGCCGACACGCTGCTTTTCGGTCGCGTGACCTATGAAATGATGGCCGCACACTGGCCAACCGCGACCGGCCGGATCGCCGACTTCATGAATGGAATCGAGAAGGTCGTCTTCTCCAAAACGATGACCGACCCCGGCTGGAACAATGCCCGGGTGGAAAGGGATGTCGTGACGGCCGTCCAAACCCTCAAGACCAGCGACGGAGGCGATATCTTCGTCTTTGGCAGCGCCGATTTCAGCAGTGAACTCATTCGTAACGATCTCGTCGACGAGTACCGGATCGGCATCAATCCGGTGATCCTCGGCCGCGGCACGCCCTTCTTCAAGGGCGGCGAGCCCCGGCGTGGGCTGAAGCTCCTGGAAGCGCGGCCGCTGACGTCCGGCGTCGTCATCCTGCACTACGCACCGCAGCGTTGAGCCTGGCGACAAAGCTGACAATCAAGCGAAAGGAGAAACGTCATGGCACTTCCCCAGATCGTATCGCGCCAGGAGTGGCTGATCGCGCGCAAGGCGCTTCTCGAAAAGGAAAAGGCGATGACCCGGGCGCGGGATGCGCTGAACGTCGAGCGGCGCATGCTGCCCATGGTCCCGATCGAAAAGGATTATGCGTTCGAAGGCCCCAAGGGCAAGGCAAGCCTTCTCGATTTATTCGAAGGGCGGCGGCAGCTCATCCTCGGGCATTTCATGTTCGACCCCCGTTGGGAGAAGGGTTGCCCGGGATGCTCCGCCGGTGCCGATGAAGTGTCGGACGGGCTGCTTGCCCATCTCCACAGGCGCGACACCACCTATGCCGCCGTCTCGCGCGCACCCATCGCCAAGATCGAGGCCTATAAGGCGGAGAAGGGCTGGCGGTTCCCGTGGTATTCGTCCTTCGGCAGCGATTTCAACTATGACTTCGACGTCACGATCGACGAACGGGTGAAGCCCGCAACGTACAATTACAAGACACGTGAGGACCACGAGAAGGACGGCACCGGCTACTATTTTCAGGGCGAGCCACCGCTGGAACAGCCGGGCACGAGCTTTTTCCTGCGCGACGGCGATCGGATCTTTCACACTTATTCGACATTCGGACGCGGCGCGGAGATGTTCGGCGGTTCCTACTACTGGCTCGACCTCACCGCGCTCGGGCGCCAGGAGGAATGGGAAGAGCCCAAGGGCCGCGCGGGCTTTGCGCGCTCCGCCTCGCCGACATTCGAGAATTAGCCTCAAGCCCGGGAGACGATTATGAGCGAACGCTTGCTCGACGTACCGGGAGCGATCCTGTCCTGCCAGGGCTGAGGAAGCAAAAATAGAGGAGGAGACGATGAGGCTCTATCAGGGCGATGGCCCGAATTCCTACCGTGTTCGGATTTTCATGGCCGAGAAAGGCATCGAAGTGCCGATGGTGAGGATCGACTTTGCCAAACGGGAACACCGGGCGCCGGAATTCCTGAAGCTGAACTCCCTCGGCCAGATTCCGGTCCTCGAGCTCGACGACGGCACGGCGATCACCGAGAGCATCGCTATTTGCCGGTATCTGGAGGAGCTTTATCCGCAGCCGCCGCTGTTCGGGCACGATGCGCCGAGCCGCGGCAAGGTGGAGATGTGGAACAGGCGAATGGAGCAGCAGATCTCCGCCACCATCGGCAATGTCGCGCTTCATTCCGATCCGTTCTTCAAGGAGCGTCATACCCAGGTGCCTGCCTTCGCCGAGGCGCAACGCGCCGCTGTGCCCCAGAAGTGGGCATGGCTCGACAACGAGCTTGCCGACGGACGGCCCTTCATCGCCGGCGAGTTCTTCTCCACCGCCGACATTATCGGCATGGTTGCGTCCTGGCTGGGCGATGTCTTCGGCATGCCGATACCGGACGGCGTCGACAATGTGCACCGCTGGGACAAGGCCATGCGCGCACGGCCGAGCTGGAAGGCATGACGTCAGGAGTCGCCTGGAGAAGCGCGAAGCTGCCGGCGCATGACGCCGGCTTGTCGGTCCCGTGAAGCTATCGTGATTGTGCAGCGAAGGCTTGCCAGTCGAGGGTCATAAGTTGTAAATACACAATATGAGTACAGACAACTCGCCGCTCTTCGAGCTGACGCTGATCGGGGCTGCCTGTCTCGGCCGCGCCGCCCGCCGCACGGCCAATCTGGTGACGCGCGCCTACAATCATCATCTCAGCCCCCTCGGTATCGAGATCACGCAATTCACCATCCTGTGCACGATCGCGCTGGGGCGGGCGAAGTCGGCATCCGAGCTGGCCGACATGGTCGGGGTCGAACGCTCCACGCTGGCGCGTAATCTCGACCGGCTGGTCGCCTCCGGTCTGGTCGTCGCGGAAAAAGGCGACGGTCGGCGCATCACCCACAGACTGACCGAACGGGGGCTCGACCTCGTGGCCGATGCCTTGCCGCTGTGGCGCAATGCGCAGAACGATCTGCTGTCACGGTTGCCGACCGACAAGGACGAAGCCATTCGCGAGGATTTCAAGCTTCTGCGCCGCGCCGCCCGCGGCAGCCTGGCCGACGCCGGATAGAGCGCTGTTTCCATCCATTTGTTTTGGCCGCATTGTGCGGCGCCAGGTGATTCCACCTGGCTGAAAAATGCTCAGGTTGCTGCCGACCAGGACCTCACGTCGCGCTCCAGATTCTCGAACTCCTCGACGAGTTGGGTCGCGAGAGCCCGCACGGCACGATCCGTGTGCCTTTCGCGATGGACGAGAACGCCGATCTCGCTGGACGAGAAGTCGCGCTCGGCCAGCGGCACATGCACCAGTTCGCGGGCCTTCAACTCGTTGATGAAGCCGGTCGGCGTGAAAAAGCCTATGCCGAGCCCGGAACGCATCATCTCCTTGGTCATAGCCAGCGAATTGGTCAGAGCGACCGCCTTGAACTGGGCACCGCTATGCGTGAATTCCGTCTCGGCCGTGGCATTCAGGATCCAGGGGTCGCTCAGCATGATCACCGGGTGGGCGGCGCATTCGGTGAGCGTCAGCTCCTTGCGGGCGGCCAACGGATGGTCCGGACGCATGATCGCTCCGAGCTTCAGCCTGACGCGCGCGATGACGTCGTAGCCGCGATAGCGGCGGTCGATGAACAGCACGGCGATATCCGGGCGGCGCGCCCGCATCTCCTCGCCATGTTCCTGAGGTGTCGCGTCGATGATGCGGTAGGTGATGTGAGGGTGCTTCTTCGACGTCGCCGCGATGGCGGTGGGAAGAATCCGAACGATCGGCGCGGGGATGGAAACGATGCGGATCTCGCCATGGATATCGCCCGACAGCGTCGCGATCTCGCCACGGACATTCTGCCAGCGCGCCAGTGTCTCGCGGGCATGGCGGATCACATACTCGCCGGCCGGCGTAGGGCGAACGCCGTTGCCGATGCGTTCGAAGAGCGGCGTTCCGATCTCCGCCTCGAGCTTCAGGATCTGCCGGTTCACCGCGGAGGAGGCGACGTGCAGGGCGCTCGCCGCCCTGCGAATAGAGCCCAGGCGGGCTACCTGATCGATGTAACGCAGCACGACGGCGTGCATGGTTTCTTCCGTTTGGGAAGGTGATGCCGAAATGGCATCACCTATCTCGAAACTTTATGCTTCCCGAGAGCACTTTTGCAAACGTAAAGTCGCTTCCGGGTTAGGACAAAGGGCCGAAGATGCCCCGCCGGACCGACACGAGCATTCGAGATTCGAGGAACGATCTCTCTCGCGACAGGGGAACGAAGACATGCTGAATTCCGGACTATCACGCCGCGGACTTCTCAAGGCAGGCGCTGCCGCCGCTGGTGCTCTGGCGCTGCCGACCATTGTTCCGGGCCGCGTGCGTGCCGCCGGCGGCACGCGCACCATCAACATGCAGCTCGGCTGGCTCGGCGGCGGCAACCAGCTCGGAGAGGTGGCGGCCAAGCATCTCGGCTATTTCGAGGAAGAGAAGCTCGATTTCGTCATTCAGCCGGGCGGACCCAACATCGACGGCGTCGCCATCGTGGCGTCGGGCCGGTACGAGATCGGGCAAGTCTCGTCGAGCCCGTCGCTGATGCTCGCCGCCTCGCAGGGCATCCCGGTGAAATCCTTCGCCGTCAGCGTCCAGGAACACCCTTACGCCTTCTTCTCGCTCGGTTCCAAGCCGATCAAGACGGCGAAGGACATGGTCGGCAGGAAGATCGGCATCCAGGCGACCGGCAAGGTGCTGCTTTCGGCACTCCTGAGAAAGCATGACATCCCGGAAAGCGACGTCGAGGTGGTCGTCGTCGGTGCCGACATGACGCCGCTCGTTTCCGGCCAGGTCGACGCCGTCACCGGCTGGCTCACCAATACGACGGCCATTGCCGTGCTCGGCGAGGACAGGGTGGCGATGAAGCTGTGGGACAATGGCGTCCAGCTCTACGCCAACCCCTATTACGCCACCACCGCCATGATCGAAGGAGAGCCGGAGGTCCTGGCCGGCTTCCTGCGCGCCGCCGCCAGGGGCTGGGAATACGCCTACAGCAACCGCGAGGCGGCGGTCGATCTCCTGCTCAAGGACTACCCCAATCTGGTCAAGGCGGACGAAGTCAAGGCCGCGGACGTTCTGCTCGAGCACATGTTCACCGCAGCCACCGCCAAAAACGGCTGGGGCACCTTCGATCCCACCGTCTGGCAGGCGCAGATCACCCTCTACGACGAGCTCGAGCAATTCTCCGCGGGAGCCCCAAAACTCGAAGACGTCGTCAGCGCGGCGATCCTCGACGCCACGGCTGCTGCCCGTCCCAAGATCGGCTGAACGCTCAGACCGCGTGCATCGACTTTGATCGGTCGGTGCTCTGCGCCTCGATCCCGTGCTCTCGGCCCGGAAGCAGAAGGAGGATCTCCCAAATGGCTCTAGCCGCAGCCGTCGACTATGACAGGGCGCGCCCTGCGCCGGAAGCGCCCTCGGCCGCCGATCACGCGGTCGAGCTCGAGAAGGTCTCGGTGCGCTTCACCACCGATCGCGGAACCATCACCGCGCTGGACGGCATCGATCTCGCCGTGCCGAAGGGCGGCTTCCTGACGTTGCTGGGCCCGTCGGGTTGTGGCAAGTCGACCCTGCTGCGGGTCGTGGCCGACATCATCAAGCCGACCACGGGGACGGCCCGGGTCTTCGGCGGCTACCCTTCCGAGGCCCGCTCGCGACGCGACATCGGCTTCGTATTCCAGGATGCCGCGCTGCTGCCCTGGCGCACCGTGCTGGAGAATGTGACGTTGCCGCTCGAGGTGGGCGGCGGCGCGCCGGCCGGGCGCGAGCGTGATCCCCGCGAGTTGCTCAATCTCGTCGGCCTCGGCGGCTGGGAGAATGCCCTCCCGCACGAACTGTCCGGCGGCATGCGACAGCGCGTCTCCATCGCCCGGGCGCTGGTCTCCAGCCCTCGCCTTCTGTTCATGGACGAACCCTTCGGGGCGCTCGACGAGATCACCCGCGACCGGCTGAACGAGGAGCTGCTCGCGGTCTGGGAACGCACCGGCACGACGATCCTTTTCGTCACCCATTCGATCTACGAGGCGGCATTCCTCGGCCAGGAAGTGTTGCTGCTCGCGGCCAGGCCGGGCCGTGTGCGCGAACGCGTAGCCGTCGATCTGCCGATGCCGCGCAAGATCGCCATGCGCGAGACGCCCGAATTCGTCGCCCTCGTCTCTCATCTGCGACGCGTCCTGGAGAGCTGCTGACATGTCCATTTCCGCCACCGACACGCCGCTCGGCGCCTTCGCCGACGACAACGAGGCCCAGGCCGTCTATCTCGCCGCCAAGCGCCGGATGGAATGGCGCCGTCGGCTGCTGCCGCTCGTCACTTTCCTGACACTCGTCGTCATCTGGGAGGTCGCGGTCCGGGTGTTCGACATCAAACCCTTCATCGCGCCGGCACCGAGCGCCATCTTCACGGTGCTCGTCGGCAAGTTCCCCATGCTGATGCAGAATCTCGCACCCACCGCCATCGAGGCGGTTTCCGGCTTTCTCATCGGCAATCTGGCGGCAATCGCCATCGCCACGGCCTTCGCCTACAAGGAAACGCTGGAAGAGGCCTTCTTCCCAATCGCGGTGATGATCAACACGATCCCCGTCGTCGCCAAGGCGCCGATTCTCGTGCTGCTTCTCGGCAACGGAATGGAGCCGAAGATCGCCATCGCGGCTTTGATCTGCTTCTTCCCGACGCTGGTCAACATGACGCGCGGCCTGCGCGATGTGAACAAGCAACAGCTCGAGCTGATGCATGTCCTGTCGGCCTCGCCGCGCGAAGTGTTCCTGAAGGTCCGCCTCAAGAACGCCCTGCCCTATCTGTTCTCGGCCCTGAAGATCGCAGCCTCCACGGCGGTCATCGGTGCGATCGTCGGCGAATGGATCGGCTCGACGGTGGGCATCGGCGCGCTGATCATCCAGGCGACCTACAATTTCGACTCGCCGCTGCTCTATGCCACGATCGTGGTCGGATCCGTCTTCTCCGCAAGTTTCTTCGCCGCCATCTCGTGGGCCGAACGCCGCTTCCTCAAATGGAATGTCGGCGGCGTGCGCTGAACCGCGGCCTCACCCTCAGGGAGATCAAGAATGCCTGCTCGAATGATCGATGAACCCGGCGGGAAGCTGCCGGTGGTGGCCGAGGCCGACCTTGTTGTGGTCGGCGGCGGCCCCGCGGGGATAGCCGCGGCTGTCGCCGGCGCCCGCAACGGCCTCTCCGTGACGCTTCTCGAACGCTACCCCTATCTCGGGGGCTTGGCCTCCGGCGGCATGGTGCTCGTCCTGGACGACATGTGCAACGGCAACGAGGTCACGGTGCGGGGCCTCTGCTCAGAGCTGATCGACCGCATGACCGGCATGGGTCTCTGCGTCACGCCGCCCGAGGCGGACTGGGTCTCGGACGAGACCAAGTTCCGGCAATGGGCGCGCTGGGGTGTCTACAACTTCCATTCCCACCAGAAGCCGCAGCCGATCTGCTATGCCTCGGCCTTCGACCCCGACGGTTTCAAGCGCGCCTCGAACGACATGGTCGCCGAAGCCGGCATCAACCTGCGCCTTCATAGCTGGTTCTCCCGCGCCATCGTCGAGGAGGGCGCCGTCAAAGGCGTCGTCTGCGAGACCAAGGCCGGGCGGCAGGCGGTTCTCGGCAAGGTCGTGGTCGATGCGACCGGCGACCTCGACGTCGCCGCGTCGGCCGGTGCGGCCTACAGCCAGGGTTCGTTCATCGTCACCACCGTCTTCCGCCTTGGCGGGGTAGACACGCAGGAGGCGGAGCGCTTCGAATATGAGGAGCCGGAAGCCTTCGCCGCCGCCGACCGGGAGGCAAAGCGCATCATGGGCGGCTCGTGGGAACGCTGGTGGCTGAAAACGCCGCTCGACGGGGTCGTGTGGTGCAACTGCCCGCATATGGCCGGTTTCGACGGTACCTCGGTGGAGGACCTGACGCGCGCCGACGCCAGGGGCCGCGAGCGCATTGCGGCGCTCGTCGGATATGCGCGGGCGAACATGCCGGGCTTCCGGAACGCCTTCGTCATCGATGTCGCGCCGCAGCTCGGGGTACGCACGTCGCGACTGCTCGAAGGCGCCTATGTCATGAGCAAGGAGGATGTGGCGTCGCGCCGGCACTTCGCCGATTCCGTCGCGCGCGGCCGTGATTACTACTATCCCTATCGCTCGCTGCTGCCCCGGAATGTCGGGCAGTTGCTGGTCGCCGGCCGGCACTATTCGTCGACGGCTGCGGCTCAGCGCATCTCACGCGAGATCCCGCCCTGCATGGCGATGGGCGAGGCGGTCGGTGTCGCGGCTGCCGTGGCCCTGGACCAGGGTGTGAGCGTCGATAAGGTCGATATCGCGAAGGTGCAGCGCCTGCTGCGCGAGCAGGGCGCCGATCCCGGAGACCAGCCGGCGTCGAACGCCACTTTCTCGATTGCAGCGGAATGATACCGACGTCCAACAACGTTGGCCGTCGGAGCGCGCGACTGCGCGCCGCGCCAGCAGAGCGCCGCGCGTCCGTTCGGACGCGCAAAGGACGCTCTGCCACTTTGGAGTTGCCGCATCGTGCTTTCCGAACCTTCGGTTCGGGCCGATGCGGTGGCGCGAAAGCCAAGCGGCCGGAATGGGCCGCGCCGGCGACTGAGGCGCCCTGGGTGTGTCAACATCCAGGGCCGGGAATATGAGAGGAGCAGGAAGAATGGAAGCAGCCGGAACGCAGCCGCTCTCGGGCATCAAGGTCATCGATTTCACCCAGGTCATGCTCGGGCCCTGCTGTACGCAGGTGCTGGCCGATTACGGTGCCGACGTCATCAAGATCGAGCGGCCGGGGGCGGGCGACCTGTCGCGCACTTCGATCGCCGACGACCCCGACGGGCATGACAATCCGGTCTTCCGCAGCCTCAATCGCAACAAGCGCTCGATCGCTCTCGACTTGCGCAAGGACGAGGCGAAGGAGGTGATCTACCGGCTGGCCAGGACGGCCGATGTGGTCGTCAACAATTTCCGCGCCGGCGTCATGGAGCGCATGGGATTCGGCCACGAGGCGCTCGCCGCGATCAACCCGCGCATCATATCGGCTTTCGGCTCGGGCTTTGGCCCTTCCGGCCCGCTGTCGCACAAGGGCGGGCAGGATATCCTGGCCCAGGCCCTGTCCGGTGTGATGGCCCGGCGTGCGGACTCCTCGACCCCGATGACCATCTATCCGACGGCGCTTGCCGACTATTCCGCCGGCATGCATCTCGTCCAGGCGATCCTTCTCGCGCTGCTGCAGCGCGAGAAGACCGGCCGGGGTCAGGCCGTCTCCGTGTCGTTGTTCGAGTCGATGCTCGCCATGCAGATGCAGGAAGCGGCGATGTGGCTGCAGCGCCGCAAGGATCTCAACTGGGCTTCCTTCCCGCTCACTGGCGTGTTCCCCACCACAGACGGCGCGGTGGTGCTGGTGGGCGCCTTCAAGGCCAATCCGCTGCGCGACATCTCGGCCGCGCTCGGCCTGCCGGACCTGTCGCTCGAGGAGCGTTTCTCGAGCTTCGCGCGTCAGACGGAGAACAAGGCCGAATTGCAGGCCATGTTCCGCGAGCGCTTCGCCTCGAACACCACCGAACATTGGCTGGCAAAGCTGGAAGAGCAGGACCTGCTTTGCGCCCCGGTGCTGACGCTGCCCGAAGCGCTCGCCCACGGACAGACCGAGGCCAACGGGTCGATCATCGATCCCGCGGGTGACGGAACGGCGCGGCTTCTGGGCTCGCCGCTCACCATGGGTGAGGGTGCCTTCAGGCTGCGCCATGCGCCGCCCGGCCTGGGTGCCGATGGCCGTGCCGTGCTCGAGGAAGCCGGCTATAGGCCCGCCGACATCGACGCGCTCATCGCTTCCGGCATCCTCTCCGGCGAGCGCCGCGGAGCGGCGGCATGAGCATCACCTTCGATGTGAGCGACCATGTCGCTCGGGTCACCATCGACCGCCCGGACCGGATGAATGCGGTCGACCTCGCCACCGAAGCCGAGCTTGTGCGGATCTGGGAGGCGATCGAGCGGGATCGCGATGTCCGCGTCGTCGTGCTGACCGGGGCAGGCGACCGTGCGTTCTGCACGGGGGCGGATATGAAGGGCGGAGGCGACGGCCTGTCCGGCCTCGAATATTGGGCGGCGCCACGCCCCGGCGGTTTCGGCGGTATCGCCCTGCGCGCCACGCTCGACGTGCCGGTCATTGCCCGCGTCAATGGCCATGCGCTGGGGGGCGGCATGGAGATGGTGCTGGGCTGCGACATCGTGGTCGCGTCCGACAAAGCGAGCTTCGGACTGCCCGAGCCGCGGGTCGGGCGGCTTGCGCTGGACGGCGGCATTGCGCTTCTCACCCGCCGCATCCCGCATGTCCAGGCGATGGGTCTGCTGCTCACCGGGCGGCGGATCCCGGCCTCGGAGGCGCATGCACTCGGTCTCGTCAATGAGGTCGTCGCGCATGAGGAACTCGATGCCGCCATCGATCGGTGGATCGCGGACATTCTCGCCTGCGCGCCGCTCTCCACACGGGCGATCAAGGCGATGGTGCGGGCCGGAGAAGGCATGACGGCCGGCCAGGCCCAGATGCTGCGGCTGCCGCAACTCGTCGAAGCCCTGCAGTCGACCGACCAGGACGAAGGCGTGGCGGCATTTCGCGAGAAACGCCGGCCGCAATGGAAGGGCAGATAGCCGGCCATGGTCTATGTCATCGCATCGACCTGCATAGACGTGAAGGACGGCGCCTGCCAGGATGTCTGTCCGGTCGAGTGCATCTACGAAGGCGGCCGCATGATGTACATCCATCCGGTGGAGTGCATCAGCTGCGGCCTGTGTCTTTCGATATGTCCGGTCGATGCGATCTGGTCCGAAGACGAGCTGCCGCCGCATGAGGAGCATTTCCGAAGGATCAATGCCGAATTCTTCGGCTCCGGCGTCACCGGCTGGGGCGAGCCGGGCGGTGCGTCGGCCACCTACCGGACCGAGCTCGACCACGCCGAGGTGGCTGCCGTCGCGCCGCAGGAAAAGGTGCACGGATAATCTCGATAGCCTTACGGAGCCTTGGACATGAATACTCTGAGGGGCGTCATCGCCGCCGCCGCGACCCCGCTGACCGATGACCACGCCATCGATTTCGACCGGCTCGTCGGTCATTGCCGCTACTTGCTGGGCGAAGGCGGTTGCGACGGCATCAACCTGCTCGGAACCACGGGGGAGGCAACATCCTTTTCGCTGGACCAGCGCCTTGCCGCCATGCAGGCCGTCGCCGCGTCGGGTTTGCCGCTGTCGCGTTTCATGGTCGGCACGGGAGCGGCGGCTTTCGACGATGCCTGCCGGCTGACGGCGGAGGCCAAGGCGCTCGGTTTTGCCGGCGCGCTCCTCCTGCCGCCCTTCTATTACAAGGGCATCGATTCCGACGCCGTCGTGGCCTATGTGACGGCGGTGACCGAGCGGGTCGGGCCCGACGGCCTCTCGCTATATCTCTACCACTTCCCCGCCAATTCGGGGGTGCCCTACGCGCCGGACGCGGTCGCGTGGCTGCGCGACCATTTCCCCGAGACGCTGAAAGGCCTGAAGGACAGCACGGGCGACCTCGACTATTCCGGCGGCCTGGCAAAGCTACTGCCAGGGTTTGACGTCTTCCCCAGTGCGGAAGCGGCGATCGGCAAGGCCGCCGAACTCGGCCTGGCTGGCTGCATTTCGGCGACGGCCAATGTCACGGGACCCTTCGCGCAGGCCGCCTTCACCGGCAGGACGCAGGCGGAGAGAGAGGCGGCTCTCGCCGAGGCCGTGCGCATAAGGGCGGAAATCGCCAGGTTCCCGCTGGTGGCGGCGGTCAAGGAGACGCTTGCCCTGCTTTCCGGCGAAGCCACCTGGCGGCGCATGATGCCGCCGCTTTCGCCGCTTGCCGGCAACGAGCGCGAGTCGCTTGCGAAAGCGCTCAGGGCAACGGCGCTGTTCGAACGGCGCGCAGCGCCGGTGGTGTGATCCGACCACCCCTCATCCGACCTCGCTTCGCGAGGCCACCGTCTCCCACAAGGGGAGAAGGGGGAGTTTTGCATTAGCGCTCCTGCCAACCGCAAACGCTTTGGCGATTGGCATAGGCGTTGCCGCCGGTCTCCCTTCTCCCCTTGTGGGAGAAGGTGGCCCGAAGGGCCGGATGAGGGGTCATCGCGAGGCCGGATGGGTATGCCCCTAGTCCAATCCCCGCTTGCGCATCATGGCTTCGGGTGTCGGCATCTTGCCGCGGAAGGCGAGATAAAGCTCTTCCGGGTCGCGCGAACCGCCGGCTGCGTAAATGTGCTTCTTGAGCTTGGTGGCGAGATCCGCATTGAACGGATCGCCCGTCTCCTCGAAGGCGGCGAAGGCGTCGGCGTCGAGCACTTCCGACCACATGTAGGAATAGTAGCCGGCGGAATAACCGTCGCCGGCGAAGACATGGGTGAAATGCGGCGTGCGGTGGCGCATGGCGATCGTGTCCGGCATGCCGAGCTTTTCCAGCGTCTCGGCTTCGAAGCGCAGCGGGTCGGCCGGGGCGTCGGTCCGGGCATGATAGGCCATGTCGACAAGGGCGGACGAGGCGAATTCGACGGTGGCGAAGCCGGCATCGTAATTGCGCGCGGCAAGCATCTTGTCGATGAGCAGCTTCGGCATGGGTTTGCCGGTCTTCTCATGCAGAGCGTGCTTTTCGAGCACCGCTGGAACGGTCAACCAATGCTCGTAAAGCTGAGATGGCAGTTCGACGAAGTCGCGGCTGACCGAGGTTCCGGAGACCGACGGCCATGTCACCTCGCTCAGCATCCCATGCAGGGCATGGCCGAATTCATGGAACAGCGTCTTGGCCTCGTCCATGGAGAGCAAAGCGGGTTTGCCTGCCGGCGGCTTGGCGAAGTTCATCACATTGTAGATGACGGGCTTCGCGCCCTTGCCGAGACGGTAGCCGGATTCCAGCGCGCTCATCCATGCGCCGGAGCGCTTTGACGGGCGATTGAAATAGTCGGCCAGGAAGGTGCCCAGCGTCGAGCCGTCGGCATGCTTCACCGCGAAGACGCGCACGTCCGGATGCCAGGCGGCGATACCCTTCCTCTCCTCGAAATGGATGCCGAAGAGCCGGGTGGCCACGTCGAAGCAGGCCTCGATGATCTTCTCGAGCTGGAGATAGGGCTTCAGCTCTGCCTCGTCGAAGGCGTATTTCTCAGCGCGCAGCTTCTCCTGGTAGTAGCGCCAGTCCCAGGCCGCGAAAGGCTCGTTGCCGCCGGCGGCTGCGGCCAGCCGCTCCAATTCGACCTGGTCCGCGGCCGCCTTCTCCCGAGCCTTGTCCCAGACGGGGTCGAGCAGGCCGAATACGGCCTCCGGCGTCTTGGCCATGGTGTCGTCCAGCTTCAGCGCGGCATAGCTGCCATAGCCGAGCAGCCTGGCCTTCTCGGCGCGCAAGGCAAGCGTGCGCTTCACGACGTCGCCATTGTCGGTGGCGCCGCTGTTTTCGCCGCGCATTGTGAATGCCTTGAACGCCTTCTCGCGCAGGTCGCGGCGTTCGGAAAAGGTCGTGAAGGGCTCATAGATGGAGCGCGACAGTGTGACGGCATATTTGCCCTTCTGCCCCCGAGACTCCGCGGCTTCCGCCATGGCGCTCCTGAGGAAGTCCGGCAGGCCGGCAAGGTCGCTTTCGTCGAGGAACAGCGCCCAGTCCCTTTCGTCGGCGAGCACGTTCTGGCCGAAACGCGCGCCGAGGCCGGCGAGCTCCTCATTGATTGCTGCCAGCCGCTCCTTGCCGGCCTGGTCGAGCCTTGCGCCGGAACGAAGGAAACCTTTCCAGGTCTGCTCGAGGACGCGCAGGGTTTCGGCGTCGAGCTTCAGTGCGGCGCGGCCCTGGTAAAGCGCATCGATGCGGGAAAACAGCGCCGCGTTCATCGAAATGCCGGAATAGTGGCGCGCCATTTTCGGCGCGATCTCGCGCTCCAGGGCCTGGATCGTGTCGTTGGTGTGAGCGCCGGCCAGGCACCAGAAGATCGCGGAGACATGGTCGAGGGGCTCGCCGGCGAGTTCGAGAGCGGCCAGCGTGTTCTCGATGGTGGCGGGCTCCCCGCCGGCTGCGATCGCATCGATCTCGGCCTGATGCGCGGCTATCGCGGCATCGAACACCGGCCCGAACTGATCGTCCCGGATTGCCGCGAAGTCGGGCATGCGGAGCGGGCCCTTCCAACAGGTCAAGGGATGGCTGGTCAGGTCGATCGGGGTCGATGTCATTGGGATTTCCGAAAACTGGGCGGCGGGAACTTCATGCAACCATGTAGGCCGCGGGAGGGGCACGTGCAATCGCTTGACGGAGCAGGCAGCCGTCAGTAAGCCACACTTATTATAAGGAAGGCTTAGTTTATGCCGCAACGCCCCGATCCCGACAGCTTTGGTTTCCTGATCGCCGACGTCACGCGTCTTACCCGCGCCGAGATGGACCGCCGCACCGAAGAGGCCGGGCTTGGCCTCACGCCGGGTGAAGGCAGAACACTTTCCCATGCGGCGCGTGCCGGCGCGGTCCGCCAGAACGTGCTCGCCGAACGCATGGCGGTCGAGGCGATGACGCTGAGCTCCGCCCTCGACCGGCTGGAGTCGCGCGGATTGATCGAACGCCGTCAGGATCCCGACGACCGCCGGGCCAAGCTCGTCCATCTCACGCCCGAGGGCGAGTCGGTCCTGGCGAAAATACAGCCCATCGCAGCGGGGCTTCGCGCCGACGCGTCGAAAGGCATCACGCCGGCCGACTGGCAGCGTTTCCTCGACACGCTCAAGCAGGTCCGCGCCAATCTGACGGAAGTTCGCTGCAAAGCTGTCCGCCGGGAAAGCGCTGCCGTATGAACATGCAGCTTCCCCTTCCGCCGCCGCTGGTCATGAGCGAGCGGCGCGTCAGCCTGATCGGCGCGATGCTGATCGCCATCGGGCCGATCTCGATGGCGCTGTTCACGCCGGCCATGCCCGAACTCGTAAAGGCGTTCGGCACGACCGAAGCGGCGGTCAAGATGACGCTGTCGCTGTATTTCGCCGGCTTCGCCTTCACCCAGCTCATTTGCGGCCCATTGTCCGACGGCTTCGGCCGCAAGCCGGTGACCTTCGCCTTTCTCTCGATCTATCTCGCGGCGTCGCTGCTGGCTCTCGTCGCGCCCAGCATCGAGTTCCTGATCGCGGCGCGGTTTTTCCAGGGGGTCGGCGCGGCGGTGGGGCTCGCCATCTCGCGCGCGCTGGTTCGCGATCTCTTCACCCATGAGACCTCCGCCCGTATCATGAACCTGATGGGGCTTATCCTCGGCATCGGACCCGCCGCGGCGCCGACCATCGGCGGCATCACCATGGAGATCGCCGGCTGGCACGCGATCTTCATGATCATGTTCGCGGCGGCGGTGGCCATCATGGTCATCGTGCATTTCTTCATGGTCGAGACGGTCGAGCGCGATCTGTCGCGCATCAAGCCCCAGGCATTGATGCGATCCTACGGCACGCTGCTGACCACGCCCTATTTCGTCCTTTGCAGCCTCGTGCTCGCGGGCACGGTCGGGGCGCTCTACACCCAGGCAACGGTGCTGCCCTTCATCCTGATGGAGCGGGTCGGCTTGACGCCGACGGAGTTCGGCATGGGCATGCTGATGCAGTCCGGCATGTTCTTCATCGGTGCTCTCGTAGCGCGTTGGCTGATGCCCTATGTCCGCTCGGCCAACCTCGTGCCGGTCGGCCTCGGCTGCATTGCGATCGGCTCCGCGGCACTCGCGGTGAGCCTGCGTCTCTACGAACCGACCTTCTTGAGCGTCATGGGACCGGTCGGCTTCTATGCTTTCGGCATCGCCTTCGTCATGCCGGCGATGCTGACTGCCGCGCTGGCCCCCTTCCCGCATATCGCGGGGGCTGCTTCGTCGATGAGCGGCTTCTTTCAGATGGGCGGCGGGCTACTGGGCGGCATGGTCTGCGCCTTGATGGCCGAGCCGGTCAGCGCCATGGCGACAGTCATCCCGGCGCTGGGCGTCATGGCGATAATATCGTGGCTCGCCTGGCGGATGCTGCCCGAACCGACGGTCCGCCCGCCCCATGGAGGGCACGGATAGCAACGGTTCTGTTCAATGGTTGGATCAGTCGAGCTCCGGCCGGTGGAAATCGCCGGTTGCGGGATCCATCACCCACAATTCGCCGGTCGAGATATCGAACCAGGCGCCACTCAGCGTAAGGCGGCCTTTGGCTTCGAGGATCTTCACACAAGGGAAGGTCCTGAGATTGGCGATGGAGTAGCGGATGGAGATGCGTTCCAGTGCCGTCTGGCGCTCGGTGGTCGTCATCAGCCTGTTGCCGGCAACGGCGTCGGCGGCGGGGGCGACGAGGCTCATCCATTTGCCGATGAAGTCGCCCGGCGACAACGGTTCGGAAGAAGGGTCGAGGGCCGCCTTTATGCCCCCGCAGCGGCCATGGCCCATCACCACGATGTTGCTGACCTTGAGGCTTTGGACGGCAAATTCGAGCGCTGCCGAGGTGGAGTGGAATTCGCCGTCGGGTTCGTAGGGCGGCACGAGATTCGCGACGTTTCGCAGCACGAACAGCTCACCGGGACCGGCATCGAAGATTGTCTCAGGCGCAGAGCGGGAATCGCAACAGGCGATGACCATCGTTTGAGGCGCCTGTCCTTCGCGGGCAAGCGATCGATAACGGTCGCTCTCCGATGCATAGCGGCCGTTTATGAAGTTGCGGTAGCCCGCGATGAGCCGTTCGGGGAGATACGTCATGGCGCCTAACTACAACATTGGTGACGGATTCAAAATCGTTTTTGCATCGGAGCTCAGGTCCAGATGGCGACGGGGTTGCCGAAGCCGTCCACGCCTGGCGGATGGGGAAAGCTGACGGCCTCGTCCCGCGCGAAACGTTCCGCCACCAGCATCACGGCGGCCGCGTCGAGGAAGTCGTCCTCTCCGGCGCCGCGGGGCGCCGGCCGGTCGAGGAAGGCGCGATCATGGCCGCAGCGGGCGAGGAGCGCCTTGCGTTCCTCCATGCCGGCGGGGTTGACCCGGCCTTTGATTTTCTTCGGCAAGGCCATCGCGCTTCCGCCGTTCAGCCGCCAGAAGGCGGCTTCCGGATGGGATTCGACGATACGTTTGCGCAGCTCGGGCCGTGCGATCAGCAGGCGGTCGAGCTCGCGGATTTTGGAGAAGATACCGAATGCCTGGATGGAAACCCCGCGTGGCGGATCGGAGGTCTCTCGCGCCACCCGGCTCGCCTCGCGGTGAGCTTCGTACCAGCGCTCGATCGTCGTGACATTTTCTTCGGCTGCGTAGACGGCCTTGCGGGAAGGAATGGAGAAGACGCTCGATTGTCGTTCACCGAGGAAGCGGCGTACCAGTCGTTCCGGGCCGCGCCCGCCATGATGCGTGAAGTCGGGCAGGCCGATCGGCATGTCGACGGCGACAACTGCGTCAGCGGGTAAGGTCGCGACAAGGGCGGAGACACTGTCGAAGATGCAGGCTTCGGCCGGGCCGCCAGCCTTCCCGATCACGGCGATCCAGCCGGCTTTGCAGCCGTCGACGCCGGCGGCGGTGCGCGCCGTCAAGCGCGTCTGTCCCTTCCGGGATGGGTGAGGTGGCGCAGATGGACCATCGCCATGGGATGCGAGAGGCTCTGCGCATCGGTTTCGAGGGTCAGCTCGTCGGCGCCCCGCTTGGCCGTCCGCGCCAGAATCTCGAATACCGACGCCGTCGTCGACTGCAGCGCCTTGCCCGCGGGCACGCCCGACAGGAGGCGGGCCAGGAACACCGCGCCCGTCAGGTCCCCGAGCCCGTTGGGCGGACGCTCGATCGAGCGGTGTTCGGCAAGCAGCGCGTCATTTGCGGTCAGGAGGAGATTACCGGTTCCGCCCGAGATCAGGGCAGGCGCCGAGGTGACGAGCATCATGCGCGGACCGGCATGCAGTGCCGCCGCGATGGTCGAGCGCAGATCCGGTAATTCCGCCCCGGCCAGCCATTGGAGTTCGTAGCGGTTCGGCGTGGCGACATCGGCGAGCGGTATCAGCCTGTCGCGAATAGCCGTGGCGGTGGTTTCCGGCACATAGAGCCCGCCGACATCGCCCATGACGGGGTCGCAGACATATAGTGCCTCGGAGTTCCTCGCCTTGACCGCTCGCACCAGCGAGGCCACCGCTTCGGCCTGACCTGCGTCTCCGAGATACCCGGACAGCACCGCGGCGACCTCGCCGAGCCAGGGGGCGTTCTCGAGGTCCTTCAGAAGCGCGGCGAACTCGTCGGGCGGGGGAACGATGCGGGTTGCGCGGCCATGGCCGGGGTGCCAGGGCAGGATCACCGTCGGCACGGCCCAAACGGGAAAACCCAGCGTTTCCAGCGCGAAGACGGCGGCGCGATTGCCGACCGAACCGCGCGCCACATGGCTGGAGATGACGATGACGGCCCGCGGCGCGTCGGTTTCCTGCTCGCCCATGTCCGTTGCTTTATCCGCGCAAGAGATAGAGGACCAGCCATACAAACAGGCCGATCGTTATGACAAGGCCGAGCATGCGACCGATGCGGGTGCCCCACACCTCGATTGCATCTTTGGAGTCGGCGTCCCGGGCGGCCAGATGCTCACCGGTCCGCCGCACCGTCCCGCTGAGAAAGGTCGCAGCGTCGCTGCCCGCCTCGCGCGCTACGCGATCCAGGATATTTTTCGATTCCGTCTGTCTTTCCGCGTCGTCCGCCATCCCGGACAAGCTTACCGCTTTCGTCTTGGCTGTCACAGGGGCGGGATGGTCGAATTCGCCCAGGGCGCGTCTTTCCGTGGGTGTTCCGCACCACAATCCGAGCCGGAAAGCGCTAGTGCCTTGGTTTAGCGCGGGATTTTCGCGCAACCTGGTTTTCTTTCAGGGCCGATGCTCTATCCTTGACGAAGACGATCCTGTCATGAGGGGATTCCGATGTTCGCTCGATCCGTTTCGCGGCCGACACGTTTGCTGTCGCTGCTCCTCCTGCTCGTCCTGCCTTTCCTGTCGGGTTGCGGCTATAACACCATTCCGACCGCCGACGAAAAAGCCAAGGCCGCCTGGAGCGACGTCCTGAACCAATACCAGCGGCGGGCCGACCTGATCCCCAACCTGGTCGAGACCGTTAAAGGCTATGCCTCGCATGAAAGGGATACGTTGGAGGCCGTCGTCCAGGCGCGTGCCAAGGCCACGCAGGTGACGGTCACGCCCGAGACGCTTTCTGATCCCGACGCGTTCAAGCAGTTCCAGGAGAATCAGGCGGGTTTGACCGGCGCGCTCTCTCGCCTGCTCGCGGTCGCGGAGAACTATCCCGACCTCAAGGCAAACCAGAATTTCCTCGCCCTGCAGGCGCAGCTCGAAGGCACGGAGAACCGTATCGCAGTCGCTCGCCGCGACTATATCGAGGCCGTGCGTCAATATAACACCACCCTGCGCACCTTCCCGTCCATCCTGTGGGCGACGTTCTGGTTCCGCGACGCCAAGCCCTACCAGAACTTCACCGTCGCCGAGGACAAGATCGAGGCGCCGAAGATCGATTTCGGCGCCGGTAAGCAAGGCGGGTAGCCTTTAGCGATCGTTCCGGTCCGATCATGCGGCGTAGAATCCCGATGGCGATCCGTGCAGGCGGCCGAGGCGTATTGGCAGCGGCCCTTTTCGTCGTCCTTTTGCCATTGCTGGCCTTTGCCGCCGAATTGCCCGCGCTCACCGGCCGCATCGTCGACAACGCCGGTATGCTGGATGGCCCTGCCGAGGCGGCGCTGACCCGCAAGCTCGAGGATTTCGAGAAAAAATCCTCCGATCAGATCGTCGTGGCCACCGTTCCCGATCTCGACGGCGATGACATCGAATCCTACGCCAACAGGCTGTTCCGCGCCTGGAGGCTGGGCCAGGCGGGCGAGGACAATGGCGTCCTGCTGCTCGTAGCTCGAGACGACCGCAAGATGCGCATCGAGGTCGGCTACGGGCTGGAGGGGTCGCTGACGGACCTCCATTCCAAGCTGATCATCGAGAATACGATGGTGCCCGCCTTTCGCGCCGGCGACTATTCGGGCGGCGTCTCGAAGGCGGTCGACGACATCATCATGGTGCTCGAAGGCGACGGCGCCGAGCTCGAGGCGCGCGCCAGGCGAAACGAGCAGACGGCGCTGGACGAGGCCGAGCTTGCCGAGCTCATCTTTTTCGCCATCTGGGCCGCGATCTTCGTCGGCGGCTTCGCTATGGCGATCCTCCCGCCGATCTTCGGCAGGAAGATCGGGCCGGGCCGCTACCGCTGGCTCGGCATGGACTTCGGTTACGGCTATGGCCGCCGCCGGTCGTCGAATGGGGGCTATTGGGGGGGTGGGGGCGGCGGCGGCTGGTCATCGGGTTCGGGCGGCGGCTGGTCGTCGGGCGGCGGAGGATTCTCGGGTGGAGGCGGGTCGTCCGGTGGCGGCGGTGCGTCGGGAAGCTGGTAGGGCGGCATGACAGGAAACGTGATGACGCGGCAGGAACATTCCCGCATCGCCGAGGCGATCAGGGCTGCGGAGGAGCGCACTGCTGGCGAGATCTACTGCGTCGTGGCGCGTTCGAGCGACAGCTATCTGTTCCCGGCCGCCTTCTTCGTGACCGCTGCCATGCTGCTGATCAGCCTGGCCGTCGCCTGGGCGCTGCATCACTGGTGGTTCGATCCGAGACCGACGACCGTGGTGCTCGCCCAGCTCGCGGCGGTCGCCTGCGGGCTCGCCTTGCTCTGGTTCCTTCCCGCAATGCGCATCTGGTTCGTGCCGAGGCGGCTCCGCTACCGTCACGCACATGCCAATGCCGTCAAGCAGTTCCTGGCGCGCAACGTCCACATTACCGAGGCCCGCACGGGTGTGCTGCTCTTCGTCTCGCTGGCAGAGCGTTACGCGGAGGTGGTCGCCGACGCCGGGATCGACCGGCGCGTCGATCAGTCCGCCTGGGACGGTGTCGTCAGCACACTGGTCGAACATGCCGCAGGCGATCGCCTGGCGGACGGCTTCGTCGCGGCTGTCGGATCGGTGGGCGCACTGCTCGAACAGCATTTCCCCGCCGGTGAATTGGATGTGAACGAGCTTGACGATCACGTCGTGGAGATTTGATCCGCGGCACCTTCCAGATGGCAGGATGTTCTCTTTCCATCGCTTGCGCAGCGCCCGACGAAGCGTTTATGGTTAACAGACCATGACGACGCTTTCGATCGACATACGCAAGGCCGAGCCGCGTGACGCTGCCGCCATCGCCGACGTGCATCACGAGGCCTGGCGCGGTGCCTATGCGGGAATCATTCCGCATAAGGCGCTCAACGTAATGATCAGCCGGCGGGGCCGCGACTGGTGGGCGAACGCCATTCGCCGCGCCGCGTCGGTGCTCGTCATCGAGATCGGCGGCGTGGTGGCGGGTTACGCTACAATGGGACGCAACCGCGCGCGCGAACTCAGGCAGCAAGGCGAGATCTACGAGCTTTACCTGCGGCCGGAATATCAGGGCATCGGGCTGGGCAGCCGGCTTTTCGCCGCGGCCCGGCAGCGCCTTGCCGACCATGGGCTACATGGGCTCGTGGTCTGGGCGCTGGAGGAGAACGTCAACGCGCTGCAATTCTATGCAGGCGCGGGCGGGCGCGACGTTGCCGAAGGCGTCGAGGTCTTCGACCAGAAGGCGCTGCGCAAGGTCGCCTTCGTCTGGGACTGAGGCCCAGAACGCCGCGACGCCAAGTGATTACACGCGGCTGCAAAATGCTCTTGCGCATTTTCCGGGTAACATGGCGAAGCACATTCGTGCATTGCACTGAGACGCCGCGGGCGCTATCGGTCTCGCCCGAAAATAGGGGTACCAGCAATGCGCATCGATGCGATCAAGACCGGCAAGAACCCGCCGGAAGACATCAACGTCATCATCGAGGTTCCGGTCGGCGGGGAGCCGATCAAGTATGAAATGGACAAGGAAGCCGGGACGCTGATCGTCGACCGCTTTCTCTACACACCCATGCGCTACCCCGGCAATTACGGCTTCGTGCCGCACACGCTGTCGGGGGACGGAGATCCGATCGACGTGCTCGTCTGCAATACCCGCGCGCTGATGCCGGGCTGCGTCATCAACGTGCGGCCGATCGGCGTTCTCATCATGGAGGACAATGCGGGCGAGGACGAGAAGGTCATCGCAGTGCCGTCGCCGAACCTGACGCGGCGCTACGAGAACGTCTTCGAATATACGCAACTCCCGGAGATCACCCGCGAGCAGGTGCAGCACTTCTTCGAGCACTACAAGGATCTCGAGCCGGGAAAGTGGGTCAAGATCGGCGGCTGGCACGACGCGGCCTATGCCAAGAAGATGATCGTGGAAGCAATCGAACGGGCAGGGAAGGCGAAGTAGAGCAGCTTCGGCCTCGCGCCAAGCGCACCACTCATCCGACCTCTCTTTGCGAGGCCGCCTTCTCCAACAAGGGGAGAAGGCAAGGCCGGCCGCAACGCCGGTGCCAATCGCCAGCGTGTGCGACTGGCAGGAGCGCTTCTGTCAAGCTCCCCCTTCTGGGAGAAGGGGGCCTCGCGAAGCGAGGCCGGATGAGGGGTATGCCGCCCGCGGCGGCCCTGCGCTTACGCTTCGGGCGTTCGTCGTTCGAAAAGCCAAATCGTTGGCTTTTCGTCGCCTTCGGCGACCACTCCTCACCCCAGCGAATCGATCTTGCGCTGCATCGCGGCGATCTGTTCCTTGAGTTCCTGGAGTTCGCTCGACGTCTCGGACGTATCCTTCTTCGCCGTCTCGGCCTGCGCGCCGTTCGATCCGCCCGACTGCGGGAAGGGGGTGAACATGCGCATGGCATTCTGGAACATCTCGATGTTGCGGCGGGTTTGCTCCTCGATCGCCTTCATCGGCGTCATTTTCATCACGTCGATCGGGCTCTTGCCGAAGGCGGTCTTCATCTGCTCGCGCAGCCGCTCCTGCTCCTTGGCGAAGGCGATCATCGACTGCTCGAGAAAGCTCGGCACGATCATCTGCATCTGGTCGCCGTAGAAGGCGATGAGCTGGCGCAGGAACGGAATGGGCAGCATGTTCTGCCCGTCCTTGTTCTCCAGTTCGAAGATGATCTGGGTGAGCACGGGATGGGTGATGTCCTCGCCCGTCTTGGCATCCTGCACGGTGAAGTCTTCGCCCTTCTTCACCATCTCGGCGAGGTCCTCGAGCGTCACATACGTGCTCGTGCCCGTATTGTAGAGACGGCGGTTGGCGTATTTCTTGATGACCACCGGTTCGTCTTTAGCGGGCATTCTCATCCTCCCGGCGTTTGGCACGACACGCGGCCGCGCGTCGTGCCGTTGATTGTTTTTCGGAGGATATGCGCAAAAGGCGCGGCGTTCCAAGCGCTTTGTGCGGTGCGGAACAGCAATGCCGCAGCGCGGCCCGGAAAAATGCTGCGCAGCATGACTGCAGCATGGGTGCAGCATAGACCGTGCTGCCCCGCCAGCCGGTCATTTCCGGTTTGACTCGGGGTCCGGAAAGGGCAAGAAAGTTCGGGAAACATCGCAGAAATGTCCCGATTTCCCGATTCCTGGAGATGAGCATGTCCGCTTCCAACGCCATCGTCGTGGCCAGCGCCGCCCGCACCCCCGTCGGCTCCTTCAACGGTTCCTTCGCCAACACGCCTGCCCATGAACTCGGCGCCGTGGTCGTCAAGGAGGTGCTGTCTCGCGCCGGCGTCGACGCCGGAGAAGTCGATGAAGTGATTCTCGGCCAGGTGCTGACTGCCGGCCAGGGCCAGAACCCCGCGCGCCAGGCCTCCATCGGCGCCGGTCTGCCCAAGGAGACCACGGCCTGGGGGCTCAATCAGGTCTGCGGGTCAGGCCTCCGCGCCATAGCGATCGGCATGCAGCAGATCGCGACCGGCGATGCCAGGATCATCGTCGCCGGTGGACAGGAATCGATGTCGCTTTCACCTCACTGCCAGCATCTGCGCGCCGGCGCAAAGATGGGCGACGTGAAGCTCATCGACACGATGATCAAGGACGGCCTTTGGGACGCCTTCAACGGCTACCACATGGGCAATACCGCCGAGAATGTCGCCCGTCAGTTCCAGATCACACGCGAGGACCAGGATGCCTTCGCGCTGGCCTCGCAGAACAAGGCCGAAGCTGCCCAGAAGGCTGGCAGGTTCAAGGACGAGATCGTTGCCGTGACCGTGAAGGGACGCAAGGGTGACACCGTCGTCGACCAGGATGAATATATCCGCCATGGCGCCACTCTCGACGCCATGCAGAAGCTGCGGCCTGCCTTCGACAAGGACGGCACCGTTACGGCCGGCAACGCTTCGGGCCTGAATGACGGCGCGGCCGGCGTGGTGCTGATGAGCGAGGCGGAAGCGTCGCGTCGCGGTGTCGCCCCGCTTGCCCGCATCGTTTCCTGGGCGACGGCCGGCGTCGATCCGCAGATCATGGGCACCGGGCCGATCCCCGCCTCCAAGAAGGCCCTGGAGAAGGCCGGCTGGTCGGTCGGTGACCTCGATCTCGTCGAGGCCAACGAAGCTTTTGCCGCCCAGGCCTGCGCAGTCAACAAAGGGCTCGGCTGGGATCCGTCCATCGTCAACGTCAATGGCGGCGCCATCGCGATCGGCCATCCGATCGGCGCATCGGGGGCTCGCGTCTTCAACACGCTCGTCTTCGAGATGCGTCGCCGCGGCGCCCGGAAGGGGCTCGCGACACTCTGCATCGGAGGCGGCATGGGCGTCGCCATGTGCGTGGAGGCGCTCTGAGTGGCGAAAAGGGGTGGATGGTAAAATGGTTGTAATACTTGGATGGCAGACGCCCTCTAAAGATTATTTGCCATTTCACCATTCACCGTCCACTATTTCGCCATCACGGGAGGAGCGTCCATGTCAAGAACGGCAATCGTCACCGGTGGATCTCGCGGTATAGGCGCGGCTATCTCCGTCGCGCTGAAGGAGGCTGGCTACAGGGTCGCGGCGAACTACGCCGGCAATGACGAGGCGGCGCAGACGTTCAGGGACCAGACGGGCATCCCCGTCTACAAATGGTCGGTAGCCGATTACGACGCCTGCGTGGACGGCATCCGCAAGGTCGAGGACGAACTCGGTTCCGTCGGCATTCTGGTCAACAATGCCGGCATCACCCGCGATACGCCCTTCCATAAGATGACGCGCGAGCAGTGGACAGAGGTGATCAACACCAATCTCAACGGCGTCTTCAACATGACTCACCCGCTGTGGAACGGCATGCGCGAGCGCAAGTTCGGGCGGGTGATCACCATCTCGTCGATCAACGGCCAGAAAGGCCAGTTCGGGCAGGTCAACTACTCTGCCTCCAAGGCAGGGGACCTAGGCTTCACCAAGTCACTCGCCCAGGAAGGCGCCCGAGCCGGCATCACCGTCAACGCGATCTGCCCGGGCTACATCGCCACCGACATGGTGATGGCGGTGCCGGAAAAGGTGCGCGAGGCGATCGTCGCGCAGATCCCGGTCGGCCGGCTCGGCGAAGCGGCCGAGATCGCGCGTTGCGTGGTCTTCCTGGCCTCGGACGAAGCAGGCTTCATTACCGGCTCCACCCTCACGGCCAATGGAGGGCAATACCTGGCCTGAGACGCCACCCATTTGGATTGTATGGAAACGGCGCTCGAAGGCTCCGTTTCCATACAGGGGGCGAGCATGCCGAAATGGATCAATCGTCGCCTAGCGCCGCCTTGTGCACGATGCCGGCGAGCGCGCCGCCGACGATGGGCGCCAGCCAGAACAGCCAGAGCTGCTGGATAGCCCAGCCGCCGACGAAAAGTGCTTGGCCAGTCGAACGTGCGGGGTTGACCGACGTGTTCGTCACCGGGATCGATATCAGGTGGATCAGCGTCAGCGCCAAGCCTATGGCGATCGGCGCGAAGCCGGCCGGCACGCGCCCCGTCGTGGCGCCGAGGATAACCATCAGGAACATGAAAGTGAGCACCACCTCGATGACCAACGCGGCGGTCAGTGAATAGCCGCCCGGAGAATGCTCGCCGAAACCGTTCGCGGCGAAGCCGCCGATGCCGGCGAAGTCCGACTTGCCGGAAGCGACGAGGTAGAGCACCGCGGCCGCGACAACGGCGCCGACCACCTGGACGATGATGTAGGGGATGAGATTCCTGGCGGGAAACCGGCCGGCCACGGCGAGACCGATCGAAACGGCCGGATTGAAATGACCGCCGGAAATGCCTCCGAAGGCATAGGCGCCTGTGAGAACTGTGAGACCGAAGGCCAGCGCCACGCCGAGCAACCCGATGCCGAGTTCGGGAAAGGCGGCGGCCAGCACAGCGCTGCCGCAGCCCCCGAAGACAAGCCAGAACGTGCCGATGAATTCCGCGATCAGCTTCTTGGACATTGGCAATTCCCTCCTTGCACCGATGTCTTGATCAGGTCGGCAGAGAACAGCGCTGCCTACGACCTAAGGCAATATCGTCGAGCGTGTTTCAACCGAAAGTCACAGAGTTTTTCGCGCATGTCCCAAAACAGGTCAAAATGATTAACGAGCGATCAGCCTTTTTGGGGAGGTCCATCCGTCGAGGGGTATCTTGCATGGCCGCCGGAGCTTGCAGACACAACATCTAGCGGTGAACAAAAGCGGAAGAAGCGCTTATCGGTGATTCGTCGCTGATTCGTTCCGGCTTTGGCCCGAATCTTAACGAAGCAGCCGGCAGTCTTTGCCGGAAAGTTAATCCCGGGTTCAGAAAGATGAAGGATTTCATAATCTTGGGAAAGGCCGGACGGTTGTCTGCGATCCGGACGCGCCAGATTGTTAACCATTGCGCCGGATTTGGTGGATACACGCAGGACGCGATTCAGCATCTGGTTAGAATCGGGATGATGGAAACTATATCTAGGGGTGAACAAAAGCTGAATCATCGCGAGTCAGCGATTCGTCGCCGATTCGTTCCAGACTCGTTCCAATGCTTAACTCGACAAGATTTTGCCTGTTGCAGGCGCCGCAAGTTCCTATATGTGTCCGACGAGGGGCGGGTTGCGGCGAAGACCGGAAATGGGCTTCCCGCGTGGGGCTGATGGCCTCGCTTCGGCAGGGAGCAGGGAATGCAAGTGCACGGAATCCGAAGCCTCGCCGAAGAGACGATGAGAGCCGGACACCGCTGAAGGCGGGCCGGAGCGGGAAGCCGCGTGACAGCCGAAAGGCCTGAACCCTTTAATGAACATCCAGCCGAAACAGAATGAACCGCTCGTGCTCTCCGGCCGGGACGTCACTGCAGTGCTCGGTCCAACCAATACGGGCAAGACGCACCTCGCCATCGAGCGGATGGTGGCGCATGAAAGCGGGCTGATCGGCCTGCCGCTCAGGCTGCTCGCGCGCGAAGTTTATGGCCGTGTCTGCGAGAAGGTCGGTGCAAACAAAGTCGCGCTGATCACCGGCGAGGAGAAGATCGTGCCCGCCGGCGCGAAATACTCGGTCTGCACGGTGGAAGCCATGCCGCGCGAGACCGATGCGGCCTTTGTCGCGATTGACGAGGTGCAGTTAGCCGGCGATCTCGAGCGCGGCCACATCTTCACCGACCGTATCCTGCATCTGCGCGGCCGCCAGGAGACGTTGCTGCTGGGGGCAGCCACCATGCGCGGCATCCTGGAACGCCTGCTCAAGGGGGTTTCGGTGGTGACGCGCCCGCGGCTTTCGCATCTCGCCTATGCCGGCTCAAAGAAGCTTACGCGTCTGCCGCGCCGCTCGGCCATCGTCGCCTTCTCGGCCGACGAGGTCTATGCCATCGCCGAACTGATCCGCCGCCAGCGCGGCGGCGCGGCCGTCGTGCTCGGGGCTCTTTCGCCGCGCACCCGTAACGCGCAGGTGGCGCTCTACCAGAGCGGCGACGTCGACTATCTCGTCGCCACCGACGCCATCGGCATGGGTCTCAATCTCGACGTCGACCATGTCGCATTCGCGCAGAACCGGAAATTCGACGGCTATCAGTATCGCGATCTGACCGCCGCCGAGCTCGGCCAGATCGCCGGCCGTGCCGGCCGCCACCTTCGCGACGGCACCTTCGGTGTCACCGGTCAGGTCGATCCGTTCCCGGACGAACTGGTCGAGAAGATCGAAAGCCATGATTTCGATCCGGTGAAGGTGCTGCAATGGCGCACAGCGGTATTCGATTTCTCGAGCGTGGACGCGCTGAAACGCTCGATCGACGCCGTCTCGCCGGTAGAAGGACTGACGCGGGCGCTGCCGGCCGTCGACCAGCAGGCGCTCGAGCAGCTCTCGCGCGATCCCGAGATCCGCGGCCTCGCCCACGGTCACAAGAGAGTGGCTTTGCTATGGGAAGCCTGCGCGCTGCCCGACTATCGCAAGATAGCGCCCGCACAGCATGCCGATCTCATCGGCTCGATCTATCTCGATCTCGCCCGCGACGGTCATGTCGACGAGAACTACATGGCCGAGCAGGTGCGGCGGTCTGATTCCACCGAGGGTGACATCGACACCTTGTCCCATCGCATCGCACAGATAAGGACATGGACGTTCGTCTCCAACCGGCCGGGATGGCTTGCCGATCCGGCACACTGGCAAGAAAAAACGCGCGAGATCGAGGACAGACTGTCGGATGCTCTTCATGACCGGTTGACGAAACGCTTCGTAGACCGCAGGACATCCGTGCTGATGAGGCGCCTGAGAGAGAATACGATGTTGGAAGCAGAGATCAGCCCTGCCGGGACGGTGACCGTCGAAGGTCATCACGTTGGCGAGTTGCAGGGATTCCGCTTCACCGCCGACCAAAGCGCCGGCGGAGAGGATGCCAAGGCGGTGCGCGCCGCCGCCCAGAAGGCGCTCGCCGCCGAATTCGAAGCGCGCGCGGACAAGTTCGCGATCTCGCCCAACGGCGATATCGCGCTGGCTTCCGACGGCATATTGCGCTGGATCGGTGCGCCCATCGCGACGCTTGTGGCGGGAGAGGATCCGCTGCGCCCGCGCGTCATCCTGCTTGCCGACGAGCAGCTCACCGGCCCGGCGCGCGACAAGGTCGCAGCCCGCGCCGAACGTTTCGTCAACTATCAGATCGAGAGCCTGCTGAAGCCGCTGGTCGACCTGAAGGGGGCGGAGCAACTGACCGGCATAGGCAAGGGCATCGCCTTCCGGCTGGTCGAGGAGTACGGCCTCATCAACCGGCGCGAAATCGCCGAGGACGTGAAATCGCTCGATCAGGAGGGCAGGGCGGCACTGCGCAAGCTCGGCGTGCGCTTCGGCGCCTATCATGTTTTCGTCCCGGCGCTGCTGAAACCCGGCCCGGCGAGCCTCGTCACGCTGCTGTGGGCACTGATCCATGACGGCAAGGACAAGCCCGGCTTCGGCGACATCGTGCATGCGCTGGCCGCAGGCCGCACGTCGGTCGTGGTCAATCAGAGTTTCGATCGTGCCTTCTACAAGCTGGCGGGATTCCGCATTCTCGGCCGCCGCGCCGTGCGCGTCGACATATTGGAGCGCTTGGCCGACCTGATCCGCCCGGCGCTCGGCTGGCGGGCCGGGACCGGAGCGCGGCCGGACGGAGCATGGGACGGCAGTGCCTTCCTGGTCACGCCTGCCATGATGTCGATCCTCGGCGCGACGGCCGACGACATGGAGGAGATCCTGAGGGGCCTCGGCTATCGTGGCGAGCCGAAGCCGGCCGCGGAAGTGAAGGCCCGGCTGGCCGAGCTCGACGCGGCGGCGAACGCGGCCGCGCAGGCCAAGGAGGAAGCCGTTGCTACGGCCCCGGACCTGCAGCAGGCCGGCGGCGTTGCCGAGGAGGCGACGAGCGTCGAGGACACGCAGGCCGGCGAGGAGCCTGCCGTCGGCGGTGGCTCGAGTGGCGAGGTTGGCACGGAAGCGGTTGAGGCATCGGCCGACGAAGGCCGCGAGCACGCTTCGAGCGAGGAAGCCGGGGCGGTTCCCCAGGAGGCCGACATAGCCCAGCCCGTTATGGCGGAAGACCAGCCGCAGGAGACGCAGGTCATTGCCGAGACGGTCGCCACGGAGTCGGTTTCCAAGCCGGACGGCATCGTTCAGGACAGCGCGCCTGAGGCGGAGGCCGAAGCGCCCAAGCCCATAATGCTCTGGCGTCAGGCCCGTTTCGAGCATCGCCAGCGTCACAGGCAGGGTCCGCGCGCTGGGGAAGGCCAGCGTACCGCCGGCCAGCGTCACGGCCGGCCGGCGCCCAACAAGGGCAAGGCCGGGGAAGGACGCACCGCGGGCAAGGAGCGTTTCGAGAAGAAATTCGGCGGCAAGCCGTCAGGCCGGATGGACGGCGAGCGCCCGGACCGTCGTGACCGCGATCAGCGCAAGGGCGACAATCAGCGCTTCCAACGGCCGCCGCGTGAAGAGCGCGCGCCACGCTTCGATCCGGATTCGCCATTCGCCAAGCTTGCGGCGTTGCGCGACCAGTTGAAGAAGTAATGGAAGCCGCCGCGCGACAACGGCTCGACAAGTGGCTGTTCTTCGCGCGGGTTGTGAAATCGAGATCGCTCGCCGCCAAGCTGGTCCAGGCGGGACGTGTCCGCGTCAATCGCGACAAGGCCGACCAGGCGTCGCATATGGTCAAGCCGGGCGACGTGCTCACGGTGACGCTCGACCGTCGCATTCTGGTGCTCAAGGTGCTCGGCGGCGGGGCTCGCCGCGGTCCTGCCGAGGAAGCGCGCACGCTTTACGAAGATCTGACACCTCCGGCCGCGCCGCGCGACAAGGCTTTGCCCGACGCCCTGCCGCCATACCGGGAGGCGGGCTCGGGCCGGCCGACCAAAAAGGAGCGCCGCGAAACCGACCGGCTGCGTGATGAAGAGTAGTCGATTGCGGGAACTCGACGTCGGCGCAAATCGTTTTCCCTATCGCCGCGGCTGCGCGTAATGGCCGCCCTTGTCACGACCGGTCAAAGGAGCTACCTCACGACATCAATCGAAGTCGGGAACTCCCGGAGCAGGCGCAATGACTTACGTCGTCACCGACAACTGCATCAGATGCAAGTACATGGATTGTATCGAGGTCTGTCCGGTCGACTGCTTCTATGAAGGCGACAACATGCTCGTCATCCATCCCGACGAATGCATCGACTGCGGGGTGTGCGAACCGGAATGCCCGGCCGATGCCATCAAGCCGGACACCGAGCCCGGCCTCGACAACTGGCTGAAAATCAACGCCCAATATTCGGAAGCTTGGCCGAACATTACCGCCAAGAAGGAACCGCCGGCCGACGCCAAGGAATATGATGGCATCGAAGGCAAGTTCGAGAAATACTTTTCGCCGGAGCCGGGCGAAGGGGATTGATCGAGGCTTGAAAACAGCCTGGCGCGAGCCAATTTCTCTTGACTTGTCGAACGGTTCCGCAATTTGCATTGCGGCCGATTCTTTGCATGTGCAGCAATTTGTTGATTCTGTCGACTTTTTGTGCTATGCGTAAAAAAACATGCCGGTGACACAACGTCGATTGATGGCGCAGACGCCTCTAAATCATTGAAAGGCGATATCCACACTCCGGACCAGAGCGATCTGGGCCTGGCGGGTTCGTTTTGCGACTTGCCCCATGGCTCCGCCTAGCCGGAATGTGGCGCCTGTTTGTGCGGCATAGGGCCACCATGTCGGCGGCCGTGTCTGGTTTGGACGGCGATCCCGCCGGTCCGCAACAGGAGTGCAGGGCGTAATGGCAACCCCCCAGAAGAAGACAGCGGCGACGCGTCACGGTTTCAAGACCGGCGAGTATATCGTCTATCCGGCACATGGTGTCGGCCAGATCGTGTCGATCGATGAACAAGAAGTGGCGGGTCACAAGCTGGAACTCTTCGTCATCGATTTCCAGAAGGACAAGATGAGGCTCAAGGTGCCGGTCGCGAAAGCGACATCGATCGGCATGCGCAAGCTTTCCGAGACCGACTATGTCGACCGCGCGCTGAAAGTGGTCCAGGGTCGCGCTCGCGTGAAGCGCACCATGTGGTCGCGGCGTGCCCAGGAATATGATGCAAAGATCAATTCCGGCGACCTGATCTCGATTTCGGAGGTGGTTCGCGATCTCTATCGCGCCGAGAACCAGCCCGAGCAGTCCTATTCCGAGCGGCAGCTCTACGAGGCCGCGCTCGACCGCATGGCCCGCGAGATCGCGGCCGTCAACAAGATGTCCGAGACCGAGGCGGTGCGCCTCATCGAAGCCAATCTCGCGAAGGGCCCCAAGCGCGGTGCCAAGGCCGACAACGAGGAAGTCGAGGCCGAGCAGGAAGAGGCGGCGTAAGCCGACGTCTTCAAAGAATCGAAAAACCCGGCCTCGCGCCGGGTTTTTTTGTCGATACCTGCCTTCGGTGGCACGGCAGGGTCCGTTCCGGGCCGTGCCGCTCAGAACCATCCCGGTTTCATCGTCAGCGTCGTGTCGTCGAGGGTATCGAGCAGGGCGCGCTGCACGCGGGTCCTCGGCAGTTCGTAGGACAGGAAATAGCGGCAGGCGACAAGCTTGCCTTTCAGGAAATCGGCGTCGCCCTCGCTCGAGCGCAGCTTGCGCACGGCCGTCGTCGCCTGGCGCAGCCACATCCACCCGATCGTCACATGGCCAAGCATGTCGAGATAGAGCGTGGCGTTGGCGAGCGCCAGACGAGGGTTGTCGGCGAGCGCTCCGGCGAGCTTGCCTGTCGTTGCCACCGTTTCCGAAAGATGCCCGGCGAGTTCGGCAGCATGGCTGCGCAGCGGATCTTCCGCATTCGCTTCCGCGATGTCGTGCATGATGCGGGCCGCCAGCGTCCTCATCCCCGCGCCGCCGGCCTGAGCGACCTTGCGGCCGAGCAGGTCGATCCCCTGGATACCGTGCGTACCCTCGTGGATCGGGTTTAGTCGGTTGTCGCGATAGAGCCGTTCCACGGGATAGTCGCGCGTGTAGCCATAGCCGCCCAGAACCTGGATCGCATGCTTGTTGGCCTCCAGGCAGAATTCCGAAGGCCAGGACTTGGCGATCGGGGTGATGAGATCGAGCAGCAGCTCCATCTCGCGACGTTTCGCCTCGTCGCTTTCCAGGCGGATCTTGTCGACCACATGGGCGGCATAGAGCAGCAGTGCGAGCGCTCCCTCCACGGCGGCCTTCTGGGCCAGCAGCAGCCGCCGGACATCGGCGTGCTCGATGATCGGCAATTGAGGGCTTTCCGGGTCCTTATCGCCGGGGTGGCGGCCCTGGGGACGTTCCCTGGCATAGGCGAGCGAAACGCGGTAACCGGCGGCGCCCAAGGCCGTGGCGCCCATGCCGACGCCGATACGCGCCTCGTTCATCATCTGGAACATATAGGCGAGGCCCTTGTGCTCCTCGCCGACCAGATAGCCGGTGCAGGGCTCCTGCTCGCCGAAATTGAGCAGCGCGTTGGTGGTGCCGCGATATCCCATCTTGTGGTTCAGCCCGGCAAGCACCACACCGTTGCGGGCCCCGATGGCGCTGCTCTCGTCGACGAGGTATTTCGGCACGATGAACAGCGAGATGCCCTTCACCCCGGGCGGGCTGCCGGGAATCCTGGCCAGGACCATGTGGACGATGTTCTCTGAGATCTCCTGGTCTCCGCCCGAGATCCACATCTTACGGCCGACGATCCGGAACGTTCCGTCCTGCTGGGGCTCGGCGCGCGTGATGATATCGGAAAGCGAGGAGCCGGCCTGCGGCTCCGACAGGCACATGGTGCCGAAGAACCGTCCCCCGACCATCGGCCGCAGGAATCGTTCCTTCTGCTCGGGCGTGCCGAAGGCAGCGATCAGGTTCGCCGCCCCGACGGTAAGGAACGGATAGCCGGCCGTGCCGCTATTGGCCATGGAGAAGATGAAGGAGCACGCGCTGCGGATCGTCTCCGGCATTTGCCCGCCGCTCCATTCATGGTCGAAGCCGGCACCGAAGAATCCGGCATCGCGATAGACCGCCAGCGCTTCGCCGACCCTGCTGTCCATCACCACCTTGCCGTCCACGAAGCGTGGTTCGTTTTGATCGAGATCGGCCGCATGCGGCAGGAAATGGTCGATGGCGATGCGTTCGGCCGTGTCGAGCGCCGCCTCGATCGCCGCGCGGTCGTAGTCGGAAAAACGCTGGTTCTCGGCCAGCCTCTCGGCGCCGAGCACGTCGAAAAGCTGGAAGGCCAGATCGGCACGGTCGATGGTGATCATGGAACATTCTCCCTGCCGGCACGTTATTCCGGTTTTAGCGGGCGATGCCACAGGTTCAAGCCTCGGCGTTGGCCGCGACAGGGGCGGTCCAGTGCGGACCAATCGTGAACATCCATATTGCGGAGCGCACGATGACGGACGAAGCGGCGAGACGGACCATGATCCGGGCGGCCATGAAGGCGCCCTATCTCGAAAGGGAAGAGGAACTGGCGCTGGCGATACGTTGGCGCGAAGAAGGGGATCAGGAGGCGCTGCATCGTATCACGACCGCCCACATGCGGCTGGTCATCTCCATGGCTGCGAAGTTTCGCAATTTCGGGCTGTCCATGGGGGATCTCATCCAGGAAGGCCATGTCGGGCTGCTCGAAGCGGCCATCCGTTTCGAGCCGGAGCGCGAGGTCCGTTTCTCCACTTATGCGACGTGGTGGATCCGCGCCTCGATCCAGGATTACATCCTGCGCAACTGGTCGATCGTGCGCGGCGGGACGAGTTCGGCGCAAAAGGCGCTGTTCTTCAATCTGCGGCGATTGCGAGCGCGCCTGGCGCAGGGCACCGATCCTCTGTCGAGCTCAGCCGCTTATCGTGAGATCTCGTTGGCCCTGGGCGTTTCCGAGGCCGACGTGGCGCTGATGGACTCCAGGCTCTCCGGTCCCGACACGTCGCTCAATGCGCCCCTGGCCGACGAAGGCGGCGGCGCATCCGATCGGCTGGACTTCCTTGTCTCCGACGACCCGTTGCCCGACGAGGTCGTCGGAGACACGATCGATGACGAGCGTCGCTCCTTCTGGCTCAACAGCGCGCTCGAGGTGCTCAATGCGCGCGAGTTGCGCATCATCAGGGAAAGGCGCCTTTGCGACGAGGGTGCCACGCTCGAGGCACTGGGCGAAGCGCTTGGCATCTCGAAGGAGCGCGTGCGCCAGATCGAGAACCGTGCGCTCGAGAAGCTCAAGGTCGCCTTGGTGAAGGCCAACCCCTCCTTCGAATCGCGGGCAGCCTAGCCGGCGCTAGCAACCATCGCTACGCGCGATAGCCGCTAAACAAACACGCCAGGGGTCACCGCGCGGTCGGACGAGGGGTAAGCACGATCCTCAATGATCCTTCGGGCGGTTGGCTTCGAACGCGGCTTTCTGGGCGTCGGAGGCCTCTCTCTGGTAGCGCGCCTGCCACTCGGCGTAAGGCATGCCGTAGACGATCTCCCGCGATTCATCCTTGCTCATCTCGAGCCCGGCCGCGCTTGCCGCGTCCCGATACCAGTTGGACAGGCAGTTGCGGCAGAAGCCTGCGAGATTCATCAGATCGATGTTCTGGACGTCGGTGCGTTCGCGCAAATGCGCGACGAGCTTGCGAAACGCGGCCGCTTCGAAATCGCGTTTCTGCTCTTCGGTGAGCTTCGTCATGGATGTGATCCTTCAAACCGGGCCGGTGCGTGAACCGTAGCGCCGCACCTGATGAATATCGGGGCGCCGGTTGATGGCGTCAATGATGGGGGCGAGCCGCGCCGCCCATTCTTCGGCGCCGCTTTCGTCGGCAATCAAATCCTGCCTGATCTCGATCAGAACATGGGCGAAGCCGTTGACGATGGCATGGCGGAACATGGTGTCGCCGCGCAGCGCCCCGTCATAGGGTTCGTTGTCGCCAATGACGAGGCCCGTTTCCCGCGACAACGCCTCGATCAGGGGCAGTGGCGCGCGGGGGTCGATATCCCACAGAACCCCCGCATGCCACGGCCGGACGAAACCGCGCATTACCGGCGTGAAGGAATGCACCGACAGGATGAATGGCGCCCGGCCGGAAGCCTCGGCAACGGAGGCGATGACCGCGTCCACCGCGTCGTGGTACGGCCGGTAGAACCGGCCGAGCCTTCTTTGGCGCTCTTCGCCCGACATCGGATAGTTGCCGGGCACGACGGTGCCGTCGTAAAGCTGGCGGATCAGCGTCGGGTCTTCCTCGCCGCGATTTGGATCGATCAGCAGGCGCGAAAAGCTGGCCATGACCGCAGGTGCGTCGAGCGCCGCGGCAAGCCTCCGGGTCACAGCTTCGACCCCGATGTCGTAGGCGATGTGGCGCTCGAACTCCGTGGCGGGAAGGCCGAGATCGCCATATTCCTCGGGCAGATCGCGGCGGGCGTGGTCGGCGATCAGCACCAGGCCGCGCTTGCGCGAGCCCTCGATGATTTCGAAGGGGGCGAAGACTGCTGAACGTGTCATGCGGCGGTCGGTCCATATCGGAAGGAGGTTTCCGTCATTCCATGAGTGGGCCGGCCTTGCAATGCCGTTGTTTGGTCAATCTTTTCATCGAAACCGCTAAAGCAGGGTTACAAGCGCCAAAAGACGCTCCCATCGATTCTAATCGATTGGGTTCGTGTCTCGGCGCGCGTTGACATGCGCCCGGACTTTTCCGAAAAGGGGCCTCAAATCATGCTGATTTCACTGTCGAGGGGCTCGAGGATGAATGTTGCCGGCAGGCCGCGCCTTCGCCACGCAATCGCCGCGTTCACGCTCTTCGCCGTCCTCCCTATCGTAGCCGCGATATCAGCCACGCCCGCCCGCGCCGATTTCCGTGTCTGCAACGCGACCCAGAGCTTGATCGGCGTATCGATCGGTTATCGCGCCAAGGCCGGCTGGATCACGGAAGGCTGGTGGCATGTCGAAGGTTCGACCTGCAAGACGTTGATCGAGGGGCCCTTGTCGTCACGTTATTATTATCTTTACGCGGAGGACGCCGAGCGCGGCGGGCGCTGGGACGGGCCGATCAGCATGTGCGTGGCCGACAAGCAATTCAAGATAGCAGGCGTCAGCGACTGCGTCGCTCGTGGTTTCCAGCGCGCCGGCTTCCAGGAATACGACACGGGCGAGCAAGCAAGCTGGATGGTGCAACTCACCGACCAACCAGGAACGAGCGGCGCCGCCGTGACGGGAGCAGGAGCCCAATGAGACGCAGCCGCAAGGTCAAGATCCTCGCCACGCTCGGTCCGGCCTCGTCGGACGAGGCGATGATCCGCAAGCTCTTCGAAGCCGGCGCGGACGTTTTCCGCATCAATATGAGCCATACCGACCACGATCTTATGCGCACTCTGGTTGCGCGTATCCGAGCGGTCGAGGAGGCGATCGGCCGGCCGATCGGCATCCTCGCCGATCTCCAGGGGCCGAAGCTCCGGGTCGGCAAGTTCGCCGACGGCAAGGTCGAGCTGAAGCCTGGCCAGACCTTTACGCTGGACGACAATCCGGAGCTTGGCACGTCCCAGCGCGTCCACCTGCCGCATCCCGAGATATTGAGGTCGGTCCAGCCCGGCGACAGGCTGCTGATCGACGACGGCCGGCTGGAACTGAAGGCCGTCGAGGTCGACGGCAAGTCGATCGTCGCGACCGTCGTCGTGGGCACCAGGATCTCCGACAAGAAGGGCGTCAGCCTTCCCGACACGGAATTGCCGGTGGGCGCGCTGACCGAAAAGGACCGCCGCGACCTCGACGCCGTGCTGGCGACCGGGGTCGACTGGATCGCGCTGTCCTTCATCCAGCGGCCCGAGGATCTGGCCGAAGCCCGAAAGATCGCGCGCGGACGCGCCGCGCTGATGTCGAAGATCGAGAAGCCGCAGGCCGTCGCCCGGCTGCCGGAGATCATAGAGCTTTCCGACGCCATCATGGTGGCGCGCGGCGATCTCGGGGTCGAGATGCCGCTCGAGGCGGTGCCTGGTATCCAGAAGCAGATCACCCGCGCCGCCCGCCGCGCCGGGAAGCCGGTGGTCGTAGCCACACAGATGCTCGAATCGATGATCTCCGCGCCGGTGCCGACGCGGGCGGAGGTGTCGGACGTTTCGATCGCGGTGTTCGAAGGCGCCGACGCGATCATGCTCTCGGCCGAATCGGCGGCGGGCCAGTATCCGGTCGAGGCGGTCGCGATGATGAACAAGATCGCCGAACGCGTCGAGCAGGATCCCGTCTATCCCGGCATCATCAACGCCCAGCGCTCCGAGCCGGAGGCGACGGGCGCCGACGCCATCTCGGCCGCGGCACGCCAGATCGGCGAAACTCTTAAACTGTCGGCGATCGTCACCTATACGAGCTCCGGCACGACCGGCCTGCGAGCAGCCCGCGAGCGCCCGCAGGTATCGATCGTCGCCCTCTCTCCGATCCTCGCGACGGCGAGGCGTCTGTCGCTGCTCTGGGGTACGCATTGCGTGGTCACGGAGGATGCCCGAGACTTGGACGACATGGTCGACCGTGCCTGCCGCATCGCCTTCAACGAAGGGTTCGGACGGCCTGGGGACCGGGTCATCATTACAGCCGGCGTGCCCTTGGGAACGCCAGGCGCGACGAATATGCTGCGCATCGCCTATATAGGGACAGACGGTCTCGGCGGGCTGTAGGCCTTTGCGGCTAGCGATTGCTCGCGGCCCGCGGGACCCGGTGCAAGACAACCCGTACCCGGCGGGAGAAGGACGACATGGACAAGACGCTTCTCCAGGTGAATGGCGAGGTCGCGGCCGCGCTTGCCGAAGGCAGGCCCGTCGTGGCGCTGGAATCGACCATCATCACCCATGGGATGCCCTATCCGGCCAATCTGGAGACGGCCCTCGGTGTCGAGGCCGTGGTGCGGGAAAGCGGCGCCGTGCCGGCTACGACCGCCCTGGTTTCCGGCACGCTGCGCGTCGGCCTCGACACCGCCGATCTCGAAGGGCTCGCCGCCGCCAAGGATGTCGTCAAGGCTTCGGGTCGCGATCTGGCAGCCGTGATGGTGCGCAAGGGGTCGGCCGGCACGACCGTGTCGGCGACGATGCGGCTTGCCGCCCTGGCCGGCATCCCCGTCTTCGCCACAGGCGGTGTCGGGGGCGTGCATCGCGGCGCCGAGCAGACTTTCGACATTTCCGCCGATCTCACCGAGCTGGGCCATACCGGCACGACGGTCGTCTGCGCCGGCGTCAAGTCCATCCTCGACATTCCGAAGACATTGGAGTTCCTGGAAACGCAGCGCGTGCCCGTCATTGCCTATCGAAGCGACGATTTCCCAGCCTTCTTCACCCGCTCGAGCGGCGAAAAGGCCGACCACCGGCTCGATACGCCGGAGGAGATCGCGTCCGCCATGCTGCTTCATGAGCGCATGGGGTCCGGTACCGGCATCCTGGTCGCGAACCCGATCCCTGAAGCGGAGTCACTTGATCCCGCCTTCATAGACGGCACGATTGCGGCCGCCGTGAAGGAAGCCGATGCCCAGGGCATCTCACGCAAGGAACTGACGCCGTTCCTGCTGGCCCGGATCAACGAACTGTCGGACGGCCGCAGCCTGAAGGCCAACATCGCGCTGGTGCGCAACAATGCGGCTCTCGCTGCTCGGATCGCGGCGGCGCATGCGCGGCTGAGACGGTCCTGAGCTGAAGGGGCATCGGCCCCTTCACATCCTCTTGACCGCATCGCTACAGTCCTGCCCATCTCACATTTATGCTGCATTGCAATATTGATGCTGCGGCGCGAAAATAAGGGCGAAAGGATAAAGCAATGACCTCGACCAGAACCGCCGTCGTTACCGGCTCCACTTCCGGCATCGGCCTTGCCATTGCCCATGGGCTTGCAGCCGAAGGCTGCAACATCGTCGTCAACTCCTTCTCCGACCGGCCTGGGGATCACGCCATTGCGGAAAGCGTGGCGCGCGAGCATGGGGTCGGCGCGCTCTACGTGCAGGCCGACATGTCGAAGGCCGATCAATGCCGAACCCTCGTTACGCGCGCTGCGAAGGAGTTCGGCAGCGTCGATATCCTCGTCAACAACGCCGGGATCCAGCATGTCGCGCCCGTCGAGGAGTTCCCGACGGAGAAGTGGGACGCCATCGTCGCGATCAATCTCACCTCGGCCTTCCACACCTCGGCGGCGGCGATCCCGCTGATGAAGACGGCCGGCTGGGGACGCATCGTCAACATCGCCTCGGCGCACGGGCTGGTCGCTTCGCCGTTCAAATCGGCTTATGTCGCGGCCAAACATGGCATCATGGGGTTCACCAAGACCGTGGCGCTGGAAGTCGCTCGCTCCGGCATCACCTGCAACGCAGTCTGCCCGGGCTATGTGCTGACCCCGCTGGTCGAGGCGCAGATCCCTGATCAGATGAAGGCGCACAACATGGACCGCGATACGGTGATCCGCGAGGTCATGCTCGCCAAGCAGCCGACCAAGCAGTTCGTGACCGTCGATCAGATCGCCGCCGCCGTATCTTTCCTGTGCTCCGAGAATGCTGCCCAGATCAACGGCACGCATATTTCGGTCGACGGCGGCTGGACGGCCGAATGAGTTCAGAGAACGGAGAGAGCCGAAAGCCGATCAACATCGCGCTTCAGGGTGGCGGCTCGCACGGCGCTTTCTCCTGGGGCGTGCTCGACCGGCTGCTCGAGGATGGCCGCCTCGGCATCAAGGCTGTTTCCGGCACGAGCGCCGGGGCCATGAACGCGGTGGCGCTTGCCGACGGGCACGTGCGCGGCGGAGCCGAGGGTGCTAGGCGCAAGCTCGAGGATTTCTGGCGCGCTGTCGGCCGCACCGGCCGTTTCAGCCCCGTGCAGCGCCTGCCCTGGGACATCGCCTGGGGTAACTGGTCGATCGAGAACACACCTGGTTATCTCTGGTTCGACGCCATGTCGCGGCTGTTCTCGCCCTATGCCGCCAATCCGTTCAACCTCAATCCGCTGCGCGACGTCGTCGAGGCCGAGATCGATTTTGACCGGGTGCGTTCCTGCCATGACATGAAGCTCTTCGTTTCGGCGACCAATGTCGAGACGGGCCAGCTCAGGGTCTTCGAGACGGCGGAGATGACGGCCGACGTCGTCATGGCGTCGGCCTGCCTGCCGCAGATATTCCAGGCGGTGGAGATCGATGGCGCGCCATACTGGGACGGAGGCTATGGCGGCAATCCCGCGCTTTATCCGTTCTTCTACGCCAGTCCGACCGAAGATGTGCTCCTCGTCCAGATCAATCCGGTCACCCGCGAGGGCGTGCCGAAGACCGCCAACGAGATCCAGAACCGCATCGACGAGATCACCTTCAACTCGGCGCTGCTGCGCGAATTCCGTTCGATCGCCTTCATCAAGGAGCTGATCCGCGCCGGCCAGATCCAGCACGGCGAATATCGCGACATTCGCATGCACCGGATCGACGCCGACGAAGCCTTCAGGGACCTCTCGGCCTCGTCGAAGCTCAATGCCGAATGGGCTTTCCTGGAATATCTGCGCGATCTCGGCCGCTCCGCCGCCAGCGATTGGCTGGAGGAGCATTTCGATAAGGTCGGCTGCGAGCCGACCCTCGACCTCTCCGACATGCTGGCGCCCGGCCTGATGCCGAAAGCCGGAGCCAGACTCGGCACGCGGGTCCGCGAGTTCCTGGCGACACGGCAGAAGCCTGCCGCGGCGCGGGGCGGATGATGTCGACGTCATCGATCACGACCGGATACCTGCTGTAGCGTCCCCGCTTCCGTCTTCGGGAAATCGCTTTTGCGTGAGAGCCGCAGCAACACTGCTGACGCCTGCTGCCATGCGACCTTTCCCAATGCGGGCAAGGGGCCAAGGCGTCGGGCGCGGCACTGATAGCGGCACGGCGCCATGCGCGACGCATTTCCGACTATTTTGCGGGTTGACTTTAGGGTAGAAGACGCCGCTCCGCGCCGCATGCGGAAAATAAAACGATTGAACAAGATTGAAGACGCTATTGCGCGCGCCCATATCGAGCTCGCGCCTGACGCAGGGGAAAGCGGTCTGGACGGGGCCGGGGTTGGGAAAACGACGCATGTCGAAGATCAGGTTCCACAAGTTTGCGGCACTCGCCGTGACGATCGGTTTTGCTGCCTGGATTGCTACTGGCAAATTCTCCTCTGTGGGCAGTGCCCAGGCCGAAGCGGAAGCCAAGGCTGCCGCGGCCGAAGAACCGAAGCCGGTGACGAGGACCGTCGCCGTCGCGACGCCGCCGCGTATCATGCACGCCAGGGCGATCCGCATCTCCGGCCAGACCGAGGCCGACCAACGCGCCACGCTTGCCGTGCGCGCTGGCGGCATCATCGACAGGCTGCCGGTGAAACAAGGTGACAGGGTCAAGGCGGGCGACCTCATCCTGATGCTCGCCGCCGAGGAGAAGACCGCCGCCGTGGAGATGGCCCGGGCGGTGCTCGCCCAGCGTCAGGCCGAATGGGACGCCGCGGAGCGGCTCGCCAAGACCGGCAGCACCCCCAAACTGCAGCTCGAGATCGCCCGCTCCGCGCTCGCCACGGCCAAGTCGCAATTCGAGGCGGCCAGCGCCGAGCTCGCCCGCAACGAGGTGCGCGCTCCATTCGATGGTCTGGTCGACCGCGTCGACGTCGAGCTAGGATCCATGATCATGCAGGGCGCATCGGTCGCGACGATCCTCAAGCTCGATCCGATCATCGGGGTGGGCGAGGTCAGCGAGCGGGATCTGCGCCAGCTGCGCAAGGGCGAGGAAGCGGAAGTCCATCTCGTCAACGGCGAAAAGGTCAAGGGCACGCTGCGCTACATCAGCCAGGATGCCTCGGCGGCGACGCGAACCTTCCGCGTCGAAGTCGCGATCCCCAACCCCGAACGCGCCATACCGGCCGGCATGACGGCCGAGATCATCCTGCGCAGCCAGCCGGTGGAGGCCGTCGCGCTACCGCGTTCGGTGGTGACGCTCAGTGTCAGCGGCGATCTCGGCATTCGCGCAGTCGGCCCGGACAACAAGGTCGCCTTTTACCCGATCGATCTCGTCGACGACACGCCCAGAGGCCTCGTGCTCGGGGGCATTCCGGCCGATGCTCGAATCATCGTGGCGGGCCAGGATCTCGTCACCGAAGGCGACGTGGTGAACGCGCAGGAAGCCGATCCGGAGATCATCAAGCGGCTGGTGAGCAGCAGCAGCGACGGGGCGCTCTGATGGATATCGTCCGCGTTGCGATCCGGAACGCACGTCTCACGCTGTCCATCATGGTGTTCTTCCTGATCGCCGGCGCGCTGGCGTATCAGTCGATCCCCAAGGAAGCCGAGCCCGATATCCAGATCCCGATCATCTATGTGAGCCTCGTCTATCAGGGCATCTCGCCGGAGGATTCCGAGCGGCTTCTTCTGAGGCCCGTCGAGACACGCATGAAGAGCCTTTCCAACGTCAAGGAGATGCGCTCTTCAGCCTATCAGGGCGGCGGCTTCGTGCTGATCGAGTTCAATGCCGGCGCCGATCTTTCGACGGCGCTGGAGGACGTGCGCGCCAAGGTGCAGGACGCCAAGCGCGACCTCCCGCAGGACGCGGAGGAGCCGACAGTCAACGAGGTCAACCTCTCCGAATTCCCCGTGCTCGTGGTGACGCTCGCCGGCAATGTGCCCGAGCGGGCGCTGACGGCTGCCGCGCGCGAGCTGCGTGACCGCATCGAGGAAGTGCCGGGCGTTCTGGAGGCCGACCTGCAGGGGGCGCGCGAGGATCTGGTCGAGGTCATCATCGACCCCGTGAAGCTGAATTCCTACGGGCTGCGGCTGGAGCAGCTCATTCAGGGCGTCGTCGCCGGCAACAGTCTGGTCGCGGCGGGCAATATCGAAGGCTCGGAAGGCCGCTATGCGGTCAAGGTGCCGTCGCTGATCGAGACGCCGGAGGACGTGGCGAACCTGCCGGTGGTGGCGACCCCGAACGCGGTGGTGAGAGCCAGGGACCTGGGCACGATCCGCGCCACCTACAAGGACGCCGAGACCGTCACCCGGCTCGACGGCAAGCCGGCCATCGCCATCGAGGTGAAAAAGCGCACCGGCGCCAATCTCGTCGAGACGGTCGACGCCGTGAAGGTCGTGGCCAGCGAGTTCGGCAAACGCCTGCCCGAAGGCACCGTCGTATCCTTCAGCCAGGACAAGTCGACGACGATCCGCCAGTTGCTGAGCGATCTGCAGAACCATGTGATGATCGCAGTCATCCTGGTCTTCATCGTCATCCTCTATTCCTTGTCGGGACGGGCCTCCATGCTGATCGGCCTGGCCATCCCCACCTCCTTCCTGCTCGGCATATTGATGCTGTCGCTGGCCGGCTACACGGTCAACATCGTGGTGCTGTTCAGCCTGATCCTGGCGGTCGGCATGCTGGTGGACGACGCCATCATCGTGACCGAATTCGCAGAGCGTCGCATGTCGGAAGGCATGAACAAGGAGGATGCCTACGCGCTTGCCGCCAAGCGCATGGCTGGTCCGGTGATCGCCGCGACGATGACGCGCGTCGCCGCTTTCTCGCCGCTGCTCTTCTGGCCGGGCATCGTCGGCGAGTTCATGAAATACATGCCGATCACCCTGATCGTGACGCTGTCGGCCTCCATGCTCTATGCGCTGGTCTTCACTCCGACGCTGGGCGCTATCTTCGGCAAGCCGCATCCGGAGCCGGAGCATCGCGACGGCTGGTACATGAAGACGGTCAAGATGGCGGTCCGCTTTCCGAAGACGGTGCTGCTGCTCACCGTCGGCCTGCTGGTCGGCGTCCAGTTCGCCTATTCGAAATATGGTTCCGGCGTCGAATTCTTTCCGAATGTCGAGCCGGAATACGGGCTGCTCTACGTGCATGCGCGGGGCAATCTTTCGCTCGCCGAGATGGACCTCGCGGTGAAGCTCGCCGAGGACCGGATCCTGGGCTGGCCGGGCGTGAAGTCCGTCTACACCAGGGCCGGCAAGGCGACCGGGAGCGCCAACAACGTGGCGGAGGATGTCGTCGGCGTCATCCAGTACGAGTTCATCGACTGGCGTCAGCGCAAACCGGCCCACGAGGTGCTGGACGACCTGCGCGCCGCCATGGCCGGCATGCCGGGCGTCGATATCGAGGTGCTGGTGCCCGAAGCGGGTCCGCCGACCGGCAAGGCTATCCAGCTCCGCCTCTCCGCCGTCGACCCGGAAGGGCTGAACGAGAAGGCCAAACAGGTGGCGGCCGAACTCGCCAAGATTCCCGGCGTCATCGACATCGCCGACGGGCTGCCCCCGCCCGGCGTGGACTGGGCGATCGAGGTCGATCGCGGCAAGGCCGCGCAATACGGCATCAGCCCCTTCGCGGTGGGATCCGTGGTGCAGCTCGTCACCAACGGCCTGAAGCTTTCGGACTACCGCCCGGCGGGTGCCGACGACGCCGTCGACATTCGCCTGCGCCTGCCGGAAGACCGTCGCACGCTGGCGACCCTCGACCAGTTGCGCGTGGTCACGGCGCAGGGCTCGGTGCCGATCTCGAACTTCGTCAACCGCAAGCCCGAGCAGCGGGTGGGCGTGCTGAACCGCATCGACGGCCAGCGCACCGTCGTCGTTCAGGCCAACATCGCCAGCTCCTACCAGCCTGCGGCCGTGCAGGCGCAGGTCAACGAGATGATGGCCAAGCAGGACCTCGGCGCCATCCGCTGGAAGCTCGCCGGCGAGGACGAGGAGAGCAAGGCCGCGCAGGACTTCCTGTCCAAGGCCTTCGGGGCGGCGATCTTCCTGATCTTCATCGTGCTGCTTGCCCAGTTCAACAAGTTCACCAGCGTATGGCTGGTATTGTCCTGCGTGGTCATGTCGACGATCGGGGTTTTCCTCGGGCTGTTGATCACCGGGCAGCCCTTCGGCGTGGTCATGTCCGGTATCGGCGTCATCGCGCTCGCCGGCGTGGTGGTGAACAACAACATCGTGCTGATCGACACCTATGACAGGTTGCGCGAAGAGGGATCGAACAAGCTCGATGCGGTGCTCCAGACCTGCCGGGAACGGGCGCGGCCGGTGGTGCTGACGGCGCTGTCGGCGATTCTCGGCGTGCTGCCGATCGCCTTCGGCCTGGGTCTCGAGATTTTCCATCACGAGACGACGATCAACGCGCCGTCGACGCAATGGTGGATCTCGCTTTCCTCGGCGATCGTGTTCGGCCTGTCCTTCGCGACGCTTCTCACGCTGGTGGTGACGCCGGCCATGCTAATGGTCTTCACGCGGGACAAGCGCGTCGCCGGCAGGAGAAGCTGGTGGAGCCGGCTGTTCCGTCGCGGCGCCAAGGAGGATATCGAGGCGAAAGAGCCCGTCGCCGCGGCGTTGCCATTCCCCAAGGCGGCTGAGTAGGACAGACAACCAGTGCCGGCCCGGATGTATTTCACATCCGGAAAGCGCTCGGCATTCGCCGTCTTTTCGATACGGCTGCGGAACAAACCCCGGCATTGGACATTGTTGTCATTGATCCGAAGCCTTCCAGGGGAGCAGCCATGACGCTCAGCACAATACTGATCATCATCCTCATCCTCATCCTGCTCGGTGCGATACCGGCATGGCCCTATTCGCGCGGCTGGGGTTACGGCCCGTCCGGCATCGTCGGCGTCATCCTTGTCGTCCTGCTGATTCTCGTCCTTCTCGGCCGCATCTGACCAACGTTCAAGCCGCCATGCGGCTATCGTCACACAGGGCGAGATCCGCAATCGATTGCCTGATGGCCTCGACAGGGTCGGTGACGGGCAGCTCGCCGACGGCTTGCTCGAGCTTTCCGCCGTCGAGCGAATGCGGTGTGCGCCAGAGATAGGACATCCGGACGACTTCGCGCATCATGGGGCTGACCAGCCCGGCCGCACGGAGCGCGATCCAGGGAACCGTTCTGGTTGCCAACCCTCGTTCGATAGCGGCCTCGGTCGCCTGCTTCATTTGATTGCCGCTCAGCGTGTGCCCGGCGAAGTGAAAGCGCTCGAAAGCCCCGAACTCATGGCGCTTTTCGGCCAGCGCGACGAAGGCGCGACCGAGATCCGGCAGATAGGCGAAGGCATGCGGGACGTCCATGGGACCGCCCCAGGTGAAGATGCCCTTGCGAAGCCTGGCGAGAATGATCAGGTCGAGCCAGCTCCCCGGCCGGGAACCTCCGTAAAAATCGCCGGCGCGCAACACGATGGTCCGCACGCCGCGCTCCTCGGCAGCCTTGCGGAAAAGCCCTTCCATCGCGATGCGGATTCTTGCCTTCTCTGTCGAGGGCATTTCGGGCGTGTCCTCATTGGCGCCGACAGGGATGCCGTAGCCGAAATTGTAGACATTGCCGGGCAACATATGAATTGCCCCCGCATCTTCCGCGGCGGCGGCGACGTTCTCCGCCATCGGCATCACCTTCTCCGCCCATTCCGTATAGAGCGGGTTCAGCGCATTGAGGATCACGTCGGAGCCCTTGCAGGCCGCGATGAGCCCGGCCCTCTCGCCGGCGTCTCCTTTCACCGGTTCGACGCCGGCCGGGAGCCGGCCGGCTCCGGTGTTCCGGACAAGGCCCTTGACCCGCCAGCCGGCGGCCAGAAAAGAGCGCGCCGCTGCATCGCCTATGCGGCCGGCAGCGCCAAGCACGATCACTGTTTTCATCTCTCGTCTCCATCTGAGCGAATTGACGGGCAGAAGATCGTTCCTTTATGGCCGAATGGAAATCGCCTAAGGTTGGCGGATTGATATTCAAAATTGAATGACGATGGCTGATCTCGACTGGAACCTGATCAAGAGTTTCGTGGCGGTTGCGGAAACCGGCAGTCTCTCCGGCGCCGCAAGGCGGCTCGCGTCAAGCCAGCCGACGATCGGGCGGCACATCGCCGAGCTGGAAGCCACCCTCGACGTCGCGCTGTTCCGGCGAGGCCGCAGAGGTTATGAACTGACCGACGGTGGTGCCGCGCTCCTGGAACGCGGGCGTGGCGTCAGCGAGCAGGCCACCGCATTTTCGCGGCTGGCCTTCGGAACGGCGGAAACCATCGCCGGCACGGTGCGCGTCGCCGCCAGCGAGATCGTCGCCGCCTATGTTCTGCCGCCTATGCTTGCCCGCCTCGGCGTGGAAGAACCTGGCATCGAGGTGGAGATCGTCGCATCCAACCTGGTCGAAAATCTCCTCCGCCGGGACGCCGACATCGCCGTGCGCATGGTGAAGCCCGTCCAGAACGAGCTCGTGGCGCGCAAGGTCGCCGACCTGCCGTTGGCGGTCTGCGCGGCCAGCGCCTATCTCGACCGCCGGGGGCGGCCGGAACGAGCAGAGGACCTGCTTTGCCACGACCTTGTCGGCTACGACCGGAGCGACGACATTATCCGCGGCTTCGCGATTCTGGGAACCATTGTCGACCGCCACGCCTTCCGCATTCGCACGGACAATCAAATCGTCGCCTGGGAGGCCGTGCGGGCCGGCAACGGCATAGGTTTCATGCAGAAGTCGCTTGTCGACCGCGATCCCACGGTCGAACCGTTGTTGCCCGCCCTGGCCCTGCCGGGTCTGCCGATGTGGCTCGCCATGCATCGCGACGTGCGGACGAGCCCGCGCATTCGGCGTGTGGCCGATTTTCTCTTTTCTGAGCTGAAGCGCTACGCCCTCACGCCTTGAAATCGGCCGTGCGCACGAGCCCGCCCATCAGGCTCACCACGACGAGCAGCGCGGACAGGGTGATGAAGACGGGCGTGAAGCCTACATGCTCGGCGGCGAAACCGATGGCCGACGGGGCCAGCAGGATGCCGGAATAGCCCATCGTGGTGACGACGCTCATGCCGGTGCCCGGCGACATGCCGGGCTGGTTCCCGCCAGCGGAGAAGATGATGGGAACGACATTGGCAATTCCCAGCCCGCAAACGGCAAAGGCGCAGATGGCCAGCACCGGCGAAGGCGAGAGGGCCGCGACGAACATGCCGGCGGCCGCGACAAGGACGGAAACCCGCATCGTCTTCACCGCGCCGAAGCGGTTGCGCACCCCGTCGCCCGCAAAACGCATAAGCGCCATGGCGCCGGAGAAAAAGGCATAGGCGAGACCGGCGGTGGCGAGATCGGTGCCGAGATCCTGCTTCATGTAGAGGGCTGCCCAGTCGAGCACGGCGCCTTCCGGCACCATGGAGAACAGCGCCATGACGCCGATCAGATAGACGGTCGCCGTTCGGGGCAGGGAGAATTTATGGTGTTCGTGCTCGACCGGCTTGTCCTCCGTCACAGGGTGGCGGGCGGCGACGGCCAGAATGAGAATCGCGATTACGCTTACGCCGACGGCGTGAGCGAGATGGCCGTAGCTTTGGATTACGAGACCGCCGATGCCGCCACCGGTGAAGCCACCCAGGCTCCAGAAACCATGGGAGGAGGACATGACGGCGCGCGACAGCTTCTTCTCGACAGCCACGGCATTAGCGTTCATGGCGACATCCATGGCGCCGATGACGCCGCCGAAGATCAGCAACGTGAGGGCAGCCACAAGCACGTTGGGCGCAAGTGCAACGAGGACCAATGCGAAGACGACGATGCAGCCGAAGCCGAGCGTCACCTGGCGCGAGCCGTGACGCGACATGAGATAACCCGAAACCGGCATGGCGATCAGCGCGCCCACGCCGAACAGCAGGATCAGCAGGCCGAGGGTGAACTCGGTGATGCCGAGACGGGTCAGGAAGACCGGGATCTGCGGTGCCCAGCTGCCGGTCACGAAGCCGTTCACGAAGAACATCGCGGCTACGGCCCAGCGGCCGCGAACGGCCTGACCAAGTCGGGTGGAAGCATCCATTGGGGGTTCTCGTTTGGCGCCGGCGAGACTAAATCGGTTAAACGCCGAGTCAACCGAGCGGGAAAAAGAGATTGTTGGACCAGGTAGTATGGTGCGGAAGGGTCAACGTCGCAGATACTCTATGCCGAGTTCCTTCCACATCCATCGAAAATCATACGTCCCGTTCGTCCGTTCAGACTGGTTCTCCAGATACTTCAGCCATTGGGAGACATTTTTGCGGCCACTCGCTGATTTGATCGCGTTACGCGGCGAAATGTTGCCCAAAGCAGGAACCGGAACGTCGAGCGTTTCTCGATAATGCCTGTCGAGATACGCCTGAGCGATCTCCTCGGCAATTTCCGGCGGCATATCGGGATCGTGGCTGCTCTTGCGCTGTTGAACCGGCTTTTCGGCCATTAACTGTTCTATGGTGCGAATTTCGGTCAGCGGCACACCAACGAGGTCGCCGAGCGCGGCCGTTATCATCGCCGCCCCTTTTTCTGCCCTCATGGCCGAATTGGTCGTGAGATGCAGGGCGCGGCCTTTCAACTCGACATTGCCCAGGATCACGTACTCGCCATCATCCGGCCTGGTTTCGGTGGCGAGTTCACCGGGATGGCTGTCGGAGCCCGGTTCTCGCGGGATGCTTTGCCAGATCCAAACCTTATCGTTGTCCTGTCTTAGGTTCGGGACTTCGTTGAGCCGTGTGGCGATAGTCTTCTGGGTGACACCGGCGGCAAGAGGAAACCGGGCATCATGGAATACGACGTCGTCGCCATCGCTGTTCTTGAGATCCGGCAGCATCAACCGTTTCAGCGTATCGGCCTGCCAGCAGATACTGAAAAACCAAGCGACGGATCGAAGTTCATCGCCGCTCAGGGTCGGCAGCTTCTTGGAACGTTTCTTTCCGAATGTCTCCCGCAGAGCATCGAAGACGGCGTCCGATGCCGCTAGCGTGTAAGGCAAAAGCCCACCGCTGAGCACGCTCTTGCCTCCGACATCGACAATTCTCGCTGCAATTCGGTCCCACTGCCGCAGCGATTTCGTAGCGCTCCCTTCGCTGACCAGGACGGGATCGCCGCCGCGGATAAGATCGCGGGCCATCAGAGATTTTCCCGGAACCACGTCGCTGACTTCGTACAGGCTCATCACGGACGTCCGTAGCGCCTTCATATAAGCCTTTGCCTGTGCGGTTTCCTTCCACCCACGCCGCTTCAGGTATTCGTCGACAATGTTTCCGCCCCGGACGTCGAAATCCTGAGTGAGGAAATCCTCGAAGGCGCATCCCCAGAGCGTCATCGCCCAGTGATCGCCGAAAAGCTCGGCGAGATCCTCGAAATCAAGATCGCCGTCGTCGAGGATCTCCCTGAAATGATCGTCGAAGATCTCTTGAAAACAATCCTCCCACTCGTCGCGTGAAAGGAACTTTATCAGGCCATCGAGATTGCTGCTGCTGGCCATGATTTCCTCCTGTCAGAGATCTGAGTCAGCCGAGTCACAAGCTTCGGTCATCTTCGACCAAGGCTGCGCGGACAAAGCGAATTTGTGCGATCTTCACCCCGTTTTTCGCCCATCACAAGGTCCGATATTCATGGATGCCTCGCTCCATATTGCAGCACCTGCACCTTCTCGAGCGTCACCAGGCCGCTCGACATGAGGGCCTCCAGGGCAGGCAGGAAGGCGTTGATCTTTTCTTCGCTGTCCACGATCTCGATGACCAGGGGAAGATCCTCGGACAGGCGGAGGATCTTGGTCGTGTGAAGCCGGCTCGACTGGCCGAAACCCATCCCTCCGCGCACGACCGTCGCGCCGGCTAGCTGCATCTCACGGGCTTTGAGCACGATCGCTTCATAAAGGGGACGTCCGTCGTCGCGGTCATCCTCGCCGATGAATATTCTCAGAAGCGTGGCATGGCGCGGTATCTGCATGATCATGTTCCTCCTAAACGGTTGAGGCGGGAAGCGAGCGCATGGCCGAACCAAGCCGATGCAAGCCAAGTGACGATGGAAACGGCGACATAAAGCCCGGCAAGCGCAACGATGCCGGCGTGGAGCGCCCGAAACACTTCGAGACTGAACACGGAAAAAGTCGTGAAGCCGCCGCAGATGCCGGCCATGACGAACTGACGCTGATAGGTTCCCGCGAATATCCTTCCGCCCGGACCGGTGATGGCGGCATAGAAGCCGATCACGAACGAGCCGACGATGTTGACGAAGAGGGTTCCCCACGGAAACGCTGGCCCGATCCAGGTGAGGGCGGCGAGCGAGGCGAGCGCGCGCAAGACGCTGCCGATGACGGAGCCGACCGAGACGGCGAGGTAGAGAAACGCGGTCTCGCGGAGCCGCCGCCACCAGGCCTTGGCTTGTAATGTCACGTTTGCCGGCCGGACATGTTCGTCGGGAGGGGCCTCATCCGCCTCCGTCATGGCTGGCTCGCTCCCCACAGAAGCATCGCGACACCGTATCCGAGCGCCACGGCGGAAAGGCACGAAGACAAAGATAGCGCCACGTTTCCACCAGCCTTCAGGACCTGGCCGTCACGGGCAAGGGCCATGGTCTGCAGGCTGAACGAGGAAACCGTCGTGTAGGCTCCGAGAAAGCCGGTGACGATGAGCTGCCATCCGGCCGGCATGGGAAGCAGGCCCTCGATCGTCGCGGCACCCGCTGCCACACCGATCGAGAAGGCGCCACTGATATTGACCACCATGGTGCCCCAGGGAAACGTCTCGCCGACACGCCGCCCGACGAGGCCGGATACGAAATAGCGCGCGGGTCCTCCGATGGCGCTGCCGAGCGCCACCCACATAACGATATGAAGCATGTCCTGCATGTTCGACCTACCCGATTCAGCATGATCAGCGCGGTCCGGCCAGATCACCGCCCGAAAAGAAAACAAAAAAACCCGCAACGCTGCGGGTCGGCCTTCCGGACATCCAACTCCCGCAGCGCGTTTCCACACAGCAGGAGTCATCATCCCTTCATGGGCGGTTTTGGGGGACTCCATCCCCTTCGCCGGTAGAATAGGGGAGCAACGTCAGATCGGCAAGCATGGCGGTGGTCAGGTGAAGACCACCAACAGGTCCTTGGCGTCGATCTGGTCGCCGGCACGCACCAGCACTTCGGCTACCGTCCCGTCGCGTTCGGCGTGCAGCGCCGTCTCCATCTTCATCGCCTCGATCGAGAGCAGGACATCGCCGGCCTTCACTGCCTGCCCTGCGGCGATGGCGAGCGTCGACACCACGCCCGGCATCGGAGCGCCGACATGCGCTTCATTGCCGGCTTCCGCCTTGCGCCTTGCCTTTGCCGACCCTCCATGCGCCCTGTCGGGCACCTTGATGCGACGCGGCTGGCCGTTGAGCTCGAAGAACGCGGTGACCATGCCCTTTTCGTCCACGTCGCCGACAGCCAGGCAGCGGATCACCAGCGTCTTGCCGCGTTCGATGTCGACGAAGATCTCGTCCTCGGGCTTCATGCCGTAGAAATAGACCGGCGTCGGCAGCACGCTGACCGGGCCATAACTTTCCTGAGCACCGGCGAAGTCCGTGAAGACCTTCGGATACATCAGCCAGGAAGCGAATTCGAACTCGCTGAGCTTCCTGCCGAGCTTTTCCTCGATCTCCTTGCGGCTGCCGGCAAGGTCGGCGGCGGGAAGCAGCGAGCCGGGCCGCACCGTGATCGGCTTTTCGCCCTTCAGCACTTTCTTCTGCAGCTTCGCCGGCCAGCCGCCGGGCGACTGGCCGAGATCGCCGCGCAGCATCGAAACGACGGAGTCCGGGAACGCGATGTCGCGCGCGGGGTTCTCGACATCGGCCACCGTGAGGTCCTGACTGACCATCATCAGCGCCATGTCGCCGACCACCTTGGAGGAGGGGGTGACCTTCACGATGTCGCCGAACATCAGGTTCACGTCGTGATAGGTCTGCGCCACTTCGTGCCAGCGTGTCTCCAGTCCGAGCGAGCGCGCCTGCTCCTTGAGATTGGTGAACTGGCCGCCGGGCATCTCGTGGAGATAGACCTCCGATGCCGGCCCCTTCAGGTCGCTTTCGAAGGCGGCATACTGGTTGCGCACGGCCTCCCAATAGAAGGAAATCTTGCGGATCCATTCGGTATCGAGGCGCGGATCGTGCTCGCTGCCCTTGAGCGCCTCGACGATCGAGCCGAGGCAAGGCTGGGAAGTATTACCGGAAAAGGCATCCATGGCCGCGTCGATCGCATCGACGCCGCTCTCCACCGCTGCCAGCACGGTCGCGGCGGAGAGGCCGGAAGTGTCGTGTGTGTGGAAATGGATGGGCAGGTCGGTCGCCTCGCGCAGCGCCTTGAAGAGGACGCGGGCAGCGGCGGGTTTCAGCAGGCCGGCCATGTCCTTGACCGCGATGATGTTGGCGCCCGCCGCCTCCAGCTCCCTGGCGAGTCCGACATAATAGGACAGGTCGTATTTGGCGCGGCTTGGGTCGAGAATGTCGCCGGTGTAGCAGATCGCCGCCTCGCACAGCTTGCCCTCGGCGCGCACGGCGTCCATCGCCACACGCATGTTCTCGACCCAGTTCAGGCAATCGAAGACGCGGAAGAGATCGATGCCGCCGCGGGCAGCCTGCTTGACGAAATGCTGGACGACGTTGTCGGGATAGTTGGTGTAGCCGACGCCGTTGGCGCCGCGCAGCAGCATCTGCAACAGCAGGTTCGGGGCGGCGTCGCGCACCCTGGACAATCTCTCCCACGGATCCTCCGTCAGGAACCGCATGGCGACATCGAAGGTCGCGCCGCCCCAGCATTCGAGCGACAGCAACTGCGGCAGGGCCCGCGCATAAACGCCGGCGATGGCGGCGATGTCGTGGGTGCGCATGCGGGTCGCCAGCAGCGATTGGTGTCCGTCGCGCATGGTCGTGTCCGTGACGAGCACCTGGCTTTGCGCGCGCATCCACGCCGCGAATTTCTCGGGACCCAGCGCGTCGAGCCGCTGCTTGCTGCCGTGAGGCACGGTCGCGTCGATATAGGGCACGATGGGCGGCGCGGCCTCCGGACTCGGTTCGGGCCGGCCGCGCGTTTCCGGATGGCCGTTCACCGTGACGTCGGCGAGATAGTTCAAGAGCTTCGTGGCGCGGTCCTGCCGCTTGACCTGCGCGAAGAGTTCGGGCGTCGAATCGATGAATCGCGTCGTATAGGAATTGTCCCGGAAAGCCGGGTGCGTGATGATTGCTTCGAGGAAGGTCAGATTGGTCGCCACCCCACGGATGCGGAATTCGCGCAGCGCCCGGTCCATGCGCGCGATCGCCTCTTGGGGCGTCGGCGCCCAGGCCGTCACCTTCTCGAGCAGCGGATCGTAGTAGCGCGTGATGACGGCGCCGGAATAGGCGGTGCCTCCATCGAGCCTGATGCCGAAGCCGGTGGCGCCGCGATAGGCGGTGATGCGGCCATAGTCGGGGATGAAATTCTGCTCGGGATCTTCCGTGGTGATGCGGCACTGCAAGGCGTGGCCGTTCAGCCGGATGTCCTTCTGCCGGGGCACGCCGGATTCGGGCGTGCCGATGGCAAACCCGTCGAGAATGTGGATTTGCGCCTTGACGATGTCGATGCCGGTCACTTCCTCGGTGACGGTGTGCTCGACCTGGATGCGCGGATTGACCTCGATGAAATAGAACTTGCCGGTATCGGCATCCATCAGGAACTCGACGGTGCCGGCGCCGATATAGCTGGTCTTCTCGGCGATCTTCAGCGCATGACCGCACAGTTCGCGGCGTTGCGCATCGTCGAGGTAAGGCGCCGGCGCGCGCTCGACGACCTTCTGGTTGCGGCGCTGAATCGAGCAGTCGCGTTCGAACAGATGCACGACATTGCCATGCATGTCGCCGAGCACCTGCACTTCGACATGGCGGGCCCGCTCGACCAGCTTCTCCAGATAGACCTCGTCCTTGCCGAAGGCGGCCTTCGCCTCGCGTTTGGCTTCGGTCACCTCGCGTGCCAGATCGGCTTCGTCGCGGATGGCGCGCATGCCACGGCCGCCGCCGCCCCAGGATGCCTTGAGCATGACGGGATAGCCGATCTCGGCCGCCATTTCGCGCACCGCTTCCATGTCGTCCGGCAGCGGCTCTGTGGCAGGCACAACGGGAACGCCGACCTCTATGGCCAGATTGCGTGCGGCGACCTTGTTGCCGAGCCGACGCATCGTTTCCGGCTTCGGCCCTATGAAGACGATGCCGTTCTCGGCGCAGGCCTCGGCGAATTCGGGGCTCTCCGAGAGGAGGCCATAGCCGGGATGGATCGCGTCCGCGCCCGAGAGCTTAGCCACGCGGATCACCTCGGGGATCGAGAGATAGCTCTCTATCGGGCCGAGGTCGCGGAGCAGATGCGGGCCACGGCCCACCTGATAGGATTCGTCAGCCTTGAAGCGATGCAGTGAGTATTTATCCTCTTCGGCCCAGATCGCGACCGTTTTCAGCCCGAGTTCATTGGCCGCGCGGAAGACGCGGATGGCGATTTCGGAACGATTGGCGACGAGGATCTTGCTGATCGGCACGAAACACTCCAGGGGCGGAAAGTGGAGGGCGCATGATTAGCCGGAAAATGCTGCAGCGCAAACAAAAACAGATAATGAGCTCGCGGCATCGCGCGACAGGATAGTTCTCCCAGCTACCTGTTTTCACACGGATTTCGCCGATGCCTGCCTCCGCTTTCCGTGCGGGCGTCAGCGCATCCGCAAAAAAATGCCCGGCGCGTTGGCGCCGGGCGTTCTTGCCGACATTGCTTGTCGGCGGGCCGTTCCGGAGAAGCCTACTCGTTCTGGAAGTAATTGTACTTGCCGTCGTCGCCCTTCTTCCAAGTGTACATCACATAGTCGGGACGGGTGATGTCGCCCTTGGAATCGAAGCCGAGATCGCCGATGGCCGTCTTGAACGGCCCCTTGGCCTTGATGGCTTCCGCAACCGCCTGCGGGTCGGTGCTGCCCGCGGCCTTGGCGCCCTCGGCGATGACCTGCAGCGCCGCATATGCGTAGAGCGTGTAGGCTTCCGGCTCGAAGCCGGCCGCGCGGAACTTCTCCACGATGTCCTTGGCGGCGGGGTTCCGGCGCGGATCCGGCGAGAAGGTCATCAGCGTGCCGTTGACGGCGTCGCCGGCGATCGAGGCGAGCTCGTTCGACACGATGCCGTCGCCCGACATGAAGGTGGCCTTCAGACCCTGGTCGGCGAGCTGACGCATCATCAGGCCGGCCTCGGTGTGCAGGCCGCCGTAATAGACGACCGAGACACCGGCCTCCTTCATTTTGGCGATAAGGGCCGAGAAGTCCTTGTCGCCGGTGTTGATGCCTTCATACATGGCTTCCGTGACGCCGGCGGCGTTGAGCGCCTTCTTGGTCTCATCGGCGAGGCCTTGGCCGTACGGCGTCTTGTCGTGGATGACGGCGATCTTGGCGTCCTTGAAATTGGCTGCCAGATAGGCGCCGGCGACAATGCCCTGCTGGTCGTCACGTCCGCAGGTGCGGAAGGTGTTCCAGAGGCCGCGTTCGGTGTAGGTCGGGTTGGTCGAGGCCGGCGAGATCTGCAGGAGGCCGTTTTCAGCGTAAACTTCCGAGGCCGGGATGGACACGCCGGAGTTGAAGTGGCCGACCACGAACTTGACGCCGTCCGCGACGAATTTGTTGGCTACCGAGATGCCCTGCTTGGGATCCGACACGTCGTCGCCGATGACGACTTTGATCTGCTCGCCATTGATGCCACCGGCGGCGTTGATGTCGGCCGCGGCCTGCTCGGCTCCCTTCTGGAGCTGCGCTCCGAAGGCGGCGTTCGGCCCGGTGACCGGTCCACCGACGCCCACCAGTATGTCCGCCCACGCGCTGCCGCCGAACGCAACCAGCGCGGTCAGGGCAACTGCGGACAACAGTGATTTTTTCATTGATACACTCCCATTGGCTGAGTGGGCGTGAAAGTCACTCATGCGATGCCCACCCTTATCGCAGAAGTGGTAGTTTGCCGATTTTCAGGCAGTTGTCACGCCGATTCACCTTCGTTGTACCGGCGCGAACTCTGTTTGGCGGGTTCTCCCTCAGCCCTTTGTTTTCCAGCTAAGCAACGAAGAGCGCTCATAGAGCCAGTTATACTGTGTAACCATCTGGTTGGTGCGCGTATAGCGGTAGCCGAGCGAGCCGAGGATCAAGAGGACGATCGTGTCCACCACATAATATTGCGCCGTGAACATCGTGCCGTCGAAGAGAGCATGATGGATGAACCGGACCGCTATACCGAGGACCAGAAGGTAGACGACGAGGCTCGCATAGGGGCGCCATGTCTGCGCGCAGGCGCGGCCCGTCATCCATGCGGCCCAGCCTCCGAGAAGACAGGTGACGAAGAAGAACTGCCAGACCGAGGGTTCCTCGTAGAGAATGCCTTGCATGATCAGGTCCCTCGCTCGATCAATGGCGTCCGCCTTCCAGATAGGCGGCTCGCACTTCGGGATTGGCCAGGAGTTCCTTGCCGCTGCCGCTCATGGTCACCCGGCCGTTGACCATCACATAGCCGCGGTCGGCGAGCTTCAGCGCGCCGAATGCGTTCTGCTCGACGAGGAAAACGGTGAGGCCCTGCGTCTTGTTGAGCCCCTTGATCGCGTCGAAGATCTGTTTGACGATCAGCGGCGCCAGGCCCAGCGACGGTTCGTCGAGAAGCAGAAGCTTCGGACGCGCCATCAGCGCGCGGCCGATCGACAGCATCTGCTGCTCGCCGCCCGACAATGTCCCGCCGCGCTGCGAAATGCGCTCCTTCAGGCGCGGGAAGAGATGGAAGATCTTCTCGGCGTCCTCGTTGAAATGTCTGAGGTTGTCGAGGCTCGCGCCCATCTGCAGATTTTCCAGCACGGTCATGCGCGGGAAGATGCGCCGGCCTTCCGGCGATTGCGCGATCCGCAGCCGGGCGATCTCGTGTGTGGGCAGCTCGGTGATATTGGTGCCGGCGAAGGTGATGGTGCCGGACCGGGCGCGCGGGTTGCCGAAGATCGTCATCATGAGGGTCGACTTGCCGGCGCCATTGGCCCCGATAAGGGCCACGATCTCACCCTCGTTGACGCTGACGTCGACGCCGTTGAGCGCACGAATGTTTCCGTAATAGGTCTCGACGCCCTTGACGGCGAGAAGCGGTGTAGCGGCCATTATTTCTTACTCCCGCGCTTCGGCGATCCGCTTCTGGGCCTGCTCTTCTTCGAAGCCGGCGGGGCGGCTTTCTTCGCTTCTGCCTCCCGACGGATGCGCTCGTCGCTCCGGGCGGCGCGCGATGCACCGGGCGATATCTTGACGAACTCGCCCTGTGGATCGCTGTGGCCGATCGTATCGGCGACCGAGCCTGCCAGGAATGAGGACGAGGCGCCGGGACCGTGCGCGGGATCGGGCTCGACATCGAGCTCCTGAATCACGTGCTCGTCCCCGACCTCGACCAGAACCTCTTCGATTTCCTCGTCCTCGACGCCGAGATAGGCGGCAATGACGCGCGGATCCTGCCTGACCTGTTCAGGGGTGCCGTCGGAGATCTTCTGGCCGTATTCCAGGACGACGATGTGGTCGGAGATCTGCATGACCACGGACATGTCGTGCTCGATCAGCAGGATCGAGGTCCCGGTATTGTCCTTGATATCGTTGAGAAGCTCGTTGAGCGCGTGCGATTCTCGCGGATTGAGGCCGGCCGCCGGCTCGTCGAGGCAGAGCAGTTCCGGCTTCGTGCACATTGCCCGGGCGATCTCGAGGCGGCGCTGCGCACCGTAGGGCAGATCGCCGGCCGGGTCGTCGGCACGGTCCATCAGGCTGGCCTTCTCCAGCCAGTAACGAGCGAGATCCATCGCTTCGCGCGACGCATTGCGGTAGTTGCCGATGCCGAGCAGACCAAGCACGGTGAAGCCGGAGGCGGTCATCAGCGTGTTGTGCTGCGCGACCAGAAGGTTCTCGAGCACCGTCATGCCGGAGAACAGGCGGATATTCTGGAAGGTGCGGGCCACCTTGGCGCGGGCCGTGATCTGGTAATCGGCCATGCGTTCCAGGAGGTATTGCCCGCCTTCCCTGCCGGTGAGCGTGATCATGCCCTCGCTCGGCTTGTAGAAGCCGGTGATGCAGTTGAACACGGTCGTCTTGCCGGCGCCGTTGGGGCCGATCAGCGCGGTGATCTCGCCGCGGCTGGCCTCGAAGGACAGGTCGCCGATCGCCACCAGGCCGCCGAACTTCATCGACAGATGTTCGACCTTGAGAATGGGCGCGGTCATGGAAGGTGTTGCGTTCATCAGCCGTGGCCTTCCTTCGTGAACGAGCTCGATATGGCCTTTCGCTCATGCAGGAAGGCGGTGGGCTCCCGACTGCCGACGAAGCCGCGCGGTTTCCAGATCATGACGATGACCATGGCGAGGCCGAACAGCAGCATGCGATAGAGTTCGGGCGTGAAGCCTGGGCCGAAGATCACCTTGAGGAATTGGAGTTCGCGAAGGACTTCCGTGCCACCGATCATGACAGCCGCCGCGATGGCGATGCCGGGCAGCGAGCCCATGCCGCCGAGCACCACGATGGCCAGGATGATCGCCGATTCCAGGAACACGAAGGATTCCGGGCTGACGAAGCCTTGGCGCGCGGCGAAGAAGGCGCCGGCGAACCCGCCGAACATAGCGCCGATAGCGAAGGCAGTCAGCTTGGTGTTGGTGGTGTTGATGCCGAGAGAGCGGCAGGCGATCTCGTCCTCGCGCAGTGCTTCCCAGGCGCGCCCCACCGGCATGCGGCGCAGCCGGATGGTGACGAAGGCGGTCAGCAAGGCGAGCAGCAGGACCAAGTAATACAGGAAGATCTTGTAATAGACGCCGGAGGTCGCGAGGCCGAACACCTTGGCGACGTAGTTCGGGTCGGACACGTTGAAGGTGAAGAGCCCGAAGAAGCTGACCTTCGGGATGCCGGAAATGCCGGCCGAGCCGTTGGTCACCTCGCGCCAGTTGATCAGGACGAGGCGGATGATCTCGCCGAAGGCGAGCGTCACGATTGCCAGATAGTCGCCGCGCAGGCGCAGCACGGGGAAGCCCAGGATAACGCCCCAGAAGGCAGCCATGATGCCGGCCAGCGGCAGGAGGATCCAGAACGACCAGCCGAAATGCGTGCCCAGCAGTGCATAGGCATAAGCGCCGACAGCGTAGAAGGCGACGTAGCCGAGATCGAGCAGGCCGGCGAGGCCCACGACGATGTTCAGGCCCCAGGCCAGCATGACATAGATCAGGATCTGGATGCCGAAATTGTCGACATATTTCAGCGAGCCCTGCAGGCCGAAGATCGCGACCATGAGAACGGGGTAAACCAGGAGGGCCGTAATGCCGATCGAGTTGAAGTTGCGGCGGACGAAACCAGGCTCGGCAACGACGGGAGGAGCCTTCGCCTTCTCCGCCCGCGCCCGGGCAATCGCCGGCTGGACATAGGCGACGGCCAGAAAACGGCCGACCATGACCAGCCCGACGACGACGGCGAGCAGCCCCCAGCGCTGGACCAGAATGAGCTCGTTGCGGATGTTCTGATCGGTCTTGAGGCCAATGAGCAGGACGAACAGGCCGAAGGAGATCACGCCGGCATAGAACGCCTCGCGGAAGGCGCGGCCATAGACGCTGGCGGTTTCTTCGCGGGCGGCAGGGATGGCGACCATGGCCTCAGACCTTTTCGACTTCGGGCCGGCCGAGTATGCCGGAGGGCAGGAAGATCAGCACGATGGCGAGGATCGAGAACGCCGCGACGTCCTTGTAGTCGATGGAAAAATAGGCCGACCACATGCTCTCGATGAAGCCGATGAGCAGGCCGCCCAGCACCGCGCCCGGAATCGAGCCGATGCCGCCCAGGACCGCCGCCGTGAACGCCTTGACGCCCGGAACGAAACCGTCGGAGAAAACCACCACGCCGTAATACATCAGGAACAAGGTGCCTGCGACCGCGGCAAGCGCGGCGCCCATGATGAAGGTGATGGAGATGGTGCGATCGACGTCGATGCCGAGCAGCGCCGCCATTTTGCGGTCCTGCTCGCAGGCACGCTGCGCACGGCCGAGCGCGGTCTTGTTGACCAGATACCAGAACAGCACGAGCAGCGTGGCGGTGACGATGACGATGATGATCTGCTTCAGCGAGACGGTGACGCCGGCGAAGCTATAGGTCTGGGACACCATGGGCGGGATCGGCTTGTTGCGCGGCCCCTGGGTCACCTGGACGAAGTTCGACAGCACGATCGACATGCCGATGGCCGTGATCAGCGGCGCCAGCCGGAACGAACCGCGTAGCGGCCGGTAAGCCACCTTCTCGATGGTCCAGTTATAAAGGCTCGTGAGCAGCATGGCCACGATCATCATGATCAGCAGGGCTATGGCCACCGGCACCGTGTAGAACAGGCTGAGCAGAATGAGGAAGACGATGAGGGCGATGAAGGCGCCGATCATGAAGACATCGCCGTGGGCGAAGTTGATCATGCCGATGATGCCGTAGACCATCGTGTAGCCGATCGCGATCAGCCCGTAGATCGACCCCAGCGTCAGCCCGTTGATAAGCTGCTGGACAAAATATTCCATGTGTGCGCGGCTCCCCTGGGAATGTCGCCTTTCGGTCGCATTCCTTTCGTAGTTCCCTCTAGTCCTAAAGTTCCGAGCCTGGAATGCAACGTCATTTTTTGTGTCGATGAACGCATTCCAAGCCGACAGATAGTCCGGCTGTTCTTGGCGGCTTTCTTCTGGACTAGGCGGGAAGCTATCATTGGCCTAACGCAATGTCCTTGACGAATAAGGCCGTTTTCCCGACGCTTTTGGAAGCTTCTTGCGTGCATAGCCCGTTTCATACGGAATTCTTGCGTTCAAGTCGCTATCATACGATAGTCTATGTCTAGACATAAGGGCCGCCATTCTACTTGACGACGAAGCCGTGCGCGAAGGGGTCTCGATCGTCGATGAAGATGGTGTTCAGGCCGGTCATCCGCGCCCAGCCGCCGATGGACGGGACGATGGCAGGCTTTCCGGCGACCGTGGTCTCGCTTTCCACGCGGCCCTTGAAGAGCGAGCCGATAATGGATTCGTGCACGAAATCGTTACCGGCCTGGAGCCTGCCCTTGGCATGCAACTGCGCCATGCGCGCGGAGGTGCCCGTGCCGCAGGGGGAACGGTCGATCGCCTTGTCGCCGTAGAATACGGCGTTGCGGGCATCCGCATCCGGATGGACCGGCTTGCCGGTCCACAGCATATGGGAGAGCCGGTTGATCGCCGGATTCTCCGGGTGGACGAAGGAGTATTTCTCGTTCAGCCGCTGGCGCACGATCGGGCTCCAGGCAATGAGATCGCCTGCCGCGTGCTCGGCCATGTCGCGGTAGTTCTCCTGCGGCTCGACGATGGCGTAGAAGTTGCCGCCATAGGCGACATCCACGCGGATCTCGCCGAGCACAGGGCAATCCACGGTCAGGCCCTCGGCATGGAGGAACGAAGGCACGTTCGTGATGCGCACCTCCTCCACATATTCGCCCACCTGGCTGTATTCGGCGACGACCAGCCCGGCGGGCGTGTCGAGACGCAGCACGCCCGGCGTTTTCGGCTTCACCAGCCCGTTCTCGATGGCCATCGTCACGGTGCCGATGGTGCCGTGCCCGCACATGGGCAGGCAGCCCGACGTCTCGATGAACAGGATGGCGATGTCGCAATCGGGGCGTGTCGGCGGATAGAGAATGGAGCCCGACATGACGTCGTGTCCGCGCGGCTCGAACATCAGGCCGGTCCGGATCCAGTCGTATTCGGCGAGGAAATGCGCTCGTCGCTCCATCATGGTCGAGCCCTGAAGCAGAGGGCCGCCGCCGGCGACGAGACGGACCGGGTTGCCGCAGGTGTGGCCGTCGATGCAGGTGAAGGTATGCCGTGCCATATAGAGAGGTGTCCGCTTTCGTGGTTGGCTATCTTGCCTCAAAACCGTGCTGCGTCGAAGGGCGAGAGGTCGATAGGGGGAGTCTGCCCCAGGACGAGATCGCGGATCAACCGGCCGGTGGCCGCGGACTGGGTCAAGCCGAGATGTCCGTGACCGAAGGCGTAGTGAACATTGGCGTGGCCGGCCGAGCGGCCGATCACTGGAAGGGAATCCGGCAGGGATGGGCGATAGCCCATCCATTCACGCCCACCGTCGGCATCGAGCCCCGGCAGGAAGCGCCGCGCCTTTTCCAGCATGGCCTTGGAGCGGGCGAAGTTGGGAGGTCGGCGGAGGCCGCCGAGCTCGACCGCGCCGCCGACACGCAACCCCGTGGCAAGCGGCGTGATCACGAAGCCATGGCCGGAGAAGATCAGCTGACGGCGGACATCGAAGGCGTCCGTCGGCAACGTCGTGTTGTAGCCGCGCTCGGTTTCGAGCGGCACCTTTTCTCCGAACCGACGAGCCAGGAGATGTGACCAGGCTCCGGCGGCGACGATCAATCGGCGGGCATGGATCGTGCGGCCTTGGCGGAGCTGGATCACGATGCCGTCACCGGACGGCATGGCGAGGGCGACGTCGCCCTTGAGAAAGGTGGCGCCCTTTCCCTCAGCGAATCGCCAGATCGCCTTGCCGAGATCCCGGGGATCGGAGACCGTCTTCCAGCCGGGCACGAAGGTGCCGCGCACGAAATCCGACGAGAGCCCCGGCTGATATTCGGCCAGCTCATTACCGGCGAGATGCCGATAGGCGATGCCGAACCGGTCGCGTGCCGCCCAGCCGGGCAACGACGACCGGAACTCGGTCTCGCTTTCATAGAGTTCCAGCGATCCGTCCTCGCGCAGCATCGGCCGGGTGGCGGAGCGCTCCATCAGGCCCATCCATTCGATCTCCGCGAGCTTCATGAACGCGGCCTGGGCGACGAGGCTCTTCTCGTAGAGGCCGGCTGCGCCGGCGCGCCAGAAACGGTAGAGCCAGGGCAGGAGTTTCGGCAGATAGGCCGGCGGAATGGAAAGGGGGCCGAGTGGATCGGCGAGCCATTTCGGCACCTGCGCGGCCATGCCCTTGTGGGCAAGCGGCAGCACGTCCGAAAACGCGAAGGCGGCGGCATTGCCCGAACTCGTCTCCTCGCAGATGCCGGTCCGGTCGATCACCATGACATCCCGGCCGGCCTCGGCGAGGAAGGCGGCGCTGCAGATGCCGACGATGCCGGCACCGATGATTGCGATCTCGATATGGTTGTCGGATGTCATCGGTCTTGTGCGTCCTTCGAGGTTCGCTCTGCTCGCACCTCAGCCCTTCGCCTGAGCCTTGTCCGCGTTTGGCGAGAGCGGCCGCCTGACGCGTGCCTGCTCGTTGATGTTGAGGAGGACCGGTTTGTCCGAGGCGATCTTGCATCTGGTTGCAGGCAGGTCGCGATTCGCGTGAGGCGAGAGTGCCTTCCCGAGCGGACGGGCGACGATGAAACCACCGTACCCGACCTCCTTCGTCAGCCCGAAACGGCGCTCTATCTCGCCTTGATCGAGGCAGTGGTCCGCAGTGAATTTCGTGATTGCTGCGGGGAGTATATCGAACTCCAAGATTTGATCTCCGGCTGATATATCAGTGATATTCCAAATCGGGGAATCGTTGTCAATCTCGACGGGCCCCTATATAGGCCTGATATATCAAGAATATACCGTGTGGAACGAACCACTTGGCCGACAACATTCAAACAGTGGTTTTCGAACCGGCGGCGGGGAAAGCCTATCGAGCGCTTGAGCGCATGATCGTTACCCTGGAGCTCGCTCCCGGCAGCGTGGCAACGGAAGCGGCGCTGATCGAGCGCGTCGGGCTGGGCCGGACACCGGTGCGGGAGGCGCTACAGAGGCTCGCCTGGGAAGGCCTGATAGACATCCGGCCGCGGGCAGGCCTCGCCATATCGCCGCTTCATGCCAGCGACTGGCTGAGGGTGCTCGACGCGCGCCGCGGACTTGAAATCGTGCTCGCCCGCTCAGCCGCCCGCTTCGTTCGGCGAGAGGCCACCGCCGAATTCCAACGCGCGGCGCTTCTGATGCACAATGCGGTGGTGGCCGGGGACGTGGTCGCGTTCCTGGAAGCGGACAAGGTATTGGACGAGGTGATGGCGCGGGCCGCCGACAACCCGTTCGCCGCACGCATGGCCGCGCCGCTTCAGACCCACAGCCGCCGGTTCTGGTTCCGCTACAAGGCCGAGACCGGTCTTGCCGAATCGGCCGAGCTACATGTCGCCCTCATCCGGGCGATCGTCGATGGTGATGAAAATGGTGCCGGGCTTGCGGCCGAGCATTTGATGGCGCTGTTGCGCCTCCACGCCGAGGTCGCCGACGGCCGCTGATGCCTGATCATAGCTTGGGCAGCGACGCTATCACCGTGTTGTTGTCCCAGCCTTCGCCGGCAGAAAGCACGCAGCTGCGTCCGGCGGTATCGGTCACGACGATCGTCCAGGTGCCGGCATCGGAAACGAACACCTCCAGCACGGTGTTGTTGTCTATGACGCCAACCGACTGGGGCTTCTCGCGATACTGTTCGGCAAGGCTCTTCACCACGGCCTTATATGGCCCGCAAGAGGGGCCCTGGGCAGCGGTGGAGTGGACGGACAGGGCCAGTGCCGCGGCGCTGACGGTTCCGAAAAGGGTGATTGCTCGTGCCATGGGACATCTCCTCGCGCGCGGTTGCCTTCCCCGCACAGACCTACCGATGCAAAAGCCCTGTGCGACTTAATCCTTCCGTCAGGGATGCCGTTCCATCACGAATAATTTAGCGTCCGTCATGAGGGGGACGCAAAACGGCCCGGGGCGGATGCCCCGGGCCGTTGCAGGACCGACTGGCGGTCAGTTCAGTTCATCGTCGGGATGACGAACTCGGCGCCGTCTTTAATTCCGGACGGCCAGCGCGATGTGACCGTCTTGGTCTTGGTGTAGAAACGGAAGGCGTCGGATCCGTGCTGGTTCAGGTCGCCGAAGCCCGAGCCCTTCCAGCCGCCGAAAGTGTAGTAGGCGATCGGCACCGGGATCGGCACGTTGACGCCGACCATGCCGACCTGGACGCGGCTGGCGAAGTCGCGGGCGGCATCGCCGTCGCGCGTGAAGATGGCGACGCCGTTGCCGTATTCATGATCGTTGGCGAGCTTGATGGCGTTCTCGTAGTTCGGCGCGCGGACCACCGACAGGACGGGTCCGAAGATCTCTTCCTTGTAGATGCGCATCTCCGGAGTCACGTCGTCGAACAGGCAGCCGCCCATGTAGAAGCCGTTCTCGTAGCCCTGCATGGTAAAGCCGCGGCCGTCGACGACCAGCTTGGCGCCTTCCTTCACACCGATATCGACATAACCCTTCACGCGCTCCAGCGCCTGCCGGGTGACCAGCGGGCCGAAATCGGCGGAGGAATCGGTCGAAGGGCCGACCTTCAGGCTCTCGACGCGCGGGATAAGCCGCTCCACGAGCCGATCCGCCGTTTCCTTGCCGACCGGCACGGCGACCGAGATGGCCATGCAACGTTCGCCCGCGGAACCGTAGCCGGCGCCGATCAGGGCATCGACGGTCTGATCCATATCGGCGTCGGGCATGATGATCATGTGGTTCTTGGCGCCGCCGAAGCACTGCACGCGCTTGCCCGCCGCGCAGCCGCGCGCATAGATGTACTGCGCGATCGGCGTCGAGCCGACGAAGCCGACCGCCTTGATGTCGTGGTCGTCGAGGATCGCGTCGACCACTTCCTTGTCGCCATTGATGACATTGAGCACGCCGGCGGGCAGGCCGGCCTCGACGAAGAGCTCGGCGATGCGCAGCGGCACGCCGGGGTCGCGTTCGGACGGCTTGAGGATGAAGGCGTTGCCGCAGGCGATCGCCGGGGCGATCTTCCAGAGCGGGATCATCGCCGGAAAGTTGAAGGGCGTGATGCCGGCCACCACGCCCAGCGGCTGGCGCATGGAGAAAACGTCGATGCCGGGCCCGGCTCCGTCGGTGTACTCTCCCTTCATCATATGGGGCGCGCCGATGCAGACCTCGACGACCTCCAGGCCGCGCTGTATGTCGCCCTTCGCGTCGGCGATGGTCTTGCCGTGCTCGCGAGCGAGCAGTTCGGCAAGGGAATCGTATTCCCGGTTGACGAGCTCGAGGAACCTCATCAGCACGCGGACGCGCCGCTGTGGGTTCGTTGCGGCCCAGGCAGGTTGGGCCGCCTTGGCATTCTCGACCGCCGCTCGCAGCTCCGCCGCGGAGGCCAGCGCGACCGTGCCGCGCACCGTGCCATCCATCGGCTGCATCACGTCCTGGCTGCGGCCGCTCGTTCCGGCGACCCGCTTGCCGCCGATGAAATGACCGTATTCGACCATGGTTTCTCTCCCTGATTGGTGTTCCTCATTGTCGCGCCGGCGGGCCCTCTTGGCAACGCGAGGGGAATCTCATCCGTTGTGCGCAAAATAATAGGCTGGTGGTATCTGTGCATGAAATATCGCAAATAGTAGAACTACGAGAAGTTGGAGGTTGTCCGATGTTGCGTCTCTCAGCACCCCCCTCTGTCCTGCCGGACATCTCCCCTACAAGGAGGGAGATTGGACGGCCGCTCGAGTTTCGCCAATCGTCAATAGTAGGGAAAGCGCCCGCGTCGAAACTGCCCATCTCCCCATCTGTAGGCTACGACATTCACACATCTCACGGATCGTCGGCGGTCTCTGGAACACCCCTCATCCGACCTCCGGCGCTTGTGCCGCGGCTTGGCCGCGTCACAAGCTTGTCGGCCACCTTCTCCCACAAGGGGAGAAGGGGAGACGGTCGCAACGCCAACGCCAATCGCCAGCGCTGGCGATTGGCAGGAGCGCTTCTGCAAAACTCCCCCTTCTCCCCTTGTGGGCTAGCGTGCGCACACATCTGCTTCGGATGATGTGAAAGTGATTGTT
>NZ_JBJHDO010000016.1:0-123418 GCF_050958605.1 Mesorhizobium sp. 1B3 | reverse complement strand
TGCGCCAAGCGCGGTCGGATGAGGGGTGCTCCAGAAAGCTCCGCCGGATGTGTGAATCTCGTAGCCTTGTGGGGGAGATGTCCGGCAGGACAGAGGGGGGCAACGCAGGGTGCGTCGCCACCGGTTGGTGCGCATGAACTGGGACGATGTCCGCATCTTCTTGGCGGTCGCCCGGGCGGGGCAGATACTCGGTGCGGCACGGCGGCTGGAGCTCAATCACGCGACGGTCTCGCGGCGGGTCGCAGCCCTCGAAGAGGCGTTGAAGGCGAAGCTGTTCCGGCGCCTCACCACCGGCAGCGAACTCACCGCGGCAGGCGAGCGCTTCCTTGAAGTCGCCGAGCGCATGGAGGCCGACATGATCGCCGCCCGCGCCGAGATCGTGGGCGAAGACGACATTGCCGGCACGGTGCGCATCGGCGCGCCCGACGGGTTCGGCGTGACCTTCCTGGCTCCCCGGCTCGGCGCGCTGACAACCCAGCACCGCGACCTTGCCATCCAGCTCGTGCCGGTGCCGCGTTCCTTCTCGCTTTCCCGGCGGGAGGCCGACATCGCCATCACCGTTGACCGGCCGGCCGAAGGCCGCCTTGTCGCCGCTAAGCTGGTCGACTACTCGCTCGGCCTCTATGCCTCCCGCGCCTATGCGGAGACGAATGGATTGCCGCGCGACGCGGCGGAGCTCGCCGGACATCGGCTTGTCGGCTACGTGCCGGATCTCGTGATCAGCCCCTCGCTCGATTATGCCGGCGAATTCAGCCCGGCCTGGCATGCCGGCTTTTCCATCTCATCCGCGCTCGGACAAGTCGAGGCGGTGCGTTCCGGCGCCGGCATCGGCATATTGCACGCCTTCATCGCCCGGACCCATGACGAGCTTGTGCCGGTCTCTGCAATCCCGCCGATCCGCCGCGCCTATTGGCTGGTCTATCACGAGAGCGTTCGGCCGATGCGTCGGATCCAGGCTGTCGCCACCTTTATCGCAAAGGCCGTCGAGCGCGAGCGAGGGCTGTTCATATGAGGGCCGCGGCGCGATCGTTTCCCTATGTCGAACTCCTGCGCAGGGCACGCCGGGCGGCACGACGCGCCGACGAGGCGGAAGATCTGCTGCAGACGATCCTGCTGGCAGCGGTCGAGGCCGGCCGGACCGACTTCGGCTGCGCCGAAAACCGCCGCTGGTTGGAGGGGGCGCTGCGCAGGCGTGCCGCCTTCGACGCAAGGACAGCTCTTCGGAGGCGGCGGCGCGAAACGCTATGTGCTCCGAGTGCTTCAGTCGAACCTGCCGAGAACGAAATTCTTCCCCAGCGTTTTGTCGGCGGCCTGCCGCCGGCCTTGCGCACGACGGCGCTCCTGGCCCTTACCGGACATACCAGGCAAGAGATCGCCTGGCTGCTTGGTCTTGCCGAGCCGGCGCTGCGTCAACGCATCGCCCAGATCCGGCGGCGTTGGCGCGAAGCGGGCGGGCATCGCATCGAGGGCATGCCGGGTCTTGTCGGCCGCCTTGCGTTCGGCGCTATCCGGCGGTCTCTGCTAGAAACCGCCCGGCGCAACGACGTGGTGCTGGCGAGCCATGATCCCGACGGACACCTTTTTGTCGTGACGCGCTCACAAAATGGAGATCCGCGGCAACAAGGAAAGAGCACAACCGCTCACAAGGAGTAAACGCATGTTCGGCAAATGCAGTCTCGGCAATATCTGCTACTACGTCTCCGATATCGACCGGACCGAAGCATTCTATCGCGACGTGCTGGGCCTTTCCGTCGAGCGCATGGAAGAGGAGGACGGCAGCATTTGGCTCATGGCCCGCACGGCCAACGGCGTCGACCTGATCTTCTTCAGGATGGAGTCGCGGCCCGGAAACTCACCGATCATCGTCTTCGACCTGGCTGATGGCGGCATAGACGACGTGGTTGCCGGGCTCGCGGAGAAAGGTGCCACCATCGTGACGCCGGTCAGCCATGCACCAGGCGGCTGGTCGTCCGAATTCGCCGATCCCGACGGGCACACGATCTCGATGTACCAGACGGCAGAGGCCCCGCGAAGGTTGAAGTGACATTCTCAAAGGGCTGTCGGTCGCCTACTGCACGTACCCGATCGGCTGGCCGGTCGCGGGATGCAGGAACACCCCCATGTCTACCCCGAAAATGTCCTTCAGCACTTCGTCGCGCATCATCTCGTCGGGCGTGCCACGGGTCAAAAGCTTGCCCTGCCTGAGCGCGATCAGCTCGTCGCAGTAACGCGCGGCCATGTTGGGATCGTGCAACACCGTCACGACGCAAAGGTCACGCCTGCGGCTCAGTTCCTTCACCAAGCCGAGCACCTCAACCTGGTGGGCAAGGTCGAGCGCCGAGATCGGTTCGTCGAGCAGCATGACGCTGGCATTCTGCGCCACCAGCATGGCGAGCCAAGCCCGCTGGCGTTCGCCGCCGGAAAGCTCGTCGACGAGCCGGCCGGCAAAGCCCGTCATGTCGGTGAGGGCGAGCGCCTCCTCGACATGGCGGCGGTCCTCAGGACCGAAGCGGCCGAGCGCCCCGTGCCAGGGATAGCGCCCGAGCGCCGCCAGCTCCTCCACGGTCAGGCCCGTCGCAGCCGGCGTGGTCTGCGGCAGATAGGCAAGAGAGCGGGCAAGCTCGCGCGCACCCCAGCGGTCGAGCGGCCGGCCGGAGAAGCTGATCGAGCCTGCGGTCGGCTCCTGCTGCCGGGCGAGCAGCTTGATCAGCGTGGACTTGCCGGAGCCGTTGTGGCCGATCAGCCCGTAGACCCGCGCCCGCTCGAGCTCGAGCGAAACGGGGCCGAGCAGCGTACGGTCTCGCACCGCGAAACTCGCGGCATCCACGGTGAAGGCGTTCGAGGTCAAGGGCCTGTCCATCCTGTCGCGCGGCGCGAAAAGAGCGCCATCAACGCTGACTATGAAGCATGACCCGATTAGTCAAGTTTTGTGGGCCGCTGGCTGCACGATGCTCTCTAGGCGCTGATCGGCGGACGACGGTCCTTCCAGGGCATATGCTGTTCGAGCTGCGTCGAAACGGCGAGCACGGTGGCCTCGTCGCCATAGCGTCCGACGAGCTGGACGCCCACCGGAATGCCGTCGGACGTCCAGTGGAGTGGTAGGGAGATTGCCGGCTGACCGGATATGTTGAAGGGGAAGGCGAAGACGGAGTCCGTCCATTTGGCGTTGTAGCGGTCGAGGTCGGTCTCCGACATGTCGTAGAAGCCGAGCGGGCGCGGCAGTTGCGTGAGCGTCGGCGTGACGAAGATGTCATAGGGGGCGAGGTCTCCCGCAATCGCCCGGCTGAGCTGGCGGCATTGCTCGACCTGGTTGGCATGGACAATCCCGCTGGTGGCGCGGCCGCGCTCGATGATCGCCCAGGTGATGGGCTCGACGTCGTCCCGCGTCACCGGGCGGCCGACCAGCGCCTCCAGCGCGCCGAAGGTGGCGGCCGTCTGCACGCAGGTCATGTCCGTATAGGTCTTCCAGGCTTCATTCGCAGCCAAGGGCATATCGTGTTCCTCGACCGAATGACCGAGCGCCTCCAGCGTCTTGGCGGCCGCCAGGACGGCGGCCTTGGGCTCGGCACCGATCGGCGTACCGTTGGGCGGCGTCACGGTATAGCCGATCCTCAATTTCTTGGGCGCGCGCGCGGCAAGGGAAAGCCAACTCGCCTCCGGGACGGGCGGCGTATAGGGATCGCCAGGCAACGCGCCGGCCAGCGCATCGAGATAAGCGGCGGTGTCGCGCACGCTGCGCGAGCAGCAGAGGAAATAGGCCCCGCCATACCAGAAATCGCCGAAAGGCGCGAGCGTGACGCGGCCCCGCGACGGCTTGAGGCCGACGACGCCGCAGCACGACGCCGGAACGCGGATCGAACCTGCGCCGTCGCTGGCCTCGCCGATCGGAACCATGCGTGCGGCGACCGCGGCCGCCGTGCCGCCGCTCGATCCGCCTGGAGTGATGCCGTCCTTCCATGGATTTTTCGTCACGCCGTAGAGTTTCGGTTCGGTGGAAATGGACCAGCCATTCTCCGGCGCGTTCGACTTTCCAACCAGGATCAGACCCGCCGCCTTCATGCGCCGCACTGCCTCCGCGTCGAAATCCGAGACGACGTCCTTCAGGTAGTACGAGGAATTGGTGTTGGGAGCGCCCGTCCAGGAGGTGGCGAGTTCCTTGAGCAGGAACGGCACTCCGGCGAAGGGAGCGTTGCGATCGACGGTGGCTGCCGATGCGCGGGCCATATCGTAGAGACGGTGGATGACCGCGTTGAGCTGGGGATCGAGCCTGTCGATCATGGTGATCGCGGCCTCGACCAGCTCGGCCGGCGACGCTTCGCCTCGCCGCACCAGATCGGCCAAGCCCAGTGCATCGGATTCGGCATAGGTCTGCAGCAGGCTCTCGCTAACGGCGCTCATATTTCCTCCTCCGGGAATCTTACCTAACGGCAATCGACGCAAGCGATCCAACCGCCCGCCGACGGCCAAGTCAAACGGGTCGCTGGCACAAGCGGCCCGGCTTTTGTCAGGCCAGGTCGATGGCGCGGCCTTCGTTGATGCTCTGCTCGGCGGCAAGCACGATGCGCAGGCTGTTGACCGCGGCGTCCATGGATTCCGTCAGGTCGAGATCTTCCCTGATGGCGCGCAGGAAGAACTGCTGCTCGCGGTCGCAAAGCTCCTGATGGCCGGGCTCGTCCTCCATGCTGAAGATCTCGTCGGGCCGGACAAAATTCTTGTCCGCGTCGACCTTGGCATAGTGGACCTTGATGGCGTCGGTCTTGGTGTGACGGTCGATGTCGGCCGAATCCGAAACCTCGTCGGTCTCCTTGGCCGCGCTTTCCGACTGGCCCGCGACGATCGATACGGCACCTTCCGGCCCGACGACATCCTTCACGAAATAGGCGATCTCGCTCATCATCGGGCCCCAGCCGGCTTCGTACCAGCCGACCGAGCCGTCGTCGAAGGTGACGTGCAGATGGCCGTAATTCTGCTTCGCCGCCTCGGCCCACAGCTTGGCGCCGATGCCATGCACCCGGACGGGTTTTGCTCCCGTCAACTGGCACATCACGTCGACATAGTGCACGCCGCAGTCGACGATCGGAATCAGCGAGTCGATCAGGTTCTTGTGCCAGTGCCACGCCTGGCCACTGCTCTGCTGGTTGAGGTTCAGGCGCATGACCAGCGGCTTGCCGAGCGTCTTGCCCACCTCGATGAATTTCACCCAGGAGGGATGGACGCGCAGGATATAGCCGAGCACCAGCTTGCGGTTCTTGGCGCGCGCGGCGGCGACCACCTTCTCGGCGTCCTCGATATTGGTGGCGAGCGGCTTTTCCATGAACACGTGGCAGCCGGCGTCGATGGCCTTCAACGCGAATTCGGCATGGGTGTTGGGCCAGCTGTTGATCGACACGGCGTCCGGCCTGGTTTCCCTGAGGGCCTGTTCGAAATCCTCGTAAAGCGGATAGCCGGAAAGCTCGGCGGGAATCTTCCTGCTCTTGATCGAACGACTCATCAGGCCGACGATCTCGAAACCCTCGAGCCGATGATAGGCGCTGGCATGCGAGGCCCCCATATTGCCGAGGCCGACCACGAGAACTCTTACTTTATCCGACACGACATCCTCCCGATTTCTGTCAGGTGGCGGGCAGCTCTAGGCCGCCCGCCGGATTCGATGACTACCGCATCGGGCGCGATTCTGGATCGGCCCAATGCGATAGGCTTTTGCGTTCGCATCGCTTTTTGCCGAAAACCGGCGCCCACTTTTCGGCGCGATGCTCTATGCGATCAGACCGCGTCGTCGAACATGTGCGCCTTGATCTTCTCGACATCGAGCGCCGCGAAGCCTTCCGTAAGCTTGTAGCCGTCGGCGTCGGCCTTGACCTTGGCCTTGTCGAACTCGTTGGCCGGGCCGATCAGGTCGTTTGTCGTGACATCCTCGGCCTTCACCGGATTGGTGATCTGGCCTATTTTGTGGATCTCGTCGAAGAAGGCCTGCCAGCTCGCCATGTCATGCCAGCCCCAGCCGCCGCGCTTGTCCATGTCGCCGCGGAAAACGTTGATCTGCTGCAGGATGGACGTCGTGCCGAGTTCCGGTCCGAGATTCTTGCCCAGCGTCGGGAACTGCTCGAAGACGGCTTCGACCGCGGCGCGCGGGTTCTGGTAGCCGAATTCCAGGCCCATGGCCCAGCCACGCAGGTATTTTTCGAGGAACGCCTTGCGGTCTGGATCCTCGAGGTCGGCCGCCCGCACGACGAATGTGTTGGCCGGCAGCTTGGACTTCTGGACGCCCAGCCAGTAGTCGAATTTGAGGCCGGTGGCGATCCATTCGGCGCGCAGCCCTTCCCATGAGAGGGCCGCGTCGCCCTGTCCGCCGGCGAGCGCCGTGCCCCAGGTCGGCCAGCCGGCCTCTACATATTTGACCTTCTTGATGTCGACGCCCTGCGAGGCGAGCAGCGGGTCGGTGATCGACTGCCAGGCGGCGGAGCCGAGCAGCACCGTCTTGCCTTCCAAGCCCTTGAGGTCCGTCATTCCCTCGCCCTTGCGGAAGGCGAAGCTGAACGTGTCGCGCGCGCCCATGTGGAACACGGATTTCAGCTTCATGCCATTCTGGATGGCGAAGGAGAAGACGCCCGGTGACGGGAAGCCCATGTCGGCCTGTCCGACATCGACGAATTTGACGGTGGCCGTGCCGTCCGACGGTCCGGGCTGCATATCGGTCGGCAGGTCGCCGAAATAGCCCATCTTCTTGGCGGCCCAGTAAGGATAGTCGTCGAGCACTTCGAGCGTGCCGCGTGGCGAGATCCAGGTGAACTTCTCGTAGGTCGCGGCCTCGGCGCGCGACATCAGCCCCGGCACGCCGAGCGCAGTGGCGGTGACCACGCCCGCTCCCGTGACCTGCAGGAAATAGCGGCGGCTCATCGAACCGGCCGGTCCCATTCCGATCATTTCGTCTTCTCTCATGGTATTCCCCTTTTTCTTGGCTATTGCACTCAGCGGTTCAGGCTTCTTGTCCCGACATCGGCGTGCCTCCTCCGGCCCGGGTCCGATGCGTTTCCAGTCGGTATCCTGATCTCATCGCTTCAGGCCTCCCAACTCGCCCATTTCTTTCCGATCAGGAAGAAAAGCGTGTAGATAAGGATGCCGAGGATCGACAGGATCAGCACCACGGCGAAGAACTGCGGCATCTGGATCATCGACGAATAAGTCGTCAGGCGGTTGCCGAGGCCGAAGCCGCCGCCGACCATCTCCGCGCCCACTGCCGTGAGAAGGCCGAAGATCGCGCCGATCATCAGTCCGACAAGGATCATCGGCAGCGCCATCGGTGCCCGGATCTTCCAGAAGATCTGCAAGGTGGAGGCGCCGTAGGAGCGCGCCAGCGCGATCTTGGCGCTGTCGACCCGCCGGAAGCCCGTCGCGGCATTGATCATCACCATCGGGCCGGCGGCCAGCGCGACCGCTATGATGCGCGGCGTGTAGCCGAAGCCGAAGCGCAGGATGAGAAGCGGCACGAGCGCCAGCATGGGCGTGGTGACGAGCAGCAGGATGTAGGGCGCCACGATCTTCTCGACGAAGGGGAACTGGGTGACGACGGCCGCCAGGATCAGGCCGACGACGGCGCCGATGGCGAAACCGGAAACGAGCTCGACGAGCGTATGGCCGAGATGCGGCAGGATCAGCGGAAACTCGCTGAACAGCGCGCCGACGATCATGCTGGGCGGAGGCATGATATATTGCGGCACCTCGAAGTAACGCAGCGCGAATTCGAGACCGCCGATGACGATCGCCGCGACGACCACGATCGCCGCGATCTCACGCCCCGATTTCACGGACGGTCCGCTGGAGAAGGCGGACAAATTGGTGAGGCTGACGTCGTGGCCCTCGCCCGACTTGCGGAATTCAGGAATCGCGTCACTGCTCATGGCGGGAATTCCTCAATTGGAAGTTTCTGCAAGCTGACGGAGCTGCGCCTGGGCGCGTCCGCCGACGATGTCCATCTTGATCGCGTTGGTGAGGTCGAAGACCTCCTTCGTCGCCATGATCTCCATCGAGCGCGGTCGCGCGAACGGCACGCGATACTCCTTGGCGACGCGGCCGGGACGGGGCGACAGCACCACCACCCGGTCGGAGAGAAAGATGGCTTCCTCGATGCTGTGGGTGATGAAAACGATGGTGGTGGGCGCGTCGAGCCAGATCTCCTCGACCAGCCGGTTCATCTCGTCGCGCGTGAAGGTGTCGAGCGCACCGAAGGGCTCGTCCATCAACAGCACCGAAGGTTTGAGCGACAGCGCCCGCACGATGGCCGCGCGCTGCTGCATGCCGCCTGACAGCTCGCGCGGGAACTTGCCGCCGAATCCTTCGAGGCCGACCCTCCTCAGGAGATGGGCGACCCATTGGCGATCGGGTGTGGTGCCCTTGATCTCGAAGGGGAAATTGATGTTGGCATCGAGGTTGCGCCAGGGCAGGAGGTTTGCCTCCTGGAAGACGATGCCGATATCGGGATGCGGGCCCACGATGCGCTGGCCGTCGAGCAGGATCTCGCCGCTGCTCAACCCGTGCAGGCCGGACATCGACCACAGCAACGTCGTCTTGCCGCAACCCGAAGGTCCGACGACCGATACGATCTCCTTGGCATGGACGTCGAGGCTGCATCTGTCGAGCGCAAGCAAGTCGCCCGAGGCCGTATGATAGACCTTCGTCGCCTGCCGCACGCCGAGTTTCGGCGACGCTGCCTTCTGCGCTTTCATGCGCCCCCCTCGGAGACTGCGCGACAATCCATCAGATCGCCCTCCTGCCCGAAAATCAGTCTGTAACTATCCTACTTTTCTGTCAAGGAGCGCCCCGCGAGAGAGCTCGCGTAATCTCGACCGCGTGGATCATCCGCTTGAATTCGCATAGATTTCTTGCACCTTGAAAAGCCTGTTGCTTTCCTACATGCTTTTCCCGCATGATGTGGTCGATGACGCCGAGATGCGAGCGTGCCAGGGAATTCGAAAGAGTTCGGCGATCGGCAGGGATGAAACCGGCTCCATGACTGGGATTGACGAAGCAGCGCGCCTCGCGGCCGGGGAAACCGGCGTCGCCGATCACACGGGGCGCATTCCCGACATCATCTCTCAGGTGAAGGATTCTTACGGCGACCTGCGGCCGGCGGAGCGCCGCGTCGCCGACGTCGTCCTCGACGACGTAAAGTTCGCGGTCGACGCATCCAATGCGGCGCTGGCCAGCCGGGCAGGCGTCAGCGAGCCGACCGTCACGCGGTTCTGCCGGGCCATCGGCTGCGAGGGAGTGCGAGACTTCAAGCTGAAACTGGCGCAGAGTCTCGTGGTGGGAGCTCTCTATCTCGACAAACCCGCTCCCAGAAACGGCGGCAACGGCATGCCTTTCTGGGGTGTCGTGTTCGGAGAGGCCCATCGCGCGTTGCAGGAAGCCGAGCGGCAGCTCGATCCGGCGCAACTTCAGAAGGCAGCCGAACTCATCGCCGGGGCGCGGCAGGTGACGGTGTTCGGCCTCGGTGGGTCTTCCTCGGCGCTGGCGCAAGAGACGCAATATCGCCTGTTTCGCTACGGCGTGACGGTGAGCGCGCATTGCGATCCCTATCTGATGCGCATGACCGCCTCGACGCTGAAGCCCGGCGATCTCGTCATCGCGATCTCGGCGACGGGACGCACGCGCGAGGTGATCGAAGCGGTCGCGCTCGCAAGGCACTACCGCGCCAACACGATCTGCGTGACGGCGCCCGACACGGAGCTCGCCCGGGCCTGCGACGTCCGGCTCACCGTCGCCATTCCCGAATATCCCGACACGCTGAAGCCGACGGCCTCGCGTTTCGCGTTCCTGGCCGTGGTCGACCTGATGGCGGTGGCGGCGGGCTACAGGATCGATGGACCGGCGCGCGAGACGCTGCGCCGCATCAAATACAATCTGCAGATCTACCGGGCAGGCAAGGAGATGGAGCCGCTCGGCGACTGAGCATTTTGCAGCCGAGTGGCATCACTTGGCGTCGCACAAATGCGACTAAAACAAGGAGATGGAGCGCCGTCCGCGTCCAATAAGGACACCAGGCGCTCCGAGCATGTCGCAAGCTGTTGTTCTGGAGGGGGAGAGATGCTCGAGACGGCACCAAACCGGCAAGCGGCCACCTGGCTTGCTTCCTTCGCACGGTCGCTGGAGGCGGGCGACATCGACGGGGTCACCGGCCTTTTCCCCGAAGATTGCTACTGGCGCGACCTCCTCGCCTTCACCTGGAACATCCGCACCATGGAAGGCCGATCGGCGATCCGCGAGATGCTGGGCGAAACGCTAGCCCGTACCGCGCCGGCCGGCTGGCGGCTTGCGCAAGACGCCACGACCGATGGCGGGGTGACCGAGGCCTGGTTCACCTTCGAGACCGCAACGGCGCGCGGGGAGGGCCATGTTCGCCTGATCGACGGGCGATGCCGTACCCTCTTCACGGCAATCAGCGAGCTCAAGGGATTCGAGGAAAAGAAGGGCCCCAGCCGGCCCCTCGGCGTGCGGCACAAGGCCGAGCGCAGCCGCGAAACCTGGTCGGAGACCCGGCGTCGCGAGGAGGCGGCGCTCGGCACCAGCGAGCAACCCTATTGCGTGATTGTCGGCGGGGGACAGGGCGGTATGGCGCTCGGCGCGAGGCTGCGCCAGCTCGGCGTGCCCACCATCATCCTGGAGAAGAACGCGCGGGCCGGCGATTCCTGGCGCAACCGCTACCGTTCGCTCGTCCTGCATGATCCGGTCTGGTACGATCATCTGCCTTATATGCCGTTCCCCGAGAACTGGCCGGTCTTTACCCCCAAGGACAAGATGGGCGACTGGCTGGAAATGTACGCGCGGGTGATGGAGCTGAACTACTGGACTTCCGCGGCCTGCGTGGCCGCTTCCTACGACGAGCACGAGAAGATCTGGACGGTGGAAGTCGACCGGGCCGGCGAACGTGTCGTGCTGAAGCCCAGGCAACTTGTCTTCGCCACCGGAGCCTACGGGCCGCCTAAGCTCATCGATCTTCCCGGCGCCGATGTCTTCGAGGGCGAGATCCTGCACTCCAGCCAGTATGCGGATGGCAGGCGCTTCAAGGGCAAGACCTGCGCGGTGATCGGCGCGGCGAGTTCCGGTCACGACGTCAGCGTCGATCTCTGGGAAAGCGGCGCCGACGTCACGATGGTCCAGCGGTCGCCGACGACGGTGGTGAAGTCGGACACGCTGACGGAGCTGGCTTTCGAGATCTATTCCGAAGACGCGCTCGCCGGGGGCATCACCACCGAGAAAGCCGACCTGATCGTCGCCTCGATGCCCTTCGCGTTGATGCCCGAGGGCCAGAAAGCCCTCTATGACCGCATCAGGGAACGCGATGCGGCCTTCTACGAACGGCTCGCGGGCTCCGGCTTCGCCATCGATTTCGGCCATGACGAGACCGGCCTGATGATGAAGGCCTACCGCACCGGGTCCGGCTATTACATCGATGTCGGCGCCTCGGATCTCATCATCAATGGCGAGATCGGAATCCGCAGCGGCGTGTCGATCGAAAGGCTCACGCCGAAAGGGATCCTTTTCGACGACGGTTCGGAACTCGAGGCAGACGTGATCATCACATCCACCGGTTACCAGTCGATGCACGAAACGGTGGCGGTCGTCGTGTCCCGCGAGGTGGCCGACAAGGTCGGCCCTTGCTGGGGCCTGGGCTCCGGTGTGAGGAACGACCCCGGCCCATGGCAGGGCGAGCCCCGCAACATGTGGAAGCCGACCGCGCAGGAAGCTCTTTGGTTCCACGGCGGCAACCTGGCGCTGTCACGATTCTATTCGAAGTTCGTCGCCCTGCAGATCAAGGCACGCATGGAGGGCATTCCGACGCCGGTGTATTGAGGCGTTTGCCTAGAGGGCGTTGCGTCCGAATGGACGCAACGCCCTCTATCCGTTTGTTTTAGCCGTATTTGTGCGGTGCCAAGTGATTTCACTCGGCTGCAAAATACTCTGACAAGCCCTCATCCGACCGCGGAGCCAGTCCTCGGGCTTGCGGTCAAGGCTGAAACGCCTTCAGCACTTCGATGCCCTTCGCGAGGTCTTCAGTATAGGCGCGGTCAGCATCGACGAAGGGAACCGCCGCGCGATAGGCGTGATAGAGCCGCCTTGTCTTGCCGCCAAGATCCTCGACGCCACGCAGATCGACGGCTTGCGTGGCGTGCAGAAGCTGCATTGAAGCGATCTGGTAGTTAAGCTCGAGGATCCGATCCAGGTTGGCGAAGGCAAGGAGTGAATTGTTTGCCACGTCCTCGATTCCCGCCGAGGTTCCGAAGCTGTCGAGCGACACTGGCATCGCAAGCATTCGAAGCTCGGCATAGAGCGATGTGAGGGGAACCTGCATAGCCCCGAAGGCCAATCCCCTGTTGCCGGGGGCCGCAAGGAATCGCGGCAACTGGGTCAAAGCCGGATTCTCATAACGTATCGTCTGCATCACAACCGACCGCGCCATGCGCGTAAGTGCGACGTTCAGCTGTTCGACCTTGTCAGTCACGGGGAGCATCTCGAAATTCGCGGTCGGGTAAATCGCACCCGGGGAATCACCCGCGACCCCATAGCTTTGCACTTGGCCGGACTGCCCGGCGTATGGATTGCCGGTGATTGTCGCGGGGTTGTCGTCAGTGTGGTTGATGTGGATTTCGAGCGCGGTCGTCAACGCCTCGGAAGCTTCCAGAGCCGCTCCTATCGCATATGCCATGGTCCGGAAGGATAGCGGGTCCTGAAGACCGCGAGTATCGGACATCGACCACAGATAGCTGCCCTCAAGGGCATCCGTGATCATCGAGGCGGCTTTGTTCATCCCCGCAAAGGGCCGGATACCGGTCGTCTCGGGCAGGAACGGGGCAACATTGCCGTTATAGCCCTCAAGCGCCAGCCCGAAGGCGACGATCGATTGCTGCAGGAACCGGTCGGCATCTTGCGAAAGCAGCGCCGCGCGCCCCGCCGAGAGCGAGTTCGAACTGATGATCGACAGAAAATCCTTGCCGACGGGTGAGATTGGCGAAATCCCGGCAGCCGCTAGCGCTTCGGCCGAAGGCATGCGCTTGCCTTGATAATCCACGTACCATTCGCCGACCATGGCAAGACCGACATGAGAGGCCAGCGTGATGTCGGCCTGGCCGATCGAGCCGCGCGCCGGCACCACCGGTGTGATGCCCTCGTTCAAAAAGTTGCGATACATGTCGGCGACGGCGGGCTGGACCCCTGCCATGCCAGTCAGCATCTGGTTGAGCCGGATGACCATGCTTGCGCGCACGACCTCGATGGGCAAGGACTCGCCGAAGCCTCCGCCATGGGCTCGCAACTGGCCACGGTTGAACTCGCGCGATAATCGGAGCAGTTCGTCGCTCACGACGCGCTTGCCATCCGCAATTTCGAAGGCCGGGCGATCCTTGTTCCAGCCGACGCCCACGGTCAGACCATAGACGGGACTGCCCTGCGTGGCGGCTTCCATCACCAGATCGAATCCTGCTGCCAGGCGTTGCGCGGCCGCCGCATCGATCTCGATGACGGTTTCGGTATCCCGCGCGGCTTTGGCGACCCGGGCCGCGGTCAGCGACGCGCCATCAAGTATCAACGTTTCGGCGGATGTGGCGGAGCAACCGAGAATTGTCACGGCCGTCACGAGCAGAAATTTCCAAGCGCTTCCTATGCGCATGATGATCTCCCGTACTTGTCACCTTGGAGTGGGGCGCGGGGCGATAATGCGTCCCGCATCGTATTCGTCAGCCCAGGAACAGACGGGCGGAAAGCACGGCCAGGGGGATGCTCAGAAACACCCGCAACAGCCAGATGATCATAAGGTCAAGAACCTTGAGAGGAATCTTCGTTGCCAGAATGCAGGGGATCGAGCCTGCGAAGAACAGGATCCCTGACACGGAAACCACGGCAAAGATGTATTTCGACAGGAGTGGCGCCTCCTGCAACATTCCCGTCGGGAAGAACATCTCTGCAAGCGTCGCGGCGATGGCCTTCGCCGTCAACATCGCTTCGGGCACCTGCAGAAGCGCGAGGAGCGGATAAAAGAGCAGGCCGAGCCAGTCGAAGAGCGGGGTATAGGCGGCCAGAAGCAGGCCAAGAAGACCGATGGACACACCTGTCGGCAAGATCACCGAGGTCATCTTCAGCCCGTCGCGAAGGGTCGCTTTCAACACCGTCAGGAAAGCAGGGTTCTGTTGGACCCGCTCGACGCCCGCGGAAATCGCTCGGGCCAGAAGGCCGCCTTGTGCGTCACTCGGAATGGCAGTGACATCCCTTGGTTCCGTGTCGTCGTAGCGCGAGATCGGGGGGATCCTCGCCGTAATCGCGGTCACGACGAATGTGATGACCAGGGTGGACCAGAAATAGAAGCTCCACATCTCGAGCAGACCCAGAACCTTGGCGACGACGACCATGAAAGTCGTTGAAACAGTGGAGAAGCCTGTCGCGATAATGGCCGCCTGGCGGAACGAGTAGGACTTGTTCAGAAACATCTGATTGGTGATCAGGATGCCGATCGAATAGCTGCCCACGAACGACGCCACTGCGTCCACGGCCGAATAACCGGGCGTTCGCCAGACCCGACGCATGACTGGCTCAAGGAATACGGCGCAGAACTCGACGAGTCCGTAGGCGATCAGAAAGCTCAGACCCAAAGCACCGAGCGGCACAATCAGCCCGAGATTCAGCACGAGTTTCTCGAACAGGAAAGGCATCATGCCAGGCGTGGCGATGAAAGACGGCGCGAGCCCGGCCAAGTAGAGGACGGTCAGCAAAAAGCCCAATACCTTGAACCCGGTGAATATTGCGGTTCCCACCGAGCGTTTCCAACCGCCGCTGTAAAACGGTTCCAGCGCACCGTAGGCGATCAGGATCAGCACGAAAGCAATCGCTACCGGCCGTGCCCCCTTTACAATGAAATCGGAGATATGCACCGGCAAGATCGCGTTGGTGCCGAAGAACGGGATTTCAACGAAGAAGATGACGATGCCGAGAATGCTGAGGACAATCATCTTCGCCAGCGCTGCACCGCGGCCGGCATCTTCCGTTAGAGCTTGATTTTCAGTTTGCATGAACCCTCCCTTCCCATCCGGGGCTGTTCCGGTTGGGTTGTTCGTTTCTGAAAGAAAATTGGGTGACGGGTGCCCCCCGTTCAGGGTGTTTCGAAATCGGCGATCATCGCATCAAAGATGTCCTTCGTTTCGCCAAGCACCTTCTGGTGGGCCGGGTGAGCGGCGTATCGCTCCAGGGCCGCCCGGTCGCGGAAGAGCCACAGCGTGGCATAGTCGAACGCATGCGGCTTTCCCGACAAATCCCACCCAAGTTCGGCGGATTCGACCTCGTCGATATCTTGGGGCATCCGTTCGATCGAACGGACAGCCTTCACAACACGCGGGTCGTCGCGAGCCACACCCGGTTTGAGCTTGAACATTACCAAATGACGCAACATCGTCGCTCTCCTCTCAGGCGCTTTGCTTCCGCAGGGACATACCGATCGCGTTGCTGATGATGCGCGTGATGGCGATCGCGGTGTGGCGGTTGATGTCGAACTCGGGGTAGTGCTCGGCGAAACCGATGCCGCGAAGATGGCACCGGCGGATGAGGTCGAGCACCATGTCGACGACGTCATAGAAGGCAAGCCCGCCCGGCAGGGGCACGCTCGTGCCCGGCATCACCGAAGGGTCCAGCCCGTCGCAATCGATGGTCACATAGACGTTCGCTCCGTCCGGTAACTGCGAAAGAGCCGCGCCAGTGCCCGATCGGGCGATATCCCGCGCGGTGACGATCGTGTTGCCGGCGGCCAGCGTATCCTCCATGTCCTGCAAGTGTGCGCTGCCGATCCCGCGCGTGCCGACATGGACGATCTTGCCGACATGGGGCATTTCCCGGACGCGCCGCATAGGGCTGGAATAGCCATAGCGTTGCCCCCGAACCTCGTCGCGGTAATCCAGATGTGCATCGATCTGAAGGACGTGAATGTCGCTGTGCCCGTCGAGGCCGGCGCAGATCGGAATGGGCGTGGAGTCGTCGCCACCGAGCACAATGGGCAGCGCCCCGCGTGCGCTGACGGCGCGCACGGTGGTTTCGATTGCAGCAACCGCTGTGCCAGGATCGGCGGGATCTCCTGCGCAGTCGCCAAGATCATGCAGGTCGATCTGCCCGGGGTCGAAGAGGGGCGCGCCGATGTCGAAATCGTAGCGACCTGCAAAGGCTCGATACCGGTACGACGCCGCCCGTATCGCGGCAGGTGCATCCGCTGCGCCCGATGCGATGCCACGCAGGTCGTAAGGTGTGCCAAATGGCGCTCCGATCACCGCGAAGCCGCCCTTGCAGACATCCTCGACACAGCCCTGCCGCGCGCCCATGAAGCTGCGCCCATCAATGGGGGGCGTCAAATTGCCCATGAATTGCTCCTCTGGTCGGACGATCCTTCGATCTTTGAAATTTCACGCAGAAGCGCCTCGCCCATCTGCTGCAACTTGGCCTCGGTCAGCCGGTAGCTGGGCCCGGTGACATTGATAGCGCCCACGATCTTGCCCGAACCGTTGCGGATCGGTGCGGCAACAGCCGAGACGTCTTTTTCATAGGTCTTTAGCGCTATCTTTGCTTCGCCCGGTGCGCACCCCCCGGTCAGGGCCGCGCCGATCGCGGTGTTCGCCAGGGGTACACGCTCACCGACCCAACGTACGTGACGAACCGATTGCGGGCTGTCGCACTGATCGAGATACACGGCCTCAGTCTCGCTTGCCTTGATGGCGAAGCACACGGTTTCTCCCGTTTCGGCGCGAAGCGTCTCGAGATGCGGCCGCACGATTTCGGTCAGGCTGGCCGCACCCGAGATCGAGGCGGCCATCTCTATCAGGCGGGGGCCCGGCGCATAGGCGCCGTTGTCGCATTTGCGCAGGTAACCTTCGCCGGCGAGCGTCTGAATCAACCGCGCCGTCGTGCTCGAGGGCAGTTCGGCACCCTCCGAGATTTCCTTCATCGTCAGCTGCGGCCGCTGTGACGAGAACAAGCTGACGATGGAAAAAGCCCGTAACGCCGAGCGTACACTGTCTCGACCACGCGCATCGTCCTGATCTGTCGTCATGTGTTCTCCCATCCACGGAGGTTGACAATTTTTCCGCCATGTCGATATACGAACCCTAGCAATTCCGCAATACGAAGATTAATTCCGCCTGGCGGAGTAGAAGGGCGATCCAAGTTGAAACATGACGTCGATCTCGTCATTGCGAACGCAAGCGAGTTGATCACGTGCGACGGGCCGTCCGCAGGCGTGGGAGGGAGCGATCTACTGTCGCTCGAACCGATCACGAACGGCGCCGTGGCGGTGGCCGGAGGCAGGATCGTGGAGGTCGGCTCCACCGCGCAGATCCTCGATCGTTTTCGCGCAGCCGACATATATGACGTCTCAGGATGCCTGGTGTCGCCATCGCTGGTCGATCCGCACACGCATCTGGTCCACGCGGGTGAGCGCGAACAGGAGTTCGACGCGCGCGCAACCAATCGGCTGGCGGGCGGCATCTCGACGGGCGGGATAGCCGAGACAGTGCGGAAGACCTCGTCGGCGCGGGACGTGGAGCTTCTCGCCAAGGCCGAAGCGGCACTCGACGACATGCTTCTGCACGGAACGGGCCTCGTCGAAGCGAAGACCGGCTATGGCGACAGTGTGGAAACGGAACTCCACTTGCTGAAGCTCACGCGCAGCCTCGATGGCCGCAACGGCGTAAAGGTCGTGCCGACGTTCCTTGGCGCTCATATTCCGCCGAAAAGCGATCGCGCCGCCTTTGTCGATGCGGTGATTGCGGCGATCCCCCAAGCAGCGAAACTTTCCGGCTTTTGCGATATCGCCTGCGATCCGGTGTGTTTCGACTTCGAGGAATCCGACCGCATCGCAGCGGCGGCAGTCCAGCACGGCATTCGACTGCGCATCCACGCCGATCAGGCGGGACCATGGCGGGGTTTGGAACTGGCCGCGAAATGGCGCGCGGCCAGCGCCGATCACGCGGACTACGCTACGCCCGACGACCTGAGCGCACTCGCGAAAAGCGGGACGGTCGTCACCCTGCTGCCGGGGTCGAATTTTCACATGCTCGAGATGACGGGCGCGGTCATAGACAATGCGCTCGCTCCTGCGGCGAAACCGCACCTGCCGGTTTTGGGCGCGCACATTCTGCAGTCGGGCTGCGTCCCGGCGGTGGCGACAAATTACAACCCCGGATCCTCGCCCAGTGTGTCGATGCAGATGATGATGCAGCTTTTGCCGCGCCTGTTCCGGCTGGGCGCTTCGGCGGCCTGGTACATGGCGACGCTGAACGCCGCGGCATCTCTCGGCCATGGCGAAAGAACCGGCAGCCTCCAGCCGGGCAAGGCCGCCGACATAGCCGTCTGGCGCGTACCGCGCCACGGGCTGGTGGTCGAACGATTTGGTATGAACCACATCCGGGATGTTTGGCTTGGCGGACGGCGCGTCGTCGCCGACGGCAAGCTGACGGACCCGCAAGCGGCAAATCAACGGGGGCGTAATGGCTGATCAAGCAAGAAACATCAAAGCGGCGCGAGGCCTGACGCTGCGGTGCAAGGGCTGGCGGCAGGAAGCGCTGCTGCGTCTGCTGGAAAACAACCTTGAGAATGCCGAGCGTGCCGAGGATCTGGTCATCTACATGTCGCGTGCCAAGGTCATGCGAGATTGGGAGGCCTTCGATCGCACCCGCGCAGCCCTACAGGCGCTTGAGACCGACCAGACGCTGGTCATGCAGTCGGGCAAGCCTGTCGGGCTGTTTCCGTCGCAGGACACCACCCCGATCGTCATCATGGCCAACGGCAACCTCGTGGGGCGTTGGACCGCGCTCTCGAAGCGCAAGCCGCTTGAAGAGAAGGGACTGACGATCTTTCCCGGCATGACCGCGGCGGCGTGGCAGTACATCGGCTCGCAGGGAATTTTACAGGGCACTTACGAGACATTCCGCTCGGTTGGGCGCCGGCATTTTGGCGGCGACCTTTCCGGCCGCTGGATCGTGACCGCCGGCTGCGGCGGTATGGGGGGCGCGCAGCCGCTTGCAGGCAAACTGGCCGGTGCGGTGACCCTGGTGATCGACGTCAATCGGGAGGCGCTCGAACGGCGCCACCGCACCGGATATCTCGACATTATCGTCGACGATTTCGACACTGCCGAACGCCTGTGCCGCGAGAAGAGGGCCGAACGTACCGGCGCCTCCGTGGGCCTTTGCGCAAATGCCGCCACGGTCCTCCCAATGATGCTTGAGCGCGACATCGTCCCCGACGTGGTGACGGATCAGACCGAACCCGACGCGCATCGGGCCTATGTGCCTGAGGGGATGACCCACGCCGAATGGGATAAGCTGCGCAAATCCGATCCTGAGCGGGTTGCCGCGGCAGCCGAGGCCTCGATGCTGAAGCATTTTCGGGCGCTTCTGACCTTCAGGGACCGGGGTGCTGTTGTATTCGAGTATGGCAACAACTTCCGAAGCACCATGTCGGAGCTGGGTGAAGAGCGGGCTTTCGAGATTGATTCCTTCGTCAAGGCCTATATCCGCCCGCTCTTCTGTGAAGGGATCGGCCCATTCCGCTGGATCGCGGCCTCGGGCGACCCTGCCGACATCGAGACCATCGACGACATTATCCTGGAAAATTTCGCGTCGGATTCGCGCATCGTCGAATGGATTCGCGTCGCGCGAGAGAACGTACAATTTACCGGACTGCCGGCCCGGATAGGCTGGCTGGGCTTTGGCGAGCGCTCGCGTCTGGCGCGGCTTGTCAACGTGGCGGTGGCCGACGGCCGCATATCGGCGCCGGTCTGCTTCACCCGCGATCACCTCGATTCCGGCTCGGCAGCGCTGCCGTTCCGCGAAACCGACAGCATGGCCGACGGATCCGATGCCGTCGCCGACTGGCCGCTTCTGAATGCGCTGATGAACGCCTGCGCCGGCGCCGATCTGGTTGCCCTGCACGAAATGGATGACTGGGCACGCTGCGCAGGGGTCACGATCATTGCAGATGGCCAGGCCCAGACGGACAAGCGGCTGCAAGCAGTTCTGGACTCGGATCCCGGTCTCGGCATCGCGCGACATGCCGATGCCGGATACGACAAGGCCATCGAGTCGATGCTGAACCCGTCCTATCAGTCGCGGATCAAGACGAGATTTGCTTGATGGCGCTGGAACTCCGATAGGCGATACCGACGCTGCGATGTTCCGCGACTGCTGAATTTTAGGCCGGCGTGCACCTGAAATGCCGGGAGGCGACGTCCACATGTGTGTGGTGGGCGTGGGGGTGGAAACGCTCGGTCTCGTCGTGGTTGACGGAGAGGTCGTTCGGCCACCACACACCGCCGGCGACGATGCCTTCGGAAACCAGCCTTTCCCCTGCCACCAGCTCGGTGCCGGTCGCATCGACGAAGGTGAAGCGGCCCGGCTGCAGCTTCAATACCGCGATGTCGGCCGGAGCGTCGACGGCTAGCCTGCCGAGATCCGTTCGGCCGATCGCATCGGCCGGATTCTGTGTCGCCGCGCGGAGGATATCCATAAAGGGCATGCCGAGCGCGAGCAGCTTGGACATGCAGACGAGGATGTCGAACGCCGGGCCATCGACGCAGTAGAGATGGACGTCGCTGCTGATCACGTCGGGCGCCAGCCCTTCGCGCAACATGGCGCGGGCGACGTCGAAATCGAACGAGCCCATGCCGTGGCCGATGTCGAAGATGACGCCGCGCTCGCGCGCCAGGAACATGTCCGGCCGCACCGCGCCCGACGCGAAGACCGGGGCATTGGGAAAGGGGCGGAAGCAGTGGGTGAGAATGTCGCCACGGCGCAGACGCGGCAGGACTTCCGACCGGCCGGGCGGCGGCTCGTCGATATGGGCCATCAGCGGCAGACCGACCTGGTCGGCCGCCTCCAGCGCGAGGTCGACCGGCGCGATGCCGCTTGTGCCACCGGCGATACGACCCGAGCGCACCTTCACCCCGACGACGACGTCGCGGTGTTCGCGCACGGCCGCCACGACCTCGCGCGGGTCGCAAAGCCTGAGATCCGCGCATTCGCCAACCATGACCGTGTGCGAGAAGCCGAAAATGCCGGCGAAGGAAATATTCATATAAGCGAGGATACGGACCCGCGACCGCTCCATCACGTGCCGGCGGAAGCCGAGGAAATTGCCCGCGCCGGCGCTTCCCGCGTCGATGAAGGTGGTCGTGCCGCTTTTCGCCGCGAGCCGGTCGGCGTCCACGCCGAGCGACGTGCCTCCCCAATAGACATGGCTATGCAGATCGACGAGGCCCGGCGTGACGATGCGATCCGTGGCCTCGACGATTTTCGCTGCGCGTTCCGCCGGAATGTCCTGGTCGATTGCCGCGATGCGGTTCCCGGCGATGGCGACGTCGCGACGCGCATCGAGACCCGAAGCCGGGTCGACGAGCCGTCCGCCCCGAAGGAGGAGATCGAATTGCATCCTGGTTCCCTCACGAGGTGTTCCATCGCGACGCCGCCGCTCTGGCGGCGACGGCGTCGCGAGCCCGCCCTGTCCCTTTACCGGCATGGTGATTCAGTCCGTGTTGGAAAGCAACATTTTTCTCGGAATCATGTTGCTTTATTACAAGACCGCCAGCATCTTTCCCTCTCGACATCTCCCTGACGTCAAAGGCGGGGGATTCGATGGAGGGTCGGCAGCGAATTGGCCGGCTCGAGGGAGGAGATCATGATCGATTTCGCAGGGGGCAGGGTCGTGCTCACCGGTGCGGCCGGCGGCGTCGGAAGCGCCATGGTGAAGGTCCTGTCCGCAGGCGGCGCAAAAGTCGTCGCGTGCGACCGGGAGGACATGGACCTCACGGCGGACGGAATTGCCGAGAGCCATCATTTCGACCTGCTCGACGACGCCGCGGTCGCCGCAGCGGCCGAGCGGATTATCCGGGCCGGAGCTCCGGCGGCAGTCATTTCCAATGCGGGCTGGACGCGCGCCGAGACGCTGGCCGAAGTGACGACAGAGGCGCTCGATCGTGAGATGGACCTCAACTTCCGCAGCGCAGCGCTGCTGTCGAAGGCGTTGCTTCCATCCATGCGCAATCGCCCATCGGGCGCGGCATTCGTCTTCATCTCCTCCGTGAATGCGTTGGCTCATTGCGGCAACCCCGCCTATTCAGCGGCCAAGGCGGCGCTCAACGCCTGGATGCGCGCAATCGCGACGGAAGAGGGGAAGAACGGTGTCAGGGCGAATGTGGTCGTGCCCGGCTCCATTCGCACCGGCGCCTGGGATCATCGCATCGCCGAAAAACCCGGTATCCTTGCTGCCGTCAGCCGGCTCTATCCGCTGGGGAGACTGGTGGAGCCGGCGGAAGTGGCGCGCGCGGCCGCATTCCTTGCGTCGTCCGCAGCGAGCGGTATCACGGGCGTGACGTTAAATGTCGACGCCGGTCTCATGGCCGGCAATCTGCCGTTCCTCGAACAGATATCGAATTGACCGCGTCCCTCCGGAGGGCCGCGGCGCTTTATGACAAGGTCTCGGCGATGCCGGGGCCGGCTTCGACGGGCCCCGACTCGGTCACGGCCTGGGCAGCCAGCATCATCACGGCGTAGGCGGCCTGGCGGGGATCCCACCCGGCCTGCTCGGCCATCTGCAGGAGCTTGGTCACCGAGGGCTCGAGAGCGAACTGGCACTCTGGTTGGTATCTGCTGTCGTCGATAGGATGTCCAGGTGGGTTGATCTTCGCCTTCGCCATGCCTGCCCTGCAGATTTCCCCAATACGGCTTGCCCGATAGAATCGCGGCGCCTGTCCTGTTTTGAGCATCGAATTGCGGCAAAAACCATTCACACTTCCATAACACCTTGGCACCCGGTGTTTACGACGCCACATTGTCCGAAAGAATGCTGCCTTACGCCTTCAGGAGGCGTGCAGGCACGACGCCCGATCGCCGCAAGGATTGACGCTCCCGCGATGTCGCCGGACCAGTCGTATCATTTGAACCCGCTTGCCGTTGAAGAGACCGCGCGTTTCTTCAGCATTCCCCGAGCACACGCGCTCGAATGCCTTGCGGCGCGGTTCCGGAGCCATGCCTATTCGCCGCATACGCATGAGTCTTTCGTGGTCGGAACGATCGTAGCGGGATGCGAGACATTCACGATCGGGGGCTGCCGCCACTATGCTCGCCCCGGCGATCTCGTCCTGATCGATCCCGGTGTCGTCCATGACGGCGAGCCGGCGGGCGACGGCTTCGCCTATCGGATCAGCTATCCCTCCGCGGAGCTGCTGCTGGAGGCGGCGGCCGACGCGAGCGAACGGCCTCCTGTCGGGCAGCCCCACTTCGCCGGGCCCATCGTTGCCGACGCGGAGCTGGCGAACATGCTCGCCGCCGTCCATCGCTTTGCCGAGGCCGGTGGGGATGCGCTCGAACTTGATGAAAGGCTGCTAGGATTTTTCGTCCGTCTGCTTGCGCGCCATGGCAGCACCGCAAATCCCATTCTGGCGGCATCGGAGCGGCCCCCTCCCAGGGAAGGCGGTCCGGTCGCGCGGGCGATCGACTATCTGGACGCGCGCTATTCCGAAACGGTCAATCTTGCGACCCTTTCCGATGTTGCCGGGATACCGCGCACCCGGCTCATCCGCGCCATGCGCCGGGAGACTGGCCTCACGCCCCATGCCTGGCTGACCGATCGTCGCATTCGTGCAGCCCGTCGGATGCTCGTCGACGGCGGGTCGCCTGCCGAAGTGGCGGTCGCCTGCGGCTTCTACGACCAGAGCCACCTCAACCGCGCCTTCAAGGCGCGCATCGGCGTGTCGCCGGGAATATTCCGCCTGGCCATGCGGGCGAAGCCGAAATCCGTCACTTTTGTCCAAGCCGAAGCCCGGCAAGTCGCTTAACGAAGGCCGCAAGATACGGCCATTCGAAACGACCTGCCGCGATGGATTACGCACCAGACAAAGCCGCCTCGAACCCGACCTACGCTTCCCCCAAGCCTCTTGCCGAGTTTCGGGAGGCCGTAACCATCAGCCTTCCCGCGATTGCCGCGGCCGCGCCCTTTGCGGTCCTTCTCGGCGCGCTGGCCGCGGATCGAGGCCTGAGCACGCTGGAGACGGGGCTGATGTCCGCCCTGGTCTTCGCCGGCAGCGCCCAGTTCATCGCGCTCGACACATGGCAGTCGCCGCCCGCCTGGCTGGCGATCGGGATCGGCACGCTGGTGGTCAATCTTCGGCATGCCTTCATGAGCGCTTCGGTCCTCAGGCATATGGGCGGCTTTCCGCGCCGGTTGCGCGCCGCCGCCATGTTCTTCCTGGCCGACGAAATATGGGCCTTCGCCGAGGCGCGCGCCGCGCGGCAAAGGCTGACGCCGGCTTTCTATGCCGGGCTCGTCGTTTTCTTCTACGCGAACTGGGTGATCGCGACGGTGGTCGGAAGTCTCGCCGGCCGGCTGATCACCGAGCCCAAGGCCTGGGGTTTCGACTTCGCCTTTATCGCCATCTTCATCGGCCTCATCATGGGGTTCCGTCAGCGATCGGGTTTTGTCGTCACCATCCTGGCGAGCGCGGCTGCCGCGACCGCGGTCCACCTGGTTTATCCCGGACCTCTGTCGATCGCCGCCGGCGCGCTGGCCGGTATCGCCGCAGCGGCCATTGCCGCCGATCCGAGCCGCGATGATGCCGGCATCGGAAAGGACCGCGCGTGAACCCGGACGTGCTCGCCACCATCGTCGCCATGGCTGCCGCCACCGTCGCGACGCGTCTGGCCGGGTTCTTCGTCCCTGAAGGATTTGCCCGGCGCGGCCGGCTGAAGGCGGCGTTCGAAGCCATGCCCGTCGCGGTGCTGGGGGCGATCATCGCTCCGACGGTGCTTGCGACCGGCTGGCCGGAAACGGTAGCGGCCGTCCTCGTCGTGCTTGCCGCCTGGCGGCTTCCCCTGATCGTGGTGATCGTCACCGGTATCCTGGCGGCGGCCGTTTTCAGAGGGTTGGCGGGCCAATAACAGAAGCTACCCCGAAACCTTCATACGGGTCGCGCGCCAGCCACCGTCGACGGCGATGGTCTCTCCGTTGACGAAGGACGCGTCGTCGGAGCAGAGGAATGCGACGACGCCCGCCACTTCCCGCGGCTTTCCGGTGCGGCCCACGGGCGTACTGTTGAGCATGAGGTCCCGATAGGTCGGGTCCTGGAGAAGCTTCGCCGTCATGGCGGTTTCGATGAGACCCGGCGCGACGGCATTGACGCGGATGCCGGCTGGACCATAATCGGCCGCCATCTGCCGCGTGAGCCCGGCAAGGGCCGCCTTGGACGCGGCATAGGCCGCTGTCCCGCGATAGCCGACCTCTCCGAAGATCGACGCGATGTGGACGATGCTGCCCTTGCCGCGCTCGATCATCCCGGGAAGTACGGCGCGGGAAAGCCGGAACGCGGCGCCAAGATTGACGTCGAGGATCTTTTCCCAGCTGTCGTCGTCGGTCTGCGCCACCGGTCGTGATCCGCCTATGCCGGCATTGTTGATCAACGCATCGACAGTACCGAGCGCGCTGGCGGCGGCGGCGATCTCACCGGCCACCGCCTTGTCCGCAAGATCCGCCTGCAGAAAAGCGCTACACCCGGGCTCGACGCGAAAATCTTCAGGCCGGGTTGCGCGATCGACGGCCATCACCGCATAGCCGTCAGCGAGGAAGCGCGCCGCGATCGCTGTCCCGATGCCCGCGGCCGCGCCCGTGACGATTGCAACGCGAGGCTTCATGCGAGGCGCCCTCCGTCGACGGGCAGGCTCACACCGGTGATGTAAGCCGCGGCGGGCGAAGCCAGGAAGGCGATCGCTTCCGCCACTTCCACCGGCTTGCCAAGCCGGCCGAGCGGATGCAGCGCGATCATGGCGCGACGCTCGGCCTCCGGGTCGGCCGAGGCCAACGTGCGGTCGAACATCTCGCTGTCGATCGAGCCAGGACAGACCGCATTGACGCGGATCCCGTCTCCGGCGAGGCTGAGCGCGAGCGAGCGCGTCATCGATATCACTGCCGCCTTGGAAAGGGCGTAGGCTCCGAGACGGCGCGAGCCGAGCAGCCCTGCCGTCGACGCGACATTGACGATCGCGCCTCCCAGGCCGGCGCCCTTCATGCGAAAAATGGCCTGCTGCGCGCAGGCGAGGCTGCCGCGGAGGTTGACTGCCAGCACGCGGTCGACGGCATCGAGATCACATGTCTCGAGCGGGCCGGCGGGACCTTCCATTCCGGCGCTGTTGACCAGCGCATCGCAACGGGCGATCGCGGCGAAAGCCGCGGCAACGGCAGCGCCGTCCGTTACGTCGACGCGGTGAATTTCCACCTCTGCGCCACGCTTGCGCAGATCGTCGCGCGCCGCTTCGAGGCGGCCGGCCGAGATGTCCAGAAGTTCGAGCGCGGCCCCGCGCTCCGCCAGGAGTTGGGCCGTCGCGAGACCGAGGCCGGAAGAAGCCCCGGTCACGACGACGGTTTTGCCGGAAAAGACTGCCACCGGGGGTTACTCGTTCTCGGCAGCCCAGGCGGCAGCCACCTCGCGCCCCCTGGCGATCCACACGTCGGGCTTGCTGAGTATGTGCTCGATCATGCGCCGCAAAAGCATGGTGCGCGAAGGCCTCCCGGAGAATTGGGGATGCATGACGAGGTTGTAGAGCCCACCCCATTCGTAGATCGCATCGAATTCATCGCGCCAGACCTGGAAGATATGGTCGTTGGTGAAGAGGGGGCGCGGCGTCTGGACGGCGAACATCATGAAGGGGGCATCGTCGTTGGACCAGTGCCAAGGCAGTTCGACCGGTCCGGGCGTCCCGTCCGGCATCACGTGCCGATAGGGAAACACGTCGGTCATCAGCGATGAATCGTAGAGGAAGCCGTATTCCTTCAAGAGGCCGATCAGGTTGGGACTGGTCTCGCCGGCGGGGGAGCGATAGCCCGTCGGGCGTATGCCCGCCACGCGGTCGAGCGCCTCCAGCCCTTTTTCGAATGTTGCGCGCTCTACATCCGGCTTATCGGGATCGGTCCATTCGTGAAGGTAGCCATGGTGACCGATCTCATGCCCGTCAGCGAGGATCGCCTCGACCCGATCGGCGTATTTCTCGGCGGTCCATCCCGGGATGTAGAATGTTGCCGGCAGGTCGTAGCTGCGGAACACCTTGAGGATCTCGGGTACCCCGCGAACGCCCCCATAGATTCCCTGAGACAGCACGCCCGGCCGCTTGACATTGGCCGGATCGCGCGAGAGCCACAAGGTCTCGGCGTCGAAATCCGCAGTCAGCATCACCGCGCAGCGCGCATTGTTCGGCCACTTCATTGTCGGATACTCCCAAATGGAAAAGGGCGGCCCCGGTTCTCCCGCGGCCGCCGCCCGATGTTTCGTCAGGATGCTTTCCTGGCCTTGCGATAGCTTTCATTGACGCCAATCGCCGAAACCACGACGTCCTCATATTTCTTGTCGAGGAGAGTCGGCAACTCGACCTCGACAAGCCAGGCCATCGGCACATCCTCGGTCAGGATCTTCTGCACCTCGGAGTACGCCGCCTGGCGCTCCTCGTCGGACGTGGCGGACGCACCCTTCTCGAAGAGCGCGTCCACCTCCGGATTGGAATAGCCAGTGCAGTTCGAATAGGCGACACCCTTGCGGATATTGCTGGAAACGAAGAAACGCGAGACACCGAGCGCCGGGTCGCCGAATTGGTAGGGATAGCTCGACGTCATCTGGAAATCCCAGTTGGCATAGCGCTGGGTCCAGGAGGCAGGGTCGGATGCCTCGATCTCGACTTCGATGCCGATCAGCGCGAGCGACTGCTTGACCATCTCGGCGAAGCGCGACCACGTCTCGCCCCAGGGCAGGCGCAGGAAGGTGACGCGGGTGCGGACGCCGCTCGCGTCAGGCTTCAGGCCCATCTCGTCGAGCAGCGCCTTGGCCTTTTCGATATCGTATTCGTAGGTCTTGACCTTGTCGTCATAGAAGCGCGTGCGGTAGCTGAACGGACTGACTGCCGGCTTGCCGAGGCCGAAGAAGATGGTGTCCGTGAACATCTGCTTGTCGAGCGCGTAGCAGATCGCCTGGCGGAACCGCTTGTCGTTGAAAGGCTCCACGCGCGTGTTGAATTCGATGCGCGCGACGGGGGCGTAAAACTCGTAGCCCTTGGTGATCAGCTGGATATGCGGTAGCGACGCGAGCCGCTGCACGTCGAACATCTCGACATCGAAGAACTGGCCCTGCTGGACCTGGCCCTGCTCGATCGCGACCGCGCGGGCGCTGGCGTCGGGCAGGATCGGGAAGATGATCTCTTCCAGATGTGGCTCGCCCTCGCCGTGATAGTCGGGATTCTTGACGAGGCGGATGAAGGAACCGCGCTTCCATTCGGCCAGCTTGAAGGGGCCGGTTCCGATGGGGTTGTTGTTGTTCGGATTGGCGCGGAAGTCGGTCCCTCGGTAAAGATGCGCCGGGATCATCGGAGCCGTCGACATTTCGAAGCCCATCAGGAAGGGCGCGAACGGCTTCTTGAGCACGAAGCGGACGGTGTGCTCGTCGAGCGCCTCGATCGTCTCGCAATTGGAGAAAATCGCGCGTGCACGCGGATGGACCTCCGTCAGGAACTCCTTGGTGGTGAAGACGACGTCTTCGGCGGTGAAGGGCTTGCCGTCATGCCACTTGGCGTTCTTCACCAGCTTGAAGGTGTAGGTCAGCTTGTCGTCCGAGATCTCCCAGGATTCGGCGAGGCTCGGCCGCGGGGTAAAATCGAAATCGAACGTCAGCAGGCTTTCATACATCTTGCCCGCGACCGTCTGGGTGGAACCGTTCTGGTCGAGGCCGATGAACAGCGTCGGCGGTTCGGGAAAGGCGATGATATTCATGCGGGCGGGGTCACTCGCCTGCGCCAGCGCGAATTGCGGCATCAAGCCGGCGAGCAGCGAGCTCGATGCCGCCATCAGCATCGTGCGCCTGTTGATCGTCATGTCGTTCATGTCTGTCTCCTCTGGATTTCTTTCACGCCTTTACGTCGGCTGGGATTCTTCGATCGTCCCGTGCCAGTTCTTGCCGGGAACCGCGGCCAGCAGCCTTTGGGTGTAGGGATCGCGCGGTGACTGGAAGACGCTGGTCACTTCGCCCTCCTCGACGATGCGGCCCTTGTGCAGGACGATCACGCGGTCGCAGATCTGCGAGGCGACACGCAGGTCGTGGGTGATGAACAGCATGGCCAGCCGGAACTCGTCGCGGATCTCGCGCAGCAGGTCCAACACCTGTGCCTGCACCGAGACGTCCAGCGCCGACACCGCCTCGTCCGCCACGAGCAGGTCCGGCTCGACGGCGAGGGCACGCGCGATCCCGATGCGCTGGCGCTGGCCGCCTGAAAATTCGTGCGGGTAACGGTCGGCGGCCGAGGCTTTCAGCCCCACGCGTTCCAGCAGCCGTTCCATGCGTCTCACCGCGGTCGCTTTTTCGACGCCATGCGCGAGCGGCCCGGCCATGATCGAGCGGCCGACCTTGTGGCGTGGATTGAGAGAAGCAAATGGATCCTGGAAGATCATCTGCGCCTTGGCACGGTAGGCGTGGAGCGTCGCGCCCCTGGCTTCGGCGACATTGATGCCGTTGAAGAGGACGGTCCCGCCGTCGATGCTGTGCAGTCGCATGATGCACTGGCCGATGGTGGATTTTCCGGAACCGCTTTCGCCGACCAGCCCGAGAGTTTCGCCGCGCGAGATGGAGAAGGACACGTCGTCGACGGCTTTCATTTCGCGGGCTGCGCCGAAGAAGCCTCCACCGGTGTGATAGACCTTCGTGAGGCCCTTCACGGCGAGGACTTCCTGGCTGGCGTCGGGAGCCTGTTCCGCCTCGCTGCGGAAGCGCGGGACGGCCTCGATCAATGAGCGCGTGTAAAGATGCGTCGGGTTGACCAGGATCTCGTCGGCCTTGCCGAGTTCGACCAGCCTGCCCTTCTGCATGACGGCGACCCGGTCGGCGATGTCGGCAACCACGCCGAAATCATGCGTGATGAACAGCACGCCCATGCCGCGTTCACGCTGCAGATCACGGATGAGCTTCAAGATCTGCGCCTGAGTGGTGACGTCGAGCGCGGTGGTCGGCTCGTCGGCGATCAATATGTCGGGCTCGAGCGCGATCGCCATGGCGATCATGACACGCTGGCGCTGGCCACCGGAGAGACGGAACGGATAGCGTTCGGCGATGCCTGCCGGATCGGGGAGACCGACGGCGTCGAGAAGCGCAAGGGCGCGCGCCGACCGTTCCGCCTTTGGAACGTCGTGCGCCTCCAGCACTTCCTCGATCTGTCGCCCGATTTTCATGACCGGATTGAGGGAGGTCATCGGCTCCTGGAAGATCATGCCGATCCTGGCGCCGCGCAGGCGGCGCATCTCGTTCTCCCCAAGGCGCAGAAGGTCTCGGCCGGCGTAGCGGATCGCTCCCGATTCGACTTTGAGCAGGTCGCTCGGCAGCAAGCCCATCACGGCCGAGGCGGTGATCGATTTGCCGGAGCCCGACTCGCCGACGATGCACAGGATCTCTCCGGCTTCGAGCGAAAGGTTCACGCCAGAGACGGCATGGCTTCGCTCTCCCGCCGAGGGCAGGGCGACAGTCAGGTTCTCGATGCTCAGAAGCGGCCCGTTCATTGCCGGCCCTTTTGCGAAAGACGGGGGTTCAGGACATCGTTCAGCGCATCGCCGACGAGGTTGAGGGCGAGCACCACCAGCAAGATCACGATCCCGGGAAAGAAGCTCATCCACCAGGCTTGGCGGATCACGGTGCGGGAGGCGCCGATCATGTAGCCCCAGCTCATCATGTTAGGGTCGCCGAGCCCGAGGAAACTGATGGCGGCTTCGGTCAGGATCGCCGACGCGACCATCAGCGAAGACATGGCGATGACCGGCGACATGGTGTTGGGCAGGATTTGCGTAAGGATGATCTGCCTGTCGGACTGGCCCAGGACCATGGCGGCCTTCACATATTCGCGGCTCCGGAGACTGGCGAACTCGCCCCTCACGAGCCGGGCGACCGGCGGCCAGCTCACGATGCCGATCGCAAGGATGATGGAGGCGACGGACGGGCTGAGGATCGCAACCAGAACCAGGGCGAAAACGAAGGTCGGGATGGTCTGGAAGAACTCCGTGATCCGCATCAGTGCGTCGTCGATGATGCCGCCATAATAGCCGGCGAGCGCGCCGAAAAGAATTCCGACGCCGACTGCCACCAGCGTCGAGACGAGGCCGACGATCAGCGAGACCTGCGCGCCGTAAACCAGCCCGGCGAGGATATCGCGGCCCAGCATGTCGGTGCCGAGCCAGAAATTGACATCCTGGAACGGCGGCAGAAAGGGACGGGTCGCCATTTGCCAGGGGTCGCGCGGGAAAAGAAGCGGCGCGAACAGCGCGGCCAGGACGACGATCGCCAGGATGGTCAGGCCGAACAAGGCCTTGGGGTTGGCGACAAAACGGCGGATGGTCGCGCTCATGCCGAAGCCCTTATGCGTGGGTCAACGACGCGATAGACGAGATCGGTGACGATGTTGAAGATCACCACCATGATGGAGGTGATGAGAAAGACGCCGAGCAGGACGGGGTAGTCGCGCTGCAGCAGCGCGTCGAAAGCGAGGCGACCGATGCCGGGCCAGCCGAAGACGGTCTCCGTGAGGATCGCGCCGCCGACGAGCTGGCCGGCCTGGATGCCGGCAAGCGTGATGATCGGCAGTATGGCGTTGCGAAGGATGTGGCGGCGCACGATGACGCCGGCTTTGAGGCCCTTCGCCTTGGCCGTGCGCACGAAATCCATGTCCCGCACTTCAAGCATGGAGGCCCGCGTCATGCGTGTGTAGACCGCCATGTAGAAGAGGCCGAGCGTCGTTGCGGGCAGCACCAGATGCCAGGCGACATCGGCGGCGCGCGCCCAGCCGGTATAGCTGGCGCCAATCGTCTCCATGCCGACCGCCGGCAGCCAGCCGAGATAGACCGAGAAGAGCAGGATCGACATCAGGCCGATCCAGAACAGCGGCGTCGCGTAGAAGACCAGCGCCACGATGGAGATGGCGAAGTCGAGCGGGTGTCCCACCCGCATCGCGGACATCGCTCCGAGGGCCACGCCCGCAAGGATGGCGAAGACGAAAGCCGAGACGGTAAGCAGCAGCGTGGCGGGCAGCCGTTCGGCGATGAGGTCGACCACGGGCGTGTTCTGACGGTAGGAGAAGCCGAGATCCCCCTGGACGATGTTCGACAGGTAGATCAGCGCCTGTTCGTAGACGGGCCGGTCCAATCCGAACTGCTCGCGCAGCTGATCCATGAAAACCTGGTCTGCGGCGCCGGCTTCACCGGCCATGACGGCGGCGGGATCGCCCGGCGCCATCCTGATAAGCAGGAAGTTGAGGACAACGATCGCGAGGATGACCGCGACCGCCTTCACAAGCCGCGAGAGGGTGGCGCGCAGGGCCGGATTCATCGCCTCTGTCCCTCCTCCGGGCAACAGCTTCCGGGGAAAGCGGCAGAGTGCCGTCGGCGGCTGATCTCCCGCCGTGCGAATACATGTGGCACTGTCATGCGTTCACCTGCATAGATCCAGCTCTCTGGGAGGATTTGATCGTGAACTCTATTCTGTCGTATTGATTGCCAATACGATCGTTTTGATAATACCATAGGACGCCGACAAAGCGGCGTCAACGACGGATAATGCGACCCAATCGAGTGGAAGAGGACGGTGAATGGACCAGGAAAAGGGACAGGTCGACGAGCGGTTGTTCCTGCGCTCGGTTGCGCGCGCGCTCCAGGTGCTCGAAGTCTTCGGCGAGCACCCTCATCCCCTGTCTTTGCGCGACATGGCTCAGGCCGCGGGCATCGACAAGAGCGCGGCCCAGCGGATTGCCCAGACCCTGCTCACCCTGGGCTACCTGGAAAAAGCCGCCAACGACGCCGGACTGCTGCCGGGCAAGAAGCTGCTCGATCGTTCGTTCGACTATTTGCGTACGAATCCACTCGTCGAGCGCGCCACGCCGGTGCTTCTGTCCTTGAGAGAGGCGACCGGAGAGCGAGTCGATCTCAGCCTTTTCGACCGGACCAGCATCGTTTACGCGCTGCGCCTTCAGAGCAAGCGCGAGACCTTCTTCGCAACGCTCGCCGGGCGCCGCATCCCGACATTCCTCTCGGCCGGCGGCCGCTCCTGCTTGAGCTGCCTGGACGAAAAGGTGGCGCGCGACATCATCATGCGCACGGACCGCGAGCCTCGCACGTCCAAGACGCTCACCGATCCCGACGCGATCATGAAGAAGGTCGCCAAGGCGCGTGACGACGGTTATGCCTGCGCGGTCGAGGAAACGATGATCGGCGAGGTCGTGGTCGGCGCCGCAGTCACCCGCAACGGCGGAACGCCCGTGGGAGCGATCCATGTCGCCGGTTCACTTAGCGAGTGGGGCGAGCAGGATTTCCGCCGCCGCTTCGCGCCGCTCGCCATCGAAGCCGCGCGCGCCCTCTCCGTCTGACGGCACCCTGTCGCATTCACACATCTTGGGAGGACACCTTGGATGGTGAAATACATCGTGCAACCCATGGAAAGCTCAAAGAGCGGGATGGTGCCGGTGTCGATTCGGTCATTTCGTTCGTTCTGCACCGTTGGGTGGGTTGCTCAACCGTAACGGAATGGATCCTCGGATCAGCTCGCCCGCTGGCGCGGGCTCCCGTCCGGATGACGATTGCGTTGAAGGCCTGCCCCAAATCTCCAACATTGGCGATTGGCATCGCCATAGAAGCTTCGTCATCCTCGGGCCGGCGCCGAGCGAAGCGAAGGCGACGTGACCCGTGGATCCATTCCGTTACGTGTGGGCAACCCACCCAACGAGCCGGAACGAAGTGGCCGAACCGAGGGAGAGGAGCGCCGCCACGCGCTCTATTTGCCCGGGACGAGCAGCATGCGCGACGCGGTGACGGCCTCGACGGCCCGCGCGGAGTAGGCGAGCTGCATGTATTCGCCGTTGACCCACGCCCCCGTCAGGTCGCGGTAGTGCGGAGACTCCGGATCGCCGGACTGGCCAGGGAGGTTGACGAAGAGGCTGTTGTCCCAGCCTCCGACATCCATGACAAGGCGGACCGAGGGGCCGGTGATGTTGACGAAGTCGCCGGGACGATAGGATCCGTACATCGGCGTGGAACCGGTGCCGCCCACCTCGATTGGCTGGATATCGAATTCGGCCGACATCTCCGGAAAGGCGGCGGCCACCGCGTGATCGAGCCTCAGGCGATGGACCTTGCCCCATTGCCATTCTGTATGATCGTCTCCGAGCCGGCCCTGGCAATCGCGCCAGGCTGCGTCCAGGGTTGATTCCGCGATTTGCCGGCAGGTTTCGATAGCGTCGCCGCCCAACCATTCCTGAGGGCGTTCGAGCACGGCAAGCACCGACTGTATGTCGCCGGGCTGCAGCAGAGGGCGTATCTTCGGGTCCTCCGCGAACCGGGCATAGAGAGCCGGCTTGAGGTGCGCCGTGACCCAGATCTCGAAGAGCGCGGCGGCCGAGGATCGAGGCCCCGCGAGGCAATCCCAACCGAGGATCAGACCCGCTGCCCGGCTCGCCGTTTCGCTGCCGAACGACATGCGCTTCAGCGCCTCCTTGGCCCGCTCGCCGGCAATCGTATGGAGGTCGTTCTGGAGGCGGCATGAATCTGCCAAAGCGTGAGCCCGCTGGTCGTCCAGCACGCGATGGATTCGCTGGGAGCGGCTGGCGTCGACCCATTCGTAGCCGATCGCCGGCTTCGTCGTGCTCCATTCCTCCGGAATATTCATCTCGTTGGCGGTGGCGAGGAAACCGCGCTCCGGGTTTCCAGAGCTCGGCATATCCTCCGACGCGATGAACCCGTCCCACTCGTAGCGCCCGTCGCCGGGTACCGGGAGCAGCCCGTTCCAGTTCGGGCGGATCGGTGCCTTCCCGACGGCATGCCAGCCGATGTTCCCGTCGACGTCGGCATAGAGGTGGTTCATGGAGGGCGTGCCCCAATCGCGGAGGGCTTGGCAATATCCATCGTAGGAATGCGCCCGCATCACCTTCAGGCTCGACATGTACGGCGCCGAGCCTGGCTCGGACCACACAGTGCGAATGGCATAGGCGCGATTGTTCTCGGCGTCCTCGAAGAGCACCGGACCATGGCGCGTGAAAAAGAGCGGCAGAACCTGCGGAGAGTGCCCCTTCACCTCGAAAGTCTCGTCGACGACGGTCATGTCTTCCCAGCCGTCGGCGTAACGATAGGAACATCTGTTGTCGGGCCGCGTCTCATAGAAATAGATGTCTTCCTGATCGGCGCCCGAGATCGTCACCGAGAAGGCGATCCGCTCATTGTGACCGATCGTGATGCCGGGAACGCAGGGCTCGCCCGCGCCGATCGCATCGAAGCCAGGCATGGTGAGATGCACCAGGTAGCGCACCGACGGAACGGTATGCGTGCGATGCGGATCGCTGGCCATGATCGGCCGGCCGGTCGCCGTGCGTTGCGGCGCGACCACCCAGTTGTTGGAGCCTTGGGATTCGCTTTCCATCACCACGTCGCCCAGCGCGTTGACGTGGGTCCAGCGCCCTGATTCAGACAGCGTCGCCGACAGTCGCTCGCGGGAGAAGCTCACGGAAGCGGTGGCGAGCTTGAAGACGTCGATGGCTGCGAGCGGAATCTCGGCAAGCGGAACGGACGGGTCGGCGAAAGGCGCGACGTCGGGCTCCAGCTGCTTGCGCAAGGCCTCCGCCTTGGCGCCGGCCCGCGCGAGAACGTTGGCGCGCAGGATCTCGGATATCGCGTTGCGCGTCAGGCAATGGCTGCGGATGCGCACCACGTCTTCCGCTTTCCATCGAGATGGACGTGTGCCGAGCAGCCTGAATTCCTTGGGAAGTCTCTCCTCGCCCTTCTCGACCCGGTCGACATAGGCGTTGATCCCCTCGGCGAAGGCGGCGCAGATCACCTCGGCGTCCTCGCCATAGGCACTCCATTCCGCCGCCATCTCGCCGCGGTAGAGGAAAAGTCGCGAAGCACGATCCTGGGCCAGGTAGCCGGGGCCGAAATCGGCGGCGAGCAACCCAAGGCCTCGCTTGCGCCAGAGATCGATCTGCCAAAGGCGGTCTCGCGCAACGGTGTAACCCTGCGCGAAGAAAAGATCGTGCAGGTTCTTTGCCCTGATGTGGGGAATACCCCAGCGGTCGAAGGCGATCTCGACCGCCTCCTCGAGACCCGCGACCTCCGACGAAATCGTCTTGAACACGTCCATGAAAACCTGCCTGCGAGTCGTTCGAACCTGATGCATGTCGCCCAAAAGTGTGCCGCGGTTTTGGGCCGAGGACATGCATAAAAACATGCTCTATGCGGCGCGACCCGGCCATGCCGGCGGCACCGCCCGGCGGTACTGGACAGGTGTTTCGATGTCGGCGCCGAGCCTGCGTGCAGCCTGCCAGGGCCAGCGCGGATCGTCGAGCAGAGCGCGGGCCAAAGCCACGAAGTCCGCCCTGCCATCGCTGACGATGCTCTCCGCCTGATCGATGCCCGAAATCAGGCCGACGGCCTGCGTGGCGAGCCCGGTCTCACGCCGCACGGTTTCCGCGAAGGGCACCTGGTAGCCAGGGCCGGCCTTGATCTGCGCATTGGAGACGAGCCCGCCGGACGTCAGGCATACCATGCCCACGCCTTCGTCCTTCAGGGCCTTGGCCATGGCGACCGCCTCGTCGGGTCCTATACCATCCGCGGTCCAGTCGGATCCGGTGATGCGGGCGGAAAGGAGTACGTGGGCGGGCAGGGCTGCGCGCATCGCACGAGCAATCGAAAGCGGATAGGCGCGGCGTCTGTCCTGGTCGCCGCCCCACTGATCGGTCCGGTGGTTCGACAGCGGCGAATGGAACTGGTGCAGCAGGTAGCCATGCGCCAGGTGGAGGTCGATGACCTCAAAACCCAGCCGCGCCGCGCGCCGCGCCGAATCGACGAAAGCTGCCCGCACTCGGTCCAGCCCGGCCTCGTCGAGTGCTTCGGGGGTGTGCCAGCCTTCGGCGAAGGCAACCGCCGAAGGCGCTACCGTCGTCCAGGCGCCCTCGTTTTTCGAGAGCGCACCCCCACCTTCCCATGGTCGTTGCGACGAAGCTTTCCGGCCGGCATGACCGAGTTGGATGGCGAATTTCGTTCCCGAAGGTGCCACCGAACGGGCGGCCTTCAGGACACGCGCAAGCGCCTCCTCATTAGCGTCGGAACATAGCGAAAGATCGCCATGCGTGATCCGGCCCTCCGGCTCCACCGCGGTCGCTTCGACGGTTATAAGCCCCGCACCCGACATCGCGAGATTCATGAGATGCTGAAGATGCCAGTCGCTCGCCGAGCCGTCGACGGCGGAGTACTGACACATCGGAGACACCACGATCCGGTTGTTGAATTCCAGCGGACCGCACTGAAAGGCGGAAAACAAAATCGACAAGACAAGTTCCCTTTGTCGGTGGGCTGCGCAACGACACTCGATCGGCGGGCACCCTACAACCAGCATGGATCGATATGCAATACGATCGGATTGCTTTTTAAGCCAAACTAAGCGATTCCCGCTGCTCGTTGTCCCGGGAAAATATTAAGGCGAAGGACGGTGTGGGGTGGCTTAATGCGAGGCCCCGGGGGGGCCGCGTGACCGCAGGCCCATCACATTCTTACGAAGTGCAACGCGGATTGTTCGCTCGGCTAGAACGAGGCCGGAACCATCGTCGCGAACGAGAAGTTGATCCATCGGTTCAAGACAACTGGAAGAATTTCGATGGACAGGCGATCGTTTCTGACTGGATTGGTGGGGGTTGCCGGAGCAACCGCCGTGGCGGTTCTTGCACGCCCGACCGGCGCTCCGGCGGGTGTTCCGCACACCGGCGCCGGCATCCTTGACGAGCTGAACGATCCCCCCGACGGAGGCTCCGAGCAGCAATTCCAGGACGCGTTGCCGGCCCAGTACCGCAGGGATTGGCGCGGCGAGCCATGGGGTGGCCGCGGCCATGGTCGGCGGCATAGGCCCCGTGGCAGGCGATATGGGCACCACCGCGGGCGGTGGAGATGGCGTCGCGTTTGCAGGCGCTACTGGCATCGTGGCCGCGTGCGCTACCGCTGCTATCGCAGGCGTGTCTGGGTTGGGTGGTAGAGCCAGGGCACAGGTTGGATGGGGCTGCCGGTCCGATCACCGCCGCGTTTCGGCTCGGCCTACAGGCAGCCCCGGGGCGTCATGACTTTTGTCATGGGCCGCCCGCTGCGTGGCGGCGGCGGGCGTTGCCCGCAAGGTCAGAGCCCAGAAGACAAGCGTCAGGGCGCCGATGCCAGCGCCAACGAGGCAGACGCCATTCCAGCCAGCGTGGACATAGACGAATGTAGAGAATGACGAGCCGATCGCGCTGCCGATGGAATAGAACACCATGTAGGTGGCGGTCAGGCGGTTCTGGGCGTCGGGCCTCACGCGGTAAATCATGCCCTGATTGGTGACATGGGTCGCCTGCAGGCCGAAATCGATGACGAATACGCCGGCGATCAGCCACATGATCGAGTGCGGCAACAGCGAGATCGGCAGCCAGGCGAACAGCATGAGGGCGAGCGCGATGCCGGTCGTGCGCTGGCCATGGCCGCGATCCGCCCAGCGCCCGGCTCTCGCCGCGCCGAGCGCGCCGGCGGCGCCTGCAAGGCCGAAGAGGCCGATCTCGGTGTGGGAGAGCGAAAAAGGAGGCGCGCTCAGCGGCAGCACCAGCGGTGCAAGCAGCGTCGTGACGTTGGCGAAGATCAACATGGCGATGACGGCGCGGATGCGAAGGACCGGTTCGTCGAGAAAGAGCGTCAGCATGGAACCGATCAGGCGTCGATAGGAAATCGTCGGGCGGGATCTCTCCTGTCGCGGAAGCGCCTTACTGAGAAGGACGGCGATGACGAGAGTCAAGGCAGCGGAAACGAAGTAGACCGCCCGCCAATGGAAAAGGTCGGTCAGCATGCCGGCCACCGCCCGAGCAAGAAGGATGCCGAGAACGATGCCGCTCGTGACGACGCCGACCACCTGCCCACGCTCAGAGGGCCGCGCCAGGCTTGCGGCATAGGCGACCAGCGCTTGCGTGACGACGGCCAGAAGTCCGACCGCAGCCATCGAAGCGAGTAGCGCAGCGCCTGTCGACGACAAGCCCACGCATGCCAGCGCCAGGACCGATAGCAGCGACTGGCCGACAATGAGCTTGCGCCGGTCGACGAGATCGCCGAGCGGCACGAGCAAAATCAGGCCCAGCCCATATCCGACCTGGGTAGCTCCGACGATCAGCCCGGCGATTGTCCGGGAGAGCCGGAGATCGTCCGCCATGACGTCGAGCATGGGATGAGCGAAATAGGCGTTGGCGACGGCAAGTCCGCTCGCAACGGCAAAAAGTACCGTGACCGACCCGCTCAGTGGCGTCGGCGGTGGCTCGCCGGTTGCAGGCCCGCTGCTTCTCGCCCGGGTATCTTGGGCGCGCGCGCAATCCTTCGCGGCGGCGGTAGGCACCGCGTCTTGTAAGGAATTCATGGGTGGTCTCCGGCAAAAATAGGTTTTATTATGAAACCATTTGAATCGTTATCCCATCCGGTTTTATGATGCAACTGCCTTTTGGAGTGTGCGCGGAAGTTGGAGTCATTCGGTGGTCGGGCGGAAAAGCTTGAAAGGAGACTATTGCCCCAGCGCTCGTTCGCTGGATGTGATCGGCGACTGGTGGTCGCTGCTGATCGTGCGCGACGCCTTCGATGGCCTGACGCGCTTCGGCGAATTCCAGAAGAGCCTCGGTATTGCCAAGAACATCCTCTCGGAGCGCCTTCGGACGCTCGTTTCCCGTGGAATCCTCGAGCTCGTTCCCGCCGAGGATGGCGGCAGCCGCATGCAGTATCGCCTGACGGAGATTGGCCGGGACCTATTTCCGGTGATGGTTGCGCTTCGGCAATTCGGGGAACGCCATCTCTTCGAGGCCGACGAACGACATTCGCAGCTGGTGGAGCGTGAAACCGGCTTGCCGGTCAGGCTGGATGTCCGCACCCAGGACGGCCGAAGGATTCGGGCCGAGGATACGGTGATCCTGAAAGTTCCGGAGCAGGAGTGACGCTTGCCGCGCGGACCGGTCGGTCATCGACGAGGTTTGGCGCACTCACCACAAGAGAACGTGCTGCCAGGGCAGAGGGCGATCGTTGCACATTCCGAGATTGGTTGCGGCGATCCGCATGCTAGAGGGTGCCCATGGCTAATCTCAGCACACTCACCGCCACCGAGACCGCTCGCCAGGAGATCAAGAAGAGCCGGTTCGTGGCCATTGCAGGCCCGGTTGCCGGAGAGGTGGCAGCGAAAGAGTTCATCGTCGGGCACTCCGATCCATCCGCCAATCACAATTGCTGGGCCTGGCGCATCGGGCAGAATTATCGCTTCAGCGACGATGGCGAACCGAGCGGCACCGCGGGGAAACCCATCCTGCAGGCCATCGACGGGCAAGGGCTGGACGGTGTAGCCGTCGTCGTCACGCGATGGTTCGGCGGCGTGCTGCTCGGCAGTGGCGGCCTGATCCGCGCCTATGGCGGCACCGCCGCTCTGTGCCTGCGCGCTGCCGAGAAGGTTCCGATTGTGGACAAAGTGGAAGTGACCGTCACCTGTCCGTTCGGCGATCTGGCAATCGTGCAGGCTCGCCTCGCCGCGTTGCCGACGGTTCAACTGCTCGACCAGAGCTTCACGGCGACAGGTGCCGAATTGCGTGTTGCGGTTCACAAGGCCGAGATGCCCGAGGTCGAGCAGCTGGTTGCGGATATCACCAGCGGTCGAGCCGGTTTTTCCCCGGACACCTAGAGCAGAGGTGACGTGGCCAGGCGTGCCGTGGTCTCGCCAGGCGCCAACGTTGCCGGCTTGCGGGCAACGCCCCCGCCTTGTCATTCTCGGACGCCGAGCCCGAAGGGCGAAACCGAGGAAGAGAAGCCGGCACGCCGGCGCCGGAAGCAATTCCGGCTTGCAGACTCGATTCCGACCCGGCAATGGTCGGCCGGGTCTGGGGATTGTTGGGAAGAGCGACGATGGGCCGAGCCGCTGGTCGAATCCATGTCGTAAGGATTGCTGCGCGACCAGCCTGACAGATGGAGCCTAAACGACACATGGCGATGGATCGAGTATCGACGGGAGCAGCTTTGCTGCTGGCGGTGGCGGTTGCGGGGTGTACCACGCCGCCCGCCGAATATGCGGCCACGCTCTCGGCTGAAGACCCGAAATGGCGATCGCCGGAATGCGAACAAATCCGCGAGGCGGCCTTGACCTACGAGGATGGCAAAACGAAGCCATTGAACATGGGAGTCGCTCTGCTGCTCGGCCCCTATGGACTTGGGATAGCGGCCGCCGGCAGGGAGCAACAGGAAAAGGAACGGAAGCTCTTCGCCCGCGACCTGCATATGCGATGTTCGAGCCTGCCGCTTCCCAGGAACCTGCAAATCCGGGACACGGATACTCCGGCTTGACGGATGGGGCGGCGCCGCAATTTGGCGTTTCCACCTTCGGCGTTGGCGAGAATACCGCCCAGGAGGCTAGGGCCGCCGCTCGGGAGCGACAAAGGGATTGCTCGCCGCTCCTTGGCTGTTCTTTTCAAAGCACTGATCCAGCCGCTCGAGGCCAGCCTTGCTTCCGTCCAGTGGAACGGTCATGACGGCGCCCTCGCCCTGCACGTTGAGCCGGTTCGCCATCCGGAGCCTTTTGTTGAACGGCTGGTCTGGAAGCGCGATGGTGACCGAGGACGATTCCGCCAGCGCCGTGGCGTCGATGGATTGCGACCCTGCCGACAAACGCACGTCGTAAGCCTTGCCACGTTCAAGCCGCCAGTTGGGCGATTTGAGAACAAGCACGGTGCCATCCCCATTGCGGAGAAACACCACATCAAAATCGGGCGTCGATCTGGTCATGGTGCAGTGCTCGAATTGTTCCCCTTTGTAGGTGGTCTCAATCGCCCACGGTCCAACCATCACCTTCTGACCGTCAGCCGGCTGTTGGGCGAGCGCCGGATGGATGAGAAGGGTGAAACTCGCTAGCGCAAGAATGGCTCGCATCTACTCCTCCGTGAAAAGAACAGACATAGACATGAAATAAGCAATTCGGGCAGATCAACGGTTGGAGACATGAACCGTTCCACCGGCGGGACTTAGCCGCTCTAAGAACGAAGGAAGCCAAGGATAATCCCGGCAGGGGTCGAAGGATCCGCAACCTTGTCAGCACGCTGCACTAGGGCGAGGGGCTAGAGTTTCACCGCGGCGGGAGCGGAACTCCGGGTCGCGGCGAAGCAAAGTGAGATGAAGCACGTCGAACAGCTGGTTGCCGACGCCCCCAATTTGTGAGGTCACCCCCTAGGACGAATACAGGCGGTGCGACGATGGGGCGAGGATGGAGGGTTGTTGGGGCACGAGTGTATCGTCGAATAGTAGTAAAGGAGAAAGTCATGGTATAAGGGCCAGAAAGCTTGGGGGCTCCATGGGACTTCGAAACGCGATCGCGTTCATAACATTTTCTGCCGTGCTGGTAGGTCTTGGGTTCTATGTTTACGGCGGCACGGCGGACGGTTTTGCATACCTTTTCGGTCAGTCATTTCTAGTCCCTCTCATTGGCATGCCAATAGCGGCCTTGAGTGCCAAAAGGTCCGGGAGGCCAGCGCGCTACGATGTTGTTCTCGGGCTGGCGGCACTCCTCCTGATATTCATCAACCACGAAGAAATCGCTGCAACTTATGACGCCAAGAAATTTCAGGCGGAGGTTCGCGCCGCCGGTCCTGGCAATCTTGCTAGCGCAATTCAGGGATCGACCACCGGCATCGGGGCAGCCATGAGATCCGTTCAGCAAATTGCCTTGGATACAAATTTCAAGGTCCAGCGGCTGTTCGATGAACTGACAGACCCCGCCTTAGACGAGATCTTTTCGACAAAGCAGGTTGCCAGTCGAGAATCATTGCTGGCGGCCAATGCCGCGGCAAAAGAAAAACGCGCCCTGGTAGCTCGGATCATGCCACGGGTGGACGAATTGTTAGGGGAAGAGAAGCGCCGAGTGAGCGATATCGCTGCTCGGCTGCCCGAGATGACCCGCAAAAGAATCGCGTCTGGGTTCATGGACAAAAGAGCGACGGAGCGCGCCTTCGTCGAGCGCCGAACTAATCTTTACGACCGCCTTTTTCAATCGATGGCCTCGGTAACGGCCTTTTTGCTCTCAAGAGAAGGAACATTCTCAACGAATGAGCTGGGCCAACTCCTGTTCCGAGATCAAGCGGACGTTGATGAATACAATCGGCTTTTGAGTTCGATGCAAAGTCAGATCGCGGATGAAGCCAAGCTGGACTCAGAGATCGCTGATGCCGGAGCATCCATCTCCGAAAGATGGATGAAGCTGGCTTACGAGTAATGGGACACTAAGCTGCTTGGCGGAGAGGGGGGATTCGAACCCCCGATACCCTTGCGAGTATGCCGCATTTCGAGTGCGGTGCATTCAACCACTCTGCCACCTCTCCGCGGGGCGTGGTTCGCCGTTGCCGGCGCGGCGCACTAGATAACGGCGTCGTAGACCGACTGCAAAATCCGCTGCTCAAGCTTGGCTATTCTCCAGCAACGGGAGTGGCCGGCCTGTGCCTGTTGCCTCGTCTCACGCGATCGGCACATCCCTCTGTCGCGCCGCACCTTGCAACCTCTCATGCACGCCTCTGATCGCCGGCGCGATCATGTAGCCACTCTCGAGATCGCCGATCATCACCGATTGGTCGCGCGGAGCGACCAGCCAATGCAACCCGATCAGTCCGCAGATCATGGCATCCAGCTTGTCCTGGTCGGCCTTTCTCGGCGCCTCGGAACTCGCGACCACCGAACACCATTCGTCTAAGTGTCGCAGCGAGTTCAGCGTGCCGAAACGCCTTACGGCCTCAGCGACTGCCTGCCAGTCGCTGATCTTGAACCGCTTCCGGTTGGAAGGGTTGTATTTCGGAGCTGCAAGCCTTGAACAGAACGCGCTCTCAATGGCAGCCAGTGCCAGAGCGGGGAAGACTTCGAGCAGAAAGAGGCCGCTGGTTGCCGTTCGTGCGAACTCCGGTTCTTCCGCTGCTCCCAGTGCCTGCTTGAACTGCCAAATTGGCGCAGCATCGTCGAACATGCCCTTTTTGGACCGACTGGCGGGCTGAACGCCGCCCCCGATCCAGGAAATCAGCGAGCCGGCTACCTTGTCGACCGGACGCGAGCCAGTGAGATTGGGGACGATTGTCGGCTGATCCAGGGCCACCACACACTTCTGCGCGTCGTTGTTCTCTCTTTGAATGATATCCAGGGCCTCAGCAAACGAGGCGAGCCGAGGGGCGAGATGCAGATGCGCGCCGTCACCATCCAGGCGAATGACACATATTGCTCCGGGAGCTCTTGGATTGTCAGTCCAGGCCGAATCGAAGCCGACAATTGAGGTGAATCTAGCGTGCAAACCTATCCCCCTTCGTAAGCCTGACGCAGCAAGGGCTGCGCTCTCTCGAAGTCAGCCATTGACTTGAGCGTTACCTGCAGATCGCCGGTGCCGAAGTGCCCAACGTTGCTGACATCTCGCGTGAAACCATTGTCGAGCGCCACGGTGCTTGGATCGACCTTTAGGTAGAGCGTCACCGTGCGGGCTTGCGGGTAGATCTCCATGCATACGAAATTTTTGAGCCTCTTGAACGCCGTATAAAGCTTCAGTTCTTTCACCTGGACGTCATCACCTAGGCCTGCCAGGAATTGATAGACCGCGTCATAGATGTCGCGAAGCTCTGTCGGGGACTGGGAAAGCCGATAGCTCATCCGCTGGCTGAGATATGGATCGTTCTCCTGGGCGCCATCGGCGGTCTGTTCAGAGGTGCTGAGCTGCCTCGAATCTGCCGAGACTTTCGAACCGCCCGAACGATTCGCCCTTGAGGCATGCACCAATTCCATCATCAGCAGGTCATCGCCAAACCGCCGGTAGCGGATGAGCTCGATATTCCGTGCGATCTGCTTGACCGCGTGCTCGTCGTAGCGGGTGAAGTCGCCTGCCACGCAAAGAAGTCGGGGTGCGGACCAATCAACTCCCTTCGCAGCCTCCGGTCCGAGGCGCTCCATTACTAGCCACTGAAACTCCTTGCGATGGTCGAGCAACCAGTCGAGGTAAAAGAGTCCCTGGTTGATCACGTTCTCGTTCACCGAACGCTTGTATTCGATGATGATGGGCGAATTATCCTCATCCAGACCTAGCGTATCGATTCGGCCGCCGTGGACAGGTCCGGTTGAATGTTCGCTGGCTAGAAATCGCACCCCAAGCAGAGCCTCCAGGTTCGCCTCAAACATGCCTTGGAGCGACTTCTCCACCTGGACGGCAGATCCCGGCAATTCCGCAACGCCTCCTTCGCCGAAATGAAACAGCTTGATGTCGCTCACGTCGCACCTCATGCATCAATTAGATCTTCGCAACTTCTAGCTGCCTGCACCCACTTGTCCAGGCTAGTGGCCGGCGTGTCCTTTCGAATTTTTGCACCGCCATCTCGCGATTGTGGACTTCTCTGCAGCATCCCTAGTAGCTACGTCGCGATAGCGAAGAATCACCTATTAAGAACAACGTGATTTTGTCCGACAGAAGGATTGCACATGCCATCGTTGAACTGGATCGGGAAAGAGGCGGTCGAACACCACCACAAGGAAGTGCCCTATCGGTTGGTTCATTGCGATGCTGCGTTGTCTGCGGGAGATACTGACGCGGGAAATCTTCTGGTTCAGGGCGACAATCTGGAAGCTTTGAAAGCGCTACTTCCCTATTACGCTGGACAGGTTAAGTGCATATTATATCGACCCTCCCTATAATACCGGTAAGTCGGATTGGTCATACAGTGATAGAGTTGACTCACCCGAAATAGCGGAATGGCTTGGGCGGGCGGTTGGAAAAGAAAGCGAAGACCTATGTCGCCACGACAAGTGGGTATGTATGATGTATCCACGCATAAGGCTACTTCGGGACTTCTTGAAGGAAGATGGACTTATCTTCGTTAGTTGCGACGACAACGAGCAATCAACTCTTCATCTTCTTTTGGCGGAGCTATTCGGTAGACGCAATCATGTTGGAACGGCTATCTGGAAAAACGCAACAGACAATAATCCAACCCAACTCGCGAACGAGCATGAGTATGTTGTAATCTACTCCAAGAACAAAGAGAAATTGCCAAAACAATGGACCGGGCCGGAGAACGAAACAAAAGAACTAATGCTTGATGTGTTCGCGAAAATAGAAGCTGAACATGATAGTGTTGCAGAAAGAGCGCGTGAATTTTCGAAGTTTGTAAAGAAAAATTCTAAGTCTCTTGGAGACCTTGCTCGGTATAAACTTGTCGATGAGCGCGGAGTATATGTCGCCCGAAGAAATCTAGAGAACCCTGGGAAAAACGGATATCAATACGAAATCGAGCATCCACGAACTAAGAAGAATTGTGCAAAACCACTTTGGGGTTGGCGCTTTCCCGAAGATCGAATGAAGGAACTGCTTGCAGAGGATAGGATCATCTTTGGCAAAGATGAAAGCAAGATTCCAGAGTTAAAAGCTTATCTAAAAGAAGTTGGCTTCCCCTTCCGAAGCGTCTTTAACATTGATTCCCGAAAAGGATCGAATGATCTTGAATCTATTTTTGGAAGGCGTGACATCTTCAAGAATCCCAAATCTGTGGAATTTGTAAGTCACTTGCTTTCCTATGTTAGCAAGTCGGACGATATAATTTTGGATTCTTTCGCTGGCTCTGGAACAACGGGCCAAGCTATCATGCAGATGAACCGGCATGACGGCAGAAAGCGCAATTTTATCCTCATTGAAATGGACAAGAAGACGTCAGTGGAGACGACGGCCGAACGTCTCCGCCGTGTCATTACAGGGTATGGGAAGGGCGGAGATCCGACGAAACCAGTCGACGGACTCGGCGGTGGTTTCCGCTACTGCCGCCTTGGCGTTCCGCTCTTCAACGAGTTCGGCGACATTGACGGGGCCGTGTCTTTTCCCGATCTGGCTGCCCATGTTTTCTTTGTGGAAACTGGGACGCCATTGCCGTCGAAGACAACAGAAGGGAACCCCTACCTCGGCAAGAACCGGGAGAAGGCCGTCTATCTGCTGTTTGCGGCAGGGCAAGAGGGCATGCCACGCGAGGCGCTTGGCAATGTGTTGACGCCCGATGCGCTGACTGCCTTGCCACCGCCGCCAGAAGGCTTTGAAGGCAACCGCGTCGTATATGCCGAAGGCACGACAGTAAGTGCCGACCGCCTGAAAGCCGAAGGCGTCGTGTTCAAGCAGATCCCCTACCAGATCGCGGGGGTTTGATATGACTGCGAACAACTTCGATCTGAAAGAGTATCAGCGGCTAGCGCTTGACCGCTTTTCCACCTTCCTCAGGGACACGGCCGCGATGGGCGCGAGCATTGCCTTCTACAAGGCCACTAACTTGCCCTTTCGCAACGCGCCAACGGTTGCAGAGGGCACGCCCTACATCTGCCTTAGAGTTCCGACCGGCGGCGGCAAGACGCTGATCGCGGCTCACTCCATCGGCATCGCCGCAAGGGACTTTCTACAAACCACGAACCCGACAGTATTGTGGCTTGTCCCTTCAACCCCGATCTTCGAGCAGACCGTAGCGGCATTGAGAGATGAGACCCATCCCTATCGCGCGGCTTTGCTTCAGGCTTTCAACCGCAACTTCACGGTGATGACGAAAGCTGAGGCGCTTGCCATGTCCAAGGCAGACGCGACCGGCGGAGCTGTGGTGATCGTTTCGACCATACAATCCTTCCGCCGCGAGGATGACAGCGGTAAGGAAAACCCCGAAGGCTTAAAAGTCTACGAGGACGCCGGCGTTCTGATGGATCACTTTGCCAACCTGACCCAGGACCAGATTATTCCGCTTGACCTCGTGGAGGGCGGCTCCCGTCCAGTCTATTCGCTGGCGAACCTACTAAAGCTTCATCGCCCCATGGTGATCGTGGACGAAGCCCACAACGGTCGCACGGAACTGTCCTTCCGAACCTTGGCGCGCTTCAATCCGTCCTTGATCCTAGAACTGACTGCCACCCCGCAGACGGAACATGATCCGGCTCGCGAGAAGCATGCATCGAACATCCTCTATTCCGTCTCTGCCGCCGAGTTGAAGGCCGAGGAGATGATCAAAATGCCGATCCGACTGACTACCGATGCCGATTGGGTCAAGACCATCGGCGCGGCGCTGGATTGTCAGAAGGCGCTGGAAGAGGCCGCGAAGGCGGAACAGGCCGAAACAGGCGAATACATCCGTCCCATTATCCTGTTTCAGGCGCAAAGTGCGTCGAAGGATGATCCCACGCGCCACACTTGGGAAAAGATCGAAACATACCTTGTGGATGATCAGCGTATCCCCAAGGAGCAAATCGCGGTCCACACCGGACCGCGCAAAGACCTCGACGCGATCGGCGACATCCGCAGCGATAAGTGCCCCGTCCGCTACATCATCACAGTGTCGAAGCTGAAAGAGGGCTGGGATTGTCCCTTCGCATATGTGCTTTGCTCGGTCGCGGATCAGGTCTCACCTGTCGCAGTTGAGCAGATTCTTGGCCGCGTCCTGCGGATGCCGCGCGCGAAACGCAAGCGGCGCGATGCGCTGAACCAGTCTTACGCTTTTATCGTCTCGCGCAGTTTCGATACCACGGCGCAGCAGTTGCGCGACGGACTCGTTGAGGGCGCAGGATTCAATGCGATGGAAGCGGCGCAAATTATCGCGCCGCAGCAGAACCTTGGATTTGCCGAGGCCGACGCTAGCGCGCCCTACAAATCCGACCCGCTGCCTGAGGACGCTGCACCGGTAGTCGCAGCGGCACTTGCGCGCCTGCCGGCGTCCGTGAAATCGCGAATCACTTTCGATTCCGAGAGCAGTATGTTGACTTACACCGGTCCCATGACGCGGGAGAATCGCAACCTGCTCCACCTGGCCCTTGCAGCGGTGCCCAAAGTCGGGAAAGCCATCGATCGTCTGTATGCCAAAACAAACAACTTTCAGACTTCCGCCGCCGAGGAGGATGACAAGCCGCCCTTTGTAGTGCCCATGCTGGGCTTTCGGAAGCAAGGGGAGCTTCAACTCTTCTCGCAGGAGCATTTCCTTGACCTGCCGTGGCGACTTGACCAGTGTGCCCCATCGCCCATAGCCACGCGTTTCCGCGTAGCCGACAACAGCCAGACCGGTCAGATCGACGTTGGCGACAAAGGCAAGATCGAAATTGCCTTCGCCAAGAAGGTTCAGGGAGATCTTGCTGGCGTAATTCAGGAGCCGACTTGGAGCCTTGCGCGCCTTGCGCACTGGATCGATTTGGGGATCGCCCACCCCGATATCACCAAGCCTAGCGCCATTGTATTCATCACACGGGCGATTGAAGTTCTAATGGCATCCGGTATCGAGCTTCAGGTTCTTGCTCGCTATAAATATGACCTGCGGAAAGCTATGGCCGCTATGATCAACGAACTGCGGGGCCAGCGCGAGGTCGAACAATACAACGCCCTTTTCGCTGCGAATGCCGCAGACTTCGCAGTCAGCTCCGACCTTTCCATTATCTTTGACGAACAGACTTACGCTCCCAACCAGCCCTACGCCGGAGCGACTAAGTTCATCAAACACTACACCCGGCTCGTCGGCGACCTGGGAAGCAGCGGAGAAGAGTTCGATTGCGCGCTGCACCTCGACCGACACGATAAGGTTCGCTACTGGATCAGGAACATCGATCGGAAAAAGTCGTCCTTCTGGCTCCAACTCCCGCACGATAAGTTCTATCCCGACTTTGTCGCAATGTTGACGGACGGGCGCATCCTTGTGGTCGAATACAAGGGCGCGCACCTTTACGAAAGCGAGGCTGTCAAGCGACAGATCGGCTCGGTTTGGGCCGAGGCCAGCGGCGGCCATTGCTTATTCTGCATGCCGACGAACCGGAACTTTAGCTTGATCGATAAGACGATAGGGTAAGCTCTTCCAATTCAGAGAAGACACAAGGGCATTGCGACCCATCAGGATCGCACCATTCACTCAAGCATGCTCACCGGCTGACGCCGCATGTTCTGACATTGCATCTAGCGTCCGACATGCCAAACGCACCGGCGAGTCTCCACTGGTCGATTGGGGCGATAGTGCTTGACCGGACATCGAAATGACGAAGAAGCAGAAGCGCGGCAACGCGTATTATGAGGAGCGACTTATACGGGATTATCCGACGATCTACGCTGATCTGGTAGACGGGAAATACCGGACAGTCACTGAAGCGACAAAGGCTTCGGGCCTGAAGAAACCCAGGACACGGCTGCAGGAGCTCAAGAACGCCTGGAGCAAGTCTACCAACTCAGAGCGAAAGGATTTCTTGGCCTGGTTGACCACGACAGGGGTCCTGCCGACAGGCTCGTCGAGCGCTGGGGCAACAGCCACATCTATATCTACGGGTCGCTATCTTCTCCCGGCAACGGTAGCCCGTATCAATCACATCAAGGCCAAACGCGGTATTAGCGCGGGAGAGATTATGGACGAGATGGGATTTACAAAGCTGGATCCATCACTCGGCCTTGCCCTCTCGAAAGGCTACGGACTTCGTCTTTCCGTGATAGCCGCTCTTGAGAAGTGGCTAACGGCCAATTCCTCCGTGTAACTCTCGGCCACCTGTAGATAGGTCTACCAATTATTGCGCTGCCGGCTCTGAACCTCTTCCGCGAGATACTGAAGCGCCATTTCTGCGCTGTTCTCCAGCGTATACTGGTATCGCTCCAAAAGCGCATCCGAGCAGGTCGGGTTGCTAGAGCCCAACGTTTCCCGCTCGAACGCACGTTCGATTTCCCGGTCTGCACCAACCCGGTCAACATTAGGGATCCGACCGAGAATGCCGAGCATTCGAGCCTTGTAAGCGATGTGTTCCCCCGCTGGCTTGCCACACTCTATTGTCCCCCGCTTGAGAACCACATAGGGCATCATCGCGTTGCTGTAGGCAGTGTCCAGGCCACCTGCGAAGGCTGGCGCGCTGCCGAGCAGCGCCGAGCCTAGGGCGACGTAGCGTAGCGAGGCCAAAGCGCCTTTGAAAACGCCCGAGAAGAGAAGGTTGTCGTTAACCCGCATGCACATCACCCCTCCGGCGTGCTTCGACCCATTTCATCCGCACGAAAGGGAACCCTTGCCCTATTGACCTGCTGCTGATCCGCCGGAGACGGAACCAGTTGATTTCTCTGGCATGGCATTCAGTGGCCAACAGGAAAGCCAGGCTGCACAAAAAGGTTCCTTTTCGTCAAGGTGGGAACGGGTATTATCTCATTGAAAACGCCAGTGAATTTCTTACAGACCGGATAACTGCGCATGAGACAAGTCGGATACGCCCGCGTTTCCACAACCGATCAAAATCTGGATTTACAGCAGATAGCATTGCGAGCAGCGGGATGCGTAAGAATCTACACCGATGAAGGAATATCTGGCGCGAACTTCGAGCGCCCTGGACTGGCTGCCGTGCTCGATGAGCTCCGGCCAGGCGACACGTTCGTGGTGTGGCGGCTCGACCGGTTAGGCCGCTCCCTGGTGGATCTCATCAAGCTGATCTCCGAGCTAGGAGAGCGTCGAATCGAGTTTCGATCTCTGAGTGAAGCGATCGACACGTCGTCATCTGGCGGGCGCCTGCTGTTCCATCTTCTGGCGGCCATGGCAGAATTTGAGCGATCACTAATCAGCGAACGAACCCGCGCCGGAATGGCTGCTGCTCGTGCTCGTGGGAGGCAGATCGGAAGACGACCAGCTTTGACAGGGGAGCAGCGCCGGGAAGCTCGTCTGGCTCTTGCAAACGGCTCTGCATCAGTCGAGACGATCGCCGAGAAGCACGGTATCCATCCTCGCACTCTACTCCGCGTTCTCAAGGTCGACGTCGCCGGCCAGGAGGCCGCTAGGTGACACACAGAGGCTCACTGGCTGGCTCCGACGCGTCAGATGAGGAATTGTGCGTCCCAGCACTAACGCGCGCCAGGGAGTCCTAATAAGCGTCGAGCGGTAGACGCGCGCAAACCTGCGATGCCTGTAGACGAGTTATGTTCCTTCGGCGCAGAGACAAGCCTTTTACGAGCCGGAGCGTTTCTTAGGCTGGGGTGTCACGCTGCCAATTCTCTTAATAATTCCTCATATTAAGAGATATAAGAATACTTGGTAGCGTGACACCTCCGGTTCTCTTTCTCAATTCCTCCGGTTAGGGATGAAGAGAAGTTGAAGTGTTGGGGCGCGTACTGAAACGGGCAGCGTCCTTTTCCTCCCGCTTCCGGTTCCGGCACCGTTGCTGCCGCTCCCGATCCATTCTCCGTTTATAATCTCCAGCAGGGTCAGGCACTCCAGCTTGCGCGGCGGCTTTTCTCAGGACCAGATCGCCAACTTTCTTGCAACCAAGGACCTGCGGGCAGGCGGAGCACTCAGCCGATGACGGCTCATGCGTGTAGTGCATGCCGAAGCATGTCGGCCAGAGCCGCGTCGGAGAGCGCGGCTCCGAGGCATCATCAATTGGCTGGTGTTGCAAATCGCTAGCCACGATCGCCAGTGCTTGCTCGAAACGCTCTTGCGGCACAATGGACTTGAACAGCTCGGCCGGGATTTGCTTCCTTTCATATGTGAACTTCAGGATAGCGCGATGAAGGGGTATGCTGGCCTGCTCCACATGGTCGAGAATGAAGCGTCTGAAGTCGTCCTGAGCTGCCATCCCTCGATAGTTTTCGATCAGATAGGCAGGATGCTCGACGCGAACGAGACCATTCGAAACCTGCTCCTGCCACCGCTGCTTAACATACTGCGCAAACAATGGAGCTGCCCTCGGATTGCCATGCAGTTCGCTCGGGAGGGGGAGGAATTTTCGCTTGTCTCCTCGCCGCAAAGCGAAGTCAAATGCGGCTTCAATATAGCAAGGATAACTGATCCCCAACCTGTCCGCGCGCTGACGGGCCGCAGCCAGTTGACTTCTTTGTCGAGCATCCCTTTTTACCGCCATGGCGCTAACACCATTGACCGTGGACGCGCGTTCGTGGTCGACTTCCTGGGCGAACTTCCGACGAAAGGTCTCCTGATAGGTTCGCATGAAAAGCCTGTTTGCTGCCCTCGGAGACAAAAAGCGATATTCGAACCACTTCACGGCCGTCAGACGCCGCTCGTCCTTTAGGAAATCGGTCGGATGCTGCTGAACCGTTTCGATAAGCGTATCGATCCTGCGATGTTCTGGCGATTTGGGAGTTTCAGACATAGCTAAATCCTTCGTGCGGGAAAGGCGCGTTATTCGGGATGAATTGTAGGGGTGTAAGGCGCTGGGCCGTTACTCATAATGATATAGCGAAATCGCGGAGGCTTGCTGGACAATTTTCAAAGATAATTTCGACGGGTGGCGAGCAGGGATTTCTTCAGAGCCGAACAGAACGAATGAAGCGATCTCACACGATACCAAATAGTTTTCGTCCGTGAGATATGATAAAGCCGTGTTTCTCGCCGAAAACATGAAAATCCGCTCATTCGTGTCAACTTACGGGAAAGATAGCGACAAGGATCTTCTTATCTTGGATAAGAAGTGCACGTATTAGCCATCGTCATGATGCGCCCTTGCCGGCTCGGTTTCTGCGTCGAGTAACCGCAGAAGTTTGCAGAATGGAAAGTATCGGATGCCGGGAGCGGTGGCTACGATGCCGGAGCGTCGGTGGCGACCCGAAGCATCCCCTTCGATGACAGGGTCGCTTCTAGGACTTTGCTAAACGACCAAGAGCTATAGGATCGCTAGGCTGAACATTTGTGTAGATCAATCTATCCCAGGCGAGCGACGAGATCGTCAGCACTAAGGTGGGTGTATCGGCGCAGCGTCCGCATCTCCTTGTGTCCGCTGATGCTGCTGACCTCGATCACGTTCAAACCCCGCTCGAATAGACGGCTGACGCCTTCGTGGCGCAGATCATGAAAGCGCAGTCCGTTAATGTCGACGCGCTTGAGAAGACGATACCACGCTTGCTCCAACCCACCGGCAGTCATTGGAAAGATAGTAGATTGATCTACGTCTGCGCGAGCCCTCCAGTCCATAAGCGCGCCGAAGGCGCGTTGAGACAGTGGCACGTCGCGATTGGTTCCGTTTTTGGTCATCGTCAAGCTGACCACGCGGCGATTGTGCGAGATATCCGACCACCTCAGCCCCAGAATCTCCCCTCGGCGCATCCCGGTCTCGATTGCGACGATCAGCAGTGTCCGAAAATAAGGGATCTTGCCGCTGTCACAACCGTCAAGAAGGCGCTGTTCCTCGTCACCGGTCAGACGTCGGCTACGCTCGTTCTGAATGATCGGGCGACGAACGAGCTTCACGACGTTCTTCGCGAGCGGTAGTCCCCAGTCTCGGATCGAGACCTCAACGACGTGGCTAAGAATCGCAAGCTCACGCACGGCGGTAGATGGAGCTACCAACCGGAGGCGCTCATCCCGGAACGACGCAATGTCCTGCTGGCTCAACCCGATCATCGTCCGGTAAGCAAGCTCATGACGGCGGAGCACGTCAATCCGTTGAACTTCTTGGACAGCGCCACGCTTTGTCGGCGACACTTCGCGTTGATAACGTTCTAGCAGGTCGCCGAGGGTAGTGCTCTCCAGAATCTTTGTGTCCGGAGCTGAGCCGAAGCGATCGACCTGGGCCTCTAGATCGCGCGCCCACTTCTCGGCTTCGAGTTTGCTGTCAAAGCTCTTGGCGCGTGGCTTCATGCCACGCCGACGGACTTGCGCCTGCCATCGTCCTCTGAGCTTCCGGATCGTTGCCATGCGGTCTCCAATCGATAGTGAAGATCACGCGTAGGATGCCCCCTGGAGGGTGCCAAGGATTATCCCGGCAAGCCGAAGTTGAAGGCACTAGGCATATATACCGAATCAGCGCAAGTCTCTGAACCGGTGGCGCTACCGCGCCTACAAGGCTTGCAGAACCGAGGATCACTTGCGCGCTGAATCATCTCATCTAGAACAGAACCTCGAGAGACTGGTTGTTGAGGACAACGATTTCCTCGCGCTCGAGGGGGAGTTCGACCAGTTCTGCCCGTTCGAAGCCCTTGGCATGGTCCGTTCCGAGGTCCGGCATGGCAACTTCCTTGCTTACCTCTTGAATCCTAGCCGTCCGCATGGGTTTCATAGCGACGTGCTTCGAGCACTTCTCCTGGCAATCTCTCGAAACACCTTGCACCCAGGAGGCGGCGGTAATCCCCTGAGGCCTCTTGACGTTCACCTGATGGATATCGAGCAAGCTGACGTTCGACGCGAATGGCGCAACATCGATCTCCTGATTGTCCTACGCTCGGAGAAGATCGTTATCCCGGTCGAATTAAAGATCGATTCGACACAAGGCACCGACCAACTTCAAAGATATCGGAGGATCGTAGAAAGCGAGTGGCAAACCGCCGATGGATGGAAGCACCTGAATGTTTTTCTCACTAAACATGACGAACCGCCACTGGACCCTGATCACTGGCAGCCCCTCAGAATCCGTGACCTTGTTAACGAATTCGAACCGATCGCAGAGACCGCAGTCACTAGCGCCGCTAGCGAAAGCCTGAGGGCATATCTGAGGATGCTGAGGAGACACCACTTGGAAGACGAACGCCTCGAAGAAATTGCGCGAAAGCTATGGTCGCGACACAGAGAAGCCCTCGACTTCCTCGCCGATAGAAGGCCCGACGCGATCGGCAATCTTTTCGACGCACTAAAGGATCGCAAGGTCGAACTTGCGAAATCCCTTTGTGGTCCCGACCTTCAGGTGCTTCCAGACGCTGACAAGGGGACCATCCTGCGCTTTGCATACGCGAAATGGGACAACCTGCCTGGCTTCAGGCAGGCCGACTGGACGGACTCGAAACGATTCATCCTCTTGGAACTGAAGCGGGAACGCTCAAAGATTAACGCCTATCTCTACCTCGGACCTGGTGAGGAAGAAAACCGGGCAAGATACGTCTCCTTGCTGGAGAAGAAGAGACTGCACCGGCCCAACCAGCGCGTCGGGAGAGACTGGATGTGCTTGGCTAAGTCGGAGATGCTTGGCGATCAGATCGATGATGACACCGACGTAGAGACATCAATCGAGATTGTGACAAAATCACTCCAGCTCTTTGCTTGGAAAATTTTTGATCACTTTGATCCTGTGCTCGGCTCCTTAACCGCCGCAGAGATCATCGGCTAGCGCAGCCCAACTAGGCTCGCGAACATATGAGACTCCGAATGTATGTGGATGGTCTCGTGTAGGATGCCCTCGGAGGGGAGACAAGGATTATCCCGGCACGATCATGTTGCATGCTTTGTGGATGGTAACCGCTGCCAATGCAATGCTCTTTCGCTTCTCCAACAATGTATCAATGTATAGAAACTGATCGGAAAGAACCCAGGGATTGCCCCTGGGGCGGGCGTCTGATTGGGGGATGGCCATGAACGTCAACGCAATTACAAAAGCTGCTATTGTTTACGACTTCGATGGGACACTTTCACCTGGGTCGATGCAGCAGCACTCTTATCTTCCGGAGATTGGATACGATAATCCAGTAGATTTTTGGAACGAAGTAAAATCTGAAACCCGCAGTCAGGACGCAGACGAAATTCTCGTCTACATGCAGATGATGATCAACAAGTCGCGTGATCCTGTCACGCGAGAGCGGCTTCGCTTTCATGGAGCGGGACTGCCATTGTTTAATGGTGTGTCACACTGGTTCGATCGTATGAATCGGTTCGCAAAAGAGCGAAAGATTCAACTCGAACACTACGTCGTTTCATCCGGGTTGCGTGAGATGATTGACGGATGCTCAATCCGGAGCGAATTCACGAGGGTCTTTGCCTCAGGTTTCGCCTACGATGAGTTTGGAAAGGCGGTGTGGCCGTCTGTCGCGGTGAATTACACAAACAAGACCCAGTTTCTCTTCCCTATTAACAAGGGCATCGACAACGCCTGGGATAACGCGGCCATAAATCAGTGGGTCCCAATGGCGGAACGTGCGATCCCATTTGAGAGAATGATTTTCATCGGGGATGGGGACACGGACATACCGTCGATGAAGATGGTGCGCCACCAGGGAGGCTGTGCGATTGCTGTGTTCGATCCGAGCGAGTGGCAGAAGGAGGCAACCCAGAATAAGATCGGGCGTCTCATCGCTGAAGACCGGGCAAATTATGTCGTTCCGGCAGACTATTCTGAAGGCGAACAACTCGATGTTACCGTTCGAGGTGTCCTGGGTCGGATCGCACGTGAGGTCGGTTATCGGCCCGAGGCAGTCAAAGCTGGCTGATTTGGGTATTCACGTGCCGACAGTGTGGCCCCGATAACGACCCCGACTGGAAGCCCTAGCATCCATTTGGATTGGTCACGATCATAAAAACGCACCGGAGCCTTGCCGAGCAACGAAAGATCGCTGGCGGAGAGGGGGGGATTCGAACCCCCGATACCCTTGCGAGTATGCCGCATTTCGAGTGCGGTGCATTCAACCACTCTGCCACCTCTCCGCGGGGCGTGGTTCGCCGTTGCCGGCGCGGCGCACTAGATAACGGGTGGGCGGTCGCGCCGCAAGGGGCTTCGACCGCCTTTTTCACCGCCTTTGCCTTGACTTGAGGGCAGGGCTGCGTTAGGGACCTCCAGCATCCGGCGTGGGGTCTCTCCCTGCGCCGGTTGTTCTTTGATCCCGGAACTTGTTCTTTGACCAAGAATCGGTCCGGATAACCGAAACCGACTGACAAAAAGACGGTCCGGTCCGCTCCCGGCGGATCATCAAGGCCGACCGAACAGCGAAAGGCAAGAAATGTTCGCAGTCATCAAAACGGGCGGGAAGCAGTATCGCGTCGCCGCCAACGACCTCCTGAAGGTCGAGAAGGTCGCCGGCAATGCCGGTGACATCGTGGAATTCGCGGAAGTTCTCGCCGTCGGCGAAGGCGACAAGGCAGAGATCGGCGCGCCCTTCGTGGCCGGCGCCGTCGTCACCGCCGAGGTCGTCGAGCAGGGCAAGGCGCCGACGGTTCTGGCGTTCAAGAAGCGCCGCCGCCAGAATTCGCGCCGTACCCGCGGCCATCGCCAGCTGCTCACCACCATCCGGATCTCCGAGATCCTGACCGGTGGTGCGAAGCCGAGCAAGGCTGCCGCGGCGAAGACGGAAGCCGCTTCCGAGGCCAAGACGGAGACCGCTCCGGACGCCGAGAAGAAGCCCGCCAAGAAGGCAGCGCCGAAAAAGGCTGCAGCCCCGGCGGAATCAGAGTAAGAAGGCCTGAAGGAGTACACCGATGGCACATAAGAAAGCTGGCGGTTCGTCGCGCAACGGTCGCGATTCGGAATCCAAGCGTCTTGGCGTGAAGAAGTTCGGCGGCGAGAAGGTTCTCGCCGGCAACATCCTCGTACGTCAACGCGGCACCAAGTGGCACCCCGGCACCAATGTCGGCATGGGCAAAGACCATACCCTTTTTGCACTCGAAGCCGGCGCGGTGGCATTTCGCAAGAAAGCCAACGGCCGAACCTACGTAACGGTAAACCCGATTACGGAAGCAGCGGAGTAGCCGGTACCGCACCACAACACCGGCACCCATCTCGGGGACCGGTGTCCGGGCAGAATCCGGAAAAGGAACAGGGGAGATGGGTGACCATCTCCCCTTTTTCTCGTTCGGAGGAACGGCAATGCATATTCTGGTCACGCGGCGGCTGACATTGCGGCAGCCCATCACGCTCGATGCCGAAGACATCGCACTGTGGCTCTCGAATTGGGCCGTGGCGCGCATGCTCGCCCGCGTGCCTTTCCCTTATGTCCAGACCGACGCCGAAGACTGGATCGTCAGCCTGCGCGACGACCCCGACGCGATGGTCTACACCGTCCATCGCGAGCGGCTGATCGGTGTCGTCTCGATCGAAGGTGAAGGGCCGGAGCCCGAGCTCGGCTATTGGCTCGCCGAACCCTGGCACGGCCGAGGCTTCATGACGGAAGCCGCCCGGGCGCTGATTGCCCATGCCTTCGCGACGCGGGGCATAACGACCATCCGCTCGTCGGTCTTCGCCGACAATCCGGTCTCGCAGCGCGTCCAGCAGAAGCTCGGTTTCGAAATCTGTGGCGGTGGAACGATCTGGTCGATGCCGCGCAACGAGATGGTCGGCCATATCAAGACGCGGCTTACCAGGGCAGCCTTCGAAGGGGTGGAGTCCGCGCTCCCCGCGGCCCATGCCGCTTGAATCTCACGCCGCTGCATCGGCCCACCACGTTCCGATGCAGCGGGATTGTTTGCTCCAGACACGCAACACGAGGAGATTGCGATGATCAGGGAAACGGAAGACGACTTCGAGGACGAAAGTACGGCGCTAGACTGTCCGGTGCTCGTCACCGAGCGGCTCGTGATGCGGCCACCGCACGAGCAGGACATTCCGGACCTGGCCGTGCTCGCCAACAACCGACGGGTCGCGGAAATGTTGTCGCGCATGCCGCATCCCTATGGCGAGGCGGAGGCGCGCGCCTTCATCGCCATGGCGGCGGAGAAGCGTCGGGCCGGATGCTCCTATGCACTCACGCTTGCCGAGACCGGCGCCTTCGTCGGCTGCGCCGGGCTCAACAGCACCGATCGCGGGCTCGAGGTCGGCTACTGGGTCGGCGAACCCTACTGGAACCGGGGCTATGCGACCGAGGCCGCGCACGCCCTGGTGGACCTTGCCTTCCGTGCCACGAACATTGGCGAGTTGCATGTCTCCTGCCGCGTCATCAATCCAGCCTCGCGCCGGGTGATCCACAAATGCGGCTTCCAATATGCCGGACAGGGCATGCTGAATTCGCTGGTGGCGGGGCAGGTGCCGGTCGAACGCTATAGGCTGGACAGGAAGACGTGGGTGAGTTTGAGGAGTTGGGGAAGGTTGTGATGCCGATGATACAGTCGGCGAAAATGCCCCTCATCGGCCTGCCGGCCACTTCTCCCCGGCGGGGAGAAGGTCGCTCTCGACTACCGCTTTCGCCAATCGCCAATGCTTGTTTTTCGCGGAAATCGAGCGGCCGGCCTCTCTCTCCCCGTCGGGGAGAGATGTCCGGCAGGACAGTGAGGGGGCGCTACTCCATCTCCACCCACACCGGCATATGATCCGAACCGGCGGCGTCGCTGTCGATCCAGGACTTGTGGACGCGTGAAGCAAGGCCGGCCGAGACGAAGCAATAGTCGAGGCGGCTGCGCCTTTCCGGGCGCTCGGTGTCGATCCAGCTCACCGTCTCGCCGTCGTCGATCCGGGACGCGTCGACGGGATGGTGGGCGACGGTCAGGCGGCCCTCGGCATAGTCGATGCCGCCGGCCATGAGCTCGTATTCGGGTGAATCCGGCGTCATGTTGAAGTCGCCGAGCAACACGAAATCCTCCGGATGCGGGGGCTCGGGGGAGCCGTATTCGACGGCCCCGGTGATGGCGCCGCCTTCAAGCGGATAGGCGAGGATCCGCTCCTTCAGGTGGCGGATCTGGCGCAGGCGCTCCTCATGATGGAGATGGTCGAGATGAATGCTGTAGATGCGAAGCGGTCCGAGCGGCGTGACGATCAGGGCTTCGAGCGCCGAACGCTGCAGATTGCCGCGATCGAAACTGCGCGTGCGCGGTAGCAGAAGGTTGCGTGTGGCAAGGATCGGCCAGCGGCTGAGAATCATGTTGCCGAACTGGAGGCGGCGTGTGACCACGCGCCCACCGGTTATCTCGGAGCCCGCATCGACATCGAGGCCAGCGGCGAAGACCGGAAAGTGCATAGGCAGGAGGTCGGTGAGCAATGCCACGAGATCGGCTCCGCCGTTCCGATCGAGGCCGCGCGTCACTTCCTGCAGCGCGATGATGTCGGCTTCTCGAACGGAGTCCGCGATGCGCGCCATGTCGAATTTGCCGTCGCGGCCTATGCCGTACTGGATATTATAGCTTACCAGACGCATGGAAACCTCTCCTCCCCGGCAGTTGGTCCGCGCAGATATCGGCTCAAACCACGATCACCGAACCTGTTCAATGCGAATCGGAAAATGCTAGAGGAAGTCCGTTCCAGAAAGACCGCAAGACGATGAAGTTTCTCGACCAGGCCAAAGTCTATATCCGCTCCGGCGACGGAGGCGCCGGTTCGGTGTCGTTTCGCCGTGAGAAGTTCATCGAGTTCGGCGGGCCGGACGGCGGCGACGGCGGTCGCGGGGGCGATGTCTGGGCCGAAGCCGTCGACGGGCTCAACACGCTGATCGACTATCGCTACCAGCAGCATTTCCGGGCGAAGACCGGCGTGCACGGCATGGGCCGCAACAGGACCGGCGCCAAGGGTGCCGACGTCACGCTGAAGGTGCCGGTCGGCACCCAGATCTACGAGGAAGACAACGAGACGCTGATCTGCGACCTGACGGAGGTGGGCCAGCGCTTCCGTCTCGCAGCAGGCGGCAATGGCGGCTTCGGCAACCAGCATTTCAAGACATCGACGAACCAGGCGCCGCGACGGGCCAATCCGGGTCTTCCCGGCGAAGAGCGCACCATCTGGCTGCGCCTCAAGCTGATCGCCGACGCCGGCCTCGTCGGCCTGCCCAATGCCGGCAAGTCGACCTTCCTCGCCGCGGTGACGGCCGCCAAGCCGAAGATCGCCGACTATCCCTTCACCACGCTTCATCCCGGCCTCGGCGTCGCCCGCATCGATGCCCGCGAATTCGTGCTCGCCGACATTCCCGGTCTGATCGAGGGCGCGCATCAGGGCGTGGGCATAGGCGACCGTTTCCTCGGCCATGTCGAGCGCACCCGCGTCCTGCTCCATCTCGTCTCCGCACAGGAGGAAAACCCTGGGAAGGCGTACAAGATCATACGTGGCGAGCTCGAGGCCTATGGCCACGGTCTGGCGGAAAAACCGGAGATTGTCGCGCTCAGCCAGGTCGATACGCTCGATGCCGATGCGCGTAAGAAAAGAGCCGCTTCGCTGAAACGGGCGGCCGGCCAGGCGCCGGTCCTGCTATCGGCCGTCACCGGCGAAGGCGTCGAGGCGGCGCTGCGCGCGCTCGCCGCGGAGATCCACGATGCCCGCGAGGCGGAGCAGCCGGTTGAACCGGATGAGCGGTGGCAGGTGTAGGCGAGCTCGATGGCTGTGCTTCACGACACCCCCCTCTGCCCTGCCGGGCATCTCCCCCACAAGGGGGGAGATTGGCCTTCAGGTCCGCTTTCGCCAATCGCCGGCGTCGCAGGAAGGGCGCCATCGCAAACGACAGCCGATCTCCCCCCTTGTGGGGGAGATGCCCGGCAGGGCAGAGGGGGGTGTCGAGAGGCCGGAACATTTCCGGTTCCCGTAGGCCATGCACGCGGAACGCGCCAATGACGTCTCTCAAGCAATACCGTCGCATCACGGTGAAGATCGGCTCCGCCTTGCTGGTCGACCGTACCTCCGGCCTGAAGCGCGATTGGCTGGCCTCGCTGGTGGAGGATGTCGCCGCGCTCGCCGCAGGAGGATCGGACGTGCTGGTCGTCTCCTCCGGCGCCATCGCGCTCGGCCGCACGATCCTCGGCCTCGGCAAGCGTGCGCTCAAATTGGAAGAGAGCCAGGCGGCGGCGGCCGTCGGGCAGATCGCGCTTGCCGGCGCATGGTCGGAAGAGCTCGGCCGCAAAGGCCTGACCTCCGGCCAGGTCCTGGTGACGCTCGGCGACACGGAGGAGCGGCGACGTTATCTCAACGCCCGCGCGACGATCTCGACTCTGCTCAAGATGAAGGCGGTTCCTGTCATCAACGAGAACGACACCGTCGCCACGACCGAAATCCGCTACGGCGACAATGACCGGCTCGCCGCGCGCGTCGCCACCATGATGGGTGCCGATCTCCTCGTGCTGCTATCCGACATAGACGGGCTCTATACGGCGCCGCCGGCACTCGACAGCCAAGCGAAATTCCTGCCGGTGGTCGACCGCATCACGCCGGAGATCGAGGCCATGGCGGGCGGGGCGGCGTCGGAACTCTCGCGCGGCGGCATGCGCACCAAGCTCGACGCCGGCAAGATCGCGACCGCCGCGGGGACTGCCATGATCATCACGCTCGGCAACCGGCCGAATCCGCTTTCGGCCATCGATCGCGGCGAGCGCGCCACCTTCTTCCGACCGAGCGCCAATCCGGTGAAAGGTTACAAGAGCTGGATCGCCGGCCAGCTCGAGCCGGCCGGCCGGCTCTCGGTCGATGCCGGCGCGGTGGATGCGCTGCTTTCCGGCAAGTCGCTGCTGCCGGCTGGCGTGACGCTGGTCAGCGGCAGTTTCTCGCGCGGCGACACGGTTGCGATCATCGGTCCCGAAGGCCGCGAGATCGCGCGCGGGTTGGTTGCGTATGACAGCACGGATGCCGTAAGGATTGCCGGGCTGAAGACGGCCGAGATCGAAAGCGTGCTCGGCTACGAGGCGCGTTCGGCCATGGTCCATCGCGACGATCTCGTGGTGAGCCGCCAGGCCGCGCCGGTGAGGGTGGAGTGACAGGCATGCTGAAGCGGCATGAAAGGTCGGGCAGCGACACGGTTCTCCTGATGGCCGATATCGGTCGCAAGGCGCGGGAAGCGGCGCGACCGCTCGCCACCGCATCGGAGGAAATCAAGAACGCCGCCTTGCTCGCCATGGCTGATGCCATTCTGCGCGAGGAAGCGGCAATCCTGGCGGCCAACGCGATCGACATGAGGAATGGCGAAGAGGCGGGCCTGAGCGCCGCCGTCATGGACAGGCTGAAGCTGACGCCGGCCCGCATCCGGGACATCGCCGAGGGGGTGCGCGCCATCGCGGCGCTTGAAGACCCCGTGGGGGCGGTCATCGCGGCCTGGGACCGGCCGAACGGCCTTCATATCGAGCGTGTCCGCACGCCGCTCGGCGTCATCGGCGTCATCTATGAAAGCCGCCCCAACGTGACGGCCGACGCCGGCGCGCTCTGCCTGAAGGCGGGCAACGCCGTCATCCTGCGCGGCGGCTCGGATTCGCTCAATTCCTCGACGGCCATCCACGCCTGCCTCGTCGCGGGATTGAAGGCGGCAGGACTGCCCGAAGAGGCGATCCAGCTCGTGCCGGTCACCGACCGCGCAGCGGTTGGTGAGATGCTGAAAGGGCTCGGCGGCAACATCGACGTGATCGTGCCGCGTGGCGGCAAGAGCCTCGTAGCCCGGGTCCAGGACGAAGCGCGCGTGCCGGTCTTCGCCCACCTCGAAGGCATCTGTCATCTCTATATTGACGGCTCCGCCAAGCTCGACATGGCCGTGCCGATCGCCCTCAACGCCAAGATGCGTCGGACCGGCATATGCGGCGCGGCCGAGACGCTGCTGGTGGATCGCGCTGTCGCCGGCACCCATCTGGTGTCCATTCTCGAGGCGCTCGCCAAGGCGGGCTGCGAGATCCGCGGCACCGAGGAGGTAAGGGACCTGTTCCCGGCGGCAAAGCCGGCAGACGAGGCCGATTGGACCACGGAATATCTCGACGCCATCATCTCGGTGAAGCTGGTGGATGGCGTTGGCGAGGCGATCGACCATATCGAGACGCATTCCTCGCACCATACCGAGGCGATCGTGGCCGAGGATGCGGGCGCGGCCGAGCGTTTCTTCAACGAAATCGATTCAGCGATCCTGCTGCACAACGCTTCCACGCAATTCGCCGATGGCGGCGAATTCGGCATGGGGGCGGAGATCGGCATCGCGACCGGCAAGATGCATGCGCGCGGGCCCGTCGGGGTCGAGCAGCTCACCTCTTTCAAATATCGCGTCCGCGGCTCGGGTCAGACAAGGCCGTGAGCTTCTTGGATAGCACATCCAGCGTGAGCCCCCCTCACCCGGACTCCGCTTCGCTCGGCCGACCTCTCCCCCAGGGGAGAGGGGGTCTGCAACGTTCGCGCCTTGTCTTAACTTCCAGCTTGGCGATGACGAGCCAAAACTCCCTCTCCCCTGGGGGAGAGGTCGGCCGAGCGAAGCGGAGGCCGGGTGAGGGGGCAGACCTGCCTTGAGCGACGGCGCATCGGTCTTCCCAGGTGTCGAGCAGCGGTATCTGAAGATGCCGCATGCGCCGCGCGGCCTTGCGGTCGGTCTCTTCGGCGGGTCCTTCAACCCTCCGCATGCCGGCCACTCGCTTGTGGCCGAGATCGCGCTTCGGCGCCTTCGGCTCGACCAGTTGTGGTGGATGGTGACGCCCGGCAATCCGCTGAAGAGCGGCAGGGAACTCATCCCGCTCGCCGAGCGCATCCGGCTTTCGCAGGCGATCGCCAGGGATCCGCGCATCAAGGTCACCGCCTTCGAGGCGGCGCACCATGTCCGCTATACGGCCGACACGCTGGCGCTGGTCAAGGCGCGCAACCCCGGGGTCGATTTCGTCTGGATCATGGGGGCGGACAGCCTGCGCGATTTCCATCTGTGGCAGCGCTGGCGCGAGATCGTCATGACCTTCCCGATCGCCGTCATTGATCGCCCGGGCTCGACACTGTCATTCCTGTCTTCCGTGGTGGCCAAGACCTTCGATCATGCGCGACGTGACGAGACCGACGCGCCGCGGCTCGCCCGCATGGCCGCGCCGGCCTGGACATTCATCCACGGCCCGCGATCGTCGCTGTCATCCACCGCCATAAGAAACGAGGCGGCCGACCGGGCCGCCTCGAAAGTTTCAGGCTCGTCTCAGAACTCTTCCCAATCGTCGGGAGCGGACTGAGCGGCGAGTGCGGCCGACCCGTACCCTGTCGGCATGGTCTTGAGCGCGGTGACGGTCCTTTGAGCTTGCTGCGGCCGGGCAAGCGGGCGGGAAGCTGCCGGCGCGGCTTCGATGCCTAGCCTGAACTTCGCTACCAGCCTGGCGAGCTGGTCTGCCTCGCCGGCCAGCGAATGGCTGGCCGCCGTGCTCTGTTCGACCATCGCGGCGTTCTGCTGGGTCACCTGATCCATCTGGTTGATCGCGACCGTGACCTCGCCGAGCGCTGTCGATTGCTCCTGGGCCGACGCTGCGATTTCGCCGACCAGCGTGCTCATTTCCGTCACCTGCGAGGCGATCTGTTCCAGCACCGAGCCGGTCTGGCCGACGAGGTCGACGCCCTGTTCGACCTGCTGGGTCGACATCGAAATCAATGACTTGATCTCCTTTGCGGCTTCTGCCGACCGCTGGGCGAGGGCACGCACCTCCGAGGCTACCACGGCGAAACCCTTGCCGGCTTCGCCGGCGCGCGCCGCCTCGACGCCTGCATTGAGCGCCAGAAGGTTGGTTTGGAAGGCGATCTCGTCGATGACGCCGATGATCTGGGAAATCTGCTCGGACGACCTCTCGATTTCGGCCATGGCGGTAATGGCCTCGCGCACGACCTCGCTGGATTTTTCCGCACCTGCGCGGGCTTCTCCCGTAACGCGCGCCGCCTGGCGAGCACCGTCGGCAGTCTGGCGAACCGTTTCCGACACTTCGGTGAGCGCGGCGGCGGTCTGCTCCAGGCTCGCGGCCTGTTGCTCGGTACGGCGTGACAGGTCGTCCGCGGCCTGGGTGATCTCTCCCGTTCCCGTGCCGATCGCGCCGACGGAGCCATGGATCGTCGTCATCGCCGCCTGCAATTCGACCATAGCCCTGTTGAAGTCGGTCTTGAGCTGTTCAGCCTTGGGCGGAAAGTCTTCCGCGATGCGATAGGTCAGATCGCCTTCGGCAAGGCGGGCCAGACCTGTAGCGATCGCGGCCACGGCGATACGGTCCTCTGCGGCCTCACGCTCCTTCTCGGCCTGCGTCCGCGCGCGTTCGGCTTCGGTGGCGGTACGCGAATCGACGGCCTCCGCCTCGAGCCGTACCTTTGCGATCTGGGCTTCCTTGAAAACCTGCACGGCTGCGGCCATCTGGCCGATCTCGTCACGCCGGCCGATCGCAGGGATTTCCGTTTCGTTGTCGCCCGAAGCAAGGCGGCCCATGGCGGCGGTCAGCCTGTCGATCGGCTTGGCGATCATCCGCGTCAGCATGAAGCCGAGCGCGACCGAAATGAGCATGGCGATGCCGAGACCGGTGACGAGGGCTGCCCTCGCTTCGCCTATATTCCCTTGGAGGGCGGCCGTCAGCGCCTGGCTTTTCTTTGCCTCGTCGGCAATCAGGCTTTCAAGCGCGTCTTCGATCGGCGCGATCAACCTGTCGGCTGTCCCGTCGGGAGCGACCATTGCGAGCGCATAGGGCTTGGTGAGCGGGTCGGAGGCCAGCTTCTTGCCCTCCTCAACCACGTCCTTGCGCCATATGGTGGCCGCCTTCTCGGCCTGGTCAATCAGCTCGACTGCTGTCGGATTGTCGGCCTCGAGCTCTTTTAGCTCCGCCAGGCTTTGCCTGAGGGTTCCTTCATGCTTGTCGATTCGGCCGAGATAGTAGTCGTTGTTCGAAAGCAACCAGCCCCGGAAGGAGTTCTCGACCCGGGTGATCGCCATGCGCGCCTGCAAGGCTACGAGGGTCACGCGCTCTGATTTCTCTGCGTCGCGTTGGGCGTCGCCGATCCGCGTCAGGTTCCACAGGGCGGCCCCGCTCATCACCACGATCGTGGTGACGACGGCGAGAAATGCCAGCGTCAGCTTTCTCGATATTCTCAGATTGGTGATGAGCAAGTTTCGTCCCCCAAAGATGCCCAAACAAAGCCACGGCCGAGCAGCCGTGCCCATAAGTGCTGCGTCGCCGGTGTTGCCGATCCGGCACGCAACTCCTCTTCCTCGGCACGTTGCGCAGGTATGGTAAAGTTTTGCTTAAAACGCGCGAAGCGCCTGCGTTCGCACGACAGCGTTTGAACCGCCGCTACGCCTATGCGATGGCGCGGGCGACGCCCTGCCTGATCTGGGCGAGCGTGAAGGGTTTCTGGACGACATCCACGACGATCGCGGAAAGTTCGGCGGCGCGCTCGCGCTGCTCGGCATAACCGGTCATCAGCAGGATCTTCAGGCCGGGATAGGCGCCGGCCGCCTTCTTGGCCATCTCGATTCCGTCCATGACGGGCATGCGGATGTCGGAAAGCACCAGGTCGTATCCGCCGGAACGGCCGGCTATGCGCTCCAGCCCGTCCTCGCCGTCCTCGGCGGTTTCGACGCTATGGCCCGCCGCAGCAAGCGCGCGGGCCGTGAAGGAACGGACGGACTCATCGTCCTCGACGATCAGGATGTTTGCCATGGCCCGATCATTGCCGGGAAGTCTTGACGAATCCTGAAAGCGGACGCGACCAGGAGGCTACGCTGCGTCGCCCTTGACCACACCGACGAAGGGCAGTTCGCGGAAGGCGTGGGCGACGTCCATGCCGTAGCCGACGACGAATTCGTCGGGGCAGTCGAAGCCGGTGAAATCCGCCTCGAGCGCAGTCTGGCGCCGGCTGTGCTTATCGAGCAGGACGGCGATGGAGACGCTCCTGGCGCCGCGCTGCAGCATGAGCTCGCGGGTGAATTTAAGCGTCTTGCCGGACTCCAGGATGTCGTCGATCAACAGAACGTCGCGCCCGGCAACTTCGTTGTCGATGTCGCGCAGCACCTTCACTTCGCCGCTGGTCGTGCCGGTCCCGTAGCTCGAGATGAAGATGAACTCGACTTCGGGAGAGAGCCCGGTGTCGTGCATGGCGCGAATGAGGTCCGCCGCGAAGATGAAGGAACCCTTCAGGATGGCGATCACCAGCAGATCCCGGTAGTCGCGCTTGCCGATCTCCTTGGCCAGTTCCAGATTGCGGCGCGCGATCGCCGAGGCGCTGAACAGAACCTCGATATCCTTGCCTCGTACCACCGGCATTGCCGTTCTCCTTGAAGTGCGGAAAGGGGATTGGCCCGCTTCTAGGGGCTTCGAGCCAAAGGGGAAAGTCGATTCTTCTCCCGGCGGCGATGAGCTGTTCCAGATATATTCAAATTGCGTCGAGCAGAATGACACCGGCGGTAACAAGGATCGGCCCGTCGGCCAAGCGCGGCCGGAGCGACATACTCGAGCTGGTCCAGCTTCGCACCAGCAGATTAACCTATCATTAACCATGTCGGCCGATGGTCGGAATGCGCAGGCCCGGGCCCGCGGCCGGCCCCGCCTATGGCGAAGATCACTTCGGACAGAGCAACTCGCTTCCGGTTTGGTGTCGGCGCAAGGCAGGAAACGCGGCGACATGTGGTTTCGGACGCCGACGCCATGAAAAAAACAGGAACTTCGCGTCCACCACACGAGAGCTTCAAGGCCACGCAAACGTGATACGCTTCGAGAATGTCGGCCTGCGATATGGAATGGGCCCGGAAATCCTCCGGGACATCTCCTTCCATATTCCGGACCGCTCGTTCCAGTTCCTGAGCGGACCCTCGGGCGCCGGCAAGACGACGTTGCTCAGGCTCCTGTTCCTGGCGCTGAAGCCGACGCGCGGGCTGATCACCGTCTTCGACAAGGACCGGTCGCGCATCTCGCGCGACGAACTGCCGCTGATCAGGCGCCGCATCGGCGTGGTGTTCCAGGATTTCCGCCTGCTCGACCACATGACCACCTATGAGAATGTGGCGTTGCCGCTGCGCGTGCGCGGGCGCGAGGAGGTAAGTTACCGCAACGACGTCATCGAGCTCCTCAAATGGGTGGGCCTCGGCGAGCGCATGCATGTTCTGCCGCCGGTCCTGTCGGGCGGCGAGAAGCAGCGCGCGGCGATCGCCCGGGCGCTGATCGAGCAGCCCGAGATACTGCTGGCGGACGAGCCGACCGGCAATGTCGACCCGCCGCTGGCAAGACGCCTGCTTCGCCTTTTCCTGGAACTCAACCGGCTGGGCACGGCCGTGGTCATCGCTACCCACGATGTCGGGCTGATGGAACAGGTCGATGCGCGCCGCATGATCCTCTCCGGCGGGAGGCTCGAGATCTATGACTGATGCGACCGAGCGGCCACTTTCACCCGGAGCCAGGCCGGCTCCTGCCGTGGCCAACATGCCGTCGCCGCCGCGCCGCAAGATGGCGCCCATCGTTCCCGAGCAGAACATCGCGGGGCGGGCGCTCGTGCTGGTCATCGCCATCATGACCTTCCTGTCCTGCCTGACGCTCGGTGCGGTCACCCTGGTGCGCGATTCGGCCTCCGTCTGGGAGAATCAGATCGCGCGCGGCGCCACGATCCAGATCAAGCCGGCCGACGGCCTCGACATGGAGGCGGCACTCGAAGCGGCGGCGCGAATCGCTTCCGGCTTCCAGGGCGTTAAGAGCACCCGGATCGTCGACAGGGCGGCGACGTCGCGCCTTCTCGAACCTTGGCTCGGGTCCAATCTCGATATCGACGAACTGCCGGTGCCGCGCCTGGTCATCGTCGAGATCGACGTTGCCAGTCCGCCCGACTTCGCGGCGATGCGGTCGCTGCTGGCATCGGAGCTGCCGACCGCTTCCCTCGACGATCATCGCGCCTGGATCGACCGCCTGGTGGCGATGGCGCGCACCACCGTCACGATCGGCGTGGCGGTCCTGATCCTCATGCTTTCTGCGACCGTGCTCTGCGTGGTGTTCGCGACCCGCGGCGCCATGGCCGGCAACGGCCACATCATCGAGGTCCTGCATTTCGTGGGTGCGGAGGCGCGCTTCATCGCCACCGAATTCCGGCGCCATTTCCTGCTGACCGGAATGAAGGGAGCCGCCGCGGGCGGGTTTGTCGCCGTGGTGGTGTTCATCGCTTTCTCTTTCTGGTCGTCGATGAATCTCGCTACTCCCGAAGCGGATCAGGCGACGGCGCTGTTCGGCAACTTCGCCATCGGCTCGGCGGGCTACGCCGGGGTGGTGCTCATCGTCCTGGTCATCGCGGCTCTCACGGCCGCCACGTCGCATTTCACGGTCGTCGCCTATTTGGCGGAGATGGAAAGCCGGCACCCGGACCACTGAGGGCATCACGAATGACGACCGGCTGTAACGCGATTTGGGCAGATTATGAAAAACATCCTATCCGCCGCCGCATTTCAAGTTTAACGATGAACGCATGAAGGGGAATGACGTGTCCGAATTGGCCATGTCCGGAGGAGAGGGAATGCCCGCCCCGACCAAGTCGGCCCGGGGCAGGGAAAGATTCGCCTCCGCTCTCAAACTCTCGGCATTGATCGTCCTCCTGACCGTGACGGCCTTTGCCGTCGGCTTCGGCCTGTTCGCGACCTATGTCAGCCGGCTCGCCACGCCGGAAGATCCCGGCAAGGCCGATGCCATCATCGTCTTGACCGGCGGACAGTCGCGCATCGATGCCGCCGTCAGCCTGCTGAAATCGGGCAAGGGAAAGAGGCTCCTGATCAGCGGCGTCCATCCGGCCGCCCGCCTGCGCGACCTGCAGGCGGTGACCGGCGGCGACAAGGCGCTTTTCTCCTGCTGCGTCGATATCGATCATGCCGCCCTCGACACGGTCGGCAATGCCTGGGAAAGCGCCAAATGGGTCACCAGCCATGCCTATAACCGGGTCATCCTGGTCACGAACAACTACCACATGCCGCGTAGCCTGCTGGAAATGCGGCGTTACATCGGCACGACCGACCTGCTGCCTTATCCTGTGGTCAACAGCCGACCCGACGATGGCGGGTGGATGACCAAGCCGGACGCCGTGCGCGTGCTCTTCACCGAATACACAAAATATCTGGCAGCGCTGGCGCTAGGTGTCATCCCGATCCGCGGCACTCCGGAGCCGGTGACCGTCGTCAACGCTTCTTCCGTCAGCGTCAGCCAATAGCACGTTCAAACAGTTTTCCTTTTCGCAGGCTTGGTGTAACCAGCCGGCGATGCTCTATCTCCGTTCACTGGCGTTCAACTTCGCCTTCTATCTCAACCTGATCGTCCAGATGATCTTCTGGACGCCTTACTATTTCCTGGCGGAGCGCAGGCAGGTCTGGCTCGTGCCGAAATTCTGGGTGAAGAGCAGCCTCTGGCTTTACGACAAGATCGCCGGCGCCCGGGTTTCGGTCACCGGCTTGGAGAACCTGCCGCAGGGCTCGTATATACTCGCGCCGAAGCACCAGTCCTTCCTCGATACGATAGCCTTCCTGCCCTATATTCCGGACGCGCTCTATATCCTGAAGCGAGAGCTCACTTGGATTCCGTTCTTCGGCTGGTACATCCTCAAGATGCGGATGATTCCGGTCAATCGCGGCACGCGCTCCAAGGCGCTCAAGGCTGTTGTGGCGGCGACGCGAGCGGAGTTGGCCCGCAACGATCGCCAGCTCATCATCTATCCCGAAGGCACGCGCCGCCCTCCGGGAGCCGAACCCGCCTACAAATGGGGCATTGCGGAGATCTACCATCGCCTGGGCGTGCCGGTGGTGCCGGTCGCCCATGTCGCCGGGCTCTACTGGCCGCGACGCAAGTTCCTGCGCTACCCTGGCACGATCGAGGCACGCTTCCTGCCGCCTATCCCGCCCGGTCTCGGCAAGGAGGAGTTCATGGAGCGGTTGATCCGCGAGACGGAAACCGCCTGCGACGAGTTGCTGGTGGCGGTCGCCTGCGGGCAGAACGCGCCAGCCCTGCCGGAATCGGCCGTCAGGCGCCTCCGGGAGCTCGGCGCCCGGGTGTAGGGATCCGCTGCCAGCCGATCATCCTGCCCACCTCCTCAAGCCAGTGATCCCGAATGCCGAGAGCTTCGAGATGCGTGAGGGTGCTCAGCACATAGTCCTCGTTGATGCCGGACTGGCCGGCCGCGCCCTTGACCACCGTCACGGCGTCGGCCGTGGTGAGGTTGCCGGCATATTGCTCATGGTTGCGGTCGACGACGTAGCAGATGGCGTTCACCGTCTCGCCGCCGTCGAGACGCACGGCAAGCATCCGCTCCAGATAGACGTTGGTGACGAGCTCGCGCTCGCGCAGATAACCGACCACCTCGTCGCGCAGTTCGTCCGGCACGCGAAAGGCCAGCCCGACGCACGAGCCGCCGCGGTCGAGCCCGAGCACGAGGCCGGGGCGCTCGGGGGTGCCGCGATGAACCCAGGAATAGACGCAGAGCGAGCGGCGAAAGCCGTGCAACCGGGCGCGTCGCGTCTCGACATGAGCAAAGCCCGGCCGCCAGATCAGCGAGCCATAGCCAAAAACCCAAAAATCGCCCATATCGCCAAGCCACATCGAAGCAGCGGCCATTCGAGAAACACCGGCCGCGGGACCCGACGGTTAGCGAGAGCCGCAGCATGACGTCAAGCGACGCAAAGCCAACGAATTTCAGCCGGCGCTTCCTGTGGCTGGCAGCCTTCATCGTCCTGCTGTTCGGCGGCTACACCGTGGGCTGGTTCTATGTCGCGGACAGGCTGACGGCGCAGGCCAGCGCCGCGATCGCCGGACTGAACAGGGATGGCGTGAGGGCCGAATGTGGGAATCTGACCGTTCGCGGCTTCCCGTTCCGCCTCGGCATCTTCTGCGACAGCCTCGGCTATGAGGACGAAGCGCGCGCCATTTTCGCCGCCGCGGGCAGCTTCCGCTCGGCCGCGCAGGTCTACCAGCCGGCGAAGACCGTGGGCGAACTCGACGGCCCGCTGCGGGTCGCGGTTCCCGGCCTGCTGCCGCTTTGGATCGACTGGGACAAGCTGCGATGGAGCACCCGGATCGCAAGGCCGCTGCCGGAACGGATCTCGGTGGAAGCCGAAGGCGTGTCGGGCATGACCGATCCCGAGGATGCCGACCCGATTCCGCTGTTCAGCGCCACCAAGGCCGCGACCCACTTCCGGCCGAATGGTGCCGATCTCGATTGGGCGCTGAGTTTCGAGGAGCTCGCGGTCGATCCGGCGGTCGCCGGGGGACGGGTCTTGCCGGTCATGAACGGTGCCGGCGACGTCGGCCTGAAGGACGGCATCCAGATGCTGCTTACAGGACAGGAAAGCCTGCGGGGTCGTTCGGTCGAGATCCGCAGTCTCGATCTTTCGTCCGGTGAAGGCGGCGTGGTGGTGAGCGGCCCTGTCTCGGTTGCCGCCGACGGGCTTATCGATGCGCGGTTGATGATCAAGCTACGCAACCCGCCAGCCGTGGCCGCGGTGCTTTCCGGCGTTTTTCCTGAAGCAAAACGCCAGATAGACTCCAGTTTCGCCGGCCTTGCCTTGCTGGGCAGCGAACCGGCGCTTCCACTTGTCGTGACCAAGGGGCGGGCCATGCTGGGCTTCATCCCGCTCGGAGAAATCCCGCCCGTGGAGTGATACCGGCGGGATAAAGATTGACCGTTCGGGCAAGCCCCTCATCTGCCTGCCGGCATCTTCTCCCCGTAATACGGGGAGAAGGACGCTATCATCACGACTTTCGCCATCATCGGCATTTGCGACTGGCGAAACCCAAGCCGGCAGGACAGTGAGGGGCAACGCGCGACCGGACGAAGACCAATCCTCGTCTCACTTCTCCGCAGCGGGATGCTCTATCGCCTGGCGGCCGAAGTCGGGGGCGTCGATCTCTTGCCCCGCCTCGATGATCGAACGGCGGACAGCGCGGGTGCGGGTGAAGAGGTCGAACAGCTTCTCGCCGTCGCCCCACCGGATCGCTCGTTGCAGCGAGGCGAGATCTTCGGAGAAGCGTGCCAGCATTTCCAGTATGGCGTCGCGATTGTGCAGGCAGACGTCGCGCCACATGGTCGGGTCGGAGGCGGCGAGGCGGGTGAAATCGCGAAAACCCGAAGCCGAATATTTGATGACTTCGGTCTTGGTCACAGCCTCGAGGTCGTCGGCCGTGCCGACGATATTGTAGGCGATGATGTGCGGCAGGTGCGAGACGATGGCGAGCGTCATGTCATGATGGCCCGGGTCCATCGTGTCGATGTTGGAGCCGCAGCGTCGCCAGAATTGCGAGAGCTTCTCCAGCGCTTCCGGATCGGTGCCGGGGAGCGGGGTGAAGATGCACCAGCGATTGTCGAAGAGGTCGGCGAAGCCGGCATCGGGACCCGATTTTTCGGTACCGGCGAGCGGATGGCCGGGGATGAAATGGACGCCCGCCGGCACATGCGGCTCCATCTGGGCAATCACCGAGGCCTTGGTCGAGCCGACATCGGTGAGGATCGCCCCGGGCTTCAGCGCCGGCGCAATCGCCTCGGCGACCGCACCCGACGAGCCGACCGGCACAGAGACGATCACGAGGTCGGCGTCCTCCACGGCTGAAGCGAGGTCGGTCGTGTAGGAATCGCCGAGTCTGAGTTCCTCAGCGCGCGCCAGCGTGTCGGCGCTGCGCGTGGTGATGGCGATATGGCCGGCGAGATTCTCGCGCCGGATGACGCGGGCAAGCGACGACCCGATCAGGCCGATGCCGATCAAGGCGATCTTTTCAAACAGCGGTGCGGACATTTGCTTTTCAATCTTTCAGGAATTCGGTCAGCGCGGCGACGACACCGCGATTGGCCTCCTCGCTGCCCACCGTCATGCGCAGCGCGTTCGGGAAGCCATAGGCGCCCACGCGGCGCAGGATATAACCGCGCGCCAGGAGATAGTCGTCGGCGGCGGCGGCCGAATGCTTGATATCCTCGGGGAAATGGATCAGCAGGAAATTGGCGACGCTGGGCGTCACGCGAAGGCCAAGCTTCCGAAACTCTTCGGAAAGCCAGCTCAGCCATTTCTCATTGTGCAGCACGGTGCGCTCGACATGACCACGGTCGCCCATGGCCGCCACGCCTGCCTCGATGGCGGCGGCGTTGACGTTGAAGGGCGCGCGCACCCGGTTCAGCGCGTCGACGACCTGGGCGGGCCCATAGGCCCAGCCGATGCGCATGCCGCCGAGGCCGTGGATCTTCGAGAAGGTGCGCGTCATCACGACGTTTTCGGCCGAAGAGACGAGCTCGATTCCGGCCTCGTAATCGTTTCTGCGCACATATTCGGCATAGGCCGCGTCGATGACGAGCAGCACATTGCCGGGAAGACCCGCATGGAGGCGCCGGACTTCCTCGAGGGGCAGATAGGTGCCCGTTGGGTTGTTGGGGTTGGCGATGAAGACGATTTTCGTGCGCGGCGTGACAGCGGCCAGGATCGCGTCGACATCGGCCGTTTCACGGCTTTCCCTGGCGACGATGGGCACGCCGCCGGCCGCCTGGATATAGATCTTGTAGACCAGGAAGCCGTGCTCGGTGAAAATGCCTTCGTCGCCGGGATTGAGATAGGTCTGGGTGAGCAGGCCGATGACCTCGTCCGAACCATTGGAGCAGATGATGTTCGCCGGGTTGAGGCCATGCCGCTCGGCGATCGCGGTGCGCAGCCTCGTGGCGGCGCCGTCGGGATAGAACTCCATCGTTTCCGTAATCCGGCGCACCGCTTCTTTCGCGGCGGGAGAGGCGCCGAGCGGATTTTCGTTGGAGGACAGCTTATGGATTTTTTCCACGCCGGCGGCGGCCGTGCTCTTGCCGGGCACATAGGCGGCGATATCCATTACGCCTTTGCGGGGCTCCGGGCGCAGCGTCTTTTCCATGGGAGAACTTTCCGTCAGAGAAATGCCTGACGCGTCTAGACCATTTCTGGCTCGATTTGAACCGATTTCCCGGCGGGAAATCGTCGGGCGAAGCTTTCCCGTTGACGCAGAAGGCGCGGCGTCCTACAAGCGCAACCTACTCCGTGGTGATTTGGCCGGTCGGCTTGCAGCCACGTTAAACAAGTCGCTAAAGGGCCGTCGCGAGTAACCGGCCTTGCTGTCGCAACGCCGGTTTTTTTGCGTCCGCAGGCCGGGAGCATCCGATGCGGCAGCGAACCGAGAGCGGCGGAGCCGCTCGGAAGCACCAAACCCGAAAGCGGTTTCGGGGACGAGTCGTCGAGGTGAAAGGTCATGGAGGCATTGCGCCCCGCAAAGAACCGAAACGAGGCGAACGATCCTTCGAGCCCCGTCCTGCGCTTCGGCGCCGACAAGCCGTTGCGACTTGACGCCGGCATCCAGCTCTCACCCTTCCAGATCGCCTACCAGACCTACGGCACGCTCAACGATGCGCGTTCGAACGCCATTCTCGTCTGTCACGCGCTGACCGGCGACCAGCATGTCGCCAACGCCAATCCGGTGACCGGCAAGCCGGGATGGTGGGACGTGCTGATCGGCCCCGGCAAGATCATCGACACCGACCGCTTCTTCGTCATCTGTTCCAACGTCGTCGGCGGCTGTCTCGGCTCCACGGGCCCTGCCTCGATCAATCCGGCAACGGGCGAGCCCTACGGTCTCGATCTGCCGGTCATCACCATTCGCGACATGGTGCGGGCGCAGGTGATGCTCATCGATCATTTCGGCATAGACCGGCTGTTCTGCGTCATGGGCGGCTCGATGGGCGGCATGCAGGTCCTGGAATGGGCGGCGAGCTATCCCGAACGGGTGTTCTCGGCTCTGCCGATCGCCACGGGTGCGCGCCATTCATCGCAGAACATCGCCTTCCACGAGGTCGGGCGTCAGGCTGTCATGGCGGATCCCGATTGGCGCGGCGGCAAATATATCGAAGCAGGAGTGCGGCCGGAAAAGGGGTTGGCCGTGGCGCGCATGGCCGCGCATGTCACATACCTTTCGGAAGCCGCGCTCCATCGCAAGTTCGGCCGCAACCTGCAGGACCGCGAGGCACTCACCTTCGGCTTCGATGCCGACTTCCAGATCGAATCCTATCTGCGCCACCAGGGCATGACTTTCGTCGACCGTTTCGACGCCAACTCCTATCTCTACATGACCCGGGCGATGGATTATTTCGACCTCGCCGCCGATCACGGCGGGCTGCTGGCCGAGGCCTTCAGGGGCGCGCAGACACGTTTCTGCGTGGTCTCCTTCACAAGCGACTGGCTGTTCCCCACCGAGGAGAGCCGCTCGATCGTGCATGCCCTCAATGCGGCGGGCGCGCCGGTGTCCTTCGTCGAGATCGAAACCGATCGCGGCCATGACGCCTTCCTGCTCGACGAGCCCGAACTGTTCGCCGCCATTCGCGGCTTCATCGCATCGGCGGCCCGGGCACGGGGGTTTGAACCGGCATGAGCGTCAATACGGCCCAGCGCGTCGATCTCGAGGTCGTCGCCGATCTGATTCCCCCGCGCGCCAAGGTGCTGGACGTCGGCTGCGGCGACGGCGAATTGTTGGAGTTTCTGCAGAACGACAAGCAGGTCGACGGGCGGGGCGTCGAGATCTCGCAGCGTGGCGTCAATGAATGCGTCGCGCGCGGCCTGTTCGTCATCCAGGGCGACGCCGACAAGGATCTCGGCTTCTACCCTGACAAGGGCTTCGATTTCGTCGTGCTGTCGCAGACGCTGCAGGCCACGCGCAACCCCAGGGACGTGCTGACGCATCTGGTGCGCATCGGCGAGCGGGCGATCGTCTCGTTCCCGAATTTCGGCCATTGGCGCGTGCGGCTGTCGCTGCTCCTGCGCGGGCGCATGCCGGTCACGAAGGATCTGCCTTATTCCTGGTACGACACGCCCAATATCCACTTCTGCACGATCCGGGATTTCGTGAACCTGTGCGAGGAGATGGGGGTCAAGGTCGAGCGGGCGACCGCGCTCGACGGAAACGGCAAGAAGATCGGCGTGTCGCTGCCTTGGTGGTTCTGGAACTTCTTCGGCCAGCAGGCGGTGTTTCTGCTGCGGCGATAGAACCTCATCCTCCTTGAGCTACGGCAACAGGCGTTCGCGTGCTTCCGTTCGGCAGGCGGATCGGCTTGAGGGTGCGACCATGCGTGTCCTTTTCGATGTGCAACACGCGCGTGAAAAAGTGGCTACTCCTGCCGACGCGGCCGATCCCGACGACGGCGGTGTCGCGCAATTCTTCCTCGAAGATCGACAATGCCCGCTGCGAAGCTTCGCTTCCCAACGCGTCGAACACTTCATCGACGATCACCCAGCGCGGACGATGGAGCCGGATCCGGGCGAGCGCCAGAAGGCGCTGTTCGTCCTCGCTGAGCTCGCGATCCCAGCGGGCCCCGTGGTCGAGCGAGCCGGCGAGCCGGCTGAGGCCGACGCGCGTCAATGCGGCCGCGAGATCCGCATCGGCAAAGGCACTGTCGGGCTGCGGGTAGGAAAGCACGTCGCGCAGCTTGCCCGGCGGGAAATAGGGAATGCGCGGCACGAAGAACACGCTTTCGCTTGCCGGCATCCCGACCCGCCCGCTTCCCCAGGGCCAGAGCCCAGCCAACATCCGAAAGAACAGGGTCTTGCCCGAATCGGGATCACCGGTCACCATGACACGCTCGCCGGCTGCGATCTCGACACGCGGTTCGGCCAGCTTCGAGCAGCCGCCAGGCGACGCGATATCGAGGTTGTCGAAGGTCAGCGTCTCTGCGTCGTTCACGGCGAAATCGATGCGCTTTTCGCTGTCGTGCAGCACGTCCGTCTCGACGAGAGCCATGCGGAACACCGCCACGCGCATCAAGGTGGCGCGCCAATCGGCGATGACGCCGATATTGTCGATGAACCAGCGCAGCGAGGTGTGGACCTGGTTGAAGGCCCCGACGGCCATCATGAGACCACCGAAGGTCAGGTCGCCGGCGAAATAGACCGGCGAGGCGACAAGGATTGGCGCGACGACCGTAACCCAGCCGTAACTGCTCGTGACCCAGGCAAGGTTGATCTGGGCGCGGAAGATGCCGCGGATCGCCTCGAGCAGGGTGGCGAGATCGAGGTGGAGCCGCCGCCTTTCGCCGGCTTCCCCGCCGGCCAGAGTGATGGCGTCTATGTTCTCGTTGACGCGCATCATGGAGAAGCGCAGGTCGGCCTCGCGGGCGTAACGCTCGCTGTTGAGCCCGATCAGCGGCCGCCCGACCAGCCAGCTCAGGCACGACGCCGTGCCTGTGTAGATCAGGGCTGCCCAGACCATGTATCCTGGAACCTCGAACGATCGGTCTCCGATATGGAAGACGAAGCCGGAGGAGAGCGACCAGAGCACTCCGACGAAGGAAGCGAGCATCACCGAGGCCTGCAGCAGGCCAAAGCCGAGATCGGTCGTGAGGTCGGCCAGGTGACCGGCATCCTGCTGCATGCGCTGGTCCGGATTGACGCCGATGTCGCCGGCCTTGGCGATACGGAAGGCCCGCCGCGGCCGGAGCCATTCGCCGATCAGATCGAGCGTCAGCCCTTCGCGCAGTTTCAGCCGCATGCGCTGATTGATCCAGGTCTGGCTGATGTTGAGCGCCAGCAGTCCGCTGGCGATGACGGCGAATGTCATCAACTGGTCGAAGAAGCCGGGCAGGTTGCGCCGCTCGATCGCGTCGTAGAACGGCTGGTACCAGCGGTTCAAGATGACCTGGCCTGCCGCCGTGGCCGAAATGACGAGAAGCGCGGCGATGGCGACATAGATGATGGTGTTGCGCGTGGGCGAGGCGAGGAACGCCGGCAGCATGACGTCGAGCTGCCGGCGAAGCCCGACGGGACCAGCCGCCTTTGCTGCGGCTTCGCCGTTTGTCAGAGCCATCTCGACGATCCTTTCTAAGGACGAGAGCGATTGTTGCTGTTGCGAGCCAGGCGGCCGGCTCCCTGCGGCGTCAGCACCGGAACGAACACCCGTCGCGAGGCGCGCTGGGCCACCGGCAGGCCCTGGTATAGGCGCTTCTGCGCTTCCACCACGATCACCCCGGAGAACATCGGCCAGAAACGGCGCCCGGTTCGCTCCAGCACATTGTGCGAGCGCAGGACGAAGCGACGCAGCGACGGCGGGAAATGCAGCGCGTCGGACCAAGCCGCGGGGGTGAAGTTGGTTTCGCGCAGGAGATCGTTGAGCTGGGTGCGCGAGAAGGGGCGGCCCGTGCCGAAGGGCGTATGCTCGAAACGAGCCCAGACGCCGCGCCGGTTGGGGACGACGATGACCACCCGGCCGGCCGGCGACAAGACCCGCCAGATTTCCTTGAGCGTTTCGCGCGGGTTTTCGGCATGTTCGAGGGAATGCACCAGCAGCATGCGATCGATGGAAGCATCCATCAACGGGAGCTCTTCGTCGAAGACCAGAGCCGTCGTCGACGGGCCGGCAGGCGGCCACATCACTGCGCCCTGCGTCGCCGGCATGAAGGCAAAGACGCGCTCCGCATCGGCTCCGAATCGATCGAGCCACGGCAACGCATACCCCAGTCCGACCAGACGCTCGTTGGGCAGGTTGTCCCACACGGAGGAGAGCGCGGCAGTGATCGACCGCTCGGCGAGCTTGCCGAGAACGGAAGCGTAGAAGGATCGGAGGTCGACGATATCGGAATTCATCGGTTGCGACGGTAGCGGCCCCTGCGTTGCGTTTCAAGGAAGGGGTAACCGATCCCAGGGGTTGGATTCCCTGCCGCCCCGGTTCTATCATCGTCACCGAAAAAGGAGACGGACATGGCCCTTCGCATCGAACAATTCATGTGCCGCAGCGACAATTTCGGCGTCCTGCTGCACGCCCCCGAAAGCGGCGAGACGGCACTCATCGATGCACCGGAGGAGCGGTCGATCCTGGAAGCGGTCGAAAGAACCGGCTGGCGGCCGACGGTCATCCTGACGACGCATCATCATGCCGATCATGTCGAGGCCAATCTGACGCTGAAGCAGCGTTTCGGGCTGAGGATTGTCGGCCCCGCGGCGGAAGCAGCCAAGATCCCCGGTATCGACGAGACGGTCGGCGAGGGAGACACGCTGACCTTCGGCGGCGAACCCGTTCATGTGATCGCCACTCCGGGCCATACGGCCGGCCACGTCTCCTATCACTTGCCCCGCTCCAAGTTCGCTTTCACCGGCGACACGCTCTTTGCGCTGGGGTGCGGCCGGCTGTTCGAGGCCAAGCCGCCGGTCATGTACGAATCGCTGAAGAAGCTGGCGGCAGTGCCACTCGATACGGAAGTTTATTGCGGGCATGAATATACGCAGGCCAATGCCCGGTTCGCCCTGACGGTCGATCCGACCAATTCAGCGCTGAAGGAGCGTGCCGGCGACATCGACAAGCTGAGGGCCGCGGATAAGCCGACCTTGCCCACGACCATCGGCCTCGAGCTTGCCACCAATCCGTTCCTGCGCTGGCACGATCCGGTGATCCGGCGCAATCTCGGGATGGAACAGGCGAGCGACGTGGAGGTCTTCGCCGAGATCCGCAAGCGCAAGGATATGTTCTGATAGGAGCCTTGCCGGACCCCTCATCCGACCGAGCGAAGCTCCGTCGGATGAGGGGTATGCTCCGTCAGCCCAGCAAGAAACCGAGCGCGATCAGGAGCTGGGCGGCGTAATAGGTGATCCAGACGGCGTAACGCATCGGGGCACTCGCCAGCGAGCCGACGGACAGCAGGAACTTCTCCCAGGCGAGAATGCCATCGGAGACCATGAACAGGATAGCGCCGGCGATGATCGCCCAATTGTCCAGGGTTAGCGCGGCAATGCCCATTACCGCGATCGCTGCCCCGTAGACCGACACCGGAAGCTTGAGATCGGCGCCGACATTTGGCAACAGCCGCCGCAAGACGAAGAAGACCGCGAGCAGTATTGCGACGGCCAACAGGGCGCGCGGAGAAAGCAAGGTTTCGATCCCCCCGCCGGACGAGGCGAAGAGCAGGATGTAAAGCACATGCGCTGCCAGGAAGCTTGCAAGGCCGGCCAGGAACGCGCTCCCGCCCGGGCGGGACAGGAAGGCGTCTCCCGCCGCGGATAGCGCCAGAGCGCCGACGAGCAGCAGCGGCGCCTGCTGCACAAAGGCGAGCACGGCAAGGAGCGCCACCGCGAGGGTCTTCACGACGCTGCGCACCAGACTGTACGGTAGGTTGGCAAGATAGAGGCTCAGGAGGGCTGCGGCCACCGACAGGACGAGCGCCGCATTCGACGTGTCCTCGATGCCGCCGGGAAAGGGCATCATGCCTTAGCCGCCGCCGGCTTGCGGGAGAAAAGCAAAGACTTGGCCGCCAGCACTGCACCGGAGGTGATCAGCACACAGGCGAGCAGGATTGCCGGCGTGGGCTCGGCGAATCCCGTCGCGATGAGCACCAGCGTCGAGAGCAGTGGCGCGGCATAACTCGCCGCACCCAGCACCTGTATGTTGCCGCGCTTTACGCCTATGTCCCAGGCATAGAAGGCGAGCCCTACCGGCATCAGGCCGAGGCCGGCCACAGCCAGCCATTCGCCCGCGGTCGCGGGCAGGACGGTTTCTTCGAGCATGAAGTGGCAGATCAGCGAAAGCAGCGAGGTCGCAGCGCAGAACCACGTGACCACGCTTGTCGGCACCGCCGGGAAACGGCGGGAAAGAAGCGAATAGGCCGACCAGACGAAAGCGCAGACGCCGGCCATCGCGTAGCCGAAGGCGTAGCGGCTGTCGAAGGAGAGCCCGCTTCCCCTGGTGACGATCAGGAACGTGCCGGCAAGGCCGAGCGCCGCGCCTGCCACGTGGTGCCATTGCAGCCGCTCGCCCGGCATCAGCGCAGAGCCGAGCACGATGAAGAGCGGCCAGAGATAGGCGATCAGGCTGGCTTCCACTGCAGGCGCGTTGCGCAGCGCGGTGAAGTAGAAGAAGTGGTATCCGAAAAGGCCTGCAATGCCGATGATCCATACCTGGGGAGGGATCTTGACCGTTTCCGCCGGAGGCGCAACGACCCTTGCGACGAGCCCGACAGTCGTGCCGATGGCGAAGGTGATGGCCGAAAGCAGGAAGGGAGGGACGTCGCCTGATGCATCGGTGAGGAGCGCGAGCAACGCCCACATCGCCACGGCGGAAAAACCGATCAGAGTGGCGCGTCCCATTTTCCCCCCGCGCATATGTCTTTGCGCATCCGGATGGACGCGCGGCGCTCTATCGTGCCCCTTCCAGGCGCCGCGCACGGAACGTGACCGTGCCGATCCGCGTGCTCACCGTGGCGTGGACGGGCGCATATACCCCGGTTTGGCCGAGCTGCGCAAATGTGATGCGGATCTGGCTGCGGTCCTTGAGGTAGCGGATGGATTTGTTGCCGGGGCGGTAGCCCGCGATGGGAACGAATCTGCCGCTGCACACGGCGGCGTCGCCGCGATAGGCGCCGAGGTCGACCGGGCCGGTGCCGACCGGCGACAGTTTGAGATCGGCGCGTATCTCGCCATCGAAGACCTTGATCGTGCGGCGGCAAACCTGGTCGAGCGAAGGGGCCCGCACCAGCACCGCGGATATCGGATCGGTCACCGCGACCAGATCCTTCGCCGTTACCGGCACCCAATCCGCGCCGCGCTTTTCGAGGGGCGGGACATTGGTGACCTTCGCGACATTGCCCCTGGCGAAGTCGAGCGTCGTCTTCTTCGCCTTCTTGCCGTAAGTATAGGAGACCGAATAGGCGTCGGGCACGGTGGCGTCCCTGCGGAAGCGGCCGGAGGCGGCGGTCGTCGCCTTGGTGTCGTCGAAGAAGGTGGCAATACCGGCGCTGGAGATCGAACCTTCGAGTTGGAAGCCGCGATCGGAGATATGGCTGGTGAAGCGCGACCGGGCCACTGTGAGGCCGAAGATCGATACCGCGTAATCGGCGCTGAAGGATTGCGGAGCATCGCTCACGGCCGCATCCACCGGCGCGATACCCGAGAGGCCGACGAGCACGGCGAGCCCGCACGCAATCGGACGATCAAGACGCTTCCACAACGGCACGAACCGCTCCCTTTGCCCGCGTTTGCGTTCTTCCAAACGCACCGGGTGCTGTTGATTTAGTTTGATTCTGTGCGCTGCCAAGGGGGCCGATTGCCCCGCGATGCTCTGCGCCAGACTTTCAAGCACAGGTGCCTAGCGTCGGATTCCGACGGCAATGTGGAGCCCTCGAAGGCCTGCATAAGGGCGAAACCGGCAGCTCGTGCTTGACGCCTCGTCGAAATCCCACTATGGAACGCCAACTTTTCCCATGAGGCCGCCTGACAAGGCCGCGCGCCGATCTTTCTGGTGCGGCTTGGAGACTTGGCCCGGTACGAACTGAAGGTACGACAATGTCCCGCGCTTGTGAACTGACCGGCAAGGCTGTCCAGACCGGCAACAATGTGAGCCATGCCAACAACAAGACGAGGCGCCGCTTCCTGCCGAATCTCGTCAATGTGACGCTGATCTCGGAGGCGCTGAACCAGAACGTCCGGCTGCGTATCTCGGCCAACGCGCTCCGTTCGGTCGAGCATCGCGGCGGCCTCGACGCTTTCCTCGTGAAGGCCGACGCCAAGGAACTGTCGCAGCGCGCCCGCCTGCTCAAGAAGCAGGTCGCGAAGAAGTTGGCCGAGCAGTCCGCCGCCTGAGTTTCCAGGCGGGGGACGACCGCCTTTTCTGGGGCGCTGCCGGTGACGGCGGCGCCCCACTGGTTCCATCACCCAGGATAAAAAAATGTCGCTCTCCAGATATCTACCTTTCGTGACCGCCATGGCCCTTGTGGTCGTGGCCTCCAACGTTCTCGTTCAGTTTCCGGTCGACGGCCAGATCGGCTCGCTTTCGCTTGCCGATATCCTGACCTGGGGCGCTTTCACCTATCCCTTCGCTTTCCTGGTGACGGACCTCGCCAATCGCCGCTATGGACCGGTGATGGCGCGCCGGATCGTCTTCGTCGGATTCATGATCGCGGTCGCATGCTCGATCGTCATTCCGCCGCTGCTCTACCGATATGGGCTGATCGAATTCGAGACCGCCGCGGGTCGGCTGGTGCGAATCGCCATCGCCTCCGGGTCGGCATTCCTGATCGGTCAGCTGCTCGACGTGACTGTGTTCAATTGGCTGCGCCGTCAGAGCTGGTGGCGCGCTCCGGTCTTTGCCTCGCTGGCCGGCTCGGTGATCGACACGGCGGTGTTCTTCACCATTGCCTTCTCCGCCGTCTTCGCTTTTGTCGGCCCGGACGATGCATTCGCGCTGGAGAAGGCCCCGTTGCTTGGTCTTTTCGGCATTGAAACGGCGCGCTGGATGTCCTGGGCGCTTGGTGATTTCTGCGTGAAGTTCGCCATCGCCGTCTTTGCGCTCATCCCGTACCGGCTGATCGCCGCCCGGTGGAACCAGCCGGTCGTCCTCCCCGCCGAATAGGAAGGTTTACCGGTCGATCCGCGTCGACAGGATGATCGAGGAAGCGGTGCGCTCGACCCCGTCCAATGCGCCGATATTGTCGATCACGAGGTCGAGATCGCGGATCGACGGCGATTCGACGATCACGATCATGTCGAAATTGCCGCTGACGGAGTGTAGCGTGCGGACCGCCGGCATCCGCCGCAGCGCCGCCTCGACCGACGCGGCATGTTTGGGGACGGCCGTCACCAGGACATGCGCCTTGACCAATTCCTGCTCGTAGTCCGGCGACAGGCGCACGCTATAGCCCTCTATGATGCCCCGCCGCTCCAGCCTTTCGAGGCGGCTCTGGGCCGTCGTGCGCGACACGCCGAGCTTTCGCGCCAACTCGACGATCGACATGCGGGCGTTCTCGCGCAAAAGGGCGATGAGGGCGCGATCGGCCTCGGTCGTCATTCTGGAGGATATGTTCGGCATAATGATCAGAAGCTAGCTTTATAAGGTCTTTATATAGGCTTCTTTTCGACGGGCAACCTGCGATCCTTCAGTCAGCATCGTTTTGCAGCGGGAAGGGAAGCAGCATGAAAAAAGAAATCCTTGTAGTGGGCGCGGGCAAGATCGGGGCGACGATCGCCGACATGCTGGCCGGGACCGGAGACTACAAGGTGACGGTCGTCGACCGTTCGGCCGAGCAGCTCAAGGCGCTCGAAACGCCCAATGCCGTACTCGTTGAGCGGCTCGACATCGAAGACGGCGCGGCGCTCGGGAAGGCTCTCGCCGGCAAGTTCGCGGTGTTGAGCGCGGCTCCTTTTCATCTCACCACGCGGATTGCCGAGGCGGCCGCAAAGACCGGGACGCACTATCTCGACCTGACCGAGGACGTCGCCTCCACGCGTCGCGTGAAGGAACTGGCGCGCGCGGCCAAGAGCGCCTTCATCCCGCAATGCGGCCTGGCGCCCGGCTTCATCTCGATCGTCGCCAATGACCTCGCGAGCCGCTTCGACAGCCTGGAAAGCGTACGCATGCGCGTGGGGGCGCTGCCGCAATACCCGTCCAACGCGCTCAATTACAATCTGACCTGGAGCACCGACGGGGTCATCAACGAATATTGCGAGCCCTGCGAGGCGATCGTCGAAGGCGAGCTGGTCGAAGTGCCGCCACTCGAGGAACGCGAGGAGTTCTCGCTGGACGGCATCACCTACGAAGCCTTCAACACGTCGGGCGGGCTGGGCACGCTCGCCGAGACGCTGAAGGGCAAGGTGCGCACGCTGAACTACCGCACCATCCGCTATCCCGGCCACGCGGCCATCATGAAGGCGCTGCTCAACGATCTCGGCCTGCGCCATCGCCGCGAGGTGCTGAAGGACATCCTGGAAAACGCGCTGCCCGCCACCATGCAGGACGTGGTGGTGATCTTCGTCACGGTGAGCGGCATGAAGAACGGGCGCCTCATGCAGGAGACCTATGCCAACAAGGTCTACAGCAAACGTGTCGGCCAGGTTGTGCGCAGCGCAATACAGATCACCACGGCTTCGGGGATCTGCGCGGTGCTGGACATGCTGGCGAGCGGCAAGCTGCCGGCGAAGGGCTTCATCCGCCAGGAAGATATCCCGCTCGAGACCTTCCTTGCCAACCGTTTCGGCCGAGCCTATGCGCGGCATGATGGAGCCGGTGAAAGAGGGGATCTGGCGGCGTAATCCAAAACGTCTATTCGGCCCTGGGGGAACCCCTCATCCGACCTCGCTTCGCGAGGCCACCTTCTCCCCTTGTGGGAGAAGGTGGCCCGAAGGGCCGGATGAGGGGTACTCGACGGTCGGGTAGGTCCTCAATCCTCGTGGAGGCGGAATTCCAGATAGAGGTTGCGCTGAAGCATCGAGTGGTTGTCGTCCGACATCAGCGAAACCATCAGCGCGCCGTCGGCGCGGCGCCAGACATCCAGACCTTCCATATTGTCGATCTGATAGCCCATGTCGGCGGAAAGGAGCACCTGCCCGTCCGCGACCTTGCCGGCGCCTATCGTTTTTCCATCGATGCGACGAAGCCGCATGGCGACGCCATCGGCGAAGGTGAAACGCCGTTCGAGCAGCAGAAGATCGCCATTGGGAAGGAACGCGCCGTCGGTAATGTCGAAATTGTCGTCGCGCTTTACCGTGAAGATGCCCTTGCCGGGCCCTTGGAATATAGCGGCGAAGATGTTGCCTTCCTTGTCGATGCTGCGTTCGGAGACAAGGACCAGGCTGCCTTGGAGCGGCCCGTCGGCGGGGGCGTGTACGACGGTTTCGAAGCCCTTGTTCTGGCGCAGCTCCTCTCTGGGAACCACGAAATCCAATTCGCGGAACGGAGCCTTCATGTCTTCGGGCGCGATGCGGAACTGGGCGATGCGGTGATTGCGTTCGAAGCCGACGGTCGCCACGCCGTCCTTCACGTCGAGCCCTTCGGCGTCGATGTACCACTTCTCGTCGATCACATTGCCCTTTTCGTCCACCATGGACTGCATCGTGAAGTCGGTGATCGCCATGGGCCGATGGGCATCGTCGCGGACCACCTTGCCGAAGAACCAGAAGCCGGTGTCGGCGACGCCGACGAAATCGCCGCCGGGCGATAGGAAGCGGAAAGACGACATGGCGCCGAAATGGCGCCCGCGCGACACCATCTCCAATCCGCCGACGAATTCCAAAGGGCCGAAATCCTTCGTCTGGTGGCCGATACGGAAGTGCGTGATGGGTCGGGCCGAAATTTCGAGCCGCTCGACCGGCGCCTGTCCGGATGCGGGCGGCAGCGGGATCGCCAGAAGAAGAAGAGCGGCCGCCGCCCAGCCGACAATGAGCCGCGACGAACGACCAGCCGGCGAGGGCTTGTTCATCCGGCGCGCCGCAGGAGGCCGCGCCGGGTTCCGCGCGCCGTCTCCTCCTCGAACAGCGCCGCGAGCTGCTCGGTCATGGCGCCGGCGAGTTCCTCCGCGTCGACGATGGTGACGGCGCGCCGATAATAACGCGTGACGTCGTGCCCGATGCCGATGGCGAGCAGCTCGACCGGCGAGCGTGTCTCGATCAGCTCGATCACCGCGCGCAGATGCCGCTCGAGATAGTTGCCGGGATTGACCGAAAGCGTGGAATCGTCGACCGGCGCGCCATCCGAGATCATCATCAGGATCTTGCGCTGCTCCGGCCGCGCGATCAGGCGACTATGGGCCCACAACAGCGCCTCGCCGTCGATATTCTCCTTGAGCAGGCCCTCGCGCATCATCAGGCCGAGATTGCGGCGTGCGCGGCGCAACGGCGTGTCGGCGCTCTTGTAGATGATGTGCCGCAGGTCGTTCAGCCGGCCGGGATTGGCGGGCTTGCCCTCTTTCAGCCATTTCTCGCGGGCTTGGCCGCCCTTCCAGGCGCGCGTGGTGAAGCCGAGAATCTCGACCGAGACGCCGCAGCGCTCGAGGGTGCGCGCGAGGATGTCCGCGCAGGTCGCGGCCACGGTGATCGGCCGGCCGCGCATGGAGCCCGAATTGTCGAGCACCAGTGTCACCACCGTATCGCGGAACTTGGTGTCGCGCTCCTGCTTGAAGGAGAGCGGCTGCATGGGATCGATCACCACGCGTACAAGGCGGGCCGGATCGAGATAACCCTCCTCGAGATCGAAATCCCAGGAACGGTTCTGTTGCGCCATCAGGCGGCGCTGCAGCCGGTTGGCCAGGCGCCCGACGACACCCTGAAGATTGGCGAGCTGCTTATCGAGGAAAGCGCGCAGGCGGTCGAGTTCGTCCTCGTCGCAAAGCTCCTCGGCGCCGACCGTCTCGTCGAAGGCCGTAGTGAAGACCTTGTAGTCGATGTCCTTGGACAAGGCGAGGAACGGATTGTCGGGGCGCTTGGTCTCGCCCGGGGTCTCGGCATCGGCGTCTTCGTCGTCCGACATATCGTCGGCCGTGGCGTCGGAAGCTTCCGTCTCTCCGGTCTCCTGATCCTCGGCCGACGCTTCGGCGTCGTCGGATTCCGATTCCTCGGCGCCCGAATCCTGCTCGCCGCCTTCCTCGCTGTTCTCCTCGCCCTGGGGCTGATCGTCGTCCTCTTCCGAGGAATCCTGGGTCTCTTCGTCGTCGCCCAATTCCTCAGCCATTTCCATCGAGGCCAGCATATCGCGGACGACGCGGGCAAAGGCCTGCTGGTCGTCGAGTTTGTCGGCGAGCCCGTCGAGATCGGTGCCGGCCTTTTCCTCCACCCAGTTGCGCCACAGATCGACCATCCGCTCGCCGCTCTTCGGAATGGGGCGGCCGGTCAGCTTCTCGCGCACCATCAGCGCGACCGCCTCCTCGATCGGGGCTTCCGTCTGCTCGCTGACATCGGCGAGGTTGGCCTTGGCGTATTTGTCTTCCAGCATCGAGCCGATATTGTCGGCGACGCCCTGCATGGCGCGGCTGCCGACCGCCTCGCAGCGGGCCTGCTCGACCGCGTCGAAAATGGCGCGGGCCTGCTTGCCCTGCGGCGCCAGCCGCGAATGGATGCGCATATCGTGGAGCGCGCGCTTCAGCGCCATTGAATCGCCAAGACCACGGGTGACGGCGATGTCGGCTCGTGACGGCTTCTTCGGCAGGTCGGGAAGCCGGGCCCGGTTGCCGGCGAGAGCGGGCCGATCCTTCGCGAAGGCGACCTCCATCTCGTTGTCGCCGGCGATCGCGCGAACACAGACCGTCATGGCGCGCTTGAAAGCGTCCATGTCGGTGCCGTTCCTCGGCTTGTTGCGCGTATTGTCTCCGGGCCCCGCCATCCGATCTGTCTCTTTATTCTGGTATCGGATTCATCCCGAAGCCGGCTTCCACTTTCGGGTCCGATGGTTAACCGAGCACGACATTGGCGGCCGATTCCGGCAGCTCCTCGCCGAAGGCCCGCTGGTAGAACTCGGCCACGACAGTACGCTCCAACTCGTCGCACTTGTTGACGAAGGTCAGCCGGAACGCCAGGCCGACATTGCCGAAGATCTCGGCATTCTCGGCCCAGGTGATGACGGTTCGCGGGCTCATGACGGTCGACAGGTCGCCGTTCATGAAAGCGGAACGGGTCATGTCGGCGACGCGCACCATCTTGTTGACGATGTCCTTGCCTTTGTCGTTCCGGTAGTGCTTGGCCTTGGCCAGAACGATGGCGACCTCGTTATCGTGCGGCAGGTAGTTCAGCGTGGTCACGATCGACCAGCGGTCCATCTGCGCCTGGTTGATCTGCTGCGTGCCGTGATAGAGGCCCGTCGTGTCGCCGAGACCGACCGTGTTGGCAGTGGCGAAGAGCCGGAAAGCCGGATGCGGGCGAATGACGCGGCTCTGGTCCAGCAGAGTGAGGCGGCCCGACGACTCGAGCACACGCTGGATGACGAACATCACGTCCGGGCGCCCGGCGTCGTACTCGTCGAAGCAAAGGGCAATATTGTGCTGGTAAGCCCAGGGAAGGATGCCGTCGCGGAACTCGGTGACCTGCATGCCTTCCTTGACGACGATCGCATCCTTGCCGACGAGATCGATGCGGCTCACATGGCTGTCGAGATTGACGCGGACGCAGGGCCAGTTCAGGCGAGCGGCGACCTGCTCGATATGGGTCGATTTGCCGGTGCCGTGATAACCCGACACCATCACGCGGCGGTTGAACGCGAAACCCGACAGGATGGCGAGCGTCGTCATCTCGTCGAAAAGGTAATCGGGATCGACATCGGGCACGTGCTCGGTCGCCACCGAATAAGCAGGCACCACCATATTGGATTCGAAACCGAAGACTTCCTTCACCGACACGGTGGTGTCAGGCAGGTTCGTGATATCGCGGTCGACCTTGTTCATCACATCTCCATGCCCGAAGCCCCTAGGCTTCGCCGGCAATATCTATCCCAAACGCGGGGGCGGTCTTATCAGACCCGGCGCTCAACACAAACCCGCTTGTTTGAGTACGCGGTAGGCCTGGAGCACGTCGCGGAAGCGTTCTTCCGAGCCCCTGTCGCCGCCATTCGTATCGGGATGGTGGCGTTTCACGAGTTCCTTATAGCGGGACTTGATGTCGGCGCCAGTCGCCTTTGTATCAAGGCCAAGCGTTTCCAGCGCCTTGGCCTCAAGCGGCTTCGCCTTGCGCTCGCGCGGCGGGGGAGCGCCGGCGCCGCCGAACAAATTATAGGGATCACGGATGCGGTTGTAATAGCCGGCCCTGCCCGAGCGCTGCTGCGCGAAGTCTGGGGCCGAGCGTGCACCGCCGCTGGCGCCCATCTTCCAGGTGGGCCGGTGGCCCGTCAGGGCCTCCTTCTGGTACCGCGCGATCTCGGAATCGGCCAGGCCCGAGAAGTAGTTGAAACCTTTGTTGTATTCGCGCACGTGGTCGAAGCAGAAGCGGAAATACTCGCCCTCCTTCATGCGGCCGACCGGCGCGCGATGGGTACCGGCTTCGTTGCAGCCGTCCCATTGGCAACGCGGAGCGCGCGATTTCAGCTCCGCTTCGGGGTCGGGCCGGACGCGGATTCGCTCGAAATATTTGGAATAGGGCTTCATCGTTTCCATTTACGGGAAGTTCCAGCCGCGAAACAAGAATTGACATTTCGCCGATGATCACCCTAACCGCTGAATCGCGTGCAAAAGGTGTCGGCTCGATGGAATTTGCGGGGCGGCACGGCACATATGGTGAAGGAACGGGATCATGTCCATACAGTCGACCATAGAAGCCAAGCTCACGAAGGCTTTTCGGCCGGAAAGACTGGACGTCATCAACGAGAGCCACCTCCATGCAGGGCATCATCACGTCGATGGCGGACACGAGGCTGTGTTCGACGGATCCGGTGAAACGCATTTCCGCATCCGCATCGTCTCTTCCGTGTTTACCGGCATGAGCCGGATCGAGCGCCACCGCGCCGTCAATGGACAGCTTGCGGAGGAGTTCGACGCCGGCCTTCACGCGCTGGCGGTCGAGCCCGCCGCGCCCGGCGAAAAGACGCGCTGGTAGGGCAGAGGCGGACCTACCAGATCGTCACGACATGAGGGTAGGCGATGATCTTGGCGTCGGCGCTTACGACAGGCGCCGCGAGTTCGCGAGCGGTCGCCACAATCATTCGATCAGCCGGATCCTTGTGAAATTCGCCAGGCAGCGTGCAACTCCTGGCCGCGATGGTGTTGTCGACCGGCTTAAACGATACTCTGTCGATCTCGCCGACCATCGCCAACCATTGGTGCACGTCCACCGAAAGGGCCAACCTGTCTCTGGCGACAAGCATGGCCACCTCCCAGGCCGAGATAGACGAGACGATGATCTGTCCGGCCCGCAGCTCGTCATCTATTGACTGATGAGCCTTCTTGGACAGCTTGGAGGTCTCGCCGCTGACCCACCAGATGAGCGCGTGCGTATCCAATACGATCAATTCGCCGCGTCCCAATCGTCTTCGCCGACCGGGTCCATGGGCGCTTGATAGCGAAGCACCGTTCCGCGCAACGCTTTCAATGGATCCCGCCTCGGTGCTGAATACCGGCGCACTTCCAGCTTGGGCTGGCCATGATCGGTTATCACCACCGATTCCCCAGTGGCCTCCACTTGTCGGAAGAATTCCAAAGCCTTGGCCTTGAACTGCGATTTCGACACCCGTTCAGCCATCGCACGATGCTCCAGTCATTCACAGCCGCCCTGAGATGCATCCGTAAATAATTCCATTCTGACCATTTTTCAATGACCATGGTCAGAACTCCAGCCCTTACGGTTGTTCAGCCGGCCTTATCCTGAGCCGCGTAATCCTGTTCCTTTCCCGTTTCATCACGACGAAGCGCTTGCCGTGGAATGTGAAGGCCTGCTTCTCCTCCGGGATCGTCTGCGTCTCGTGGATCACAAGTCCGGCGATCGTGGTCGCCTCGTCGTCGGGAAGCGACCAGTCGAGCGCGCGGTTGAGGTCGCGGATCGATACGGAGCCATCGACGACCACGGACCCATCCGCCTCCTGCTTGACGCCCTGCATGTCGACGTCATGCTCGTCGGCGATCTCGCCGACGATCTCCTCGATGATGTCTTCCAAGGTCACGAGACCCTCCACCTCGCCATATTCGTCGACGACGATGGCGATGTGCGCCTTACGACGAAGGAAAGCATTGAGCTGCTCGGGCAGCGGCGTGGTGTCCGGCACGAACCACGGTTTCGAGGCGACCTTCATGATGTCGACCCTTGCGAAGTCGTTCCCGACGTCGGGCAGCGCCCGCAAGACATCCTTCGCATGGACCACACCGACGATGTTGTCGAGCGAGCCACGCCACAGCGGCATGCGGGTATGCGAGCTCTGCAGGATCTCGCGCACGATCGTCTCCGGAGGATTGTCGAGATTGACCGAGCGCATGTTGGTTCGATGAACCATGACGTCGGATACTTCGAGATCGGCGATCTCGTCGCGCCAGCCGGAACGGCGTGACTCCTGCGCGGACGCGACTTGGCCCGCGCGTTGGTCCTTTCCGGATGCCTCCACCTTGGCAGGGCGGAAGAGCCCGGCCCGTGACAGATAGACAATCCCGGAGAGTGCCAGGACGACAAAAAGGACGGCCAGCGCGATCCAGCCTCCGTTCGTCATCCCGGATGGTTCTCCCTCAAGAAGGCGAGAACCTCCGATGCGGGCACGTCCTTGGCTATGAAGGACTGGCCGATGCCGCGTGTGAGGATGAAGGTGAGAGCGCCGCGCGATACTTTCTTGTCCTGCTGGATATAACCGAGCAGCGTTTCGGCATCGGGCAGGTGGCCTGGCACGTCGGTCAGACGCCACGGCAGGCCGACCGCCTTGAGATGCGTGTCGACGCGTTGGGCGTCGTCCGGGCTCGCGAGGTTCAGCCGGGCGGAGAAGCGGTGCGCCAGCGCCATACCGATGGCGACACCTTCGCCATGGACCAGCCGGGCACTGTCGTAGCCGGTGGCGGCTTCCAGCGCATGGCCGAAAGTGTGGCCGAGATTGAGCAGCGCGCGGTCGCCGGTCTCGAATTCGTCGCGGGCCACCACATCGGCCTTGGCCTGGCAGGAAACGGCGATGGCTTTCGTGCGAGCAGCGCCTCCGGCGAAGACGTCGCGCCAATTCGCTTCGAGCCAGGCGAAGAAGTCGGGCCGGTCAATCAGCCCGTATTTGGCGACCTCGGCGTAGCCCGCCCGGAACTCGCGCGGTGGCAGCGTGTCGAGCACGCCTGTATCGGCCAGCACCAGGCGGGGCTGATGGAAGACGCCGACAAGGTTCTTGCCGTGCGGGCTGTTGATGCCCGTCTTGCCGCCGACGGAGGAATCGACCTGCGCCAGAAGCGACGTCGGGACCTGCACGAAATTCATGCCGCGCCGCACGATGCCGGCGACGAAGCCGGCGAGGTCGCCGATGACGCCGCCGCCCAGCGCGATCACGGCGTCGCCCCGCTCCAGCCGCGCGGCGAGGACACGGTCGACCACGTCCTGAAGCGCCGAGAAATTCTTGGTCTTCTCACCGGGATCGAGCGTGATCGCGACGGACCCTATGCCCGATTCCGCGAGGCTCGCTTCGAGCCGTCCGAGATGCGCCGCCGCGACATTGGCGTCGGTCACGATCGCCGTCCGAATGCCCGGCATCCGCTTCGCGATTTCGGCGCCGGCGGCCTCGAGGAGGCCCGCGCCGATCAATATGTCGTAGGCGCGCGCGCCGAGGCCTACCCTCACGGTCTCGGTCATTGCATGTCCTTCCGCGGAATCCTGGCGCAGTCCCGGCGGAGGGATTCCGCCAGGGCGGCGATCACTTCCGCCGCGATGACATCTTTCGTCTCGTCGCGGGTGACGACCGTCACGTCGGCCTTGGCGTAGAGGGGGTAGCGCTCGTTCATGAGGCGCAACATGACGGCGCGCGGGTCCGGATTCTTCAGAAGCGGCCGATTCTGCTTCTTGACCACGCGCTCCATCAATATGTCGATATCGGCCTTCAGCCAGACGGAAATACCGCGATCGGCTATCGCTTGGCGGGTCTGCTCGTTCATGTAGGCGCCGCCACCGGTCGAGAGCACTTGCGGTCCGTTTTCGAGGATACGAGCGATGACGCGCTGCTCCAGAGCGCGGAACTCCGCCTCCCCGTACCGCTCGAACAGTTCGGGCACGGTCATGCGCGACACGGCCTCGATCTCGTGATCGCTGTCGGTGAAGGAAAGGCCGAGGGCAGCGGCGACCTTCCGACCGATCGCTGTCTTGCCTGCCCCCATCAGACCGACGAAGACGACCGAACGCCGGCCGAGATGCCGCAGCACCTCGCTCGATTTCTTGTCTGCCAGAACTTGCTCGGTCGCCATCGTTTTCTCGGTCCCTCGCTCGCGTATCGACATGAAAAGGCCGATTGCGTCAAGCGCCGCTCCTTTCCCGCTGCCTTGAAATGGCCGACGCCACAGCCGATAAGGGAGCGGACTGCTAGGGAACCCAGCGAATCGATCGATGCCGACACTTTTCCGGCTACTCATAACGCTCGGCATCTTCGCCGGCCTTGTTTATGGGGCGATGTTCGCGCTCGCCACCTATGTGCAGCCGAACAAGGGCGAGATGACGGTCCGCATTCCCCCGGAAAAGCTCAATCGGCCGGCCTTGTGACGCTGAGCGCCGCCCGTATCGAGGCCTTCCTCGAGATGATGAGCGTCGAACGCGGCGCGAGCGACAACACGCTTGCGTCCTACCGTCGCGACCTCGAAGACGCCGCCGGTTATCTGGCCGCGCGACAGGGCGGACTGGCGGGTGCCGGTTCATCGGACATCCGCGCCTATCTCGACGACATGGCCACGCGGGGCTTCGCGGCGACTTCGCAGGCGCGCAAGCTCTCCGCGCTCAGGCAGTTCTTCAAGTTCCTCTATGCCGAAGGCCTGCGCCAGGACGACCCGACAGGCACGCTGGACGCGCCGAAGAAGGGCAGGCCCTTGCCCAAGATCATGAGCGAGGCCGACACAGGCAGGCTGCTGGACCGCGCGGCCGAAGAGGCGGAGGCGGCGGAAGGCATTGCGAGCCTGACCGCCAAGCGGCTGCATGCTCTGGTCGAGGTGCTCTACGCCACGGGCCTGCGCGTTTCCGAACTGGTCGGCCTGCCGGTCGCCGTGGCGCTGCGCGATGAACGCTTTTTCGTGGTGCGGGGCAAGGGCGGTAAGGAGCGCATGGTGCCGTTGTCGGACGCTGCCCGGCGTGCCATGCGAAGCTGGCTCGCCGCCCGAAATTCCGTGCCGGCCTTCGCCGAAAGCCCCTGGCTCTTCCCGGCTTCCTCGGAGAGCGGCCATCTGCCGCGCCAGGTCTTCGCCCGTGAACTGAAGGGGCTCGCCGCCCGGACGGGAATCGCGACGGCCAAGATTTCTCCCCATGTGCTCAGGCACGCTTTCGCCAGCCATCTCCTGCAGAATGGCGCCGATTTGAGGGCCGTCCAGCAATTGCTGGGTCACTCGGACATTTCCACGACCCAGATCTACACGCATGTTCTCGAGGAAAGGCTGGTGCGGCTGGTTCAGGACCATCATCCGCTTGCCGATTAGGCGCCGTATCGTTATGTGAGGTCAGCATTCAGGGCGCCGGCGGGCTTGTTTCGCCGCATTCGGCGCCGTTTCCACATCAAAAGTCCATACGTTCCGGTCCGCTCACGAATGTATAATTACCTCGATTTCGAAAAGCCCGTTGCCGACCTCGACGGCAAGATCATGGAGCTGAAGAAGCTCTCCGAGGCGGGCGAGGCGGTGGACGTCGCCGAAGAAGTCGCACGGCTGGAGAAGCGCTCTCGCGACGCTCTGCGCGACATTTACAAGCAGCTCACGCCCTGGCAGAGGGCGCAGATCGCCCGTCATCCCGACCGGCCGCACTGCCTCGACTATGTCGGCAAGCTGTTCACCGACTTCACGCCGCTCGCCGGCGACCGCAGCTTCGGCGACGATCACGCCATCGTCGGCGGCTTTGCCCGCTTCCGCGGCGAACCTGTCGCCGTCATCGGCCAGGAAAAGGGATCCGACACCAAGAGCCGGCTGAAGCATAATTTCGGCATGGCCAAGCCCGAGGGCTATCGCAAGGCCGTGCGCATCATGGAACTGGCCGACCGTTACGGCGTGCCGTTGATCACGCTCGTCGACACGGCCGGCGCTTATCCCGGCATCGGCGCCGAAGAGCGCGGCCAGGCGGAGGCGATCGCGCGCTCGACCTCGGCGAGCCTCGCTCTCAAAGTACCGTCGCTCTCGGTGGTGATCGGCGAGGGCGGCTCGGGCGGGGCAATCGCGATCGCCACGGCAAACCGAGTCTACATGCTCGAGCATTCGATCTACTCGGTGATCTCGCCGGAAGGCGCGGCCTCAATCCTGTGGCATGATTCGACACGGGCGAAGGATGCCGCGACCTCGATGAAGATAACCGCCCAGGATCTGCTCGAACTCAAGATCATCGACGGCATCATTCGGGAGCCGCTGGGCGGCGCGCATCGCGGGCCGGACAAGGTGATCGCGTCGACCGGCGAGCAGATCGACAAGACCATGCGCGAATTTGCCGGCACCAATATCGACTTCCGCGAGCAGCGGCGCGAGAAATATCTGGCGATCGGGCGCAGCCTCTAAATCGGATCTCGTCCTGGTCACGGTCCAAGAGACGGAAGGTCGCCGGACCTCGTGTCGGCGCGGTCCGGGGAAGCCCCTATTTCGCCACAAAGTTATCGACACGTTTCGGTAGACAAGAGGCTGTGAGGGGGGCTTGCAGTTATGGATTTCTTAGGGTTAACGGATCTAGGTTGCGCGTTCTGAAGTGACCATGCGCCGGCGGGGACGTTCAAGTGCCGGCGAAAGAGACAGACGAAGAAGTCATGATCGCCCGTATCGCACGCACCGGATTGCTGCTGGCCGCGCTCGCCGCCGCCGGCTGCACGGAAAGTTCCTATACCGATTTTGCTCCCAAGGCCAACAAGTCGCTGCCGCCCAAGGTAATCGCCGAGATGAACGCCAAGGGCATGAAACGCAATTCTCCGGTGCTCGCCCGCATCTTCAAGGAAGAGGGCAAGCTCGAGGTCTGGAAGCAGAAGACGAACGGCCGCTACGACATCATCGCCTCCTATGACATCTGCAAATATTCGGGAAAGCTCGGGCCGAAATTCATAGAAGGCGACCGCCAGGCTCCGGAAGGCTTCTACACGGTCCGACCGGCTCATATGAACCCGAATTCGAGCTATCACCTGTCCTTCAACATCGGCTATCCCAACACCTATGATCGTGCTCATGGGCGGACCGGCACGAACCTGATGGTTCATGGCGGATGTTCCTCGTCGGGCTGCTATTCGATGACCGACGAACAGATCGAGCAGATCTACGCCTTCGCGCGCGATTCCTTCGCCGGCGGCCAGACCGAGTTCCAGATCCAGGCGTTTCCGTTCCGCATGACGGCGGCCAATATGGCGCGCTATCGCAACGATCCCAACTACGAGTTCTGGAAGAACCTGAAGGAAGGATACGACCACTTCGAGATCACCAAGGTGCCGCCCAAGGTGGATGTCTGCGAGAAGCGCTACGTCTTCAACCGCATTCCCGAAGGAGCGGCTGCCTTCTCGCCGACGGGTGCCTGCCCAGTATCGACCCAGCCTGAGCCGTTGGTCTCGGCCTATCAAACCTACCAGAAAACCTACGAGGCCGCTTTCGCCAGTGCCGTCGACGCCAAGGCAACCGCGACGAAGCCCTCGATCAAGGGCATCAAGGAAGCCAAGATCGTCCAGGACTGGACACATCGCAGGGCACGCGGAGAGCGCATCTCCATAGAGCCGCCCAGCCTCGAGGACGACGGCACGGTGGTTGCAACCTCGCGCATGGGCCGCATCGATTCTCCGGCTGGCCGTCGCATGGCCGCTGCCGAGGCCGAGGCCGAGGCGAAGAAGAAGGCCGAGGAAGAGAAGCTGGCAGCCAAGAAACGCGCCGAAGAGGAGAAGGCCGCCGCCTTGGCCGCGGCCCAGGAGCGGAAAGAAGCGACGGCCGCGCAGGCCTCCGTCGTGGCGCAGCAGCCGGAAGCCACGGCTTCGACGGATGCCGTCGCCGCCCCCCCGGCCGAGGAACAAAAGTCCGGCCTGCTGAGCAGCGTGCGCAAGCGCATCGGCAATATCTTTGGAAGCTGAAACGGGCTTGGGTGGGATAGAGGTCTAGGATCTCAAGGGGCTGAACTGCCCCTTGCCGGTATTGAAGGCGAGCAAGAAGCTTTCCGGCATGCGTTCGGGTGCTCGGCTCTGGCTGGAGACGACCGACCCTCTCGCGGCGATCGATATTCCCGCCTTCTGCAACGAGAGCGGCCATAGGCTGGTCGAGACCGTCGCGGTCGAGGGCGGGCACCGGCTTCTGATCGAGCGTGGACAGGGACGTTGATCTGATCGACTCCTTCGGTGGCGATGAGCCGATGGCTGACCGTTCATACGGGCCCCTCACTGTCCTGCCGGACATCTCTCCCCGCTTTACGGGGAGAGAGTCGATGTCACCTCCGCCTTCGCCAACCACCAGCATTTCCGATTGTCGAAAGTCGAGCGGCCAGCGTCTCTCTCCCCGCTTTGCGGGGAGAGATGTCCGGCAGGACAGTGAGGGGCGGCGCCTCAGCCGGTGGTATCAGCCCCGAAACCCGCCGATCGCCAGCGGATTGTTCTCCAAGGCCGCGCGGTCCGGCGTATCCGGCGAAGGGCGGCCGGTTACGGCGGAGAAGAGCCGGCGGACATAATCTTCCGGCATGTCGACCATGATGACGACGAGACGCGTGCCACGTTTCTCGTCCGGCCATGAAGGCAGGCGCGCTGGTGGGTGAAGGATCCTCTGCACGCCGTGCACCACCAGCGGGCGGCTGCGATCCTCGGCAAGTTCGACGATGCCCTTCAGCCGGAGCAGCCTGTCGCCATGGGTCGAGGCCAGGAGATCGAGGAAGGTCTCGACCGCCGCAAAGGGCAGCGGTGCGTCATGAGCAAGCGAAAGCGAGCGGACCCTGGAATCATGGCGAGCGTGATCATGGTCGTGATCGCCGTCGTGATCATGGTGGTGGTCATGGTCTTGCGCCTCGCCGAGCCAGCGCCTGACATCGGCGGTCTTGGTAGCGGGGTCGTAGAGCCCGCATGCGACAAGCCCGGCCGGATCGGCCGTGCCTGCATCGAGGATGGCGGCGCCTGGATTGATGGCGGCAAGGCGGGCCTTCAAGGCGGCGGTATCTGGTTCCAGGTCCGCCTTGGTGATCACGATGCGGTCGGCGACCGCAACCTGCTTGACAGCCTCCAGATGGGCATCGAGCGTCGCTGCGCCGTTCACCGCGTCGACCAGCGTCACCACGCCGTCCAGCCTGTATGCCTGCAGCAGCACGGGATGGGCCATGATCGACTGCAGGACGGGCACCGGATCCGCCAACCCGGTCGTCTCGATCACGATGCGCTTCAGCCTGGCGATGCGGCCGGTCTGCAAGCGGTCGACGAGGTCGGCCAGCGTGTCGACCAGTTCGCCGCGGACGGTGCAGCAGAGACAGCCATCCGAAAGCTGGATGATGCCATCCGACGCCTGCTCGACCAACAGGTGATCGATCGCGACGTCGCCGAATTCGTTGATGATGACGGCCGTGTCGGCCATCGCCGGGTCCTTGAGGAGCCGGTTGAGCAGCGTGGTCTTGCCGGCACCGAGGAAGCCGGTCAGCACGGAGACGGGAATGGGTTCACCGAACACTTGTCTTGCCGCGCCGAGTTTCAGTTCAGGCCGGCGGCGGCCTTGACGCGCGCGTCGGCCTTGGTTTCGACGGGCACGTAGTCGGCTGGACGCGGTGTCGGGATCGGCACGTCGGCATACTCCTCTCCGGCATCGCGGCGGGCAAGCGGCACCGGCCCTTCGGCGCCGCCCAGGCCGACGGCGACGAGCTTCGGATTGGGCAGCTTCTCCAGCCAGCGCGATTTCACCGTCTTGGCTTCGTGATCGCCCGCCGCCTCCGATTGGGCGGCTGCCGGTTTCTTGCCGCAGACTTCCGCGCGCATGTTGACGGGAGGTCCGCCGCGTAACCCATAATAGGGCAGGGTGGCGAGCGTCTTGGCCGGCACGTCGCCCATCTCGAAGCCGCGCTCGAGCAGGGCGGCGGCCATGTCCGTCCGGCCGACCGCCGAGGTCTGGCCGAGGACCACGACGCCGAGCGTCCTGCCGTCGCGGGTGGCCGTGCCGATAAGGTTGAAGCCGGAGGGGCAGATGAAACCGGTCTTCATGCCGTCGGCGCCGGGAAAGCGGCCGACCAGCATGTTGAAATTCATCAGCTTCTTGTCGCCGGCGGACAAGCCCTGGATCGAGAAATAGGGGGCGTATTGCGGATATTCGGTGCGGATCGCCACGGCCAGCAGGCCGAGGTCGCGCGCCGAAACATACTGTTCCGGGTCGTGAAGCCCGTTGGGATTGACGAAATGCGTGTCGGTCATGCCGAGCCGGCGGGCTTCGGCGTTCATGCGATCGACGAACATTTGCTCGGAACCACCCACATTCTCGGCGATCGCCATGGCGACGTCGTTCGCCGACTTGATGATCAGCATCTTGAGCGCATTGTCGAGGGTCATCACCGAGCCGGGCTTGTAGCCCATTTTGCTGGGCGGCTCGCCGGCCGCATGCTTGGTCATCTTGATCGGCGAATCGAGCTGCAACTCGCCGGCATCGATCGCCCGGAAAGTGACGTAGGCCGTCATCAGCTTGGTGAGCGAGGCCGGATGCCAGCGCATGAAAGCATCCTTGTCGGCGAGCACCTTGCCTGTCGAGAAATCGAACAGGAGCGAGGGACCGGCAGCGGCGGGGGCCGCGGCGACAAGCAGTAGGCCGGTCAGCGCCCGGCGGAAGAAAGTCGATCCTGCCATCTCTTACAGAACAATCCCTGCTCGGTTCGAAGTCACATCCCGGTCCTTGAGGTTCGGAGCGGATCGGCTATGGTCGCAACCATGATCGGCTTCCGAGGGGGAAGCTTTCCCGGTGCCTATTTAGCCTATGTGACGCCAAAATGGCAAAGTCCGTCCGATCACGATCTCAACAGCGGGCCGCCCGGTCCGCCTGAAAGAAGGCGAAATTCATGCCCATCCTGAACCGTGCCGCTGAAATGCAGGAAGAAATCGCCGGCTGGCGACGCGAACTCCACACGATCCCGGAACTGAATTTCGACCTCTTCAAGACCTCGGCCTTCGTCGCCGACAAGCTCAGGTCCTTCGGCTGCGACGAGGTCGTCACCGGCATCGCCAAGACCGGCGTCGTGGGCCTCATCCGCGGCAATCTCGGGGCAGGCGCCACGATCGGCCTCAGGGCCGACATGGACGCTTTGCCGATAGCGGAGGCGAGCGGCGTGCCCCATGCCTCGACGCATCCCGGCGCGATGCATGCCTGCGGCCATGACGGTCATACCGCCATGCTTCTCGGCGCTGCGAAATATCTGGCGGAGACACGCAATTTCGCCGGAACGGTGGCCGTCATCTTCCAGCCGGCCGAAGAGGGTGGCGGGGGTGGCAACGTCATGGTGAGGGAAGGCATGATGGAGCGTTTCGGCATCGGCAAGGTGTTCGGCATGCACAACATGCCCGGTCTCGGCATCGGGGAGTTCGCGTTGCGTCCCGGCCCGATCATGGCGGCAACCGCGGAGTTCACCATCACAATCAAGGGCAAGGGCGGTCATGCCGCCATGCCCCATCGCAACATCGACCCCATCGTGGCAGCCAGCCAGATCGTCATGGCCTTTCAGACCATCGTGTCGCGCTCGGCCGATCCGATCGAATCGCTGGTCGTTTCGGTCACGAAATTTCATGCCGGCGACGCCTACAATATCATCCCCGCACAGGCGCAGATCGCCGGAACGGTGCGGACGTTGAAGAACGAAGTCGCGGCCATAGCGCGCGAGCGCATTCACGAGATCTGCGCCGGCATCGCGGCCGCGACGGGAACGGAAGTGGTCATCGACTACGACGCCAACTACCCCGTCACGTTCAATCATGCCGACGAGACGGTCTTCGCGGGCGACATGGCGGCCTCGGTCGCCGGCGAAGCCAAGGTCCAGCGCGCCGTCGCGCCGACCATGGGCGGCGAGGATTTTTCCTACATGCTGCAGGCCCGGCCGGGTGCATTCGTCTTCCTCGGCAACGGCAACACCGCCACGCTGCACAACCCGGGCTACGATTTCAACGACGAGGCCATTCCCCATGGCGTGAGCTACTGGGTGAAGGTCGCGGAAACCGCGCTTGCGGCGTAAGCGATTTCCGACCTGCGGGATCGGAGCCTCGGCTCCGGTCCCGCAGGTCGTGGCCGCGGCGCGGCTCACAAAACAGGTTGGCGAAGCGCGGCGAAGCGGTTAAGAGTGCATCCGCGTGGTCCCGTAGCTCAGTAGGATAGAGCGACAGATTCCTAATCTGTAGGTCACAGGTTCGATTCCTGTCGGGATCACCATTCGCCGTGAATCGCCTCAACGGATCACGCCCTGCAAGAATGAGTCGAGGCGGTTATTCGCGGGCAGCCCCTTCGCGGAGGCTGAAGTGGATTCCGCCGAGTCGGTCCCGCCACTTGCCTTCCAGCCATGGTCCCGCTACCGACCCAATTTCGTAATGTGGGGTAATCAATCGTGGCGGACGGTGGCTGGTCGGATCTCAATGATATGATCCAAGCGGGCGGTGCTTCATCGTCATCGGCGTGGGAAGTGCTGGCGTCCGTTGTCGAGGAAAACTCGGACGAACTTGTTCGTCTGTTCTACGATACGTTTCTTCAAGACGAAGAAGCTTCCCAGTTCCTGAGCCATTCAGTCGTGCATAGCCGGCTCAGTCAGTCACTTCGTGACTGGCTATTGAATCTCCTGCAGGCTGACGCGTCCGGGCAACATTCCGAATTCGAGAACAGGCAACGGACCATCGGGGAGGTCCATGCCCGCATCAAGATCCCGATCCATCTGGTGCTGGAAGGTGCGGCCCTGATCAAACGCACTGTAGCCGCGCATCTCCTGGGCCTTGACCTTAGCCGAGAGGTGCTGGCCGAAGCTCTCATCCTGCTCGACCAGCGGATCGACCATGCTATGCGGCTGATGAGTCAAGCCTACGTTTCCGGCACCATGCGCCGCGCCCAGATCGAGGAATCCTTTCGGCTTTTTGCCCTCGGTCAAGACATCACTCTCGAACGAGAGAGCCAACGTGCGGCCCTGATGGAGTGGAGCCAAACAGCTCTATTCGCCCTATTCGGCAATGGGCCCGCAACGGCGCTCAAGCCCCTCTCCAGCTCTCCATTCGGCTTATGGCTGCACCACCGGGCCGGGGTCATGTTCCAGGATGTGCCCGCTCTGCAGAGCATCGAAGCTGCGATGGAGCAGATCGACAGGATACTGCTTCCGAAAATCGACGAAGCAAGATCTACAGGACACTCTGCATTGGCAGAGCTCCTCGAGCGTCTGCAGGGTTTGATCGAGAAAATCAAACTGCTGCTGGCGGAGCTTTTTCAGGGGGCAGCAAGGCTGGAGAATGGACGCGATGTCCTAACCCGAACACTCAACCGTCGTTTCTTGCCGTCGATTCTGGGTCGTGAAATTTCTATAGCGAGCAGAAGCGGCAAGCCGTTCACGATCCTGATGATAGACGTGGATTACTTCAAGCAGATCAACGACCGGTGGGGGCACTCCGCCGGCGACCTCGTTCTGCGCGCGATCGCAGAGGTGATCCTCGATGCGGTGCGGCCGAGCGATTTTGTGTTTCGTTATGGCGGCGAGGAGTTTCTGGTCGCCCTCGTAGAGACCGATGCAGAGCAAGGATTCCAGGTGGCGGAGCGGATTCGTCATGCGATCGCGGCGCAGGAGCTTCGCCTTTCCGACGACACAGAGCTCACCGTCACCACCTCGATCGGACTTGCGGCCTACGAGGGACACCCAGACTACGCCTACCTTGTCAACGCTGCCGACAAGGCGCTCTACAGTTCGAAGGAAGCCGGACGGAACCGGACCACAATAGGAGTACACTCTTAAGGCAAGAGGCAGCCTCAGCACAGCCCTTGAGACAGCGGAACGGACTGGGACCAGTCTGGTCAAATCCGTGATTGTCAGGGGTGAGGATTTGCGTTAATCGTCATTTCGACATTTTTAGGATTGTTGAAATATGGATGAACGTCAAGCACTCATTGCATTCGGAGCGATGTCTCAGGAGACGAGGCTCCGCATAGTCCGGCTGCTGGTGAAGGCAGGTCCCGAAGGCATGGCGGCCGGCAGCATCGCCGAGGCCGCAGGCGTGTCGGCCTCCAATGTTTCATTCCATCTGAAGGAACTCGAGCGGGGCGGTCTCGTTATCGCGCGCCGGGAAGCCAGGTCGATCGTCTATTCAGCGGAATACGAGGCGCTGAGCGGTTTGATCCGGTTTCTCATGGAAGATTGCTGCGCGGGCAATCCGGCCATCTGCGAACCTCTCCTCAACCAGTCATGCTGCGAACCCGCGGAGGCCGCGCAATGAGCGATCCCCTGGCGCTGGAACACCATCTCAAGGCTATCGGCAGCCTGGCGGGAACGACTTCGAAGAGCACGGACGTAGCCTGAACCATGTCGACTTTCGAACGCTACCTGACCCTTTGGGTCGCTCTGTGCATTGTCGCAGGCGTCGCTATCGGGCACGCGCTGCCGGGTCTGTTCCACGCCATCGGCGCCGCCGAGATCGCCAGGGTCAACATCCCCGTGGCGGTACTGATCTGGCTCATGATCATTCCCATGCTGCTCAAGATCGATTTCGCGGCACTGCGTGAAGTCGGCCAGCATTGGCGCGGCATCGGCGTGACGCTGTTCATCAACTGGGCGGTCAAGCCTTTCTCGATGGCCCTGCTCGGTTGGCTCTTCATCGGCTGGCTGTTCCGGCCCTATCTGCCCGCGGACCAAATCGATTCCTACATAGCGGGGCTCATCATCCTGGCCGCCGCACCTTGCACGGCCATGGTCTTCGTCTGGTCGAACCTGACCAAAGGCGAGCCGCATTTCACCCTGTCGCAGGTCGCCCTCAACGACGCGATCATGGTGGTCGCCTTCGCGCCGATCGTCGGCCTGCTGCTTGGCCTCTCCGCGATCGTCGTACCCTGGGACACGCTCGTCCTGTCTGTTGTCCTCTACATCGTGATCCCCGTGGCCATCGCGCAGCTCCTGCGTCGCCACCTTCTGGCTTCGGGTGGGCAAGCCGCTCTCGGCGACCTTCTGCGGAAGCTGCAGCCGCTGTCCCTTGCCGCACTCCTGGCGACGCTCGTCCTGCTGTTCGGTTTCCAAGGCGAACAGATCGTCTCCCAGCCGATAATCATCGCGCTGCTGGCAATTCCAATCCTGATCCAGGTCTATTTCAACGCGGGACTTGCTTACCTGCTCAACCGGGTTTCGGGTGAGAAGCACTGTGTGGCCGGCCCCTCTGCCTTGATCGGCGCGTCGAATTTCTTCGAGCTCGCCGTGGCGGCTGCCATCAGCCTGTTCGGCTTCAGTTCGGGCGCGGCGCTCGCTACCGTGGTCGGGGTGCTGGTCGAAGTCCCCGTGATGCTGTCGGTCGTATGGATCGTGAACCGGAGCAAGGACTGGTACGAACGCGGGCCCGCGGTCCGCACCGAAGAAGCCCGGAGGATCGCATGACGGACGTCACCATCTATCACAACCCCGAATGCGGCACGTCGCGCAACACGCTTGCGCTCATTCGAAACGCAGGCGTCGAGCCGAAGATCGTCGAATATCTCAAGACACCGCCAAATCGGATCCTTCTCAAGGACCTCATCGCAAAGGCCGGGCTGACGGTGCGCGAAGCGATCAGGCAAAAGGGAACACCCTATGACGAGCTTGGCCTCGATAATCCGGAGCTGACCGACGAAGAGCTCCTCGATGCCATGCTCGAACATCCCGCCCTGATCAATCGTCCGTTCGTGGTGACGCCCTGGGGCGTTCGGCTCAGCCGCCCTTCAGAGGTCGTTCTCGACATTCTTCCGCTCCCCCAGAAAGGTCCGTTCGCCAAGGAAGACGGGGAGATCGTGATCGACGCCTCGGGGAATCGCATTGCCTGACCTGCCGATGTCGTGGACGGAATCGTGCGGCTTCCCGAATGACGCTAGCCGTATCCTTTGAGCGTCGTCGGGCGGTCGCCATCTGGGGACTCGGCGCGACCCAGATCATCGGATACGGAACACTCTATTACAGCTTCGCGATCCTGGCGCCGGAGATGGCCGGGGATTTCGCCTGGTCGACCGAGTGGGTGTTCGGCGTATTCTCGGCATCCCTGATCTTCGGTGGCCTCATCGCGCCATCCACCGGCCGCTGGATGGATCGCTACGGCGCTGGGCGCGTGATGTCGCTCGGATCCGTGATCGCGGCGCTCGCCCTTGTCTTATGTGCCTTTGCACCTGGGCGCGTGACCTTTATCGCGGGGCTGGTCGCGATCGAAATGGCCTCAGCCTTCGTCCTCTACAATGCGGCATTCGCCCTGCTGGTGCAGATCGCACCCCGAACCGCACAGAGGAGCATCACCCATCTGACGCTGATCGCGGGTTTCGCCTCGACGCTGTTCTGGCCGATCACATCCCAGCTTCACGAGCATCTCACATGGCGCGAGGTCTATCTGGTCTTTGCGTGCGTCAACCTGCTCGTCTGCCTGCCCATCCATCTGTGGCTGGCCTCCCTGATGAAGGCGGCAGAGGTGCAAGAGGCTGGCGTGCCCAGCGGCGCTTCTGCCACGATCGCCGGCAGCATTACCGCTGGAAATCGCGCACGCGCTTTCCTCCTGGTGGCGGCCGGATTCGCCCTGGAGGGATTCGTGCTTTCCGCACTCCTGATCCACATGGTGCCACTGCTCACGACGGTTGGAATGGGGGCGAGCGCCGTGCTGGTCGGTACGGTTTTCGGGCCTTCCCAGGTGCTCAGCCGGCTGATCAACATGCTGTTCGGAAAGGGTGTGTCGCCGTTGCTCCTGGCCGTGGTCTCCGCAATGTTCCTGGTGGCAGGGCTGACGGTCTTGCTGGCGAGCGCCCCTTCGATCGCGGGAGGCGTGGCATTCGCAATCCTCTTCGGCTTCGGCTCAGGGCTGACAAGCATCGTCCAAGGTTCGCTGCCGCTGTACCTGTTCGGTTCGGACGGATACGGCGCCTTGCTGGGGCGCATCTCCGCGGCGCGCCTTCTCGCCTCGGCTTTGGCTCCGTTCATCTTCGCGTACCTGATGACTCAGGTCGGCACATGGTCGGCTCTGTCCGCCGCCATCATGCTCGGCGTGGTGGCCGCGGCGGCCTTTGCCGGCATCCTGTGGGCTCTCGCCGATCCATGGCAATGGCGCCGGGAAGCTGATCATACCAACGGTCAATAAGCTTGACCGTGGGAGCGCGACTGCGCGCTGCGTCATCGAGCGCCGCGCATCCCTTGGGCGTGCAAAGGACGCAGACGGGCATCGAAAGTCAGGCGGCCCGGATGGGCCGCGCCGGTGACTGAGGCGCCCGGATGCGTCAACACCAGTGTCACTAAGGCGAAGCGGAAAAGCAAGCATCGATCGATCTAGATCGGCTGGTCTGCATCGTATCTATTGTAAATAATTTAATAAATATTCTAATTTGTACCAAAATAATACAGTAAAGCACAACTATAGATGCGTCAACTTCAGTTTGATTTTCCACAGGTCGCGAAAGAGTCATCTCATGCATGATGATCGCCAATGGAGCTTCCGTTCGCTTCTCCTGGTCGCCTCGATGCCAAGCTGGCTGGTCGGCGATGCCAAAGCGAAATCGTCCGCACCCAAGAAGCAGGCCGACATTCCGGCACGCCCGGAACGCGTTGCAGTCCGATCTGGCCTGCCAGGAAACGAGACGGAGATCCTTGCCGACGGTGCCGCGGCGAACCCAAGAAGCCACGAACGGATCGTGGAAGAACTCTTCGGCGCGCCGATTGAGAGCGACCATGTAACGATCGCGCCGCTCGGCTCGGAAGCCGATGCCGCTATCGGTCCGACGGTGCCGAAAGCAGGGACGTGGCCGATTTCGCCTCAGCATGGACATTCAGCGCGCGGCACCCCGACAGGTGGCATGGCCGCCGCAGTCGGAACGGCAGCGAGAGCCCTGACGGGCGCCGCCGAACCGGGCAATGCCGGACCGGCCGTCCCCAGCGCGGCGAAGGGCGCGTCCGACACCGGCGCGTCTGGTCAGACTTCGATATCGCAGACAGAAGCATCAGCGGTCTCCAGTTCCGGTCCCGTCCTGATTTTGGGCACGGTGCCGACCGCGCCCTCTGTCGCGGATATCATAGGCTACATGCCGTCTCCCACGGACCCTGCGGGCCAGACCGATATCCTGCTCTGCTGCGGCGGCTGCGGCTACATCAACTGCCCGACCCGTCTGCTCGAGCAGGCGGGGGCGCAACTGAATGGCCAGAAACCTGGCAGCGGCCTTCCCGACGGCAGCGACTATGTGTCCACCGGACGGGCGCGCTTCGGCGCCTCCGTGAGCGCCGCCATGCCACTGGATCGGGTAGCGCCTTTCGCAAATTGGCGGGAAAACGCCAAGCCTGTGGTCTCGGATGTCAATCAGATGCCGGGTGGCGGCGAGACGGGCACCGGAACCAAGTTCACCGTGAGACCGACCCTTTCGGGGCGGTTGAAAACCGTAACCATGCCCCAGGCTAGGGCAAAGGCCATCGCGCAGCTGGCAGCGGCCACGGACACAAACCCGATTGTCGCTGAGAACCAGAAGCCCGGGAACCCTGAGAGCGAGTGGGGCATCGACGGTGCGGGGGATTCCAACATCGAGGGCTTTGCCACAGACATTAGTGTCAATCGCGGTTCTACCGTCAATTTCAAGGTCAATACCAATTCCAACAACTACAGGATCGATATCTATCGGTTGGGCTATTATGGTGGCCTGGGCGCCCGGAAGGTCACGACCATCCAACACGCCGGCCTGCAGAACCAGCCCAATCCATTGCGCGATGCCGCGACCGGGGCCGTGGATGCCGGCAACTGGGCGGTTTCCGCGTCCTGGGCAGTACCCACCGACGCCGTGTCGGGCGTCTACATCGCCAAGCTCGTCCGCCAGGACGGTACGCCGGGTCAGAACCATATCCCCTTCATCGTGCGCGACGATTCCAGCCAGAGCGACATCGTCTTCCAGACCGCGGACACGACCTGGCAGGCCTATAATGGCTGGGGGGGCGCGAATTTATATGGAGGCAACGGCCCGGCCACCGGCCAGGGCGCCGGACGCGCCTTCGCGGTGAGCTACAACCGGCCGATCGCCACGCGCGGTGGGGTCGGTACGTTTGCCGGCCCGCAGGATTATCTTTTCGGCGCCGAATACGCCGCGATCTCGTGGCTCGAGGAGAACGGTTACGACGTCTCCTACATGGCCGGCGTCGACGTCGACCGCCGTGGCAGCCTGCTTCTCAATCACAATCTCTATCTCAGCGTCGGGCATGACGAATATTGGTCGGGGCAGCAGCGCACCAATGTCGAAGCCGCGCGCGATGCGGGGGTGAATCTCGCGTTCTGGAGCGGCAACGAGGTCTATTGGCGCACCCGCTGGGGCACCGCCTTCTCCGCCGACGGCACCCCCTACCGCACACTCATCTGCTACAAGGAGACATGGGCCGGGTCCTCGATCGACCCCTCCAACGAATGGACCGGAACTTTCAGGGATCCGCGCTTCAGCCCGCCGGCAGTCGGCGGCGGCAGCCCGGAAAACGCGCTGACCGGAACAATCTTTCAGGTCGACGATGTCGGCAACAATTTGCAGGCCATCACGATCCCGTTTGATGACGCCAATCTGCGTTTCTGGCGCAACACCAGCGTCGCCAATCTGCAACCCGGCCAGACGGCCACCCTTACCAAGAACTATCTGGGCTACGAATGGGACGAGGCCTCCGACAATGGCTTCGATCCCGCAGGCCTTATTCGCCTTTCATCCACCACGCTGCCGGTCAGCACGTATCTTCTCGACTACGGCAACACTACGGGTCCGGGCACGTCGACGCACAATTTGACGCTCTACCGTGCGCCGAGCGGCGCGCTCGTCTTTGGCGCCGGTACCGTCTACTGGGCATGGGGCCTGAGCGATAATCATGACCTGCAGGTCACGCCCACCGATGCGCGCGTGCAGCAGGCGATGATCAACCTGTTCGCGGACATGGGTATCCAGCCGGCGACGCTCCAATCCGGGCTCATCGCCGGGGTGGCTTCGACGGACAATACGAGGCCGACCTCTACCATCAACGCTCTGGGGACCATTGCGTTGGGAAGCACCGTCACCATTTCCGGGACGGCGACCGATGCCGGCGGCGGCGTTATCGCGGGTGTTGAAGTCTCGACCGACAATGGCGCGAGCTGGCATCCCGCGACCGGCGACGAGACCTGGACCTATAGCTGGAGACCACAGGTCGCCGGCAGCTACACGATCCGTTCCCGTGCCGCGGACGACAGCGTCAATCTCGAGACGCCCTCGTTGGGACGCACGGTGACCGTCGCAGGTCCGACCTATACGACGCTGTTTGCACCGACGGCCACACCGGCCGTCGTGAATACGACGGATGCGAGCGCGGTGGAACTGGGCGTCCGGTTCCAATCCTCCGTAGCGGGCAACGTCCACGGTATCCGCTACTACAAGGGCAGCCAGGACACCGGAACCCATACCGGTTCGCTGTGGTCCAGCACCGGCACAAGACTGGCGAGCCTCACCTTCACCAACGAGACGACGAGCGGCTGGCAAATGGCGACTTTCTCCTCGCCGGTCGCGATCTCGCCGGGCGTCACCTATACCGCTTCCTACCACACCAATGTCGGCCACTATTCCAACACCGCCAACTATTTCACCTCCGATGTCACAAGCGGGCCACTGACGGCGCCTGCCGCCGGCAACGGCGTTTTTACCTATGGCAGCACCAGCCAATTCCCGACCAGCACGTTCCAATCGACGAATTTCTGGGTCGACGTTCTGTTCGCCCCCGCTGCTGCTTCGGGCACCGGGCCGACGGCCGTCGCCGATACCGGAGACGCCACGGAGAAAGGCGGTATCGCCAACGGCTCCGGCGGCTCGCTCGCCACCGGCAATGTGCTGACGAACGATACGGATCCCGATCCCGGCGACACCAAGACCGTCACCGCCATCCGCTTCGGCACTACGAACGGGACGCTCGGAACGGCGCTTGCCGGCACCTATGGCGGCCTCGTGCTCAATGCCAACGGCAGTTTCACCTACACGATAAACGAGAACAACGCGGCGGTTCAGGCTCTGCGACTGGCGACTAACACGCTGTCGGAAGTCTACAGCTACACGATGCGGGACTCGGCCGGCGCGACGTCGACGGCAACGCTTACGATTAGGATCCATGGCGCCAACGACGCGCCTGTGCTCGCGCAACAGACTCCCGGCCAGAACGCAATCATAGGCTCGGCCTTCTCGCTCACGCTGCCGGCGGGCACGTTCACGGATGTCGATACGGGCGACTCGTTGACCTACGCGGCTACGACCGCAACCGGTACGGCACTTCCTTCCTGGCTGACTTTCAACAGCGCGACACGCACCTTCAGCGGCACGCCGACCTCGGCCAATAGCGGCACGCTCGCCGTCAGGGTAACAGCGACCGATGCAGGCGGTCTTGCCGCCAGCGAGACCTTCAACATCGTGGTATCGGCAACTCCGCCTCCGGCCGCGGTCAGCCTGTTCAGTGCTTCCAGCACGCCGGCGCAGACCAATCTCAACGACGGTAGCCAGATCGAACTGGGCGTCAAGTTCCAATCCAGCGTTGCCGGCCAGATCACGGGAATCAAATTCTACCGCAGTGCCGGCGATACCGGACAGAATATCGTCAATCTCTGGACTTCGACCGGGACGAACCTCGGTACGGCGACCTTCACCAACACGGCCGCGAGCGGCTGGCAGACGGTCACGTTCTCCGCCCCCGTCACCATCACGCCCAATACGACCTATGTGGCGTCCTACCACACGACCGGTGCCTATGTGGCCACCGGCAATTTCTTCACCGGCGCCGTCACCTCCGGCGTGTTGACGGCGCCATCGAGTTCCTCGAGCGGCGGCAACGGCGTCTATCGTTATGGCGGGACCGCCAGCACGGGCATCTTCCCGAACAGCTCCTGGAACGCTTCAAACTATTTTGCCGACGTAGCCTTCGTTGCGACGGCAGGCTCCGGCAACGCCCCGCCTACAGCTGTTGCCGACACGGGCGACGCCACCGAGAGGGGCGGAGCCGCAAACGGCTCGGGCGGATCTTCCGCGACCGGCAACGTGCTGACCAACGATACCGACCCCGACGCCGGCGACTCTAAGAGCGTCACCGCGATCCGGTTCGGCACCACCAACGGAACGCTAGGGGCCGGGCTGGCCGGTGCCTATGGCAGTCTCGTATTGAACGCAAACGGCACCTACACCTACACGATCAACGAAACGAGTTCCGCCGTGCAGGCGCTGCGGCTGTCGACCAATACGCTGAGCGAGGTCTACAGCTATACGATGCGCGATGCGGCTGGCGCGACCTCGACGGCGAACCTCACGATCACCATCCATGGCGCCAACGACGCGCCCGTGCTCGCCGCCCAGACGGCGAACCAGAACGCCGTTGTCGGCTCGCCGTTTTCGCTCACGCTGCCGGCCGGCACATTCACCGATGTCGATACTGGCGACACGCTGACCTACACGGCGGCTCAATCGAACGGCTCGGCGCTTCCCGCCTGGCTGACCTTCAACGGAACGACCCGCACCTTCAGCGGCACGCCTGCGGCCGGGAACGTCGGCACGGTCGCTGTCAGGGTTACGGCCACCGATCTCGGCAGCCTCGCAGCGAGCGAGGCGTTCAATATCGCGGTGTCGACTACCCCCGCCACTCCCACTACTGTGAGCGTGTTCAGCGCGTCGGCCACCCCTGCGCAAACCAATCTCAACGACGGTCAGCAGCTTGAGGTCGGCATGAAGTTCACATCGTCGGTGGCCGGCCAGGTGACCGCGCTGAAGTTCTATCGCAGTCCCAACGACACGGGCCAGAACATTCTGGGGCTTTGGACCTCGACCGGCACCAGGCTCGCCAGCGCGACCTTCACCAACACGACGGCGAGCGGCTGGCAGACGGTGCCATTGGCAACGCCGGTGAATATTACCGCCAATACCACCTATGTCACTTCGTATCACACGACAGGTGCTTATGTGGCGACGAACAACTTCTTTGCCAACGCTGTCACGTCGGGCGTTCTGACGGCGCCTTCGAGCTCATCGAGCGGCGGCAACGGCGTCTATCGTTACGGCGGCAACGCCAGCACGGGAATTTTCCCGAACAGCACCTGGAACGCGTCGAACTACTATGCCGATGTCGTGTTCCAGCCGCAGCTGGCAGCCTGAAGCATGTCGTTTTCCCGGAACCGGAGACATGCTTCAATGGCCGGGCGCCTCGCCCTTGCGGCGGCCGAGAATTGCCCGGAGGTCGACTGCGGTGTCGACCGCCTGAGGGCGTAATGTGCGGCGCACGGCTTCGATAAAGGTCTGCAGGTGGGCCAATGCCTTGGCATGCGTCCCTTCGAGTATGTGCCGCGTCAGCGTTTCAGCGAATTCGGCGCGGCCGCCGGGAGCCGGGGTATCCTGGAACAGCGACAGCGCGACAGCCAAACGATTGCCTGTTCGTTCGACGCTGCCGGCCATCAGGCGGTTGTCATGAATCACCGCCAGCAGGATCAGATATTCCATCTGCAGTCGCAGGCTTGAATATGCATCCTGCTCCGACTCGGCCTTCCGCTGCGCCCTGGCGTGGTCGGAAAGCATCTGGCGGTGCTCGGCCGTGATCCGGTCGGGATGCGTCGCCAGTTCGCTGACGATGCCGGCAAGCAGCGCGGCCGTTGCTTCCAGGAGTTCCTGGGCATCGCGGAAACTCGGCGAAGCGACATAGGCGCCGCGATTGAGCGGCAGCGATACGACGCCTTCCTGCTCCATGATAACGAGTACTTTGCGCACCACCGTTCGGCTGACGCCATAGATCTCGCTGAGGACGAGTTCTTCGATCTTGGCCCCGGGTTTGAGCTTGCGCTCGATGACCGCATTCCAGAGGTCGTTGTAGATTTCGGCTTCGATACCAGCGAGCGGCGCTATCAGTCGGGATGTCGCGTCCTGGTCATGCAATGCCGGAGACAGGTAGCGTTCCTGCATGAGCTATCTCGATAAGTTGCCGACTGGATGACGAAGTTGCTTCTGAGATGAGCGCTCTGCCGCCGCCGATTCGAGACCGAAGAGCCGCCGCCCATCGCAATCGGAGTTTGCGTGCATCGAAATTGCCGTTCCCGTCCATCAGGTAACGCAGATACTGAATTAAAACACCGCGGGCCATTCCGATGCAATTGCGGATGTCAAATTACTTATAAACTCTTAGTATTAGAATGTTTCGCGGTGGTGAATGTATATCGGGAATATCAATCAACTAGTGGTAGCAGGTCGGCTGCACCGTTCCTCGTTGTCAGCACGTACAGAATAAGATGAGCAGTTAAGACCTGAACCATATGGATCGCGGTTCTGGCAATGCAAAGCCGGTACGATCTGATGCATGAAGCATGATCGCAAAAAACCCGGCGGTTGCCCGCCGGGTTTCAGTAGATCGGTTTTGAGGCCGATTAGAAGTAGCGGGTGAAGCGCAGGAAGCCCGACACCGTTCCGTCGAGATCGTCCACCTTGTCGTAGTGGATTTCCGGACGAACTTCGAAGTTCGTGACCGGCATCCATACGGCCGAGATTTCGGCGCCCCAGGCATTCACGTCCGTGCTGATGTCGGTGCCCGGCAGGTAGAGATTGTTGAAGTACTGACCAGCAACCGAAACGCCGAGGGTCTCGCTGAACTGATGGTTGTACGACGCCAGGATCGACCATTCGGGCGCGACATCCAGTGCAGACCCGGAGCTGAAGCGGGTGTCGCTGTCAGCGTAGTAGCCGAGGATACGGAGCGAGGAACCAGGCGAGTTCGGCACGTTGAACTGCGCCGCAAGCGATGCACCCCAACCGCTCTGGTGGTCGATGCCAGGAGCGCTATCCGGCAGGCCGGTGATGTCGTTTTCGTAACCGAAGCGAGCCCAGACCGAACCCCAGCCCTGGTTCACACCAACCTTGGCCACGACGTCCGGCACGTAGCCGTCACCGGCCAGCGCATCGTCTTCGAGAGACAGCGTGGCGAAGAAGCCGTTGCCGCCGAAGAAGGTGTAGGACATCTGGTGACGCTGAGCGTAGCCATAGTACATGCCGCCCCAGGAGTGCGAACCGAAGTTGGTCGCGCCGCCACGGAACGAAGCTGCCCAGGCCGATTCGGAGTAACCGGCGAAGAAGCCGCCGAGAGCGAGCCAGCCCTGGTCGATCGAAACGGGACCGTCAGAGAATGGGCTGCCGGCCAGCGCAGTGCTGTTCGAGCGGGTCACGCCACCCCAGTCGGCCTGGAAACGGACCATGCCGCGCAACGTACCCCATTCGGTTTCCGAACGGGACTCGATGTTGACACGGGCACGGGTCGACTTGATCCAGCCGTCGCCGGTACGCTTGCCGACGTAGCCAGGCGTGTCGTTGCTGAGGTCCCTGATGATCGGGTCGCCCGTAACGGGGTTGGTGCCGACCTGCTGGAAATCGTTTTCGTAGCCGTTGGCGCCGACCTGGTACCAGACGTAACCGCTGATCGACAGGCAGGTCTCGGTGCCCGGGATATAGAACCAGCCACTACCGTAGGTGTCGCAAACGCGCACATACTCGACCGGCTCAGGTTCGGCGATGACGACGGCGTCAGCCGCGCGTGCGCCGCTGACGGCGACAAGGCCCGCCGCCGAAGCGAGAAGCAAGCTTCTGATTTGCATTCAGTAACCCTCCAGATGCAATACGTTGAACGGACAGATTCGATCATTGATTTTTGATTCTGCCGTGAAGCAGACATTCCTCATGTCGTTGTTTTCATCAATCTTGTTTCAACCGATTCGACTGCCGAGGAGGCAGAATCCATCACCTGTGTTGCATAACTGGCACACCGTTTGATCGTCGGGGGAGCAAAATTTCATGCAGAAGAGATAGAATATGAATTGAATTCGTCCGGCTTCATGATACAAAAACCTCAGGTTGACCTCCAGTCGACCAACTGCACGGGCGGGGTGACCGGCTGCAGATGGCCACCCCGCTTGCACTGCCAGATCTGTTCCGATTTCACCGAGGAGATGGCGCGGATATGAGTGCACTGCGTCCTTTCGGACACGTTGGCGCTCTACCACTTTGTTTCAGACGCGTTTGTGCGGCGCCGAGTGATTTCCCCGGCTTCATTCTACCTGGCTGCAAAATGCTCTACGCCCGCGGGCACGTAACTCCAGCGGTTTTCGGGTAGACGGTCACTCGCCGAAGCATCACGACTTCTGCCTGAATACGTGGTCAGCGATCGACCGCGGTTTCATCTCGATGGAAAAGCCAGGCCGGCTCGGCGGCATGTAAGCGGCGCTCTCGATCACGCAGGGGTCGACGAAATGCTCATGGAGATGGTCGACATATTCGATGACGCGACCCTCCTTGGTGCCGGAAACCGCGACATAGTCGATCATCGACAGGTGCTGGACACGGCCGATGGTGAAGGTCAGCCCGTGACCCGTAAGCTCCTCGCGATCCGTGTCGAGGACGACGTAGGCGGCGGAATAGTCGGGATCGGGATTCATCGCGTCGGAGCCGTCGAGACTCAGCGAGGTCGGAAAACGCAGGTCGAAGACGCGAAGGCCGGTAATGCGGGTCATGAGCGTGTCCTCTCTTGTGCGAGGCGCGGGCCCCTCACTGTCCTGCCGGACATCTCTCCCCGCAAGCGGAGCGAGAAACGCCGGCCGCTTAGCTTTCGCCAATCGCAAATGCCGGCGACTGGCGGAAGCCAAGGTGATATCGGTCTTCTCCCCGCGTGCGGCGCGTGCGGGGAGAAGATGCCGGCAGGCAGATGAGGGGCAGCGCAACCTGAATCGTTGGCCGGTGATATCAGGCGTCGGCCCGCACCTTCTGCTTCTGGGTGCCGAGGCCCTCGATGCCCAATTCGACCACGTCGCCGGATTTGAGGTAGCGCGGCGGCTTCATGCCCAGGCCGACGCCGGGTGGCGTGCCGGTAGAGATGATGTCGCCGGGTTGCAGGCTCATGAACTGCGACAGGTACGAGACCAGGAAGGCGACGCCATAGACCATGGTCTTGGTCGACCCGTCCTGCATGGTCTCCCCATTGACCTTGAGCCACATCTTCAGATCCTGCGGGTCGGCGACCTCGTCCTTGGTCACCAGCCACGGTCCGGTCGGGCCGAACGTGTCGCAGGACTTGCCCTTGGTCCATTGGCCGGAACGCTCCGCCTGGAAAGCACGCTCGGAAACGTCGTTCAGTACGCAATAGCCGGCGACATGATCCAAGGCTTGGGCCTCGGTCACATATTTGGCCGTCTTACCGATGACGACGCCGAGTTCGACTTCCCAATCGGTCTTCTCGGAGCCGCGTGGGATGACGAGATCGTCGTCGGGTCCGACGATCGCGGAGGTCGCCTTCATGAAGATGATCGGCTCGGGCGGGACGGTCGCGCCGGTCTCGGCTGCGTGGTCGGAATAGTTGAGGCCGATGCAGATCATCTTGCCGGTCCCGGCGACGCAGGGGCCAAGGCGCGGCTTGCCATCGACCACCGGCAGCGACCTCGGATCGATCGCCGCCAGCTTAGCCAGCGCGGCCGGATCGATCACGGCGCCGGCGATGTCGGGCACATGGGCGGACAGGTCGCGAATCACGCCGTCGGCGTCGATGAGGCCCGGACGCTCGCTGCCCGGATTGCCATAGCGCAGCAGTTTCATGAAATACCCTTTCCTAAGCTAAAGCATGTCTCCCGAAGTGCAGCGGTTTCGGCAAAGACATGCACCACATCAAGAACCTGCAGCGCGTCGCGTGGATCTTTTGCACGCGGCGCGTTGTAGATCAGATCGACCAGCCTCCATCGATATTGTAGGTCTGGCCCGTCGTGTAGGTGGCTCCCGCAAGATAGACGGCGAGCTCGGCGATTTCCTCCGGGGTGCCGAGCCTGCCCATCGGCTGACGCGCGATGAAGGCGGCGCGGGCCTTGTCGTAATCGCCCTGGGCACGCATGCGGTCTTGCAGCGAGGGGCTCTCCACCGTTCCCGGGCAGATCGCGTTGCAGCGAATGCCCTTGGCCACATAATCGGCGGCGATCGACTTGGTGAGGCCGATCACGGCGGCCTTGGTCACGCCATAGGCGAAGCGATTGGGCACACCCTTGATGGAGCTCGCCAGCGACGACATGTTGATGATCGAACCGCCGCCGCGCTCCAGCATGCCGGGCAACACAGCGCGGATGGTGCGCACCATCGAGCGCACATTGAGGTCGAAGGCGAAATCGAGATCGCTGTCCTTCATCTCCAGGATGGTGCCGGCATGGACATAGCCCGCGCAGTTGAAGAGCACGTCGACCGGCCCGGCGGTGTCGAAGAATTCCTTCACCTCGGAGTCATTCAGCACGTCGAGCTTGGTCGTGGTCATGCCGGACTCGCCTTCCAGCTCGCGCAGCAGGACGAGATTGATGTCGGTTGCGATCACTTTTGCGCCGGCCTTGGCGAAAGCCAGCGCCGAGGCGCGGCCGATGCCTTGCGCGGCGGCCGTCACGACGACGGTCTTGCCTTCCAATGAACTCATGAAATTCCTCCGGTTTCGTCACGCCGTTTTGCGGCGCTCGACGATATAGATACGGTCTGTTGCGAGAACGACCTCGTCTCGCCGGTTGATCACTTCGCAGCGTTCGATGACGCGCCCTGGGTCGTGCCGTTTCGGATCGTCTTCCTTCGCGACGATGGTCGCGCGCGTACGGGTCGTGTCGTCGATGAACACAGGTCTTATGAAACGCAGCCAATCATAGCCATAGGAAAACGCGACAGGGTTGATGATGCTCGCGGTCAGCCCGACACCGATCGAAAAGACCATGATGCCATGGGCGATACGCTGGCCGAAGGGCGTCTTCTTCATGAACTCGGCGTTCATGTTGTAAGGGAAGAAGTCGCCTGTATGCCCGGCATGGACCACAAAATCGGTCTCGGTGATGGTGCGGCCCGTCGTCACGCGCGAAAAGCCGATTTCACAGTCTTCGAAATAGGTCGTCTGTTCCATGTCGGATCACGCTCCTGGTTTCTCGGCGAGTGGCGCCAGCCAGGCGTCGAAATCCACCACTTTGCCCAGCCAGCCCTGCCGGATAGCGTCCTTGAGGGCAAGCATCATGGGGGCGAAACGAAGCTGAAGGTTCACTGCCGCCACCAGTTTCTTGCGCCGGCAGATGCGCAGGATCTCGGTCGCGCCGTCGAAATCGCTGCCCATCGGCTTCTGAATGAGCACGGTCGCGCCGTTCGGCAGGGCCTCCAGCACCTCGGCGTGACGGGCCGGCGGCGTGGCCAGATCGAACACCGCGTCGGGCACCGCCGCCGCTTCTTCGACGCTGCGGAAAGCCGTCGCGTTCCAGACGGCGGCCAGCTTCTCGGCCTTGGCGCGATCGGGATCGTAGACGCCCACCATGGGAAAGCCGCCCTTGCGATAGGCGGGCAAATGCGCGTCACCGACGATCGAGCCGGCGCCGAAAGTCACGATCGGCCGGGGTTTCGTGGGCAGCGGCCAGAACTGGGCGAGGGAAGCCGGGTCGAAGCGCTCAGTCATGGTGGAAAACCTCCTCCATCATGGCGAGCCGCTTGTATTCGGCGACCTTGTCGGGTGCCAGGCCGATGCCCATGCGTTGCACTAGTTACCTCCCTGTTGGATGGACGGCGTGCTGGTCGCGCGGCCACCCCTCAACCGACCTCGGATGAGGGGGCCTTGAGCGCTCATCATCCCGCAATCTCGCGGTTGAATTCCGCGATGCTTTTTCCCGCAACCGCATCCCAGTCCCAGTCGATGCCGATGCCCGGCTCGCTTGGCGCCAGCGCCATGCCGTCCTCGATGCGCATCCTGGAACCTGTCAACTCATCGAGCTGGGGAATGTATTCGACATATTTTCCGTTTTGAACCGCGCAGACGAGGCTGACACGCAGCTCCATCAGGAAATGCGGGCAGACGGGGATGTCGAAGGCCTCGGTCGCATGGGCGACCCTCAGCCAGGGCGTGATGCCGCCGATGCGCCCGACGTCGACCTGGACGATCGAGCAGGCGCCCTTCTGCATGTATTCGCGGAAATGGCGGATTGAATAGAGCGACTCGCCGATCGCCACCGGCGTTGCGGTCGAAGCCGACAGACGGACATGTCCGTCGATGTCGTCGGCCGGAAGCGGCTCCTCGATCCAGGCGAGGTCGAGCTCGCGCAGCCTTTCGGCGCGGCGGATCGCCTCGTGCGGCTCGGTGATCGAAACCGGCAACTCCAGGGTGTGGACGGCGGACGCTTCTCCCGAATGAATGCCGTGGCCCTCCCGGCCGGCTACAGAACACTCTCACCAGCGCATAATTCATATACGAAGGACATCTTTATAGACAGGTCAAGCGATCACTGCTTCCGTAGGGGCAAACGATGCGTATATGAATAAGCCCGGTTCCGGCCACGTGCTGCTTGCCTTCCGTTCACCCGAGGAGCGGCAGATGATGATCGCCGAATATGGCCGCGACAACGATCAGGTCGAACCGCCCGGCGAATTCTTCGCCAGGCTCGACCAGTTGTGCGAGCGCGGCTACGAGATGATGGCGAGCATGCAGACGGCCGGCGTCTTCAACTTGTCCGCGCCCGTGCTCGGGCCGGATGGCAAGGCTCTGGCCGCGCTAACCGTACCCTATATCACCCTGGTAAACGTGTCGGGCGCGCCCGACATCGCCCGTACCATCGAGCTCCTGCTGGCGGCTCGCGAGAAGCTGTCGCGGCTCGCGGGATCGGATGTCGAACAGGGAAAAAATAGCTGACGTTCAGTGGGAGGAGGAAACCGCTGTGATCATCGACACGCATCTGCATCTGATCGACCAATCGGCGCTACGCTATCCATGGCTGGCCGGCGTGCCCGCGCTCAACCGGGACTTCAGCTACGAGGAATACGCGCGGGAGGCCAGACGGGCGGGGATCGGCCACGTCCTTCACATGGAGGTCGATGTCGATCCGGCCGACATCGAGGCCGAGACCGCCCATGTTCAAAGACTGGGGACTGGGGCGGACAACATGATCCGCGGCGCCATCGCCGCCTGCCGGCCCGAGGATCCGGGCTTTGCCGCCTATCTCGATCGCCAGAAGGCCAATCCCTTCGTGAAGGGTTTTCGCCGGGTGCTGCATGTCGTGCCCGACGAGCTGTCGGAAGGCGCGCTGTTCCGCGAGAATCTCAAGCGCCTCGGCGGCACCGGCCTGACCTTCGACCTCTGCGTGCTGCCTCGCCAGCTTCAGAGAGCCGCCGCACTCGCCGATCTCGCGTCTGACGTCCAGTTCGTGCTCGACCATTGCGGCGTGCCGGATATCAAGGGCGACGGCTTCGAGCCCTGGCATGCCGGAATCGCCGAGGTTGCCAGGCGCGACAATGTCGTGGTGAAGATCTCCGGCGTGGTCGCCTATGCCGATCCGGAGAGCTGGACCGCCGAGACGCTCGGGCCCTATGTCGAGCACACGATCGAAAGTTTCGGCTGGGACCGCGTGATCTGGGGCAGCGACTGGCCCGTCTGCACGCTGGGCGGCGGGCTGTCGACCTGGGTCGCCGCCACGCACGCATTGCTTTCCGGCGCAAGCGCGGAGGAGCGGACGAAGCTCTTGTCGGGCAATGCGCGGCGCATCTGGAGACTGGGCAATAAGGATTGACCTTTGGACCTGCCCCTCATCCGCCTGCCGGCACCTTCTCCCTGCTT
>NZ_JBJHDO010000015.1:0-145765 GCF_050958605.1 Mesorhizobium sp. 1B3 | reverse complement strand
TGTCCGGCAGGACAGTGAGGGGCCGGCGCCAACGATCAATCAAACTGGCCGGTTGTATCATTCTAGGCATCGGGGGGTCGCATCGCTGCAGGCCGCCTCGGCCTAAAGAACAGCAGAGAGAGGCCCTGGTCGACGCTGTCTTTTTCCCGCTATCGCAAATGGGGATCCTGGAGCTTCTGGCCCCGAATCCTCCCGGCTGGGGCGGCAACCTGCTTCGCGGGCTGTGGAACTCCGTCCAGATCGCCGCCGGCGCCTTCGGCCTGGGGCTCGCCATCGGTACGGCCGGCGCCTTCGGCAAGCTTTACGGCGGGCCCGTGCTTCGGGACCTGCTCGAGGTGTACACGACGGTCGTGCGTGCCGTGCCCGAGCTCGTGCTGATCCTGCTGCTCTATTTCGCCGGAACCGATCTCATCAATCGCGTCCTGGAAGCTCTCGGCTACGCATCCATCGACATCAACGGGCTGGTGGCGGGCATCGTGGTGCTCGGCTTCGTCCAGGGCGCTTATTCGACGGAGGTACTGCGGGGCGCGATCCTCGCCGTGCCGCAGGGGCAGATCGAGGCGGCGCGCGCCTTCGGCATGCCGCCCGGCCTGCTGCTGCGACGCATCACCTTTCCCGCCATGCTGCCCTACGCCATACCGGGGCTCGCCAATCTCTGGCTGATCGCCACCAAGGACACCGCTCTCCTGGCCGTGGTCGGGTTCAACGAACTCACGCTCGAGACACGCCAGGCAGCGGGGGCAACCAAGGCCTATTTCACCTTCTTCGTGGCGGCGGGCCTGCTTTACCTCGCTCTCACGCTCTTTTCGAACCTCATCATCGGTCGTATCGAAAAATGGGCGCGGCGCGGCATGCCCAGCGTCGGCGAGGCCGCATGAAGCGAGCCGAGCTCAAAATGGCGCTGGCGCGCGCTTCACTCTGGCTGCAGCCCCATCGCATCGTATTGATCGTCATTGCCGGTGCCGCCGTGATCGCGGCCGCGCTTTATATGCGCTGGGATTGGCTGCCCCAATATTACGACCTCGCCCTCATCGGCATCTGGCGCACGATCTGGCTGCTCGTCGTCACCTCGGTCCTGGGGTTTGCGTTGGCCATACCGCTCGGCTTCGCCCAGGCGGCAGGGCCGGTCTGGCTTGCCGCGCCGGCCCGTGCCTTCTGTACCGTCATTCGCGGCACGCCGCTGCTCCTGCAGCTGTGGCTGCTCTATTACGGTCTTGGATCGCTGTTCCCGCAGTTCCCCTGGATCCGGCAATCCGAGCTCTGGCCTTATCTGAGACAGGCATGGCCTTACGCGGTCCTGTCGCTGACCCTTTCTTATGCGGGCTATGAAGGCGAGGTGATGCGCGGCGCCTTTGCCGGGGTTCCGCGCGCCCAGCTCGAAACGGCGAGGGCCTATGGCATGAGCCGCTGGAAGGTTTTCCGTCGGATCTGGTTCCCCCAGGCCCTGCATCGCGCGTTGCCGACGCTTGCCGGAGAGACGGTGCTGCAACTCAAGGCGACCCCGCTGGTTGCGACCATCACGGTCGTCGACATCTATGCGGTCGCCTCCCGCGTGCGCCAGGATACCTTCATCACCTACGAACCCCTGCTTCTCTTGGCGCTGGTCTATCTCGTGATAACAGGCATTCTCGTATTCCTGTTCCGCAGGCTCGAGGCTCGGATCCCGGCGCGGCTGGGTTGAGACGAGGAACGATGATGAACGACGATCTCTCGCTTTCGCTGGACGATGCTCTGGTCCTCTGCCGGGAAGCGGCAATGGCGCTGGGCGCCTCGCATGAGAACGCGCATGCGCTTGCCCTCTCGATCATCGCGGCTGAAGCGGAAGGTCAGCCCTCTGTCGGTTTCGCGCATCTCATCGACTATCTGGATGCACTGGCGGCCGGCCGCATAGCGGGCAAGGCGGAACCCATCCTGACAAGGCCGGCCCCGGCGATCATCCTGTCGGATGCCGGTGGCGGGATCGCGCATACCGGTTTCGACCGCGCCTTCGCGGACATCGTTTCCGTCGCCCATTCCTTCGGCCTTGCCCTTTTCGTCCAGAAGAATGCCTTCACCTGCGGCGCGCTGGGCTTTTTCGCCGGTCGCCTGGCCAGAGAAGGCCTGGTTGCGCTCGCCGCCACCAACGGGCCGGCGATGATCGCACCGCAGGGCGGGACGAAGCCGGTCTATTGCACGAACCCGCTCGCCTTCGGGGCGCCGCGCGAGGATGGTCCGCCGCTGCTGATCGACCAATCGTCGAGCGCCACCGCCTTCGTCAATGTTCGGGCGGCGGCCGAGGCCGGCAGGCCTATCCCCGAGGGCTGGGCGATCGACGGCGACGGGCGGCCGACGACGGACGCAAAGGCTGCGATCAACGGCGCGCTGCTTGCCTTCGGCGGCACGCGCGGTGCCAACATCGCATTGCTGGTCGAGGTGCTGGCGGCGGGCATGTCCGGCGCCAACTGGTCGCTCGATGCGCCGCCCTTCGACCGCGGCTCCGAGGGGCCGGGCACCGGGCTCTTCGTGCTGGCCATCGACCCGAAGCTGGTCGATCCTGGATTCGAAGAAAGGATGGCGGCGCAATCAGCCCGTCTCGCCGGCGACTATGGCGTCCATATCCCCGGTGTGGCCAAGGCGGTGGCGCGCGAGCGCGCGGCACGGGACGGCCTTGTCATCTCGAAAGCACTCCATCGGCGGATCGTCGATTTCCACAGATAACGCAGGGGCTCAAAACCAATTGATTTGACCGTTATCTCTTCGGTCCCGTTTGTGCGCGCAAACGAGGAAGCGACAGATCATGACAGACATTCGAGACACCGGCCCGACGCAGCGCCTGATCATTCCGGCTCTTGGCGGCCTCTATTCAGGCCTGCATGAAGGCGCTGAGACCTTGCTGCGTGTGGTGGCGGGCCTCGCCCTGGTCATGCACGGTGCCGGCAAGATCGTCGATCCGTTCGGAGCCGCCGGCATGGTGGAATCGCTCGGCTTCTATCCCGGCGCCTTCTGGTCGCTGATGCTCTCCTGCACGGAGTTCTTCGGAGGCATCCTGATCGCGCTCGGGCTGCTGACGCGGCCGGCTTCGCTGGCGGCGCTGTTCGTGCTCCTCGTCACCGTCTGGTTTCACGGCGTCGTGAGAGGCGACGGCTACATGGGGACGGAGAAATCGATCCTCTGGTCCGCCATCTTCTTCTACTTCACCATCCGCGGCGGCAACCGGCACTCGGTCGACGCGAAGCTGGGGCGGGCTTTCTGACGCGCGGTGCTGAAGCCGCATGTCCTGAAGTCCAGGCACTACGGCACGTCGCGTGAAAAAGGATTCACGCGGCGAGCTGTAGGCTCTTGATTCGCGCATGTCTTTTCCCGAAACCGCTGCACAGTTCGGGAGGCATGCTTTTAGCTCAAATTGCCAGATACTGATTCCGCAATTCGACGTTCTTGAGAACGGCTTCGGCCGGGCCGTCGAAGGCGATCTCGCCCATGTCGAGGATCAGTGCCCGGTTAGCGAGTTCAAGCGCGGCGACGGCGTTCTGTTCGACAATGATGGTCGTAATTCCGCGCTGTTTGATCTCTCCCACGATACGCTCGATCTCCCTGACGATGACCGGCGCAAGCCCCTCGTACGGTTCATCGAGCAGGAGGAGCTTGATGTCACGTGCCAGCGCACGGGCGACGGCCAGCATTTGCTGTTCGCCGCCCGAGAGCGTCACCCCTTCTTGCTTGCGCCGCTCAGCCAGTCGGGGGAAGTGCTCGTAGATCTGCTCCAGCGGCCAGCCTTTCGGTTCGGCGATCCGGGCAAGCTGGAGGTTTTCCTCGACCGTCAGGCCGGGAATGATGCGGCGATCCTCCTGGACGAGCTGGATGCCGTGTTGGGCGGCCTGAAAGTCCTTCATCCCGTGAATCGCATGCCCATTGAGCCAGATCTCACCGGACTTGAGCTCCGGATCGCCGGCGCGCGCCAGCGTGCGCAGCGTCGAGGTCTTGCCCGCTCCGTTGCGGCCGAGGAGCGCGACGACCTCTCCCTCGGCGACGTCGAAGCTTACGCCTTGGACGATATAGCTCTCGCCGTAATAGGCGTGTATGTCCCGCACGCTGAAATAGGCCGGTGCTGTGGCGGAGCCCGTGTCCGGCATCGTCATTGCGTTCATCAATGCGCTCCTCCGAGATAGGCTTCCTGCACCTTCGGATTGCCTCTGACTTCGTCCGGCGGGCCGTCGGCGATGATCCTGCCCTGGGCGAGCACGGTTATGCGGTCAGCCAGCGAGAACACGACATGCATGTCATGCTCGATGATGACCTTGGTCATGCCGCGCACCTTGAACGTCTTCAGGAGGTCGATGGTCGAATTGGTGTCGTGGCGCGACATGCCGGCTGTCGGCTCGTCGAGCAGAAGCAGCCGCGGCTTCTGGACAAGGCCCATGGCAAGCTCCAGTCGTCGCTTGTCGCCGCGCGACAGGCTGGCCGCGACCGCATGCTTCTGCGCGGCGAGGCCGACATCCTGCAGGCAATGCATGGCGTCGGCGAGAATTTCGGTGCGTTTTCCTACCGTCTGCATGGCGTTCAGCCTGAACGCGCCGTCATGCCTGGCGAAGGCCGGGACCATGACGTTCTGCAGCAAGGTGAGATCGGGGAAGATCTCGGGCGTCTGGAACACCCGGACGACCCCCATCTGGTTGATCTCGTGCGGCTCCTTGCCGGTGATCACCTGGCCGTCGAAGACGACGGCACCGGTATCCGGCGCGAGCCGCCCGATGCAGACGTTGAGCAACGTCGACTTTCCGGCGCCGTTCGGGCCGATGATGGCATGGGTGGTGCCTTCCTTGACCTGGAGGTCGATATCGGAAAGCGCCTGCAACCCGCCGAAGCTCTTGTGGACGTCGGCGACGTGGAGAACGACATTGCCTGTCGACATCATGCTACTCCGCCGGTTGCGGCTCGGCCGCCGAGGGTTTTCTGGTGTCCGCGAGTGGCCGGTTGAACCGCCACCAGATGCGGCGGAGCCCTTCCATGATGCCGCCCGGCAGGAAGATGACGATCAGCATGAACACGGCGCCCAGCGTCAGATTCCAGCCGTCACCGACGAAGAGCGACAGGAACGCCACGATGGGATTCTCGATGACGTCGGGCAGGAAACCGAAGACGCCATGCAGCGTCGCTTCGCTGAAGGCGGAGAAGATGTTCTCGCAATATTTGATGACCGCAGCACCCAGTACCGGCCCGACAAGCGTGCCGACGCCGCCCAGTATCGTCATCAGCACCACTTCTCCCGAGGCTGTCCACTGCATGCGCTCGGCACCGACCAGCGGATCGGTGGCCGCCATCAGACCGCCGGCGAGACCGGCATAGGCTCCGGATATGACGAAAGCGGCAAGCAGATAGGGGCGCGTGTCGAAGCCCGTGTAGCGCATGCGCGGCTGGTTGGACTTTATGGCGCGCAGCATCATGCCGAAGGGAGAACGAAAGATGCGCAGCGAAATGTAGAAGCAGGCGATCAGCACGGCAGCGCAAAGATAGAAGCCGGCGTAGCCGCCGCCGCTGATGTAGAGCCCGAACAGATCGACTCGCGGAAGTCCGGCGCCAGGCTCGAAGAACAAGCGATCGATGACCCGTGGGTCTTGTAACGACAGTTGCAGACCCGTCTCGCCATTCGTCAGAGGCGTCAGCACCGAGTAGACGAGATTATAGCTCATCTGGGCGAAGGCCAGCGTCAGGATCGAGAAGTAGATGCCCGAGCGCCTGAGGCTGACATAGCCGATAATCAGCGAGAAGAGGGCGGCGAAGACGACGGCCATGACGAGCGCCGGGATGGCGTTCATGGTGAACAGCTTGAGCGACCACACCGCGGCGTAGGAGCCTACGCCCAGAAACGCGGCATGACCGAAGGAAAGATAGCCGGTCAGTCCGAACAGAATGTTGAAGCCGATCGCGAATATTCCGTAGATGCAGAATTTCTGCATCAGGGCGGGATAGGCCGCACCGATCGGCTCGAGGATGATCGGCAGGCAAAGTACGACAGCCGTGAAGCCGGCCATGAGCAGCCAGTCGTTGCGCGCGGCGTTGCTGAACATCTCCTCAGTCCTCCATGACGCCTTTGCGCCCCAAGAGCCCGCGGGGCATGGTCAGCAGGATGATCACCGCGACCAGATAGATGATGACGTGGTCGATGCCCGGTACGAGCGCCTTGATTTCGTTCATCGAAGCGAAGGATTGCAGGATTCCGAGCAGGAAGCCCGCGGCAACGGCACCGCCGAGCGAGCCCATGCCTCCCACCACCACGACCACGAAGGAGAGCACCAGGAATTCCATTCCCATGTGATAGTCGGGCGGCAGGATCGGCGTGTACATCACGCCCGCCACGCCCGCGACGACGGCTGCGATGCCGAAGACGACGGTGAAGCGCCGCTGAATATTGATCCCGAGGAAACCCACCGTCTGCCGGTCATGCATGCCGGCTCGCACCACCATGCCGTAGGTGGTGAGTTGCAGGAACGCGAATACCGTGCCGATGACCGCGAGCGAGAAGAGCAGGTAGACGATGCGCCACCAGGGATAGGCGAGCGTCTGCCCCATGCCGAGCAACTCGCCGACATAGGCAGTGCCGCCGAACGCTTCGGGCGCGGGCTGCGGGATGGGATTGGCGCCGAAGAAGTGCTTGATGATCTCCTGGATGACGATCGCGAGGCCGAAAGTGACGAGTATCTGGTCGGCATGCGGTCGCTTGTAGAAATAACGGATCAACCCTCGCTCCATGGCGACGCCGACCGCCAGCATGAAGGGAATGGCGATCAGGATCGACGCCGGAACCGAATAGTCGTTGAGGATGGCGCCAAAGTCGCCGAGCCAGGCTTCGACATAGGGGGTCCGTACTTCCAGCGGCGTTCCCCAGGCTGTCGTTTGCGTGGGATCGACAACGACGCTCTCCAGGTTGAGGAGCCTGTTGAAGGTCACGGCGCAGAAGGCACCCAGCATGAAAAGGGCGCCATGGGCGAAATTGACGACGCCGAGCGTGCCGAAGACCAGGGTGAGGCCGAGCGCAATGAGCGCATAGGCGCCGCCCTTGTCGAGCCCGTTCAATATTTGCAGCAGAATTGCATCCATCGTCATCCACCGGGCTTCGCCATCGACACGCGGAATGGACCGGCCGCCGGAGGACACCGGGCGGCCGGCAAACGAGCGTCAGATCAGCATTGCTTCGGATCTGACGGTCCTAGATCCCCACCGAACATGGCGGCGTCGTACATGAGCTCCTCGCGCGGCACGACCTTCACCACTTCCATGAGGTCGAACTTGTCCTTTGGCTCCTCCTTGCCGCGGACCACCACGCAGGACTTGAAGCATTGGTGGTCCTCGGCGCGGTAGAGCGTTGCGCCGTTGCCCATCCCGTCGAACTCGAAGCCTTCCAGAGCCTTGATGACCTCGGGTGCATAGAAAGTGCCGGCCCGCTCGCACGCGTCGGCATAGAGCAGCGCCTGGACGTAACAGGTGTGCGCCGCCTGCGAAGGCGGGCTGTCATATTCGGCGCCGAAGGATTTGGTGAAGGCCTTGGTCGACTCGTCGTCCAGCTTCCAGTCCCAGTTGCCGGTGCCGAAGATGCCCTTGACCGCGTCGCCGGCGCCTTGCGCCATCAGCTCCGAGAACAGCGGCACGACGATTTCGAACTGCTTGCCGTTGACTTGCTTGTCGCGCAGGCCGAACTGCACCGCCTGGGTCAGGGAATTGACCATGTCCTTGCCGTAGTGGTTGAGGATCAGCACGTCGGCACCGGAATTGAGAACCGGCGTGATGTACTGGGAATAGTCGGCCGAACCCAGGGGCGTGCGGACGGCGGTCACCGTCTCCCAGCCGAGCTTCTCGGTCGCGTTCTTGATCGACTCCTCTTGCGTCCAGCCCCAGGTATAGTCGGCCGTGAGGTGGTAGGCCCTGCGATCCTTGCCGTAGGCTTCGCCGATCACAGGCGCAAGCGCCACGCCCGATTGATAGGCATTGAAGAAATGCCGGAAGCCATAACGCTTCTTGTCCTTGCCTGTCGTGTCGTTCGAATGGGTCAGGCCGGCCATGAAGATGATGCCGAGTTCCTGGCAAAGCCCCTGCACGGCCACGGCGACGCCCGAAGACGACCCGCCAGAGATCATGATGGCGCCGTCGCGCTCGATCATGCGCTTGGCGCCGTCGCGGGCGGCGTCGGATTTCGTCTGCGAATCGCCGTGCACATAGGCGACCTTCTTGCCGAGGATGCCGTTGCCCTTGAGGGCCGTCGGCTTCATCGTCTTGAGCATGCCCCCGTCGCCCTCGCCGTTGAGGTGTTTGACGGCGAGCTGGAACGCTTTGAGCTCGTCCTTGCCCTCGTCGGCATAGGCGCCGGTCAGCGGCACATTCCAGCCGAAGGTGACGGTGTCGCCCTTGGGCATGTTGCAGGACATGTTGTCGGCATATGCACCGCGGATGAAATGCATGGGCGCGGCCAGGCTCAGGCCGATCGCGGCGCCGGATTTGAGGAATGTCCTCCGGTTCGTGAAGCTCATCAGAAATTTCCTCCCGTGGCTGTCGCCCCGGCCGGGCCGGGCGATCAGGCGTGTGTCGCCTGCCGCAATCTTGCCCCGATCTGTCATTTTCTCAATAATCCTTTGGTTTTATTTGGATATTTTGTGTATATTTGTATTTGACCCGGCGATCTTCTGTCATTAATTTACAGACGATATCTGCAGCGAGGTGCGCATGGCGCAAAATCTGGCCGGGCTGAAGATAAGGACACGACGCAAGCAGGCCGGCATGACACAGGGCGAGCTGGCCCGACGCGCCGGCATCTCGCCGTCCTATCTGAACCTCATCGAGCTCAACAAACGCTCGATCGCCGGCGGGCTCGTCGACCGCATCGCGGCCGGACTGGGGGTCGATCGTTCCGCCCTGGACGGCGAGGCGGAGCGCCGGGTCGTGGCAACTCTCGAGGAGATTGCCGCAGATCCGGAGATCGTCGGATCGGCGGGTTTTCCTGGCTCCGCCGAGGATCTGGTCGGCCGGAATCCGGGTTGGGCAAACCTCATCCTGTCGCTGCATCGTGCTTGGCTCGACCAGAGCGAGACCGTTATCGCGCTGGCGGACCGCCTCAGCCGCGATCCGTTCCTTGGAGACAGCGTGCATCGCATGCTGACCCATGCCGCCTCGATCCGGGCGGCATCCGAGATCCTCGACGCCGAGGACGCGCTGAGCCCGGCGGAGGGTCACCGCTTTCTCTCCATCGTGGCGGCGGACTCCCAGAAGCTTTCAACGGTTGCGCAGTCTTTGCTCGAATTTTTCGACAGCACCCGCATTCGGGTCCGCTCGGCGACGCCGGCGGAGCATGTGGATGCCTTCATCCACGCGTCCGACAACCATTTCCCCGACTTGGAAGCCGTTGCCGCCGGCTTTCTCGCGGGTCGCCTGCCCGGCGAAAGGCCTGCAAGCGCGGCCGAGCGCCTTCTCATTGATCAAAACCGCCTGCCTCCCGTCCCATCGTCTCCAGCCACGGCCGAGGCGCGGGCCTTCGCGCTGGTCAAGGAAGCGCTACGGGAGGACGCGGCCGGCGCGGTGAAGACACTCATCGACACCCATCCCGCCCTCGTGTCGGAAGAGTCCAAACGTCTGGCCGCTGCTGCGCTGCAGGCCTATGTGGCGGCCGCGGTGCTGATGCCCTACGAAGCTTTCCACGAAGCGGCGGAACGACATCGTTACGATCTCGACGCGCTGTGCCGCCTGTTCGGCGTATCGTATGAACAGGCGGCGCATCGCCTGGCGACGCTTCGCCGGCCCAATGCGGAAGGCGTGCGTTTCGCTTTCATGCGGTCGGACGTTTCCGGCTACGTGACCAAGCGGCTCCCGCTGCCGCGCCTGCCGCTGCCGCGCTACGGCAACGCCTGTCCATTGTGGGTCATACACTCGGCCTTCCAGACGCCCGGCGTGAGCGCCCGCGGCTTCGGCGAACTGCCTTCCGGCGATCAGTTCCTGTTCTTTGCCCGGGCTATCGAGAAGCATCCGCCGACCGCCAGATTACCCCGCCATCTCATGTCGGTCATGCTGGCTTGCTCCGCCGCGGAGGCGGACAGGATTTGCTATGCCGACGGCGTCGACCGGGCGACGGCGATGACTCCTATCGGCACGATCTGCCGGCTTTGCCCGCGTATCGACTGCCGGCACCGCCAGGAGGCGCCTCTGGTCACGTAAGTCGAATTGATTATGGCGGCGTGGTGCAAAGCGTATAGGCTGGAAGGAAAAACGGCCCGGGGGGAGCTGGTCTATGGCCAAGGCAAGGATACTCATCGTCGAGGATGAGCCGAATATTGTCGAGTCGCTGAGCTTCATCCTCGGGCGGGCCGGCTTCGAGGTGGATACTGTCGCCGAGGGGACCGCGGCGCTGGACCGTCTGCGACGCCAGTCCTTCTCGGCACTCGTCCTCGACATCATGCTGCCGGGGATGAATGGCCTGGAGGTGCTGAAGACAATCCGGACCGATTCCGTTCTCGCCGGCCTGCCTGTCATGGTTCTGTCCGCCAGAGGCCAGGCAAGCGACCGCAAGGCAGCAGAGGCGATCGGCGCGAACGCATTCGTCACCAAACCCTTTTCCAATGCCGAGGTGGTCGAGCGTGTTTCGCGCCTCGTGTCGGGCGTTCCATCGTGAGACGCTGGACGACCGACCCCCAGGGCGCACGCGACGCAGCCACGCTGCTTCCGGTCACCGCCGCCATTCTGCTCTTGCCGCCCCTCATCCTCGTTTTCGCTGCGCCGGTGCTCGTCGCAGGGGTCCCGCTCATCGTCGTCTACGTTTTCGGTATCTGGGCCGGGATCGTCCTGTGCGCATGGCTGCTGGCACGCAATCTCGCCAGGGTGCCGGATGCGGTCGATCCTGACGGCGATGCCAATGGAGAGGTCGACGCACGGTCGCTGGCTGATCGACGCTGATGCTTCACGTCAACCTCGTCGTCATCGTCTGCCTGGCCTATGTCATGATTCTCTTCGGCGTGGCTTTCGCTGGTGACAGGCGGGCCCGAAGAGATCCGACGGGATGGCTGTCTTCGCCGCTCGTCTACACCCTTTCCATCTCCATCTACTGCACGTCCTGGACCTTTTTCGGCGCGGTCGGGTCGGCGGCGACCAGCGGCATGGAGTTTGTCACCATCTATCTCGGGCCGACGATCGTTTTTGCCGGCTGGTGGGCCTTCCTGCGCAAGCTGATCACGGTCGGACGCGTCCATCACACCACCTCGATTGCCGACCTGATCTCCGCGCGATTCGGAAAGGATCCGGCGCTCGGCGCGATCGTCACCCTGATGGCTCTCGTCGCGACCGCGCCCTATATCGCGCTGCAGCTCAAAGCCCTCACGGCCAGCTTCCAGGTGGTTACTTTCCCGGCCGGCGCGGTCGTTGCTGCCGGCATGGAGATCGAGCCCGATTATGCCATCGCCTTCTGGCTGGCAGCGGGACTCTGCGTCTTCTCGATCATGTTCGGCGTGCGAAACATCGATGTGAACGAACGGCATCACGGCGTTATCGCAGCCATCGCGCTCGAGGCGGTCGTGAAGCTGGCGGCGCTGCTCGCCATCGGGCTGTGGGTGGTTGTCGGCGTATCGGGCGTGCCGGCCCGTATCTTCGCCAATGCGCCGGTCAGCCTGCTCAACCCCGAACCCACTTTTGGCGCCCGCTGGGTGACGCTCTGCTTTCTGGCGGGCGCAGCGGTCATCTGCCTGCCCCGCCAGTTCCAGGTGACGGTCGTCGAGAATTCGAGCGAACGGCAAATCCGGACCGCCTCGTGGCTCTTCCCGCTCTATCTGCTCCTCATCTGCCTTTTCGTACTGCCGATCGCCGTCGCCGGGCTCAACAGGCTGCCTTCAGGATCCGATCCCGACCTCTATGTTCTGGCGCTGCCTCTCGCGGCAGATCAGAACGCTCTCGCTTTGCTCGCCTTTCTCGGCGGCTTTTCCTCGGCAACGTCCATGGTTATCGTATCGTCGATCGCGCTGTCGACGATGATCTCCAATCACATCGTGATGCCTCTGGCACTGCGCTCGATCCTGCCGGCGGCAAGCGCGCAAAACGTCCGTGGCTTCATCCTCGGAGTTCGCCGGGCGAGCATCGTCTTCATCGTGTTCCTGGGCTTCCTCTATTACCGCCTGAGTGGGACTTCCGACGCGCTCGCCGCGATCGGGCTGATTTCGTTTTGCGGCGTAGCGCAGTTCCTGCCGAGTCTGGTCGGCGGGCTCTATTGGCGCTCCGCCACGCATGGCGGCGCTATTGCCGGCCTGACGGCAGGATTCGCGGTCTGGGCTTACACGCTATTTTTGCCCAGCTTCGAGGGCTTCGCCCTGATGCCGGCGAGTGTCATCGACAACGGTCCGTTCGGCTGGGCCTGGCTGAAGCCCTACGCCCTGTTCGGGCTCACCCAGTTCGATCCGCTGGTCCATGCCACCTTCTGGAGCGTCGGCATCAACACGGCGCTTTTCGTCATCGTCTCGATGCTGTCGGAGCCCACCCCCATTGCCCGGCTCCAATCGACGCTCTTCATCGACGTGTTCCGCCGCCAGACCGAAAACGAGTTGCGCGTCATTCGTCGGACTGCACGTGTGGCCGAGTTGCGCCAGATCGCCGACCGCCTTCTCGGGCCCGTCGAGGCCATGCAACTCTTCGAGAACGAGGCTCGGGGGCGCGCGGTGATCGCCAGCGACGAACTCATCTCCCTGGTCGAACGGCGGCTGGCGGCCAATGTCGGCGCCGCGTCTGCGCGTTCGCTCATCTCGCGCGTGGTCACGAGCGAGACGATCGGCGTCGAGGAGTTGAAGCGGCTTGCCGGTGAGGCCGAGCAGATCCGCGCCTACTCCGCCGAACTGGAGCGCAAATCTCGGCAGGTCGAGGCGACTGCCGCCGAGCTCGCGCAAGCAAACCAGAGACTGCGCGAAGTCGATTCGCAGAAGGACGAATTCCTGAGCCAGGTCAGCCACGAGGTCCGAACTCCCATGGCGTCGATCCGCTCGTTCAGCGACATCCTGCTCAACAACCGGGACATCGACGAGGCGGAGAAGCTCCGCTTTCTGGCCATCATCCAGCACGAGAGCTTGCGCCTGACGCGCCTGCTCGACGGCATACTCGACGTCAGCCAGATGGAGAGCGGAAGGCCTGCTTGGGAGACGGTAGCCTTCGATCCGGAGGTGGCGATCGATCAGGCAATGCAGAGTTGCGAAGCGCTGGCACGCACCGCTGGCGTCACTCTCAAGCGCGCCCGCCGGGCGCGCGGCGCCCTGATTCGCGGCGATCGTGACAGGTTCGCGCAAGTGTTCATCAACTTGATCTCCAACGCGATCAAGTACAACACCGATCCCAGGCCGATGGTGACGGTTTCGAGCTCGTTGCGCAAAGGCGTGTACGAAGCTCGTGTCGCGGACAACGGCCCTGGCATTCCGCCAGACGAGCACGAGCGCATTTTCGTAAAGTTCGCACGGGGTCCAACGCCTCGCCAGGGCGGAGCGGGTCTCGGCCTCGCGATCAGCCGGCAGATCATCGAACGGTTTGGCGGTGAGCTTTACCTTGCAAGCTCGACGACTGCGCCTGGAGCGGAATTCGTGGCACGGCTGCCCTCGGTGGCCAATTGACCGCATCCAAGGCGTCGTATCGAGATGTATGAATCTCGAGCCTGGTGGGGGATGGCCAGCAGGCCAGAGGGGATGCAACGCAGTACCGCAAACAAAAGCCCCGCCGGATCGCTCCGGCGGGGCTTCTTGAGACGTCGCTTTACGCGATTTGTCAATTTCCGCGGTTCTTCAGCGCGGCGCCCAGAATGTCGCCGAGCGAAGCGCCGGAGTCGGTCGAGCCGTACTGGGCGACCGCTTCCTTCTCCTCGGCGATTTCCAGCGCCTTGATCGAGACCTGAACCTTGCGGGTCTTCTTGTCGTAGGCGATGACGCGCGCATCGACCTTCTGGCCGACGGTGAAGCGCTCGGGGCGCTGTTCGTCACGGTCGCGCGACAGGTCGGACCGCTTGATGAAGGAATCCAGCCCGCTCTCGACGAGACGAACCTCGATGCCGCCATCCTTGATGCCGGTCACTTCGCAGGTGACGACGGCATTCTTGCGCAGCTCGCCCGAAGCCGCGGCGTCGCCGCCGCCGCCCCGCTGCAGCTGCTTGATGCCGAGCGAGATGCGCTCCTTGTCGATGTCGACGTCGAGAACCTGCGCCTGCACGACCTGACCGCGCTGATACTCCTCGATGACCTGCTCGCCCGGACGGGTCCAGTCGAGGTCGGAGAGGTGCACCATGCCGTCCACGTCGCCGTCGAGACCGATGAACAGGCCGAATTCGGTCTTGTTCTTGACCTCGCCCTCGACGATCGAGCCCGACGGATGGTTGCGGGCGAAGGCTTCCCACGGATTCTCGAGGGTTTGCTTGAGGCCGAGCGAGATGCGGCGCTTGGCCGGATCGACCTCGAGCACCACCACGTCGACTTCCTGCGAGGTCGAGAGGATCTTGCCCGGATGCACGTTCTTCTTCGTCCACGACATTTCCGAGACGTGGATGAGGCCCTCGATGCCCGGCTCCAGCTCCACGAAGGCGCCGTAGTCGGTGATGTTGGTGACCGTGCCGCGGATCTTCTTGCCGATCGGGAACTTGGTGCCGATGTCGTTCCAGGGATCGCTCTCGAGCTGCTTCATGCCGAGCGAGATGCGGTGGGTTTCCTGGTTGATGCGGATGATCTGCACCTTGACCGTCTGACCGATGTTGAGGATCTCGGTCGGATGGTTGACGCGGCGCCATGCCATGTCGGTGACATGCAGCAGGCCGTCGATGCCGCCGAGGTCGACGAACGCACCGTAGTCGGTGATGTTCTTGACCACGCCCTCGACCACCTGGCCTTCCTCGAGGTTCTGCACGATCTCCGAGCGCTGCTCGGCGCGGCTCTCCTCGAGCACGGTGCGGCGCGACACGACGATGTTGCCGCGGCGGCGATCCATCTTGAGGATCTCGAAAGGCTGCGGATTGTGCATGAGCGGGGTGACGTCGCGGATCGGACGGATATCGACCTGGCTGCGCGGCAGGAAGGCCACGGCGCCGTCGAGGTCGACGGTGAAGCCGCCCTTGACCTGGTTGAAGATGACGCCTTCGACGCGCTCGCCCTTGTTGAACTTCTCCTCGAGGCGGACCCAGCTCTCTTCACGGCGGGCCTTCTCGCGGGACAGCATGGCCTCGCCAAGCGCGTTCTCGATGCGCTCGACATAGACCTCGACGACGTCGCCGACCTTCATCTGGCCGTCCTTGGCCTTGGCACCGAATTCCTTCAGCGGAACGCGGCCTTCGACCTTCAGGCCGACGTCGATGATGGCCATGTCCTTCTCGATCGCGGTGATCGTGCCGCGCACGACCTGACCTTCGCCGGAATGACCATCGGAAAAGGATTCTTCCAAAAGCGCGGCGAAATCGTCGCGCGTGGGATTGGCTTGTGACATTGATGCTCCTGACAGAGCCCCTGCTCGTCGGCGGGGCTGGCGCCGGGGTTGGTGTTGCGTTGGCCTGCCGGCGTTCCGGGCTCCTGGAGCCCTGGTGCCGCTGTCCGAGCGGCGGTTCGGCGCATGAGAATGCTGGCAGGCTGGTTCGAACCCGATATGGGTATTCCCGCTCTTCCACTCAATTGGAAAAACGGAAAGCCCGACTCAGGCTTCGTTTCGCTTGGCGAGAACCTCGTCGATGATCGCTTTCGCCGCCAGAAACGCGGCTTCTATATCCATTTCCGACGTATCGAGCAAGTGCGCGTCGGGCGCGGGCTTGAGCGGGGAATCGGTACGGCCCATGTCGCGCGCGTCGCGGCGTTCGATGTCGGCGAGGATCTGGTCGTAGTCGGCCGTCCCGTGGCGGGCCTCGATCTCCGCAAGCCGGCGGCGGGCGCGAACGCCGGCGCTCGCCGTGACGTAGAGCTTCACGTCCGCGTCAGGGCAAACGACCGTGCCGATGTCGCGGCCGTCGAGCACGGCACCCGGCGGCGTCCTGGCGAATTCGCGCTGCTTCTCGACCAGCGTACGGCGCACCGCTGGGATGACGGCCACCTGCGAAGCAGCCTCGCCCACGGCATGGGCCGACAGAACCTCGCGGTCGAGCCGCGAGAGGTCGATGGCCCTGGCCGCCGCGACGGCTCGTTCCTCGTCGTCGAGCGGCAAGCCCTTCTTCAGCATGTCGTGCGCGACGGCGCGATAGGTGAGACCGGTGTCGAGCAGATGCAGCCGGTAATGATCCGCCACGCGACGGCCGAGCGTGCCCTTGCCCGCTCCGGCGGGCCCGTCGATGGCAATGGTGAAGGGACCGCTCACGCGACGGCCTCGGCCGTCTCGATCTCGGCGCCGAGATCGCGCATCAGTCCCATGAATTCCGGAAAGCTGGTGGCGATCATGGCCTGGTCGTCGACCGTGACCGGCCTTTCCGTGGCGAGCCCGAGCACCAGAAAGGCCATGGCGATGCGATGATCGAGATGGGTTTCGACGGTCCCGCCGCCGAGCATTTTGCCGCTCGGGCGGCCGCGTACCGCGAGAGAGGCCTCGCCTTCGGCGCAATCGACGCCATTGGCCTTGAGGCCGGCGGCGACGGCCGCGAGCCGGTCGGATTCCTTGACCCGAAGCTCCTCCAGCCCTTCCATGATGGTTTCGCCTTCGGCGAAGGCAGCGGCGACGGCGAGCACCGGATATTCGTCGATCATCGAGGGCGCACGCTCGGGTGGCACATTGACACCCTTCAGATCGGAGGAGCGCACGCGCAAGTCGGCGACGTCTTCGCCGCCGGCGCTGCGCTGGTTCATGAGCTCGATGGATGCGCCCATTTCCTGCAGCGTCAGGATAAGGCCCGTGCGCGTGGGGTTCATGAGCACGTTTTCGATGACGATGTCCGAACCCGGCACGATGATCGCCGCCACCAGCGGGAAGCCGGCGGAGGACGGATCGCCGGGGACAGCGATCGTCTGGCCGGTCAGCCGGCCCTGGCCTTCGATGCGGATGTGGCGCACGCCGTCCTTGTCGGTCTCGGTCTCAATGCTGGCGCCGAAGCCCTTCAGCATCTTCTCCGTATGATCGCGCGTCATCACCGGTTCGACGACGGTGGTGACGCCGGGCGTGTTGAGGCCGGCGAGCAGCACGGCCGATTTCACCTGGGCCGACGGCATCGGGACGCGATAGGTGATGGGAGCGGCTACGCCGGGTCCACGCAGGGTGAGCGGCATGCGGTCGCCGGGGGCAGCCTTCACCACCTGGGTGCCCATCAGCCGCAGCGGATCCAGCACACGTGCCATCGGGCGCTTCGACAGCGAGGCGTCGCCGATGAAAGTGGTCTCCATGTCGTAGGTGCCGACCAGACCCATGGTCAGGCGCGAGCCGGTGCCGGCATTGCCGAAATCGAACGGGGCCTCTGGCTGGAGCAGCGCGCCATTGCCGGTTCCCTGGATGATCCAGGTATCGCCGACCTTTTCGATATGCGCGCCCATCGCTTTCATGGCCTCGCCGGTGCGCAATACGTCCTCGCCTTCGAGGAGACCGGTGATGCGGGTTTCTCCGGCCGCCAGACCGCCGAACATGAAGGAGCGGTGCGAGATGGACTTGTCGCCGGGTACGCGCGCCCGACCCTTCAGAGCGGGCGATTTACGGGCGGTCGCCGGCTGTTGTGGGGCGTAGTCGGACATGGCGTGGTTCCCTGATTCCTGTCGGGGGCAGCGGATATCGGCGCCGCTCGTCCCGTCGCGACGGTCTCCTATCATGGCTTTTTCGGGCGGTCATCCCCTCACGGAAACCGCTTCGGACAAGCTGTTCGGCGCTTGTTTCGAGGCAGGCTCATAAAGTTTTGACAGGGCCGCAAACTGCCGCTAAGGGGACCGAAACCGTTCGACGAGGCTTCCAGTGGCGAAACCAGAGCTTGGCACAAAGCGCATCGACCCGGAAACGGGCCGCAAATTCTACGATCTGAACAAGGATCCGATCGTATCGCCCTATACGGGCAAGAGCTATCCGCGCTCCTATTTCGAATCCGGCAACGACACCTCCATCGAGGACGAGGATGACACCGAGCAGAAGGAGCTCGGCGATGAGGAGTCCGTGGAGGTGGTGTCGCTCGAGGACGCCGACGACGAAGCAAAGGGCGGCGACGATCTTCCTGATCTCGATGACGACGACGATGTCGATCTCGGCGACGACGATGACACCTTCCTCGAGGACGAGGAAGAGGGTGACGACGACGTTTCCGGCATCATCGGCATCGGCGAGGACGAGGACGAAATCTAAACCCTGGCGGCGCCTTCCGCGCCGTCATCGGCTGCCCGAAAAATTCGACTGAAAAAGCCGCATTTGTGGGCTTGATCTTAGCGCGAGGCGGGGTTAGAAGCCGCCTCGACATTGGCCGGCACGAAAGTCCGGTCGACCTCTTCGCCGGGGAACCGGCGCCGGCCAAGGCCGGGTGTGGGGCCATAGCTCAGTTGGGAGAGCGCTTGAATGGCATTCAAGAGGTCAGGGGTTCGACTCCCCTTGGCTCCACCAAATCATTCCGGCTTGCAATGGCCCCGCCGGGCATCCTCTCCCCTCAGTTTCGGATGAAAGTCCCAGTGGCGGGCGGGCCGAACCTGCCTCGATAGGAAGGCGTTTGCCTTGTTTCCGCCGGCCATCGTCATCTTGATCGTATAGGTGGCGTTGCCGAAGGTCAGCGTCTTGCCCGCAATCTTCGTCTTGCCGACGAATTGCTGGCCCTTGAATCGGTAGGCGACCACCCTGTCATCCTGGACCTGGATCTGGCCCGGCGCATTGCCGCCCCACTTGCCGCTCCAGGTGCCGTCGAACTCGCCGGCGGCCGCGAAGGACGAACACAACATCATAGACGCAAAGACTACCATCGGGCGCATCATCTGAGACCGCCACCTTTCAGTTTGGATGTAGTTCATCTAGTCTGGAAAGTTATTCGCGGCAGCTGGGTCTTTGCATTACCCATTTAGGGTATGCCGAGAAGGAATTATCTAAATTCTATCCTAGATTTTCTTTGCGAACCGCCCAGCTATGCGAACGAGGTCGGATTGCCGACTTGCCCCTGTTTTGACAAAGATCTTTTTTAATTGAGTACGAACAGTATCGGCAGATTTCCCGAAACGATCAGCGAGCTCTCGAACAGTCTGGCCCGATACGATGCCGGCAAGAACATGGTCTCCGACGGCGTGAGGCTGAAGGCGGCTGCGAAGGTCTCGGCGTTTGCTAGATGGGAGGCCTTGGCTATGGGGTCTATCAAAACGAGCACTGTCGGACCTTCAAAGTACGAAGCGGTGGGGTCCTTGCCAACGCGGACGAAAGTAATCCTGGCGGATCGTCTGGTCTGTGTCGTGATGGTGCTGTACGTGTCGGGTGACGCGGCCACGAGGTTGGTCATGGCCTGCAGGGCCTCGTCCACTGCGGGGGCGTGCGACCGCAATCGACCGGTCGTGGAAATGCTGAGGCCGATGCCGCTTTCGATCATGTCCTCTGCCGCGGGCGTCATGGCCTTTACGTGTCCGTGGGCGCCAACGAGCACAAGGCCGACATCGAGGATCGAAAAGGCGGGCCCGACCCTTTCCGCTAGCGCGCGATCGGCGGATCCACGACGATAATAGTCGAATGCCCGCTTCAGATGGGGTGCGAGCCGTGTTAGCCGATTGGCCTCCGTCAGGTTGGCGTCCGGGTCGCTTCTCTTGGTGGCTGTGCTAAGCATGAAGGAAACGCCGGCGTTTCGGATGATTGTGATGCCGATTGCGGTCTCCGAGCGGGTCCTGCGGTAGAAATCATTGTAGAATTCTGTTCGAACGAAGTCTTCCCGTGCAAGCATCTGCTCGCTTACAACGCCAATGCCGACCGGCCTGACCATGGCCTTTGGCATCCATGGATTGATCTTCGAGAAATGGTGCTCATAGTCGCGCAATATGTCCTGCGCGATGCGCGAGGACAGGGAAAAAGAGCCACTCCCACGATTGGCATCGTGGTAGAAAAGCGTGCTTTGGCCCTCGGGAAGGGTTCGTTTCACCTGGTCGAGAAAATTCTGCCAGTGCGTTTCGCCAATCAGGGAGGAGTATATGAGATCGATTAATAAATCGTCCGATGGAGGAAGTGTTGCCATCTCATTTTCTGCTAACAGGCCGGTTAAAATAAAATACTATGTAGAATTGTCATGGCCAAGTGGGAGGGCGTCTTCTACCGCCGCTTGTGGCTAAGTCTTTGGGAGGAAATCCCGCCCGCGCGTGGCATCTTTCGGCAGGCCGCTTGATCGCCTGAAGCCACTTCCAACCCCTGACTGCCGGGTGCGCTCACAGCGACGGCGTTACGATCATCGCCGCAAGGCCAGTCGTGATCGACCCGGCGGGAGATCTTCCCGCCGCCTCTCTCATTCCCGCCGTAAGAGTTGCGGTCCATACGAAAGCTGTACTCGACAACGGTTGCACGCTCTGGTTTCATTCGTTCTGGGTGGGGAGGGTTAGATGATCAGAGCTATCGTTATTGCCGTGATGTTGGCGTTCGGCCTCGCGTCGTCCAACGCCAATGAGGAGGGCGCTGTTGACCAATCGGTCGCCTTCTGGAAGTCCGTAGGTCACTGGACGGTATGGGTCGATCGGACCGTTGAGAACGGGTGCTTCATCGCCACGGCATTTGAGGATTCCACGGTATTGCGTCTTGGCTTTGTGGGGATCGATCGGAATCTCTTCGCCTATATCGGGGTCGGTAACGAGCAATGGAAATCGCTGGAAGAGGGCAAGGACTATGAGCTTGTCATCCAGATGGATGGGCGTAACCCCTGGCGGGCCGAAGCGAGCGTCATGAAAATCGGAGGGAAGGTTCCGTTTCTGGTCGCCGAGGCGAGCGAAGCGGAGTTCTTCAAGGAGTTCATGCGCAAGCATTCCCTGACGATCAGCTACAAGGGAACCGTCGTTGTCACCCTCGATCTGAAGGGCTCAGCCGCGGCCATGCGGGAGTTGCTGACATGCCAGGAAACCTTCGAAGCCGAGGCCAAGAGGGTGCCGGATGCGCCCAAGAAGGATCCGTTCGAAGGTGTGTCCTCGCAGAAAGATCCATTCGCTCTTTGAAGCGAAACGCCGGGGCTTTGGTCTTTAGCGGTTCCATTCCGTCGGAGCGCTCACGGCGGCCGCGCTACGATCATCACCGCCAGACCGATCATGATCGACCCGCAGACCATGGGCATCGTTCGGCCTGGGGCGCCGGCATGCCGCATGCGGCGGGAGGCGAGGGACGCGAGACCGACCGCCGCGAGATCTGCAGCCGACAAGGCCAGATTGACGACCGTGCCGAGGATGAAGAATTGCAGGTCGACAGGCAGCGGCGCCGAAGAGTCCACGAACCGCGGCAGGAAGGTCAGGAAGAACAGAGCCGTCTTGGGGTTCAGCATCTCCACGACAAGGCTCTCTCGAAAGAAGGTCGGCGCGGTGCTGACGGAGGTCGGGCCTGCATCCGGGCCGGGCTTGCCAAGGAGCATCCTCGCGACGAGCCAGACGAGACAGGCTGCCCGGCCAGTTTGATGGCGGCGGAGCTGGAAATAAACTAGTCGGCGGCGACAGCGCCCTGCGCGGCAAGGGCCGACCTGGCTTCCGCGACGGTCTCATGGATACCTTCGAGGTGCGGCTCGTCCTCGCCCTCGCCGAGGCATAGGAACAGAGCATAACCGGCCACTTGCTCATCCAGCCGGATCGGGACGATCCAAGCCGGCACCGCCCACTCGGAGTGATCTGCCAGCTGTCGGCCTGTCGCTCTTCGCCACTCGGCAAGTTCAGCTTCCGTCGGATCGTCTCCTTCTTCGATCTCCTCGATCCGCTCGTCGCTCCATGGCAATTCGAGCCCGTCCAAATCGCCGTCGAACTCGTAGTCCTCAAGCACCGACCACGGGCAGTAAACCAGCCCGAGAGAGCCCTCCGTGCGAAACAGAAAAGACCATTGCTCCTCGTCCAGTCGGGTGGCTTGGAGACGCTGCGTTGCCAAATCTTCAAGTCTGCGGCGTTGTACGGGATCCATATGCTTGCGCGCTCACTTTCTTTTCGAACCCGTGGCTGTCGAATTCAGCGTCTATTCAAGCCACGGCAACCCTATATTGGCGATCTCCAGGTCAGGCACACGGTCGCAATACAGCAACTCGTCGCTGAACCTGCTGTGGGACTTGTAGGTGAACTCGACGGGAGTTGGGCCGAACCACCGGGCGGATGCTGGCGACGGTCACGAGGCCATCATGCAATGCGCCCCGCCGAGCAGTCCGGTTTCAGGTTTTCAAGTACTGCCCCGAGCCCCCCCTCTCCCCCTAATGGTTCAATAGCGTTACCTGTCTCCCAGGCCTGGAAAAGCAACGCAGGCATTTCCAGGTAGTGTCCACCCCATACTTGATCTCGGTTGTATGATGTGACCATATCTACCCTAGATAGTCAATAGCTGATCAGGACCATATTGGTTGCAATCGCGCTGGTGCTTGGCCTGCAGCCGGCCAGTGCCATGAAGAGCAAGCCGGGAGCCCCTCGGCCGCCACTGAAGCGTGTGGGTGGATCGGAGCGAACCTTGGCGGGCCGCGGCGAGTGTCCTGAAGGACCAGAAGATCCCGTTCCTGATCGCCGATCCTGTCCGATCAGCGGATCGAGCGCTTGCGCAAAAGAGCGAGGAAGAACAGACCTCCAAGCAGCCCCGTAACGACGCCGACGGGCAGCTCGTTGGGCGCCGTCACTGTTCGTGCGGCAAGGTCGGCCAGCACTAGGAAGATGGCGCCGAGGACGGCGCTGGCCGGCAGCACGAGGCGGTTGTCGCCACCGACCAGCAATCGGGCGATGTGCGGCATCATCAGGCCGACGAAACCGATTATTCCGGAAAAAGCGACCATCACGCCGGTCAGGAACGCGCTTGTGGTGAGCAACAGGATCCGCAGGGGGACCACCGGAACACCGAGCGTGCCCGCGGTCTCGTCTCCCATGGCGAGCGCATTGAGTTGGCGCGCGTTCGCGAGGAAGACTGTGCCGCCGATCAACACCGCGGCGGCGGGGAAGGCAAGGTTTCCCCATTGCGCGAAGCCGAAGCCGCCGAACATCCAGAACACCACGCTCGCCACGGCGCGCGGATCGGCGAGAACGAGCATGACATTGGTGCAGGCGGAGATCACGAAGGAGATCGCGATCCCGCCCAGAACCAGGGTCACCACGCCTCCTCGCCCGAACGCGGCCGCCGCAATCACGAGGCCGGTGGAGAGAAGCGCGCCGACGAAGGCGAAGAGCGGCACCGTGGCCTGCCCGAAGATGTTGCCGGTCACCAGTATAGCGAGGTTGGCGCCGAACGCCGCGCCGGCCGAGACGCCCAGGAGATGCGGGTCGGCGAGCGGGTTCCGGATGGCGCCCTGCATCACCGCGCCCGCCATGGCCAGCCCTGCCCCGACCAGCATGGCCAGCAGCGCTCGAGGGAAACGAAGGTTCCAGACGATATTCTCACGTCCCTCGGTCCAGAAGGGTTCGACAAGGCCCGGGACTATCCTGTTGGTGGCGATCGACCAGACGGTCGAAAAGGGAATGGGCGCAGTGCCGAAGCTCACCGACAGCGTGATGGCCGCAACGACGGCGATGAGGGCCGCGGCGACCGCGATGGCGGTCTTTTCTCGGAGCCTCATGACCGATCAATTCCCGTGGAGGAACCCTGCCAGACGCTCGACGGCCGAGACGTTGCGGGGCCCGGGCGTCAGGTCGTCGTAACCGAGCACCAGGAAGCGATCCTGACGGATCGCCTCGACAGCGGCGAAGGCCGGATTGGACTTGAGGAAGGCGATCTTCTGTTCCGCGGTCACGTTGCCGTAGTCGACGACCACGATCGCGGAGGGATTGCGATCGACGACGGTCTCCCATTCGGCACGGATCCAGCTCGATTCCACGTCGGCGAGGATGTTGGCTCCTCCCGCCGCGTCGATGATCGCCTGGGGCATGGAGTAGCCCCCGGCGCTCACCGCGACCTTTTCGCCGGAATCGTAGATGAAGACGGTCGGCCTCGTGGAGACGCCTGCCAGCCTTTGCGTCACGGCGGCGAGACGGGCCTCGTAGCTGTGGATGAGTGCTGCGGCTCGGTCGGCAACGTCAAAGATCGCCGCCAGATTGGCGACATCGCGATAGAGATACTCGAAGGAGGGCTGTTTCGCCCGCCCCAGCCGGATGCAGCTCTCCGAGAGTTCGTAGACGGGGATCCCGAACGCTGCCAGTGCCTCGGGCGTGATGTCGCCGCCGACCCGCATGCCGTAGCTCCAGCCCGCGAAGTAGAAATCGATGTCGTTATCCAGGAAGGCTTCGAGCGTGGGATAGCCGCCTTGCAGTTCGGCAAGGCCAGCGGCCCCAGGAAAAAGCTCGGTCGATTGCTTGCGAATGCGTTCACCCTGGCCGAAGAAACCTGCCATGCGATCCTCCAGCCCGAGAGCGAGCATGATTTCCGTCAGGTTCGAACCGTAACTCGCGGCGCGACGGGGCGGCGTCTTGATCGTGACCTCGCGTCCGCAGCTCTCGACAGTGACGGCGAAGGCCGGTTGGCCGGCAAGGGCAGCAAGAACGAGGGCAAGCAGCGGAATCGGATGGATGATCGACAAACCGGAAGCTGGAAAACCCATTATCCTCTCCCCGGGAGATGGAAGGAAAAGCGCGGCCTGCCATCGTGCGGGTGGCGGTCCACGGTCGTTTCGACCTCGAAGGCTCGCCGAACCAGTTCCGGCGTCAGAACCATGTCGGGGGGACCGAAACCGAGCATCTTGCCGCCTTGCAACACCAGAACCCCGTCGGCGATCGCCGCGGCAAGATTCAGGTCGTGCATGGTGGCGATGACGGTCGCGTCGAGCCGCCGCAGATCCCGCAGGATTTCGAGCTGGTGGCGGATATCGAGATGGTTGGTCGGCTCGTCCAGGATGATCAGCCCGGGCTCCTGGACGATGGCGCGCGCCAGCATGACGCGCTGCTTCTCGCCGCCCGAAAGGAAGGCGAAAGCCCGATCGGCCAAGGCCGTGAGCTCGAAACGGTCGAGCGCCTCCTCGACCTTCAGGCGGTCGGGCGCCTTCCAGGAAAACGGGCCGGCCTGATGCGGCGTTCGTCCCGTCTCCACCACCTCGCGGACCGTGAAAGGGAAATCCGTCGGCGTCTCCTGGAGAACGACGGCGACCTTCCTCGCCACTGCCCGGGCCCCGACGCTCCAAATGTCCCGCCCGTCGAGAAGGATAGTGCCTGCGATCGGCCTGTGATGGCGGTAAAGACAGCGCAGCAGCGTGGATTTGCCGGCCCCGTTTGGGCCGACGATCGCCGTCACCGTGCCGGCGGGAATATCGAAGCCCACATTCTCGATGATCGGCCGGCCGGCGGAGGGGCCCCAGGAGATACCCTCCGCGGTGATGGCGGCTGGCCCGCTCAAAAGGCCAGCCTCAGCGTAAGCGAGGCCGAACGGGGGGCGCCGAGCAGCCATTGCGTCGCATTGCCTGATGTGGCGTAGACCTCGTCGAACAGGTTCTCGACCGTGAGATCGAGCGTCGTCTTCGGGTTGGGCCGCCACTGGAGTCCGGCATTCACCACCGCATAGGCAGGCCTGGTGCTCGTATTGGAGTCGTTGGCGTAGGTCTTACCGACATAATGGACGCCGCCCAGAGCGGTCCAATCCTCGGCAAAATCCCAGGACGCGTAGAGATTGGCCAGGCGTCGGGGAACATTGGGCGGGGTCTTCCCCGAGAAGTCGCCGCCGGCCTGGATGTAGTTGTCATATTCGGCCTGGAGGATCGTGCCGTTGGCGTCGATGCGCCATCCGGCGCCGAGATCCAGGCCGATCGCCGCTTCGATGCCCCGGGAGGATTGCCGGCCGATCTGACGGGTGATCGAAGGATTGTCGGGATCGCGGGCGAGCACGTTCGTCTTGACGATGCGGTAGGCTGAAAGCGTCGCTTCGGCGCGGCCGTCGAGAAAGGCGTATTTAACCCCGACCTCATATTGCTCGCCCTCGGGGAGCGCATAGTCCTTCTGGGCCTCGGACAGGGACAGAAGATTGCCGATCGGCTCGGCCGCCCTCGAATATTGAGCGTAAAGCGCCATGTCCGGCAGCGGGTTGTAGACAGCGCCGATCCGCCAATTCAGCGAATCGTAAGTGCGCTCGAAGCCTGCTCCGGTCTGGGGGTCGGTGCGGGTCACCTGAGGGCTGTCGTAACGCAGCCCGCCGACGAGCGACCATCGATCGGTCATGGCCAGCCTGTTGTCGGCGAACAGTGAGTACTGCCACACGGTGCTGCGATTGCTCGTGACGAACTTGTCGGGCCCAATGAAGTGGCCGGGGTCGAAATCGAGAGCCGTCACCGTCGACTGGCCGGGATAGGGCGAATTGTTGGTGTTGGCGAAGCTGATCCGGTTGACGTCGAAGCCTACCAGCGTGCTGTTGTCCATGCCGGCGATGGTGCTGTCGAAGGAAGCGTCGGTGCGGTTGCCGTACTGCTCGTAATCGTGACGGATAGCGATGTAGCTGCTGCGCAACACGTCGTCGGTCGCCGACCTGTGGCGATAGGTTTCCACGTTCCGCCATTGGCGATCGCTCGACACCCGATAGGTCGTACTACGGAGGGTGAAGTTCTCGGTCGGGGTCCACTCTGCCCTGACTTGGGTGAAGTTGTCCTGGAACCGATTCAGCGCATCGGCGACGTTGTAGTTTTGCTTGCGCAGGCGTTCGTCCAGCCTTCCATCGACCAGCGGCGTGCCGAAATATCCCACCGGCTCCGCGTAGCCGTAGTCGTGAGAGAAGGTGAGATTGAAATCGTCGCTCACCTGCCAGAGCGCGCTGCCCGCGAAAGCAAGGCTGGAAGCGTCGCCTCGTTCCAGCCATCCTTCCGTATCTCTCGCGCTGATGTCAAAGCTGTAGGCGAGACTGTCGTTGATCGGGCCAGCGCTGCCGAGGGCAAGGCCTCTCCTGCCATCGGTGCCGACCGTGGCCATGATCTCGTTGCGTCGCCCCTCGGTCAGCGGCTTCTTGGGGATGACGTTCACCGCCCCGCCGATTGCGCCTTCGCCATAGAGAACGGAGGCCGGCCCGTGCAGGATTTCGATGCGGTCGACGGTCCAGGTGTCGAAGGGAAAAGTGATGGTGCCAGAGCCGGGATAGATGCGGGTGCCGTCGTAAAGCCGGGCGACGGCTCCCAGCCCGGTGAAGCCGCGCATGCCGAGCGATGTGCCGCCATTGCCGGGCGCGCCGAGGAAAGTGATCCCGGTGCCGTTGCGCGCGATGGCCTCGTTGACATTGGTCTGGACGCGGTCGCGGATCGTTTCGCCGTCGATGATCTCGACGCTGGCCGGCGTTTCCAAAGGCGTCAGTTCGAGGCGGCTGCCGGCCTGCGACCGCGTCTCGAGGTTGGGTCCCGGCCCTGGCCGATCGCCCTTGCCGGTGACCTTGATTGCGTCCAGTTCGAGTTCTGTCGTCCGAGCGGCGGGCCGCGGCGGGTCGTCGCTCCGTGCGTCCAGCGCATGTGCGCCGGCCGTTGCCAGCGCGGCCATGACGAAAGTACTCCCGAATAGCAGGGATGGCCGGTTTTGCGGAGGAGTCGGATCGAAATTCGGAACGGACGGGTGCGGCGTGCGCTCGGCACGGATTTTGAAGAACAAGGCGGAATGCTCCAGCGGTACGTTGCACGTCACCGCGATCAGCACCGCCTTTGCCGCCTCGAGAGCAGCCAGGGATCGGCTCCACCAGGACACCCCGCCCGGCGTGGTCGCGCATGACAACGGCCGACGGCAGGTCTCCTGACTCGCGGATCATCGCTTCCCGTCGCCTTCCCGGGACCGCGGGCCCAGTGGCATGTGGACGGAAAACTAACCGCTTACAGTTGCGGGGGCAGTCACGGCATTGGGCGCTGGGGGCGTCCGCACCGTGTTCCCTTTTGATTCCCTTGCGGGAAACCGTCGTGCTCTTGTTAGTGGGCACGCTGTGGTTGCGTCAAGCCGAGAGATTCTTTGATCGTGAAGTTCTGGCGAGAATGAGCCGGAGAAGCGGGTCGCGGATTAGCGCCGCGCGGCCGCGGTCCCTACACCTTGCTGCTGGAAACAGCCATCAGGCCGAAAGTCAGGAACACCACGGGCAGCGAAATCCAGTCGAGCAGCATATGCAGCCTGATCCAGGATTGCGGGCTGTCGAGCCAGGCTCCGAACGCCGCGGCACCGTTGCTCATCGGATCGGGCCCCAGCATTTGCAGCGCGTCGACGACAGAGAACGACAGCCATATGCCGGCCCTGACCGACCAGAAGCACTGCAATCCGAGCAGGCTTGCGCCGATCAGCATGAAGGTCAATCCGGAAAGTATTCCCTTCTCTGCGCTCGCTGGCATATTTCCATCCCCTCTTCTTCCATAGTCAGGCTACTTTGGTGATCCGTCAACAAAAAAGAATAGCTCTAGAACATATGATCTAGGCGATCGCTACGGATTTTACTCAACCAAGAATAGATCGTGTCCTTAACTTACTCATGGAGGGCCGATGATTTGCGGCGTCACCGCTGGGGCGGCGGCCTGCCAGTCTCGCAATTCTCCCGCGGTGAGCCTCGACCCGGGCGCAAGGGAGCAAAGGCGGCCGAGCTCTCGGATGGCTGAAAAATCAGCCGCATCCGTCTGTGTTGTGTCCCCGCCTTCGGCTCAATAGTATGTCCTGGCAAACAGATTAAGCAGGAGATTCTGGGTGACGGGCGAGCGGGAAGGCGTGTTCGATGTCGGCGCGAGATTGCGCGCCATACGCGTGGCCGCCGGGCTCTCGCAGCGCCAGGTCGCCCAGCGAGCGGGCGTGCCGCATGCGCAGATCTCCGTGGTCGAGCAGAACAAGTCCAGCCCCTCGGTTGCGACCTTGCGCAGGATTCTCGGTGGTCTCAACATCAGCATGGCCGATTTCTTCGAGGAGGACCGCGCCACTCCGGAAGGGCCATTCTTCGGTTTCGACGAGCTGCTCGATCTCACCTCGAAGCTTTCGGCGACAACAAGTGCTGAACCGCGCGGGAGGCTGACGTTCCGTCAAGTCGGCGATGCGCGACGCCACAATCTCCAGATACTGCACGAAGTCTACGAACCGCAGGCCGACACCGGCGAGACCTTGCTGCAGCATTTCTCATCCGAGGGCGGCATTGTGATCGCGGGGGAGCTCGAAGTCACCGTGGGAGAAGAGGTGCGCGTGCTGAAGCCGGGCGATTCCTATCTTTTCGACAGCCGGGTGCCGCACCGTTTCCGCAATCTCTCGGACAAGCGGACAATCGTGATCTCCGCCTGCACGCCGCCCTACCTCTAAACACATGTCGCCCAAAAACCGTTCACGCACTTCGTTCCCACCCATCTTTGATCCAGATCCGGATGAAATTCCGAGCAGGCCTTTGCTCAAAATTATGAGCATGCTATAGACCTCCGCGCCAAAAGGAGGGCTCCAATGACCACGAATGCCGAATTGCGTGAACGCCAGGGCAAGGCCGTTGCCGGAGGCGTGGCAACACGCGCGCTGTTTGCCGAACGCGCCGAGAATGCTGAATTGTGGGACGTGGAGGGGCGCCGCTTCATCGATTTCGCTGCGGGCATCGCCGTTGTCAACACCGGCCACCGCCATCCCAAGGTGATGAAGGCGGTGGCGGACCAGGCGGCACGCTTCACGCATACATGCTTCCATGTCGCGCCCTATGAAAACTACGTGGCGCTGGCCGAACGGTTGAACCGGATCGTGCCGACGGGCGCGGAGAACCGCACCATGCTGGTCACCACCGGTGCCGAGGCGGTGGAGAACGCGGTCAAGATCGCGCGGGCCCACACCAGGCGCTCCGGCATCATCGCTTTCAGCGGGGGCTTCCATGGGCGGACCCTGATGGGCATGGCGCTGACCGGCAAGGTGGCGCCATACAAGAAGAATTTCGGTCCGTTTCCGGCCGAGGTCTTCCATGCCTCTTTCCCGAATCCCTTCCTCGGCATCACGGTCGAGGATGCCATTGCCGACCTCGAGCGTCTCTTCGCCGGCGACGTCGATCCCGAGCGCATCGCCGCTTTCATCGTCGAGCCGGTCCAGGGTGAGGGCGGCTTCAACGTCGCGCCCGCCGAATTCCTGGTGAGGCTGCGCGAGATCGCGGACAAGCACGGCATCCTGTTCATCGCCGACGAGGTCCAGGCAGGCATGGGGCGGACCGGCAAGATGTTCGCGATGGAGCATGCCGGCGTGAAGCCCGATCTCGTGACACTCGCCAAGGGTCTCGCCGGCGGCTTTCCGCTCTCGGCGGTCGTCGGCAAGGCCGAGATCATGAACGCCGCCCATCCCGGCGGTCTCGGCGGCACCTATGCCGGCAATCCGCTTGCTGTCGCCGCTGCCAACGCCGTGCTTGACGTGATCGAGGAGGAGGGGCTGTGCGCCCGTGCCGCCGCGATCGGCGAGCGGATCACCGCTCGGCTCAATGACCTTGCAGCGCGGCAGGGCATGGAGCGCATCGGCGACGTGCGTGGCCTCGGCGCCATGGTCGCGTTCGAACTGGTCGAGGACCGGCATACGAAAGCTGCCGCGCCGGCGCTCACCAACGCCATTGTCGCCGAAGCGGAAAAGCGGGGTCTGATCCTGTTGTCTTGCGGCACCCGCGCCAATGTCGTCCGCATTCTCGTGCCGCTGACCATTTCGGATGCGACGCTGGACGAGGGGCTCGACACGCTGGAAGCGACGATCGAGAGCGTCTTCTCGTCGGTCGCCGTGGCGGCCTGAAGGGTACGAGTGAATGGTCGATGGTGAAATGGTGAATGGAATTTCGGCATTGCCGCGACTATCTCGTTTACCAATCGCCGGACAAGTCGTGAAGGATCGACAATCGATGGTAAGGGGGATGCCGCGCCCCAAGAGCCATTCACCATTCACCCGCTTCGCTATTCACCACAAGGAATGAGAATGTATCCCGATACGCTTCTGCACATCGACGGCGCCTGGCGCCCCGCCGCTTCCGGTCGCACCATCGCGGTGATCAACCCCGCGACGGAGGAAAGGATCGGCACCGTAGCCCATGCCGACAGGTCCGACCTCGACGCAGCGCTTGCGGCGGTGGCACGCGGTTTCACCGTATGGCGCAAGACGTCGGCCTATGAGCGTTCCGCCATCATGCGCAAGGCGGCCAGCCTGCTGCGTGAGCGCGCCGGCGAGATCGCGCGGCTGATGACGCTCGAGCAAGGCAAGCCGCTGGCCGAAGCCCGGGGCGAAACCATGGCCGCTGCCGACACCATCGAATGGTTCGCCGAAGAGGCGCGTCGCGCCTATGGCCGCATCGTGCCGTCGCGGGCCGTCGGCGTCACCCAGCTCGTGACGCGTGAACCCGTCGGGCCCGTCGCCGCCTTCACGCCGTGGAACTTCCCGATCAACCAGGTGGTGCGGAAGGTTTCGGCCGCGCTGGCGGCGGGCTGCTCGATCATCGTCAAGGCGCCCGAGGAAACGCCTGCCTCTCCGGCCGAGCTGATCCGTGCCTTTGTCGACGCCGGCATTCCCGCAGGCGTGGTCAATCTCGTCTACGGCGTGCCCGCCGAGATCTCGGAATACCTCATCCCGCATCCGGTCATCGCCAAGATCTCCTTCACCGGCTCGACGCCGGTCGGCAAGCATCTCGCGGGCCTCGCCGGCCAGCATATGAAGCGTGCCACGATGGAACTCGGCGGTCATGCGCCGGCGATCGTCTTCGACGACGCCGATGTTGATCGCGCCGTCGCCGTCCTGGCGGGATCGAAGTTCCGCAACGCCGGCCAGGTCTGCGTGTCGCCGACCCGGTTTCTCGTCCAGTCCGGCGTGCACGACCGTTTCGTCGAAGGTTTCGTCGCCGCGGCAAAGGCGGTCAAGGTGGGCGACGGCTTGGCGGAAGGCACCACCATGGGGCCGCTTGCCAACGAGCGTCGCATCCCGGCGATGGAAGCGCTGATCCAGGACGCGCTGCAGAAGGGCGCAAAACTCGCGACCGGCGGCAAGCGCATCGGCAACAAGGGTTACTTCTTCGAGCCCACGGTCTTGACGGACGTGCCGACCGAGGCACGCGCGATGAACGAGGAGCCCTTCGGTCCGCTCGCCCTGGTCTCCCGCTTTTCCGACGCCGACCAGGCCATCGCCGAAGCGAACCGCCTGCCTTTCGGGCTTGCGTCCTACGCCTTCACCGAGTCGGCGGCGACGGCCGACCGTCTGGCCGACGAGATCCAGGCCGGCATGCTGACCGTCAACCACAATGGCCTTGCGCTTCCCGAAGTGCCGTTCGGCGGCATCAAGGATTCTGGCCATGGTTCGGAAGGCGGCACCGAAGCGATGGAAGCCTATCTCAACACCAAGTTCGTGACGCGCCGCGGGCGCTGAACCCGGGCCTTCGGAGCATTCCTGGCGCTAACGTATTTCGTTGCGCTTGCCTCGTCTGACGAAGGAATGCTCCGACCCGGTGTCGTTCCGAAGTGACGAAGGGCCGTGGGCCATGCCTGCGGCCCTTCGTCGGTAAGCAGTCCCGCGGCCGTCGAGAGCCGCAAAGCAACGCCGTCCCCGCAGTCTTCCCGGCTCTTTACAGCGGATCAACCGGCGAAATCGATCTCCGGGATTCCTTTGACGCCTGGCCGCGCGGCGAAGACACGGCCCGCCAAAGGCTGGCTGGCAAGCTGCTCGGGCAAGAGATTGTAACGCATGGAAGTGATGTAGAGGGTCGAAAGGTCGTCGCCCCCGAACATGACGCTTGTCACGCGTTGGGTCGGAACCTTGATGCCGCCCATGCGCTTGCCGTCGGGATCGTAGCGGCCGATCGACCAGTCGCCCACCTCGGCGATCCAGAGGCAACCTTCGGCGTCGATCGTGCTTCCGTCCGGGTGCCGGTTCGCGGCGGCAAAGTCGATGTGGATTCGACGATTCTCCACCGTGCCGGTCTCAATGTCGTAGTCATAAGCGTAGACGTAACCCGGCCTCGATTCGTTATGATAAAGCGTCTTGTTGTCCGGGCTCCAGGCAAGTCCGTTCGACAGTTGGATGTCGCCGGCGACCTTCGTGACCGTCAGGTCGGGATCGACGCGGTACAGCCCGCCGATCGGGGCCGCGATCGTCTTGTCCATCGTTCCGGCGAAGAAACGCCCGCGCCGGTCGCACTTGCCGTCGTTGAAGCGTTCAATCCCGAAATCGATAGGGGCTGGCAGCTTGCGTTCCTCTCCCGTGTCGAGATCGACAAGGGAGAGTCCGGTGCGGGATGCGGCGATGATGCCCCCCGACTTGCGAGTGGCGATCGAGCCAGGCATGCCGGAAACGGAATGGCTGACTGTCTTTCCAGTCCTGATGTCATGCCGCCAGACTGTGCGCCCGGTAACATCGATCCAATAAAAGGCGCGCTCGCGCTGCGACCAGAGCGGCCCTTCCCCGAGATCGCAAACGCCGTCGAATACGGGTTCGGCGGTTATGTCCATATCGTTTCCTCCAACTGCGTTCAGGTGTGATTGCCGCTGCGCGGCCTGTCGGGGCAGGTGCTGTAGATGGCGAGCGCCAGGGTGAGCATCAGGGCCAAAGTGCTGAAGATGACCTGGTACACCTCGACCGGAAGCCCAACCGCACCCGGAGCCAGGACGCCTGCAATGATCCCCGTCAATGCCTGCATGCAGGCCGCGCCGCCGAGCACGGCGGTGTTGACCAGAGTGGCTCCCCGACCCATCAGTCGGTCGGGATAAAATCCCTTGCCGTGCACGATGATGACGATCGTGTAGCCGGATAGGAAACCGATGCCGGTCAGTTGTGCCGCTGCCACGGGAAGAGGCGCATGCGGGAAAAGGACGAGCGTGACAAGGATTAGAATGGTCAGTGCAGCGCCGCCCATGATGATCGCCTTGCGACTGTCGACGAGCCTCTCGAGAGAGCCGAGCAAGAGATTGCCAGCGATCATGGCCGTGCTGAAATAGAGAAGGATGTCGCCGCGCCGCACCGTATCGAGACCATGGACATCGTGCAGGTAGGGACCAATCCAGAGCCCGAGGAAGCAGCTCACCACCGAATAGGCGACGAAAGCCATGCAGAGCAGGCGCGGCACGCCAGGGGTCCCGAACACCTCGCGAACGCCCTTCAGCGCATCCCTTAGGCGCTCCGGGCTTCTCAGGTGATAGGGATGGCCTGGTGGCGCATCGCGGATGAAGAAATAGCTCAGCAAGCCCAGCAGGGCAGTTACGGCCGTCATGAGATAATAGCTGTTGCGCCAGCCTATGGCGTCGGACACGAGCGCCATCGGATATGTCGCCACGACATTGCCGATCTGGCTCAGCCCGATCACCGCGCCGACGACGGTGCCGAACTGTTCGGGCCGGAACCAGCGGGCGCAAGCGACGAGCGAGGCCATCCCGAGGGCGGCGACGCCGATCCCCATGAGCATGCGGCCCACGACGAGGCCCAGACCGCTGGTCGAGCTCGCAAAGATGAGCGACCCGGCGACGACCGTCAGCAGCATCATCGGGATGGTGCGCCGCGGGCCATGCACATCGATCAGCATACCGGCCGGGAGTTGCGTCAGGGCGGCCATCAGGAAGAGGCCCGCGCTCAGCATGCCGAGCAACTGGGCCGAGACGCCGATGTCGCGCATTATGTCCGGCGCAACGACGACATGGGCGTTGCGGTAGAACTGGCTCGACATCGTGATGACCATACCCATCACGCCGACACGGATCGCGACGGCGAGATGGGAAGAAGCCGCCGTCGTGCCGGGCGTCGTCGTCACAGGCCGGGCATCAGCAGGATGCGACCGGTCGAACGGCCGCTCTCGACCAGGCGGTGCGCTTCGGCCGCCTTCTCGAGCGGCATCCGATCCGTGATGATGGGCCGGACCTGTCCGAGCTCCACCATCCGAAGTGAATCCTTGAGCTGGGCGAGCGACGTGCTCTTGACGCTTCGGATGGAGATATCGCGCATGAATAGCTGGGCCGGGTTGAGCTGGACGAATTCGCCGGTGAGCTGGCCTACGAAGATCCATCGCCCTCCCATCGCAAGGCTCTTGCGGGTCGGCTGGAACAGCGAACTGCCGACATTGTCGATGACGACGTCGGCACCCTCGCCCCCGGTCAGCGCCTTGACGGCGCCGGAGAAATCCTCTCCCCGGTCGCAGATCACGACCTCATGCGCGCCGGCATCGCGGATCAGCTGCGCCTTGCTCTCGGTCGTCGTTAGGCCGATCGTGTAGGCTCCCGACGCGCGGGCGAGCTGCACCCCGTGGATGCCCAGTCCGCCGCCGGAGCCGGTGACAAGCACGTTGTCGCCGGGCTTGACGGCGGCGACGTCGCGCACGGCGTTGAGTTCGGTGCCGATGACGCAGGCGACCACAGACGCTTCGTCGAGCGGAATGCCTTCCGGGACGTGGGCGACATTGTCCTCCTCGACGCACACATACTCCGCATACCCGCCGTTCAGACCCCAGTCGCCGAGGAACTCCCGTTCGTCGCAGGACGTCTCTCGACCGGAACGGCAATAGTTGCAGTGGCCGCAGATATGGCGCCGTTGCACGGTGCAGACGCGATCGCCCGGCTTGAAGCCGCGCACCGCCGGTCCCACGGATTCAACGATGCCGGAGATCTCGTGGCCGGGGATCACCGGCATCTTGATGCCACGCTTGAGCACGCCGTTTCGCGTCACGACGTCGTGGAAGCAGACGCCGCACGCCTCGACCTTGATGCGCACGTCGTTCTCACGCAGTTCCGGCATGGGGACGTCGGTGAGGACGAGGGCTTCAGCCTCTCCCGGCGAGCTGACGACCATGGCGCGCATTACTTGTCCTCCTCGAACTTCACGAGCGTCAGGTCGGGCGTCGCTGGTTCGAAGGCAACGCGAACCCGCATACCGATTCTGATGTCCTCCTTCGCCACGCCTACGAGATTGCTGTAGAGGCGCGGACCTTCGTCGAGCTCGACCAGCACGACCGCATAGGGCATTTCCTCGTCGAAGCCCTTGAAGTACTGGCGATGGAAGACGCACCACGACCAGACGGTTCCCTTGCCACTGACCGACACCCATTCCACGTCTTCCCCGAGGCACTCGGAGCACCAGCGAGCGGGCGGATAACGATGCGTCCCGCACGAAACGCAGCGCTGGACGCGCAGCTTGCCGGCCTTGGCGCCGTCCCAATGCTCGCGGTTGCTGTCGTCGATCTTCGGAACCGGCTTGAGATAGGCGGCGTTCATGCTTCGCTCCCATAAATGACGGAGGAGGAGACAGGCGCGGCGCACATGTACTGGATCAGCTGTGCGTCCTTGACCTGGCGTTTTCCGGCTTCGCCGCGCAGCTGCCGCACCGCTTCGACATTCAGCGCCCAGCCCTGCATGTACGAATTGGAAAGATGGCCGCCATCGGTGTTGGAGGGATACTGGCCGCCCAGCTCGAGGCGGCCACCCTGCACGAAATCGCCGCTTTCGCCTGGCTTGCAGAAGCCGAAGCCTTCGAGCGAGAAGAGCACGGTCGGCGAGAAATTGTCGTAGATCATCAACGCATCGAGATCCTCGTGCTTGACGTCCGCCATCCGGTAGATGTCGCCGGCGATCTTCTGCATCGGCTCGTACCAGAAATCATTGGGCGGCAGGGACGACCCCTTGAGGCGGGTCGCCTGCGCGAAGCCGCGTATGTAGACCGGCGGCTTGGCGTAGTCGCGCGCGCGGTCGGCCGCGGTCAGGATGATCGCCACGCCGCCATCGTTGATCAGGCAGTAGTCGAGGATGTGCAACGGTTCGGCGATGAAGCGCGACCTTTGATGGTCCTCGACCGTGATCGGCGTCTGCATCACCGCGTCCGGGTTGAGCATCGCATGCTTGCGGAACGCGACCGAGACCGCCGCCAGCTGCTCGCTTCTCGTGCCATAGAGGTGTGCATGCCGCTGGAACATGATGGCGTGCGCCGCACCCGGCGACGTCATCCCGTAGGGGAACCATGGTCCTACGCCTCCCCCGCCATAGCTGTCGCCGTTGCCGCCATAGGTGGCTCCAGCCGAGCGGCCGTTGTTGCCATAGACGAGTGCGATCGTCGTCGCTTGGCCCGCCGCTATCAGCCCCGCCGCCGCCGCGATCGTCGCGCCGGACATGCGCCCTTGCCCGGGTGTCACCAGGGCGACCCTCGGATTGATACCAGTGATCTCCGCGAAACGCTGATAGTCCGGAATGCGGTTGACGATCAGACCATCGATATCCCCGATCTTCATACCGGAGTCGTCGAGCGCCGACTTGAGTGCCATGACGCCGAGATCATAGGAATCGTTGTCCGGGAGACGGCCGAACTTCGTCGTGCCGACCCCGACGACCGCGATCTTGTTGCGTAGATTTTGCATGCGTTCGTCTTTCCTCCTCGATAAACGCTAGGCAGCGTCGCCCAGTGCCGGTCCCGTGCCCGGCTGCGCGAGCACCCGGCCAATCCTTTCGTGAATATCGCGCGCCTGATCCATCGTCCGTTCAATGACTTCGGCGCAGGTCAACACCTCGCGGATCATGCCCGCGCCGGCTCCCATGTAGACCTCACCCTGGTCGAGATCGCCGACGCGCAAGCCGCCGACCCTGCGGCCGCCCGGCAGGTCGTAGTCCGCGATGAGCGCGCGCAGCTCGTCGGCGCTGGCGCCAGTCAGCTCCATCTCGCGGAACCGGATAGTGAACGCGTTGCGCAGGGTGCGTGCGACGCCGATGCGGCGGCCCCAGGACGCCGTGGATGTATCCTCCGCGCCAACGATTGCTTGCTTGACCGCCTCGTGGATCGGGGATTCCGTGGTTGCCATGAACCGCGTGCCCATATAGGCCGCGCCGGCCCCGGCCGAGAGTGCGGCGACGAGACCACGCCCGTCGACAATCCCGCCGGCGGCGATCACCGGGATCGAAACCGCCTCCACCACCTGCGGCACCAGCACGTTCATGGGCAGTTCGTCGAAGCCGCTGTGCCCGCCCGCTTCGAAGCCCTCGGCAACCACGGCGTCGCAGCCATGCTCCTCTGCCTTGCGGGCGTGCTTCGCCGAGCCCACGGCATGGATGACGAAGACGCCCGCCTTCTTCAGTTTCTCCGTGTAGACTTCGGGGCTGCCCATGACGACGATCGCGACGGAAATCCCTTCCTCGAGCGCCACCGCGACGGCGCGGTCGCTGAAGGCCCGAGCCGCGCCGTGACCGATCGGGAAGTTCACCGCAAACGGCTTCGCGGTCAGTCGGCGCACCTCGCGGATTTCGCGTCGCAACCTTTCGCCGGTAACGGCCGGGTCCGAGGACGGGGCAACTATTTCACGGCCCGCATTGGGGCCGATCGTCCCCATGCCGCCCGCCTCGGAAACGGCCGCGACGAGCCGCGCGTCGGTCGCCCAGTTCATGGGCGCCTGGATGATGGGCGCCCGGATGCCCAGTTGTCGGCAGAATTCGGTCGGCATGGTGAAATCTCAGCTCGCCTTTGAAAGCGCAGGTGCGGCCGTGTTCGGCGTGGCGCGCTCCAGGCGATAGCCGGCGGCTTCGCGGTCCCAGGCGGTCGGGCCGAGACCAGCCTCCACGAGCTTGTATTTCTCCACCTTCGCGCTCGGGGTGCGCGGCATGTCGGCGACGAATTCGATGTATCGAGGCAGCATGAAGCGCGGCATGCGTGTTTGCAGCCAGTCCATGAGCGCCGCCGGCGTCAGCGAAGATCTCTCGGAACGGATGATGACACAACGGACGTCGTCCTCGCCCACCGAGGCCGGATGCGCGACAGCAGCGACTTCCGAGACTTCCGGATGCATCCCGACGATCCGCTCGACCTCGAAGCCCGAAATGTTCTCGCCGCGCCGGCGGATACGTTCCTTCTTGCGGCCGACGAAGTAGAAGTAGCCGTCGGCGTCGCGACGGGCGTAATCTCCGGTGTGGAACCAGAGATTGCGAAGCGATTTCAATGTCTCTTCGGGCTTGTTGATGTAGCCGTCCATCATGATCGAAGGCAGTTTCGGCCGTGCGACCAGTTCGCCCGGCTCTCCGTCCGGCACGGGAAGGCCATCGTCGCCGATGAGGGCGATCTCGAAATCCTCATGCGCGCGGCCGCACGAGCCGTCACGCCGGTCGGGCCAGGGCGTATAGACGGTGAGGCCGGTCTCGGTAAGGCCATAGGCTTCCACCAGCCTCACATTGAACCGGGACTCGAACTCCGGATCATAATTTGCGTTGTACATGGCGCGCATCTTGTGCGCCTTGTCCCATTCCGATGGCGGCTGCGCCTTGAGGATCGTCGGCAAGGTGAAGATCGTATGCCCGACCGTCGCTCCGCATGCCGCGGCCTGACGCCAGAATTGCCCGGCGCTGAACTTCTCGGCGATCACGACCTCACCGCCCACCATGAGGGCTGGAAGCACGCCCAGCCGGCTCGCCAGGCCGTGGAAAAGCGGGAGCGGCGTAAACAATACATCGTCGCTGGTCAGGCGGAGAGCGCGGACGAAAGTTGTCGCAGAGGCGAAAAAGTGACCGTTCGGGATAATGACGCCCTTGGAAGGCCCGGTAGTGCCCGACGTGTACATGATGCTCTGGACGTCGCGGAAGCTGCACGGGACTTCCGGATCTTCGCCCTGCGTGACCGGCAGCTGGTCGTAGGAGAGATAGCGGTTCGGACCTTCGGGGAGTTGCAGTCCGTCGATCCCGCCGACGACCGCGACCCATTCGAGCTGGTTGAGCGTCTCGCGTGGAACCGTGGCGAGTTGCCCAAAAAGGCTGCGGTCGACGATGACGCCTCGCGACCCACTGTCCTTGAAGATGTAGTCCAGGAGCGGACCGGTATAGGTCGGATTGACGGGAACGAATACGGCGCCGGCGACGCAGCATCCGTACCAGGCCAGTACGAATTCGGGGCAATTGGGCAGGAGCAGCGCCACCGTATCCTGCTTGCCGACGCTCAGTGCCTTGAGGCCGCGCGCGACTGCGCGTGCGTCCTGGTCGATCTGGCGGAAGGTCCAGCTCCGGTCATCGAAGCGCAGATAGACGCGGTCGCCGTGCTCGCGCGCTCGCTCGGCGAGCATCGGCCCCAGCACGCGCTTCTCGAGCGGCAAAGAGTAGAGTTCGGTCATGCGTTGTCTTCCTGAACGGGTCGGAACTTCGGGATGGAGATGTCGGAAGTGATGTCTTCGAACACGACCTCGACCTTCATCCCGTGATGGAGGGAGTCGTTGGGAGCGAGGATGTTGCTCATCATCATGACGCCTTCCTCGAGACGCACGCCCGCGACGTTGTAGGGAATGTCGGCCTCGAAGGACGGGAAGTAGCAGCGGTGGAACACCACCCAGGAGAGGACCTCTCCTCGGCCGCTGACGGGGGAGTAGGCCCAGTTCGGACCTCCGCATTGGGCGCAGACCGGCGAGGCGGGATAGCGATAGGTGTCGCAGTCCTTGCAGCGCTGGATGTGCAGGCGGTGGTTGCGCGCATGCTCCCAATATTCGCGGTCGAGCGGGGTGATCTGCGGCAGGGGCTTCTGCATCGTCATGGCTCAGTTCCGGTAGATGATTGAAGTCGCCACATTGGCGCGGCAGATGTACTGGATCAGCTCGGCGTCGTTGATCTGCCGGGCGCCGCACTCCTTGCGCAGCTGCCGCACCGCCTCGACCTGATGGAGCCAGCCCTGCATGTAGCTGTCCGAGAGGTGACCTCCATGCGTGTTGACGGGAAGCTCGCCACCAAGCTCGATACGCCCGCCCTGAGTGAAGTCGCCGCCTTCGCCCGGCTTGCAGAAGCCGAAATTCTCGAGCGATATCCAGATGTTGATGGAAAAGCTGTCGTAGATCATCAGCGCGTCCATGTCCTCGCGCCCGACCTCCGCCATGCCGTAGACCATCTCGGCGGCCTTCGGCATCGTGTCCTGCCAGAAATTGGTATTCGGCAGGGAGGAGCCGCGATACGTATCCTGCCGGCCGATACCGGCGACGTAGACCGGCCTCTTCTTCAGATCCCTGGCACGCTCAGCGGTCGTGACGATAAGGGCGACGCCGCCGTCGTTGATCAGACAGTAGTCGTAGAGCCTCAGCGGCTCGCATACGAAGCGGGCGCCCATGTACTTATCTACGGTGAGCGGTTCCTTCTTGATGGAGTCGGGGTTGAGAATGGCGTGCTTGCGCTGGGCGATCGGCACTGCCGCGAGCTGCTCGCTCGTCGTGCCGTAGAGATTGAAGTGCTGACGCGCCTGAAAAGCGCTGGCAGCGCCGGGTGACGTGAGGCCGTAATAATAATAGGCGCTGGAATACTCCCGGCCCGGCGTGACGTTGGTATCGCCGCCGAACTTTCGCCCCTCGGTGCGCGAGGCGTTGCCGTAGATCAGCGCTACCGTTTCGCACATGCCGGTCGCGATCAGCATGGTCGCGTATTGGATGAGTGGACCGGTCCCTGGGCCGCCAATGTCGAAATTTGCGCCGACCACGGGGTTGATGCCAAGCATCTCGCCGACCCGCACAAAGCTGATATTGCCCGGCCCCTGTACGATCAGCCCGTCGACGTCGTGGCGGGTGAGGCCGCAGTCGTCCAGCGCATTGCTGAACGCTTGCAGGGCCAGCGTGTAGGCATCGCTGTCGGGGAATGTCCCCTGCGGTGAGGCGCCGACGCCGACGACGGCCGCCTTGTCCTTCATCTGTCGCATGCGCGAAATGTTGGGCGCCATAGTCGTCCTTTCAGTTGGCGAGGATCAGTGCGCTCTTGTGAGCCAGGGCACCGCCGCTCGTGACGAGGCATGTCTCGGCCCCGTCCACTTGGGCGGTCGAGGTGCCGCGCATTTGGCGAACGCCTTCGAACACCAGATTGAGGCCCTGGAGGTAACCTTCCGAGAGCAGGCCGCCGGCGGTGTTCGTCGGCAGCCTGCCCTTGCGTTCCCAGCTCAGATTGCCGTCCATGATGAAGCGGGCCGCCTCGCCGGGTTCGCAGACGCCGAAATCCTCCAGCGCCATGATGGCGAGGCCGCTGAAGGCGTCGTAGATCTGCGCGCAGTCGAGGTCGGAAGGCGATATGCCGGCCATGCCGAACAATGCCTTGCCGAGCGCCCGGGAATTCGTGGTGTGATAGTCGTCAACCGGCATGTTGTGCGAGCCCGTCGGTCCGAGACCCCAGCCGGGGCCGCTGGCCTGCGCTGCGGCGAGAATTCGGACAGGCCTCTGTTTCAGGTCCCGCGCGTGCTCCCGCGATGTGACGATCAGCGCGCCCGCACCATCGGTTTCCAGGCAGCAATCGTAGAGGCCGAAGGGATCGGCGATGCGCCGCGCGCCGGCATGTTCGGCGAGCGTCAGCGGCTTGTTGTACTGGAGCGCGGCCGGGTTTCGCTGCGCGTGTTCGCGGAAGGTGACGGCGACGTGGCCGAGCGCTTCGGCCGGTGTGCCATATCTATGCATGTGGCGTCTGAAGGTGAGCGCCACCATCTGAGCCGGTGTCATCAATCCGAAGGGCGCCATGTATGCGCCGCCGGTTGGCCGGGCGCGATACTGTCCGTATCGTTCATATTGCCCTTGGCAAAGAGAGCGATAGACGACGACGTTCCTGCAGATGCCGGCGTGCACGGCGAGCGCGGCATTCATCACCGCTCCGGAACAACCGCCCCCGCCGGCGCCCCAGACCATGTTGGAGAAACGGAGCTCCGGAATGCCGAGCGTCTGTTGGATGAGCACGGGTTCATGTCGCTCGGCGGCGTAGGAGCAGAAGCCGTCGATCTCCGAGACGTCGATACCTGCGTCGTCGGCTGCCTGGGTGATCGCCTCGCAGCAGAGCGCGAATTCGCTCCTGTCCTTGATGTCCCCATGCTTGGCGAACTCGGTTACGCCGATGCCGACGATCGCCGTGCTGTCGGTCAAGCCGGCCCGGATTCCCTGGGGCTCGCTCATTGCGTCGCATCCGCGCGCTTGCAAAAGCGCGGCAGCCAGCCGCCATCCTCGGTGGCTTCCCAGACAAGGCTCACCGACAGGCCGATACGCATCTCCTCGTGCGATGCGTCGACGACGTTCGAGACGAGGCGAACGTCGCCGGCATCGTCGAGCATCACGACTGCCACATTGAAGGGAAGTGCGGTCTTCAGTGCCGGGTGCGCGGCATGCCGCACGATCGTGTAGCTGAAGACCTCTCCATTCCCGGAAACGGCTGCCCATTCTGCGCTGGCGCTGCGACAGGATGGGCAGTTCGGCATGGGAGGATGCCGGAAGCGAGCGCAGTAGGTGCAGCGCTGGATGCGCAGTTGCCGCTGGCGGATGAAATCCCAGTAAGCCTGATCGTCCGGCGTCGGCTGCGGCAAGGGCGTGCCGGCGGGAAGATAGCTCATGACAGCCTCCCGTATGGCCGCGATTGTGGAAGGTCCATCCGATCACGCCTCCGTTTGGGCTGGCCAGTCGCCGCCGGCGAATGCTGCCGTATGTGCGCCGGGCTGTGTGCCTGGCCTGAGTTCGGCCGGCGTCCGGTCGAAGCGCCACGGCACCCCTGCCATGTCGATCGCGCCCCAATCTTCGGTCCGGAACGTCGTCACCATCTTGTTTTCGAGATAGTGGACGTTGTGGCGGAACTCGTCGTAGCTGGTGAACAGCGCGCAAGGCACCTTGGCGCGCCGCAAGACGTCCAGCCAAAACTGGGCCGGCCGTTTCGCGAATACGGCGTCGAGGATCTCCAGCAGCGCCTCGCGATTGCGGATGCGGTCCGGATTGCGCGCGAAGCGGGGATCGTCCGTCAGTTCCGGCCTACCGATCGCTTGGCATAAGGCACGCCATTCGCGGCGCGAGCTGGCGGTCACGGCCAGCGGGATGTCCTCGGTCTGGAAGGCCTGGTCGGGAACCAGATAGGTGATGGCGCTTCCCATCGGCACCGGCGTGGCGCCGGAAAGGTGTTCGGCCAACCGAACACGCTGCAGGGTGAGGGCCGCCTCTATCATCGTGATCTCGACCAGCTTGCCCTTGCCGGTGCGTTTTCGCTCCAGCAGCGCCGACAGTACCCCTTGCGTGATGCACATCGCTGTCGTGCAGTCGAAATGGCCGTACCAGCGCCACCTCTGCAGCTTGCCGCCCAGCGTGCCGTTCACCGAGCACGACCCGGTAAAAGGCTGGAGATGAGGGTCGGTCGCGCCGATCCCGACCATGGGGCCCTTGCGGCCGAAGCCAGAGGCCGAGGCATAAATGAGACGCGGGTTGATGGCCGACAGCTGGGCGTAGCCGACGCCGATCCGGTCAGCCACGCCAGGGCGGAAGTTCTCGATGAAGACGTCGGCCTGGGCGGCGAGCTTATGGACCGTCTCGCGCTCCTCCTCGCGCTTGAGATCGAGGACGATCCCGCGCTTGTTGAAGTTCATCGAAATGTAGGTTGTGCTCAGGCCCTTCTTACGGGGCGTGATGTTGCGGATGAAGTCGCCTTGCGGTGATTCGAGCTTGACCACATCGGCCCCGAGCTGGCCGAGCAGGACACCCGCCCAGGGGCCGACGGCACCCATGCTGGCGTCGAGCACGCGTAGTCCGGCCAAGGGACCTTTCTTCTCGGTCATGGAAAAATCCTTCTCAGCTGGCTGCGGCTGCCACGGGCCGCGGAGACCGGTTGAGTTCGGCGAGGATCGCCGACCGGTGCTCGCCCAGGCGTGGAGCGCTTGCGTAGACCTCGCGCCGCGGCTCATCGCCGAAGCGGAACGGAATGCCGATCTGGCTTCGGGCGGGTTCCGGTCCGCCTTCCACCTCGACGAGGGGCTCCAGAATCCGCACCTGCTCGTGGTTGAGCACTTCGGCATAGTTTTGGAACTTCACCGAAATGCCGTCGTGCTCGTTGATCAGCTTGCTGATCTCGGCGCAGGTCATGCGTGAGAATACTTCGCGGTAGGGGCCACCATGGGTGAAGCGACGGTCGCCGAGATAGATCGTTGAACGCCAATCTTCATACTCGGGATCATCGACGAGGCGGCCCAGGTCGATCGCCTCGCAGAACTTCGCCCAGGCATCTCTCTGGCCGTGCCTGAAGTCGAACGTCACCTGGCCGTCGCTGGCGTCCCAGCCGGTATCGGCAGGCCAGCGCGGACCGTTGAGATGGAAACCGGACCAGTCGTCCGTGTCCCCGCTCTGGGCCGCCAGCAGGATCGTCTTCATCGACAGCAATGCGCCTAGCGTGCTGACGGAGAGGTGCTGCCCCTTGCGGCTCGCCTCGCGCTCGATCAGCGCCGCGACGATGCCCTGATAGGCATGCATGGCCGCCGCCTGTCCTGAGATTTCGAAACCGACGCGGCATGGCGGTCCGTCGCGGTCCCCGACATAGCGGGTGAAACCGGACATTGCCTGGATCGTCAGCTCGGAGCCGGGCAGGCCGGCGAAGCGACCCTGGCTGCCGATGTCGTCGATCTCGCAAACGACAAGCCTCGGATAGAGTCGTGCGATGCCACGCCAGTCGATTCCGCTTGGGGCGCCCTGATCGTCATGAGCTATCAAAACGTCCGCGGCCGCCACCAGCCTGTCGAACACGGCCGTATCCTCGGTATCGGTCAAGTCGAGAACGATGCTCCGCTTGCCACGGTTCAGGTGGTGGAAGATCGCGGCGTCGCCGCCCTCCAGCGGAAGGCCCCATTCACGGGACCGGTCGCCGTCGGGAGTCTCCACCTTGACGACGTCAGCGCCGAGATCGGCAAGCAGCATGCCGGCTGCCGGACCGGCAACACCTTCGGCGAATTCCACCACACGAAGAGAGGTGAATGAGGACAGAACGCTCATTTCGACAGCGCCTTTTCCATCTGGACCCGGAAGATTGCCCGCGTGAAGATCACGAGCCCGATCATCATGACTGTCTGGAGAACACCGATGGCCGCGGCGAACTGGTAGTTGCCGGCGTCCATGTAGTGCCATGTGAGGACCGAGAGGACCTGGCTCTTCTGACTGTAGAGAAGCACCGAGGCCGACAATTCCTTGATGCTCATGAGCATCACGAAGAACAGGATCGCGATCAGAGTGGGCTTGAGCAGCGGCATGGTGATTTTTCGCAAGGCGACGAGGCCCGTGGCGCCGGACATTCGCGCGCTTTGCTCCAGTTCGGGATGGAGCTGGATCACCGCCGAGCGGCTGACCACGATGCCGTAGGGCAGGAACTTCGCGACGAAGGCGAGAAGCAGGATCCAGGGCGTACCGTAGATCGGCGTCTGGATATACGCCCAAAGCAGGCCGATGCCGTAGACGAGGCCGGGCACCGCCACAGGCAACACGCCCATGAAGGCCACCACTCGGGTCGCGTGACTCGGCCTGCGGACCTCCATGAAACTGATCAGCAGGCCGACCAGCACGCAGATCGTCCCGCAGAGGACAGCGAGCCAGGTCGTGTTCCACAGCGCGGCACGCATGTCCTGCAGCGTGAAGATCTGCTGGTAGTGGGTGAGGGTGAAGACGTCACTGGTGAGCGTCGGGGCGCTGTACTTCATGAAGGAGGAAAGGATCAGCGCGCCAAACGGCAGAATATCGGCGGACAGCACGTATACGCCGATCGCGGCGAGGGCGAGCCAGCGCTTTCTCCCGAGGGAAAGGGGACGGCCTCGGAAGCCTTTGCCAGAAACCGTGACGAACCTCTCCGAGCGGCGCGTGATTCGGCGCTGCAGCCAGACGCCGAGAATGGTGATCCATAGCAGCATCGTTCCGGCGGCCGCGGCGTGGGCGCGATGCACGGGGAACACGGTGGAGTCCTGGAAGATCTTCCAAGGGAGTGTCGTGAAGCCGGCCGTCCCGCCGATGATGCCGGGGATCGTGTACATCTCGGCGGCGAGTATGAAGATGAGCAGGCCCGAGGCGAGGATCGCCGGCAGCGCCATTGGCAGGGTGATGCGCGTCAGCGCCTGGAACGGCGTGGCGCCGGACATCCGGGCGGCCTCCTCGAGCGAAGAATCCATCGCTCTCAGATTGCCCACGGTGAACAGATAGGCGAACGGGCAGAAGAAGAGAAACATGACCCAGGCCACGCCGCCATAGGACCAGATGTTGATCAGTGGCGAGACGTCGATGCCCAACGTGTTGAAAAGCGTCTTGTAGGCGACGTTGACGAAGCCCGTCTTCTGCGATCCCAGCGTGATCCACGCGATAAGCCCCGTGAAAGGCGACAGAAACAGCGGCATGATGATCAGCAGGTCGAGCGTGTTCTTGAACGGAAGGTCGGTCCTGGCCATGAGGATGGCCATGCCCACGCCGACGAACAGGGAAAGCGCGGTCACGACGACCGCAAGGACGAGCGCGTTGGCGAGATAGCCGAGATACTCGGCGCCGAAATAGACGTTCAGGATCGCGGTCAGGTCGCGCTCGTTGGAGAGACCTGTTCGGGTCTCTCCATAGAAGGCAGCATTGACCGTATAGATCAACGGAACGATTGCGATGACAAAGACGGCGATCGCGAGCAGCGCCCATACGAGACGTTCGCCGCCCCAGCGCCACATCAAGGCCTGGAAGGAGTTCGTTGCCGTCGGGGACCGGCTCTTGCCGGCACCCACCGCCACATGAGCGTGCTGGACCGCGGACATGGCGCTTATCGCTGCGCTGTCTTGAGGATATTGATCCAGGTGTCGAGATCGGAATGGAAGCTCTCGTTCCACCGGTCGAAGTCGATCGCGTAGGGTTCCTCGATCGGCTTGTACCAGTCCTCCTTCGTCACGGCGCGCGTGTCAGCCATGTCCTTGAGGACGGTCGCCGAGCCGTAAAGCTGCTGCAGGGCAGCTGCCCCTTCCTCGCTCATGGACCAGTTCTGGAAGAGCCGTGCCGCGTTCGGATGCGGCGCATATTTGGAGACGGCCTGCCAGGAATTGCCGAATACGGGGGTCGGCTTCGGATGCAGCCAGCGGATGGGGGCGCTCTGCTGCCACTTGGTCATCGCGATGCCTTCCCAGGTCCAGTAGGTGAAGTCGTGCTCGCCAGCGATGACGCGGTCCAGTCCGACCAGGACCTCGGAATAGACGGCGGGTTCCTGGGCCGCGACCTGCTTCAGGAACTCCTCGCCATACTCGTCCTTGAGCTTGGGATCCATGAACATGTGGATACCGGCATAGCAGGCTCCGCACTTCATGGTCGTGACCGCGAAGCGGCCCTTGAAACGGGGATCGAGAACCCCTTTCCAGCTCTTCTCGAGGATTTCGACCTCCTCGGGCGTCACCTTGTTGACGTTGTAGATGATCGCGTTGTCGGTGGTGTAGTTGGCGTAGGAATGCGCCCCGAGGTGGAATTCCGCCGGGAACCGGTCATGCGTGGGGACCTGCCATTCGGCGACATGGCCCTCTTCGATCAGTACCTTCATGCTCGGCTGGTCGCTGATGTGCAGGATGTCGACATTGTGCTGCCCCGACTGCACCTCCTCCATGAAGCGCTGGTACTGCTGCACGCCGACGATGCGCAGCACCTCGACCTTCACGCCCGGATACTTTTTCTCGAATTCGAGAGCGATCGCCTTCATCGGCTCCAGCGGGGCGCTTTCGTACCAGACGACGGTGCCTTCCTTCTTCGCCGCCTCGTAGAGTGCCGCCTCATCGGACGGATAGTCCTGGGCAAAAACCGACGACGCCACGAGCATGGACGCGAATGCCGCGCCTGCGATCCTGGCGAGAGCGCCGGATTTATTCCGAATGCTGGCCATTGTTCTTCCTCCCGAGAAGAATTTGCGCGCTTCAGTGTTGGGAGGGGTCGGCGATTCCGCCGGCGCGGCTTCAATTGGCGCACAATATTCTCGGCCCGACATCCGCAAAAGGACGCGTGGCGAAATGGTCGTCTCCTCCACGGTCCGGCGATAATGCCGGCTCCGACATTGACATTAGGTGATACACGACTTCATTTCCAAAACATAACCAGCATAATAATTATGCCGTTGAGGTATAGGTGCACATGCTCGATTTGCGGCAACTCCGGTACTTCTCCTGCGTGGCGGAAATGAAAAGCTTTTCGGCTGCAGCCGACCAGTTGCGCATCGCCCAGCCGGCGCTGAGCCGGTGCGTGAAGCAGATCGAAGACGAACTCGGGGTCGAATTGCTGGCTCGCCATGGCCGTGGCGTCACGCCGACGGCGGCGGGCGAGAAGCTCTATCACCATGCGCAGCGGCTCATGCGGGAAATGCGAATCGTGCAGGAGGAGGTGGTCGCTTCCTCGGGCACGCCATTCGGGCATCTCTATCTCGCCATGCCGCCGGCGACCGGGCAGATCCTCGCGCCGCCCGTCATCGAGCGTTATCGCGCGCTCTATCCCAGGGTCTCCCTTCATATCCTGGAGGGCTTCAGCGGCTACATCCACGAATGGCTCAATACCGGCCGGATCGACGTGGCAGTGCTTCACAATCCCATGCAGGGCAGAAATCTCGCGATCCGGCCGCTGCTTTCGGAAGAGATGTTTGTCATCGCGCCGGGACCGAAATGCCCTCGTCCCCTCCCGGCTGCCGATAGCTATTCCGTGAGCGACCTTGCCGACCTCCCGTTGATCCTTCCGAGCAAGCCGCACAGTCTGCGCATGCTGATCGAGGTCGCGGTCGCCAAGACGGAGCGGGCGCTCGAGCCGGCAATCGAAGTCGATGGACTGCCGATCATCAAGGCGATGGTCGAACGCGGACTGGGCTTCACGACGCTCACACAGCCTGCGGTGACACGTGAGGTCGCCAACGGGATGTTGAGGGCCATACCGATACGATCGCCAAGCATACGCTGGGATCTGGACATAGCATGCCGGCGCGACCGGCAGCCATCCGAAGCGGCTCGGGAACTGATTCGCATCATCGAGGAGGAGGTCCAGGAGCTCGTGCGTACCGGCGTCTGGATCGGATCGAAGCGGCTGGACGGTAAACAATAATGGTCTCGAACCCGCCGTGCTATGCCGCCAAGATATAATTCATATCGTCAATCGGTCTTGGACCAGGGGTTCTTCTGGCAATAGCCTTCCCAACTGAGAGCTGGTGCGACTTGATCGGCCTGGCCGGGATGGAGACGTGGGCGAAGGCGGGGAGCGCCTTGCCGAGGGATGGAGCATCCATGGACCGAGAGACTGGAAGGGCCACGACCGCCGAACAGGGGCGGCAGCGCAACTGGGGGCGCTGGGGCTCGGAAGACGAGCAAGGTCTTGCCAATCTTCTCACGCCAGAGCGGGTAGCGGCTGCCGCCAGGCTGGTCAGGACCGGCAGGGTCTTCAATCTATCGTTGCCGGTGGAGGACCGCAGCCTGCCCGTGCTGCCGGGCCGCCCGGCGCCACAGCATTATCTGCGGCGAACAGGGACGGACTATGCCGCCGGCGTGAAGCGCAAGGGCGGCTTCGAAGCCATGGACGACGTCATCATGCTCGCCACCCACGGAGCCACTCATGTCGACGCGCTCGCCCATGTCGGCGACGAGGGCCGATTGTTCAACGACGTCCCGATCGCGGCGATCCGCAGCAACGGTGCCAGCCGGCTCGGGATAGACAAATGTCCGCCGCTCGTCGGCCGCGGTGTGCTCCTCGATCTGTGCCGCCATCTCGGCGTCGAACGATTGCAGGGCGGCGAAGTCATCACGGACATTATGCTGGAAGACTGCGCGCGGGCTCAGGGAACGCCGGTAGAGCCCGGAACCATTGTCCTCGTCCGTACCGGTTGGATGTCGGTCTTCGCCAGCGAAGGCAGCAAGACATTTTTCGCCTCGGAGCCGGGCATCGGCATGGAGGCGGCGCGCTGGCTAGCGGACCATGACGCGGTCGCGATCGCGCTCGACAATTTTGCCGTGGAGGTGATTCCGACTGAGAGCGGCATCCCGGCCCCGGTCCACAGGTTTCTCATCCGCGATTGCGGCATGTATCTCATGGAATTGTTCAAGCTGGACGAACTGGCCGAGGCCGGCGTGCACGAATTCCTCTTCGTGGCCGGCCCTCTCGGTATCGTGGGGGGGCTCGGTAGCCCTCTGACCCCTCTGGCGATAGCCTGAATGCAACCGAATTGGAGGAGGAGCGAGCGCATGTCCGGTCTATCAATCAGGAAGCTTTACAAGGCCTATGGAGCCGTGACGGCAGTCAAAGGCGTCGACCTCGAGATCGGCGAGGGCGAACTTGTCGTCCTGCTGGGGCCCAGCGGTTGCGGCAAGACCACGACTCTGCGCTGTATCGCCGGCCTGGAGGACATCACCGATGGATCGATCTCGATCGGCGACCGGGTCGTGTCGGAGAAAGGTCGGTCGTTGCCGCCCGAGCAGCGCGAGATCGGGATGGTTTTCCAATCCTATGCCATCTGGCCGCATATGACCGTCGCGGAGAATGTGGCTTTCGGCCTCAAACTGAAGAACCTGCCAAAGCCGGAGATCGAATCGCGCGTTCGTTCTGCGCTCGAACTCGTCGGCTTGACGGGATATTCCTCCAGGCATGTGAGCCAGTTGTCCGGCGGCCAGCAACAGCGGGTCGCCTTGGCACGCGCCATGGCGCTGGAGCCCCGTATCCTCCTCTTCGATGAGCCCTTGAGCAATCTCGATGCGAAGCTGCGCGAGAAAATGCGTTTCGAACTGAGGCAGATCCAGCAGAGGCTCGGCATCACCTCGGTCTATGTGACGCACGACCAGCAGGAGGCGATGGTCATCGCGGACCGGATCGTGTTGATGCGCAACGGCGTGATCGAGCAAATGGGCGCGCCGGAAGACCTCTATCACCGTCCGAAGACGCTCTTCGCGGCCGAATTCGTCGGGCTTGCGAACATCTATTCCGGCGAGGCACGCGGGGGAGAGGTTCGCATCGCCAATGGGCCGGTCCTGAAGTCGTCCGGGGCCGCGTCCGGTGCGGTCGATATCGTTTTCCGACCCGAACAGGTGCGCGTCAGCAGCGAGCAGCCGGCGGATGCCACGAACGCTTTGCGGGCGACGGTCAAGGAATCCTATTTCCTCGGCAATATCGAGGATTTGATCCTGACCGTCGAGGGCATCGACATCCGTACGCAATTGAGCCCCGCTGAGCACAGGGCGTCGGGATCGAGCCTTTGGATATCCATTCCGCCGGAAGCGATCATCCTGCTGCCGCGCGGCGGACAGATGGAAGAAGCCGCTTGAGCATGGAAACTCCTGACGCGCCTCAAGGTCTGAGGCGCGAGCGGAAAGCCTGTTCGATTCCGAACCAGTGACCGCAAAGAGCGCTGATCGGACCTGCCTTTGGCGCTGTGCCTGAAGCCGCCCTCGCATCCCCGCCGGCGAGGAGAGGGGGGGCGACAAAACGCCGCAAGCAAGCTATGGTGACCGTGGGGCAGGTCGTGGCTGGCGGCCAGGAATGCCGATGCCGCGGATCTCGACCCGCCGAATCCGAATCCAGGAGGATAGGTCATGGCAGGCTTCCATGTGTATGCGGGCACCAACAGCACTCTTGAGCATCCCGCCGTTCGTCACATAACGGTTCAGGATGTCTTCGACGCGCTGCGAAGAGGCTTCGAGGATTTCTGGGACAAGCCCTCGCACTATGTTTTCCTCTGCCTGATCTACCCGATCGTCGGCGTGTTCCTGATCACGTGGACGTCCGGCGGAAGCGCGTTCCAGCTGGTCTTCCCGCTGATGTCCGGTTTCGCGCTCCTCGGTCCCTTTTTCGGGCTCGGCCTCTATGAGATCAGCCGTCGGCGCGAGCAGGGCCAGGATACGTCCTGGTGGCATGTCTTCGATGTCAGGCAGTCGCCCGCAATCCCGGCCATAGCGGCAATCGGCGGCATGTTGCTGGTGCTCTTCGTAGCCTGGCTCCTGACGGCCCAGGCACTCTACACCTGGCTTTACGGGGACGCCGCTCCCCTGTCCGTCGGCGCCTTCGTCAACGATCTCTTCACCACCCAGCGGGGCTGGACGTTGATCATCCTCGGCAATCTCATCGGCTTCCTGTTCGCCCTGGTCGTGCTCAGCACGACGGTTATCGCCTTTCCGCTGCTGCTCGACCGCGACGTCGGCGCCTATGCGGCGATCGAGACTTCGGCGCGGGCGGTGCTTGCCAATCCGGGGCCGATGCTGCTCTGGGGCCTCATCGTAGCGGTAGCCCTGCTGATCGGCTCGCTGCCAATTCTGGCCGGTCTCGCGGTGGTCATTCCCGTACTCGGCCACGGCACCTGGCATCTCTATCGCAAGGTGGTGGAGATCCCGGCCGGCAAGAAGAACCGCCGGGCACCTGTCCCCCCTCAGCGCGAACCACGGTTTCCGCCTTGGCTTCGGTGATTTGCGGAGTGGGCGCCTGACGGCGTCGATGTCCGTCTCCGTCGGGCCGCATCCCCCACTGTCCGGCCGGACAGAGGGGGATGGACCGCCGAAGGGCGTCGGTTATTGCGCGAAGAATGTCAGGCGGCTGAGCAGCGTATAATCGGACTCCGCAACCATGATTCCTACAAAGACCAGGATGGCGAGCGGCGGCAGCAGGATGGCGTAGGCGAGCGCCAGCCGCTCCCATGCCATATGCATGAACACAGCTACGATCAGCCCTGCCTTCAGCATCATGAAGAGCAGGATCAGCGACCAGCGCAGATGACCCTGGATGCCGATATAGTCGACCAGGTAGGAGAAGGCGCTGAGCACGAACAGCCAGCCCCAGACCACGAAATAGACCTTCAGCGGATGCTGCTGGTGGACCTCCGTGGAGACGGTCGCATGCGCCTGATGCGCATGACTGTCCCCGTGAACCACTGCTTCAGCCATGTTCCTTCCTCACCACAGATAGAAGAACGCGAAGATGAAAACCCAGACGAGATCGACGAAGTGCCAGTAGAGGCCCATGATCTCGACGCTTTCGTAGTGGCCGCGCCGGCTCGTGAAGAAGCCCCGCGCGCCCCGATCGTAGTCGCCACGCCACACCTTGCGCGCGATGATCAGGAGGAAGATCACGCCGATCGTGACATGGGTGCCGTGGAAGCCGGTGATCATGAAGAAGGTGGAGCCGAACTGCGCCGCACCCCAAGGATTGCCCCAGGGCCGCACGCCTTCCGTGATCAGCTTTGTCCATTCGAAGGCCTGCATGCCCACGAAGGTCGCGCCCAACGCGGCGGTCAGCAGCATCAGCACGGCGGTTTTCGTGCGGTCGCGCCGGTATCCGTAATTGACCGCCAACGCCATCGTGCCGCTGCTCGAGATCAGCACGAAGGTCATGATGGCGATCAGGATGAGCGGGATGTCCTGCCCGAACATATGAAGCGCGAAGACTTCGCTTGGATTGGGCCAGGGTACCGTGGTCGACATGCGTGCCGTCATGTAGGAGAGCAGGAAGCAGCCGAAGATGAAGGTGTCCGAAAGCAGGAAGATCCACATCATGGCCTTGCCCCAGGACACGTTCTTGAACGCGCGCTGGTCGGACGACCAATCGGCGGCGACCCCTTGCAGCCCTCCCGGTCTCGTTTCTGTCGTGTGGAGCGTCGCCTCGGCCATGGAGCTTGTCCTCAACTCAGCAATTGCCGGCAGATATCGATGAAGTCGTTGGCCCAGCCGGCCATGAGCACGAAGAGGCCGAGCCAGATGAAGAGCAGGAAGTGCCAGTACATGGCGCAGAGCTCGACGCTGTTGCGCAGCCGCTCCTGGCCCTCGCCGGCAAAGGCTCGGGCCGTCGTTGCGCCGAGCGCCAGGAGGCCGCCCGCGATATGGAGTCCGTGCATGCCGGTCAGCAGATAGAAGAAGCTGTTGGCAGGATTGGAATCGAGCAGAAAGCCTCTGGCTGAGAGCTCTCGCCACGCCAGCAATTGTCCACCGAGAAAGACGAGCGCCGTCAGCCCGCCCGTGACCAGCGCAAGCTTCATCGTTTCGGCCTGGGACCGGCGTGCCGCGGAAACCGCGCATTGCAGGGCGACGCTGCTCAGGCAGAGTATGCCGGTGTTGAGCCAGAGCAGGCGCGGGATGGGCGGCGCCTGCCAGTCGGACAGCGCCATGCGCATGACATAGGCGCTGGCGAACAGGGCGAAGAGAGCGCCGACCACCGCGAGGAAAACGGCGAGCCCGAGCTTGGTCGTCGGCACGCCTGTGTCTTCGAGGCCCGGAAGCGGCGCTCCATGCTCGAGCCAGGGCTTCGACATCAGCCGCTGCTGGGCCAGCCACCAGAAGGAGACGCCGGCAATGACGAGCAGGAAGACCAGGATGACGCTCATGCGCCAGCCCTCATGCCGACCGGCCCGGGGTCGTTCTGCGGGATGAAGTCTTCCTTCGCGCCGGGCACGCTGTAGTCATAGGCCCAGCGATAGACTACCGGCAGTTCGTTGCCCCAGTTGCCGTGCGGCGGCGGCGTCGTGGGCGTCTGCCATTCCAGCGTCGTCGCCCGCCACGGATTGCCGCCGGCATCCTTACCGTAGCGCAGGCTCCAGAAGAGGTTGAACAGGAACACCATCTGGGCGACGCCGACGACGAGTGCGGCGACGGTGATGAAGGCATTCAGCGTGTGCACGGAATCGGGGATAAAGGCCGTCTCGCCGAGTTCGGGATAACGGCGCGGCACACCGACCAGCCCGACATAGTGCATCGGGAAGAAGATGGCGTAGGCGCCGACGAAGGTAACCCAGAAATGGAACTGGCCCATCGCCTGGTTGAGCATGCGCCCCGTGATCTTGGGATACCAGTGATAGATGGCGCCGAAGATCACGAGGATAGGGGCAACGCCCATGACCATATGGAAATGCGCGACCACGAACATCGTGTCGGAGAGCGGCACGTCGACCACCACATTGCCGAGGAACAGGCCGGTCAGCCCGCCATTGACGAAGGTGACGATGAAGGCGAGCGCGAACAGCATCGGCAGGGTCAGGTGGATGTCGCCGCGCCAGAGCGTCAGCACCCAGTTGTAGACCTTGATCGCCGTGGGTACGGCGATGATCAGCGTCGTGGTGGCGAAGAAGAAGCCGAACAGGGGATGCATGCCGCTGACATACATATGGTGTGCCCAGACCACGAAGCTCAGCGCGCCGATGCCGACGATGGCCCACACCATCATGCGGTAGCCGAAGATGTTCTTGCGGGCATGGGTGCTGATCAGGTCGGACACGATGCCGAAAGCGGGCAGGGCGACGATATAGACCTCCGGATGGCCGAAGAACCAGAAGAGATGCTGGAACAGGATCGGGCTGCCGCCGCCATAGTTGAGCTGCTCGCCCATCTCGACCAGCGCCGGCATGAAGAAGCTGGTGCCGAGCAGGCGGTCGAACATCATCATGACGCAGGCCACGAAGAGCGCTGGGAAGGCGAGCAACGCCATCACGGTCGCCGTGAAGATGCCCCAGACCGTCAGTGGCATGCGCATCAGGGTCATGCCGCGGGTGCGGCCCTGGAGCACGGTGACCACATAGTTGAGGCCGCCCATGGTGAAGCCGATGATGAACAGGATCAGCGAGGCGAGCATCAGGATGATGCCCGTCTGCTGGCCGCCGGGCGTGCCCGACAGGATCGCCTGCGGCGGGTAGAGCGTCCAGCCCGCGCCGGTCGGGCCCCCGGGCGCGAAGAAGCTCGCCACCAGCACCAGCACCGCCACAAGATAGATCCAGTAGCTCAGCATGTTCACATAGGGGAACACCATGTCTCGGGCGCCCACCATCAGCGGGATGAGGTAGTTGCCGAAACCACCGAGGAACAAGGCGGTCAGGAGATAGATGACCATGATCATGCCGTGCATGGTCACGAACTGGTAATAGGCTTCGGGCGTGATGAAGGAGAAGATCCCGGGAAAGCCGAGCTGCAGGCGCATCAGCCAGGAAAGCACGAGCGCCACCAGGCCGATCGCCATCGCCGTGCCGGCATACTGGATGGCGATGACCTTGGCGTCCTGCGAGAAGACGTAGGTCGTCCACCAGCTATGCGGATGATAGAGCTCGACATCGGGGACTTCGGCGGGCGGAATGGCTTCGGGCCCACGCGGCGTGATATCGACCATCGCTTCACCTTTCTGTTCCTGCCGGCGGAGCCCGGGGCGGCCCGGTCTCCGTCCAGATGCGTCTCCTAAGTCGCCGCCTCCCTCATTTCCGAGGCGCCTCCGCCGTTCCGACCTGGTCGGGCGCGGACAATTGCGCGAAGGTCGACTGCTCCTGCAGCCAGGCCTGATAGTCCTCCTCGGAATCGACCGCGACGACGCCGCGCATGAAGCCGTGTCCGACACCGCAAAGCTCGGCGCAGAGCACCTCGAAGCTCCCCGTCCGCGTCGGCGTGAACCAGAAATAGGTGACCGAGCCGGGGATCATGTCCATCTTGCCGCGAAACTCCGGCACGTAGAAATCGTGCAGCACGTCGATCGAGCGCAGCACCATCTTGACCGGCTTGCCCATCGGCAGGTGCAGGTCGGCCGCCTCGATGACGAGGTCGTCCTGGCCATTGGGATCGTCGGGACTGACGCCCAGCGGATTTTCGGGGCTGATGAGCGTGCTGTTCGACGTGCCGAGCTTGCCGTCCTTGCCGGGCAGCCTGTAGCTCCATTGCCACTGCTGAGCGATCACTTCCACCTCGGTGGCGTCCTTGGGCACGCTGATGAACTGCGCCCAGACGTAAAGGCCGGGCGCCAGCATGGCCGCCACGCCGACCGCGGTGACGACCGTCAGCCACCATTCGAGCCGGCGGCTTTCCGGTTCATAGGCCGCCTCGGCGCCTTCCCGGTGGCGGAAGCGCCATACGCAATAGGCCATGAACAGGACAACGGCCGAAAAGACGATGCCGGTGATCCAGAAGGTGATGACGAGGGTGTGGTCTATATAATCCCAATTGGATGCAATAGGCGTCCACCACCATGGGCTCAGGGCGTGGAAGAGAACCGAGCCCACGACAACAAGAACGAGTACAAGCGCCATGGCCATGCTTCGTTCCTCCCGGCTTGCCCTTCGGAAATGTTTGTGTTTCCGTTGGGGAATGCCGGTTCCCATCATGCGTGAACTTGAAGTAGAACGCCAGTACGTCGCCGCGCCGACGAAGCGCGTCATTTCGACCGATGATAGCGACATATCGTCGCGCTAAACGAGACTTGGCCCTTCTGTGCGAGGGTTTCCCCGGAGGCTTCTCGCTCTTGATCAGAAAAAGCGCGGCCCATGACCTTCACGAAGCGGGACGGCCTGGATAGTCACGAGCTTGGATAATTGGCCGCGAGGGGGAAGGTATGGCGACGAGGCAGAGAGCGATCGAGACGAGCCATGGCCTGATCGCGATTCGGGAGACGGCGGGCCCCGGCACGCCGGTCCTGTTGATCCATGGCAATTCCAGCAACGGCTCTGTTTTCCGCAACCAGATGAACGGTGCGCTCGGGCAGCGCTACAGAATGATCGCGCCCGACCTGCCCGGTCATGGTGAATCCGCGGACGCGCTCGATCCGGAGCGCAGCTACTCGATGGAGGGTTACGCGGATGTCATGACGGAGGTGCTGCGCCTGCTCGGCGTCGACAGGGTGATCGTGTTCGGCTGGTCGCTCGGCGGTCATATCGGCCTCGAGATGATCGATCGCGTCCCCGGCATGCTCGGGCTGATGATCACCGGCACGCCGCCAGTTTCCATCGAGACGGTGGGCGAAGGCTTCCGGCCGAGCCCGCATATGGGGCTGGCGGCAAAGGAACATTTCACCCCCGAGGATGTCGAGGCCTATGCCCGCAGCACCTGCGGCGAGCCTTACGACGCCGGACTGCACACCACCGTCGCGCGCACCGACGGCAGGGCGCGTCGGCTGATGTTCGAGAAGTTCGTGTCCGGCAGCGGCGGGAACCAGGCCGAGATCGTCGCAACCGCATCGATTCCGCTGGCTGTCCTCAATGGCGCCGACGAGCCGTTCGTGAACACCGACTTCGTGGCGGCGGCGCGTTATGCCAATCTGTGGGAGGGCAAAGCCCACCTGATCGAGAATTCCGGCCACGCGCCGTTCTGGGACGCGCCGGAGAAGTTCGATCCGATCTTCGCCCGTTTCCTGGAGAGCGTCGACAAGCGGTGAGCGACCGGTCGCGTGAGCTTCCGTAATTTAGCAATCCGCATTGGCTGACCCCGGCCGGCATCGAGCTCGCCGGTCCGTTGCTTCGGATGCGACGTCGAATACAGGCATTGATACAGTAAGGCCTCAGTATCGAAGTATATCCGTTACAACTCTTGAGAAGTTCATATAATATGATAAGTTGATGATTGGGGCGTGCTCGGAGATCACGATGCCTCCAAGCCCGTGGCCACCGAGATTCGACCTGCGGGGAAGGTGGTGCTTGTCACCGGCGCTTCGCGTGGCATCAGCTGGGCGTGTGCGCTAGCCAGGTCGGGTGCGAATGTTGCCGCCGGCGTGTGAAAGCGCGCCGGCGGCGCCTCGTTTGTGTCCGGGATCGAGGCACTCGGCGGTCAGGATTGGCCGCTCAATCATTGCGGATATGACCCTTCATGTAGTCGAATGTCTCGCAGAGCAGCCGCTGCATCGAAGCGCGCGCTCCTTCCGCATCGCCCGCCTTGATCGCGTTCATCACGGCATGGTGCCCGGGCAGGAAAATGACGAAGGCTTCGTGCGAAAAGCGATGGCTGATGAGCAGTCCGACACCGATCAGATTGCCCATCTGGAGGAGCAGCGGGTTGCCCCCGGCGGCAAGGATGCCTCGGTGGAAACGCAGATCCGCTCCGATGCCGGGCACGGTCGCCTGGCTCGCCTTCACCATGGCGGCATACGCCGTCTCGATCTCCTCGATGTCTGCCCCGGTTGCGCGCATAGCGGCGAGCGCCGCCGCCTCCGGCTCGATCATCTTGCGCACCTCGAACAACTCGGCGAAGAACTGCACGGGCGGCATGGCGCCATAGCGCCAGCTCAGCACTTCCGCGTCGAGCAGGTTCCAATGGACGGGCGGCAGGGCGCGTATGCCGGTGCGCGTCTTCGATTCGAGCAGGCCTTTGGCGGCAAGCGTCTTCACGGCTTCGCGGATCACCGAGCGGCTAACGCCATATTCGCGCTCAAGATCGGCTTCCTTGGGAAACGGTTCGTCGGGCTTAAGGTCCCCGCCGACGATACGAATCCCCAATTCCTCGACAACCTGGGCGAAAAGGTTGCGCTTCCGGCTGGCGCCGGTGAACAGCGTCAGGGCGAATTTGTCGTTCATACAATGTAAGTTCTAGGACCGGCGGTCCATTCTTGACAAGCGCAGCTGAAAGCGGCGCCGGTACGATGTGGGCCGTCTGGACGGTAGCGACGCGTGCAAAGTGCACCGAACATGATGCTCTTATAAAACCGTGCGGCCGGCCATCTCGAATCCATATGCGGCATCGTTCTACCTGGCTCTATCTGCATCCTGATGGAACGGAGTCCGATATGAGCCTCGACCAACTACGCCGCCGATTGAAGGGCGCGATGACCGCACTCGTCACGCCTTTCAGGAACGGAGAGGTCGATTACCCTGCCTTGACCTCCCTTATCGACTGGCAGATCGGCCAGGGTATCGAGGCGCTCGTACCTTGCGGAACGACCGGCGAAGCGCCGACTCTTACCTGGGAGGAGCGCATCGGCGTGATCCGAAGCTGCATCGAGCGGGCGGCGGGGCGCATCCCCGTCATTGCGGGCACGGGCACGAACAATACCGAAGCCACGATCGCCTTCACCGAAGCGGCGCGCGCCTTCGGCGCCGATGCGGCGCTTGTCGTGGTGCCCTATTACAACCGACCCAGCCAGGAAGGCATTGCCAGGCATTTCGAGGCGGTGGCCGCCAAGGTCGACATTCCCCTGATCGTCTACGACGTACCGTCGCGCACCGGCGTCGACCTGACGCCTGCGACCATCGCCCGGCTGGCAGCCATCCCTTCCGTCATCGGCATCAAGGATGCGACCGGCGACCTCTCGCGGCCGATGGCGCTGGCTGCGGCTCTCGGCGATCGCCTCCTCCAGTTTTCCGGCCATGACGCAACGGCCTTCGGGTTCAACACCATGGGCGGAAGCGGGACGATCTCCGTGGTCGCGAATGTCGCGCCGCGCCTTATGGTCGAGATGCAGGGCGCGTTGCGCAGCGGCGACATCCGCACGGCGCGGGTGCTCAATCATCGGCTCCGCCCGTTGGTCTCGGCATTGGAGCTCGAGACCAACCCCGCGCCGGTCAAGCATGCGCTCCATCTGTCATGCGGCGTCTCGCCCGATTTGCGCCTGCCCATGGTGCCGGTCGAAGGGAGGACCGGAGAAGCGATCGGACGGGCACTGGCAGCTCTGGACGCCGGCGCGCTCGCGGACGCGGCGGCGTTCAGTCGAATGCGCAGCCCACGGTTCCAAGCTGCCCGAAATCGACCATGAGGAGCTGGCTGGGCAGCACCTGGAGGATGGGGGTGCACGACCCCGTGGCCACGACATCGTCGGCATTCAGCGTCTTGCCTTGAGCGGCAAGGCGCTCCGCCAGCCAGACGACGGCCTCCAGTGGGTGGCCGAGAACAAGGTTGGTACGACCCGAAGCGATCGGCCTGTCGTCGATCCGAGCGACGATCCCGATCCCGTCCAGCTCCAGCGGGTCGACATGCCGAGCCGAATGCCCGCAGAGGGTGGCGACATGGAAGGCGAAATCGGCGATTGCAGCGAGCCTGATGTCCGCGCCCGGCCGTGCGCGCCGGCCGATCAGACCGATCGCGGGCTGGCAAGCAATCACGGCGGCGCTTGCCGACAGGCGGTCGATCTTCTCGCCCATGGCGGGATAGGTCCTTCCGATCGTCAAGACCAACTCACACTGCGCGCCGATCATGCCGTTGGGAAGCCTGAAGCGATGCTTGCCCTCATGGAAGCTCTTCTTGGGAATGGCCGAGAAGATCGGCTGCTCCAGCCCGAGCGTGCTGCGCGCCTGCCGACTGGTGCCGACCAGCGCATAGCCGCGAAAATCGCTGTCGAACGCATCGAGTGCCGCCGTCTGCACGTCTTCCGCCTGGTCGGAGGATTGCAGGAGCGACATCGGCAGGTCGCCGACGTCGCCGGCGATGCGGTTCCTGGCCAGCGCGCCGGCCAATTCGTCGAGGGATGCTATGGTCATGAAGGCGTCGCCTCCGACGCAAGCCTTGTTCTCGCCAGGGAGATAGGGCCCGCGGGCATAGGATTTCGAGACGGGAATCCGGCTAAAGAAATAAAGACGCCTTTTCGGCCTGCCCGGCCCACCTGATTATGACTTTCCTATTTCTTTGCGCTGGCCTCTCAATCGAAAGCCTATGCGTCCAGCGATAGGTTCCGTCATGTGTCGCCCCGCGCCGCACGTGACAGGAAAGGATCAATGCTATGTTTCCTCGCCAGGGCGTCGACCGTTTCGGCCCGTTTCCCGCGATCCGCTCGTCTATGAGCGCACGCCGCATCCCTCACGCAGTCAGCGTCCCACGCTTTCCCCGGGAAGTTGCCATGCTGCTCAGGCTTTCCGCCGTCGTTGCGGCCGTGACGGTCATGACCGCCGTCGTCCTTTCGGCCGGCGCATGATCCGCGATCCGATTGGGCCAGGAGTATTGCGATGAGCCGTTTCCCGTTTTGTCCCACTCATACCGGCCGTTTCATGGTGGGGCGCGATCGTCGGGGGCGCTGGATCGTGCGCGACGAAATGGGTCTCGTCGGGGGCCTCTTCGCCGACCGCGCATCGGCGGTCCGCTTCGCCATGTTCGAGAGCGACTACGTGCCTGGCGCGGTCTCTTGCGTGCCTGACGGCGCGCTGTCCGATCCCGTTGTCGAGCCGGTGTCTGCCAGGGCGAGACTCCGCCCCGCCGCCTAGCTTCGGCGGGGCCGACAGGCGCCTCGCTTCCTGGGTGAGGCGCCTCGCGGCTTCGAGACCCAGAAATTCCTATAGGATTCTTATATCTTTCCGCGCCGCCCTCTCTCGAACCTTTATGGGAGGCGGGCGCATATTCCCACCTGGATTCGAAAATGAAGCGCCGCCGTCGATCACGGCGGCGGATCGTCGTGCGTCACCGGCAGAACAAAGGAGCCGTAACGATGGATATCGTCATTCTAGCGATCGGCGTCGTCTTCTTCGCGCTGAGCCTCGCCTACGTCAAAGCCTGCGATAGCCTCTGAAAGGATCGCGCGATGCTTCTCGACTATTTCCTCGGCGGGGCGGTGACGCTCTTCCTTCTTGTCTATCTCACCTACGCGCTGGTTCGCCCCGAGCGTTTCTGATCGCGCGGTTCGGAAAGTCTTTTCCCATGACACTTTATGGTTGGCTTCAGATCCTCCTTTTCTGCGGGATCATCATTCTGCTCGTGAAGCCGCTCGGCGGCTACATGACGCGCGTCTTCTCGGGCGAGCGCACCTTCCTGTCGCCGCTTTTCGTTCCCGTCGAACGCGGCCTTTACCGGCTGGCGGGCACCAGCGAGCGCGAAGAACAGCACTGGACGACCTATGCCGTGGGCATGCTGCTCTTCAATCTGGCCGGCTTCCTGCTTCTTTATGCGATGCAGCGGCTGCAGGGCGTGTTGCCCTTCAATCCCGCGGGCATGGGCGCCGTCCCGCCCGAGCTCTCCTTCAACACCGCCGCCAGCTTCATGACCAACACCAATTGGCAGAACTACGGCGGCGAAAGCACCATGTCCTACCTCGTGCAGATGGCCGGATTGACCGTGCAGAACTTCGTCTCGGCGGCCACCGGCATCGCCATCGCCATGGCGCTGATCCGCGGGCTCGCGCGTGCCTCCGGCCGCACCGTCGGCAATTTCTGGGTCGATCTCACCCGCGGCACTCTCTATGTGCTCCTGCCGCTCTGTGTCCTCCTGACACTCGCTTATGTCTATCTTGGCGTGCCGCAGACGCTCGGCGCCTATGCCGAGGCCGATACGCTGGAAGGCGCAAAGCAGACGATCGCGCTCGGCCCCGTCGCCTCGCAGCTCGCCATCAAGATGCTTGGCACCAATGGCGGCGGTTTCTTCAACGCCAACTCTGCCCATCCCTTCGAGAACCCGGGCGCCTTCTCGAACCTTCTCCAAATGGTCTCGATCTTGGCGATCGGCGCGGCCATGACCAATGTGTTCGGCCGCATGGTCGACAACCAGCGCCAGGGCTGGGCGATCTTCGCCACGATGGGCGTGCTGTTCGTGGCGGGTGTCGCCGTGACCTATTGGGCTGAAGCCGCCGGCAATCCGATTGTCCATGCGCTTGGCCTGGAAGGCGGCAATATGGAAGGCAAGGAGGCACGGTTCGGCATTGTGCTTTCCTCGCTCTTCGCGGTCGTTACGACCGCGGCCTCCTGCGGCGCCGTCAACGCAATGCATGGCTCCTTCACCGCGCTTGGCGGCATGATCCCGCTCATCAACATGGAACTTGGCGAGGTGATCGTGGGCGGTGTCGGCGCCGGTTTCTACGGCATCCTGCTCTTCGTCGTCATCGCCATCTTCGTCGCCGGCCTGATGGTCGGCCGCACGCCGGAATATATCGGCAAGAAGATCGAGGCGAAGGAGGTCAAGATGGCTGTATTGGCCATCCTGTGTCTCCCGCTCGCCATGCTGGGCTTCACGGCTATCGCCGTGCTTCTGCCGACCGGCGTCGCCTCGATCGGCAATCCCGGGCCGCATGGCTTCTCGGAGATCCTCTACGCCTACACGTCCGGGGCCGCCAATAACGGCTCGGCCTTCGGCGGGCTTACCGGCAACACCCCCTGGTACAACATCACCATCGGGCTCGCCATGCTGATGGGGCGCTTTCTGGTGATCATCCCCGCGCTCGCCATAGCGGGCTCGCTGGTGGCCAAGAAGACGGTGCCCGCCTCGGCAGGAACGTTTCCCACGGACGGTCCGCTTTTCGTCGGCCTGCTGGTGGGCGTTATCCTGATCGTCGGCGGCCTGACCTTTTTCCCCGCTCTGGCAGTGGGCCCGATTGTCGAGCACCTCGCCATGCTGCTGGGGCAGACCTTCTGAGGTGCGCCATGTCCAGCCTGCTCCATGAATTGCGCAAGCAGATCAATCCCCGCGCCGCATGGTCGGCGCGGGGGCCCGGCAATCCCATCCGCGCCTCCGACATCATCCTTGGTGTCATGCTTGTGATGGGCCTCGTCGTGCTCGTCGCTTACGCGCTCACCCATTTCTTCACGGCCTGATACAGCCGGAGTTTTCGATATGAGCCATCCCAGATCCGCGAGCATCATGGATGCCCGCATCCTCGTTCCGGCGGCCCGAGACGCTTTCCGCAAGCTCGATCCGCGCAGCCTCGCGAGAAACCCGGTAATGTTCGTCGTCGCCGTGGTCTCTGCGCTCACCACCATCCTCTTCGTCAAGGACGTCGTCACGGGCGGTGAAAGCCTCGGCTTTTCCTTCCAGATCATCCTGTGGCTCTGGTTCACCGTGCTCTTCGCCAACTTCGCCGAGGCCGTCGCGGAGGGGCGCGGCAAGGCGCAGGCGGATTCGCTGCGCCGCACCCGCACGGAGACCCAGGCGAAGCTCCTTTCCGGCGACGACCGCACCCGCTTCAAGATGGTGCCGGGCACCAGCCTGAAGGTCGGTGACGTCGTGCTGGTCGAGGCCGGCGATATCATCCCGTCCGACGGCGAGGTCATCGAAGGTGTCGCCTCCGTCAACGAGGCGGCGATCACCGGCGAATCCGCCCCCGTCATCCGCGAATCCGGCGGCGACCGCTCGGCCGTCACCGGCGGCACGCAGGTGCTCTCCGACTGGATCCGCGTGCGTATCACCGCCGCTCCCGGCTCGACCTTCCTCGACCGCATGATCGCGCTGGTCGAGGGGGCGGAACGCCAGAAGACGCCCAACGAGATCGCGCTCAACATCCTGCTTGCCGGCATGACGCTGATCTTCGTGCTGGCCGTGGCGACCATTCCCAGCTTCGCCACCTATGCCGGCGGCTCGATCCCCGTCATCGTGCTGGTCGCACTTTTCGTGACGCTGATCCCCACGACGATCGGGGCGCTGCTTTCGGCCATCGGCATCGCCGGCATGGACCGCCTGGTGCGCTTCAACGTGCTCGCCATGTCCGGCCGCGCGGTCGAGGCGGCGGGCGACGTCGACACGCTTCTCCTCGACAAGACCGGCACCATCACACTGGGCAATCGTCAGGCGACCGACTTCCGTCCGGTGAAGGGTGTCTCCGAGCAGGAGCTCGCGGACGCCGCGCAACTTGCTTCGTTGGCCGACGAGACGCCGGAAGGTCGCTCGATCGTCGTGCTCGCCAAGGAGAAATACGGCATCCGTGCCCGCGACATGGGCGCGCTGCACGCCAGCTTCGTGCCCTTCACCGCACAAAGCCGCATGAGCGGCGTCGATTTCGACGGCTCCTCCATCCGCAAGGGCGCAGTCGATGCGGTGCTGGCCTATGTCAATTCGGCTGCCTCGGCGACTTCGGCCGGCGCCCGCCCCGCCGGTGACACGCTGCGCGAGATCCAGGCGATCGCCGACGAGATCGCCAAAGCCGGCGGCACCCCTCTCGCCGTGGCGCGCGAGGGCCGCCTGCTCGGTATCGTCCATCTCAAGGATATCGTGAAGGGCGGCATTTCCGAGCGTTTCGCGGAGCTGCGCCGCATGGGCATCCGCACCGTGATGATCACCGGCGACAATCCGATGACGGCTGCAGCCATCGCCGCGGAAGCCGGCGTGGACGATTTCCTCGCCCAGGCCACCCCTGAGAACAAGCTGGCATTGATCCGCGAGGAGCAGGGCAAGGGCAAGCTGGTCGCTATGTGCGGCGACGGGACCAACGACGCTCCCGCCTTGGCGCAGGCCGATGTCGGCGTCGCCATGAACACCGGCACGGTGGCCGCCCGCGAGGCCGGCAACATGGTCGATCTCGACAGCGATCCGACCAAGCTCATCGAGATCGTCGAGATCGGCAAGCAGCTCCTGATGACGCGCGGGGCGCTCACCACCTTCTCGATTGCCAACGACATCGCCAAATATTTCGCCATCATCCCGGCGATGTTCCTGGCCTTCTACCCGCAACTCGGCGTGCTCAACATCATGGGACTTGCGACGCCCCAAAGCGCGATCCTGTCGGCGATCGTCTTCAACGCACTGATCATCGTCGCGCTGATCCCGCTTGCGCTGAGGGGCGTGAAGTATCGGCCGGTCGGCGCCGGCGCGCTGCTCTCCCGCAACCTCCTGATCTACGGCCTGGGCGGTGTGATCGTGCCCTTCGCCGGCATCAAGGCCATCGACCTCGCCATCACGGCGCTCGGCCTCGCTTAAGGAAACAATCCGATGCTCAAACAATTGCGACCCGCCATCGTCATGATCGTCGGCCTGACGGTCATCACCGGCCTCATCTATCCGCTGGGCATGACAGGTCTGGCGCAGGTGCTGTTCCCAACCCAGGCCAATGGCAGCCTGATCGAGCGCGACGGCAAGGTGGTCGGCTCCATGCTGATCGGCCAGGCGTTCGCCGACGCGCGCTATTTTCACGGGCGCCCCTCCGCCGCGGGCGACGGCTACAATGCCGCCTCCTCGAGCGGTTCGAATCTCGGCCCCACCAATCCGAAGCTGATAGACCGGATCAAGGCCGAGACCGAGAAGCTGAAAGCCGAGAATCCCGGCGTGCCTGTGCCGATGGAGCTGGTCACCGCCTCCGGCAGCGGCCTCGACCCGCATGTCTCGCCGGAGGCCGCCTATTTCCAGGTGCCGCGCGTGGCCGCTGCTCGTGGCATGGACGAGGAGACATTGCGCCGGCTTATCGACGGCAATACCGACGAACGCCTGTTCGGCTTCATCGGTGAGGCGGTGGTCAATGTGCTGGCGCTGAACATGGCGCTCGATGCCGGGGAGACGCGCTGACAGGGGAAGAGCGGAAGGTTATGGTCGGTGACGTTGACACAAGAGAGCTGGACGTTGCGCTCGCACCCCCCTCTGTCCTGCCGGACATCTCCCCCTCAAGGCTACCGGATTCACGCATCTCGGGCGGCACGGAAGGAGCGGATGATAGCTGCTATCGCTTGCGTTGGCTGCTTCGTTCAGCGCCGCCGGGCGGCAGCCGGCCGCTCGGGAACGGAATGGATCCTCGGGTCACGTCGCCTTCGCTTCGCTCGACGCCGGCCCGAGGATGACGAAGCTTCTATGTCGATGCCAATCACAAACGTTGGCGCCTTGGGCAAGCCTTCAACGCGAATCGTCATCCTCGGGCGTGAGCCCGCGCCAGCGGGCGAGCTGACCCGAGGATCCATTCCGTTCCTGAGCGGCCGGCCGCCCGACGGTGTTGGACGAAGCAGCCGAACCGGCACCAGCAACCGTCCCGCTCTTCGAGCTTTCATCGATAACGGCACCCATTCTGTTGCGATTGGCGAAAGCGAGAACGAAGGCCAATCTCGCCCTTTGAGGATGAAATGTCCGGCAGGACAGAGGGGGGTGTCAGATAGGGCCTCGTCAGCCAGAACGTCGCTCCCCCAAAGGCGCTCCGATGCCGGATGACGATCGCGATATCGATGTCAGGCCCTCGCCGGACGCGCTTCTCGAGAATGCCGAGCGCGAGGGGCGGGGCCGGCTGAAGATTTTCCTTGGCGCTGCTCCCGGCGTCGGCAAGACCTACGAGATGCTGATGTCCGGCCGCGCCCGCAAGGCCGAGGGCCGCGACGTGGTGATCGGCGTCGTCGAGACCCATGGGCGCAAGGAGACCCAGGCGCTTGTCGAGGGACTCGAGGTCATCCCGCGCAAGGAGGCGGACTACAAGGGCCGCCGGCTGCAGGAGATGGACATCGACGCGGTGCTGGAGCGCCGGCCTTCCCTGGTGCTGGTCGACGAGCTTGCCCACACCAACGCGCCGGGCAGCCGTCACCCCAAGCGCTACATGGACGTATTGGAGCTTCTCGGCCAGGGCATCGACGTCTACACCACCCTCAACATCCAGCATGTCGAGAGCCTGAACGACGTCGTCGCCCAGATCACCCGCATCCGCGTGCGTGAGACGGTTCCGGATTCGGTCATCGACCGGGCCGACGACGTCGAGATCATCGACCTCACGCCCGACGACCTGATCACCCGGCTGCACGAAGGCAAGGTCTATGTACCCGATACGGCGCGCCGCGCCATCGAGAACTACTTCTCGCCCGGAAACCTGACTGCCCTGCGCGAGCTGGCGCTGCGCCGCACCGCCCAGCGTGTCGACGAGCAGTTGCTGAGCCACATGCAGGCCCACGCCATTCCCGGCCCCTGGGCGGCGGGAGAGCGCGTGCTTGTGGCGGTCGACGCGCATCCGCGCGGGGCGTCGCTTGTTCGCTATGCCAGACGCCTCGCCGACAGGCAGCGCGCGCCTTGGGCGGCGATCCATGTGGAGACCTCGCATTCGGCGAGCCTGTCCGAGGCCGACAAGGATCGGCTCGCCGCCACCATGCGCCTGGCCGAACAACTCGGCGGTGAAGCCATCGTCGTGCCGGGGCAGGACGTCGCGCGCGAGATCGTCCGTCACGCGTCGGCCAACAATTTCAGCCACATCGTCATCGGCAAGCCGACCAAGCCGCGTTGGCGGGAGTTCTTCGAGGGTTCGGTCACGCACGACCTCATCCGCCATGGCGGCAACCTCAATGTTCATGTCACCGCCGGCGTCGAGAAGGAGGCTGGCGTCGGATCGCGCGGCGTCAAGACGGCGGCCCGGCAGCGTCGGTTCGAGCCCTGGCCCTACATGCTGGCGACGGTCTTCGTCATTTGCGCTCTGGGCGTCGGCATGCTCCTGCAGCAGGTCCTCGACGTGCGCAACATCGCGCTCGTCTTCCTGATGGCGGTGCTCGCCTCGGCCGTGAGCTCCGGCCTGTGGCCGGCGCTCTTCGCCTCGGTGCTCAGCGCCTCGGCCTTCAATTTCTTCTTCCTGCCGCCCTATTACACGCTCGACATCGGCGAGCCCGAAAGCGTGGTCGCGCTCGCCTTCTTCCTGGTCGTGGCGGTGATCGCCTCCAATCTTACGGCTCGTGTCCAGCGCCAGGCGGCGAGCGCCCGCGCCCGCGCGCGGGCCACGGAAGATCTCTATCTTTTCAGCAAGAAACTCGCCGGCACCGGCACGCTCGACGACGTCCTGTGGGCGACTGTCTACCAGATCGCCTCGATGCTCAAGCTGCGTGTCGTGGTGCTTCTGCCGGAGGGCGATACGATCGCGGTGAAGGCGGGTTATCCGCCGGACGACACGCTGGCCGATGCCGACATCGCCGCGGCGCGCTGGGCGTGGGAGCACAACCGTCCCGCCGGCCGGGGCGCCGACACGCTGCCTGGAGCGCGGCGCCTCTATTTGCCGCTTCGCACGGCGCGCACCGCTATCGGCGTCATAGGCCTCGACAACGACAAGCAAGGGCCGCTGCTCACTCCGGAGGAACAACGCCTGTTCGATGCCCTGGCCGACCAGGCTGCGGTCGCTATCGAACGCATCGAGCTCGTCGCGGATGTCGACCGGGCGAAGCTCGCCGCCGAGGCCGACCGGCTGCGCTCGGCGCTGCTCACCTCGATCTCGCACGACCTGAAGACGCCGCTCGCCGGCATCATGGGCGCGGCCGGCACGCTGCGCGATTTCGGCGCCTCGCTGCCCGAGGAGGGGCGCGCCGAGCTGCTCTCCACCGTGGTGGACGAGTCGGAAAGGCTGAGCCGCTTCATCGCCAACCTGCTCGATATGACCAAGATCGAATCCGGCGCGATGGAGCCGAATTATGCCTGGCTCGATGTCGGCGACATCGTCGGCTCTGCGCTTCGCCGTGCCGCCAAGATGACGGCGGCGCACAAGACCGAAGTCGATATTCCCGACTTGCCGATGCTCAGGCTCGATCCCGTCCTGTTCGAGCAGGTGCTCTTCAATCTTTTCGACAACGCTGCGAAATATGCGCCGGCGGGCTCCACCATCCGCATCCAGGGCTGGCGCGACGACGGCTGGGTGGTGCTCCAGGTGATGGATGAAGGTCCCGGCATTCCGCCCGCCGACCTCGAGCGGGTTTTCGACACTTTCTACCGCGTCCGGAAAGGCGACCATGTCCGGGCTGGCACCGGGCTCGGCCTTTCCATCTGCCGGGGGTTCGTCGAAGCCATGGGGGGGACCATCGCTGCGAGCAATCGTACGGACCGCCCCGGCGCCGTCTTCACGATCCGACTGCCGGTGCCGGCCGGCGCTCCGAAACTGGAAGAACCGACATGACGACTTCGAATGTCAGGATCCTCGTGGTCGACGACGAGCCGCCCATCCGCAAGCTGCTGCGGGTGGGGCTGGGAACGCAAGGTTATGCGATCGACGAAGCCGGCAATGCCAGGGCGGCCAACGAACGTATCCGCGAGCGGCCGGACCTGATCCTGCTCGATCTCGGCCTGCCCGACATGGCCGGCCACGACCTGCTCCGCCAATGGCGTGACGAGGGGCTCGACCTGCCCGTCGTGATCCTCTCCAGCCGCACCGACGAGGCCGGTATCGTCAAGGCGCTGGAGCTTGGCGCCGACGACTATGTGACGAAACCTTTCGGCATGAACGAGTTGGTGGCGCGCATCCGCGTGGCTTTGCGGCATCGGCTGCAGCAGCAAGGCGAGAAGCCGGTCTTCCATACCGGCGATCTGTCGGTCGACCTCGTCAAGCGCATCGTCAAGGTCGCCGACAGGGAAGTGAGACTGTCACCCAAGGAGTACGACATATTGCGGCTCCTGGTGCAGCATTCAGGCAAGGTGCTCACCCACCAATTCCTGCTCGACCGGGTGTGGGGCGGCTCGACGGACGTGCAATATCTCAGGGTCTATGTGCGTCAGCTTCGCCAGAAGATCGAGCGTACTCCCGACCAGCCGCAATACATCACCACCGAGACGGGGGTTGGTTACCGGCTCCGCGAGGCGGAGTGAGAATGGCCGAAGGCCAGTCGCGAAACACTGGCGACAGGCGAAAGTGGAGATGACAGCGTCCTTCTCCCCGTTTTCTTACCGGGAGAAGTGACCGGCAGGCCGATGAGGGGCAACGCGAACGGTGCAAAGGCCTGGGTCCACAGACAAACAAGAGCGTGAAACGCGGCGACAGAAGCGAGTAGAACATGCAGGTAGCGGATTTCCTCCAGCCGGGCGACGTGTTCGTCGACCTTGACGTCCAGACGAAGCTGGAGGCGCTGCAACTCCTGTCGCGGCGGGCGGCGACGACGCTGGGCATTACACAGCAGGCGATCTTCGAACCGCTTTATGCACGGGAGAAACTCGGCTCCACTGGCATCGGCGAAGGCGCGGCCATCCCGCACACGCGCGTCGCCGGACTGGAGAAACCGTTCGGCCTGCTTGCCCGCCTCGTGAAACCGATCGATTTCGAGGCGATCGATGAGACGCCCGTGGATCTTCTCTTCCTTCTGCTCGTTCCCTCCGCCGGCGGGAAGGACCACCTCAACGTCCTTGCGGCGGTCGCCCGCCAGCTTCGCTCGCCCGACACGCTGAAGAAGCTCAGGCAGGCGGAAAGCGTGCCCGAGCTCTACGCGGCGATGGCCGCAGGGTGAAGGTGGTCGCATCCGAGCGAAGAACACCCATGCGCGCAACTCCCGTCGAGAACGAGGTGCAAGCCAAATACACGGACAAGCGGAAGCACGCCCATCCCTGACGTCATGAAGTACAAGGAGCTTAGCCGGAGAGAAGCGGCCTCGCCATGGCACTCATCGATATTTGATTGCGAAGGCCTTCCGGGCCGGAAATCTTCAGGCCAATCTCTCGGGCGGCTCGGCTGGCCGGCAGCGTGTCTGAAGGATGACTCAAAGCATGACGGTTACCCGCAGGACATTCGTGAAAGGCATCGCCGCTTCCGGCGTCGCTTCCGCCCTGCCGACGATCGCCCGTGGCGGAAGTTCGCCGCTGCTGATGCGGCCGATCCCTTCGTCGGGCGAGATGCTGCCGGCGGTCGGCCTCGGTACATGGATCACCTTCAATGTCGGCGACGACCCGGCGCTGCGCGACGAATGCGCCGACGTCATGGAGGCCTTTTTCGCCTCGGGCGGGCGCATGATCGATTCCTCGCCCATGTATGGCTCGTCGCAGCCCGTCATCGGATATGGCCTGGATAAGCTCGGCCGGCCCGGACCCTTGTTTTCGGCTGAGAAAGTGTGGACGTCCTCCGCTGCGGGCGGGCCCGCGCAGATCGAGCGGTCGCGCGGCTTCTGGGGCGTCGAGCGCTTCGATCTCGTCCAGGTCCACAATCTCGTCGCCTGGGAGGCGCATATGGAGACGCTCTCGGCCATGAAGGCGGAGGGAAGGATCCGATACGTCGGCATCACGACTTCCGAAGGGCGCAGGCACGACCTCTTCGAGAAGATCATGCGTAGGTATCCGCTCGACTTCGTTCAGCTCACCTACAACATCGTCGATCGCGAGGCAGAGAAACGGCTGCTGCCATTGGCGGCGGAAAGCGGCATGGCCGTCATCGTCAACCGGCCGTTCCGGCAGGGCGAACTCACGCAGCGGCTCGAAGGCGAAGCGCTGCCGCCATGGGCAGCCGATATCGGCGCTGCGAGCTGGGCCCAGTTCATCCTGAAATTCATCCTCGCCCACCCCGCCGTCACCGTGGCTATCCCCGCCACGACGCGCGTCGACCATGTCCGGGAGAACGTCGCGGCCGCGGCCGGCGTCCTTCCCGATGCCGCGATGCGCGAGCGCATGGCCGCCTATGTCCGGGACATCTAGATGTCCGACTGGTGGACGTATCGGCCGCAGGATCTGCTTCTTTTCTCGCCGCGCGTTTATTGGCGCATGTTCGAACTGCACAACGCCGCGTTCTGGCCGCTGCATGTGCTGACGCTCGCCATCGGCTTTGGCCTGGTAATGCTCGTGTCCTTCCGGCCGCGCGGCAGCGGTCCATGGATCGCCTTCGCTCTCGCAGCGCTCTGGGCCTTCGTCGCCTGGTCCTTCCTGTGGCACCGTTTCGCTGCGATCAACTGGGCGATCACCTATGTCGTGCCGCTCTTTGGGCTGCAGGCGCTGATGCTGGCGATCGGTGGGTGGTCGCGCGGCCTCGTTTTCGACCGCAAGGATATAGCCGCTCGGATCGGACTCCTGCTCGCGCTCGCCGGCATCTTCGCATATCCGCTACTACCGTCGTTCTTCGGCCGGCCCTGGACATCGGCGGAGACCTTCGGCCTGGCTCCAGATCCGACCGCGGTCGTGGCACTCGGCTTCTTGTTGACGGCTGGTGGCGGACTCACTTTGCCTCTGCTCGTAATCCCTGTCTTCTGGCTGCTCTTGAGCGGCATAACCTTGCGCACGATGGGCGATCCCCAGGCGTGGATGCCCTTCTCGGCCACGGCTATCGCTGTCGGGGTATTGGTCGTGCGCCGAATCCTCTCGGCATCCCGCCGCGGCTGACGACTGGGCCCCTGGTCGTTGCTGGATGCAAAATTTAAAGAAAATCGATTTGCAAATGCATTTGCATTCGGACATCATGTCGGCATGAGCACGATTGCAAAGGTTGCGAAGAGGGCGGGCGTGTCGCCGACGACGGTGTCGCACGTGATCAATCATGCCGATCGCGTGTCGAAGAGCCTGCGCGAGCGCGTCCAGGCGGCGATCGACGAGCTCGGCTACGTGCCGAACCCGCAGGCGCAGAGCCTTCGCACCGGCCGCACAAATGTGGTGGCCATGCTCATTCCCGACATCCGTAACCCCTTCTATCCGGAGCTGGTCAAGACCGCCCAGTCGGAGCTCGAGGCGGTCGGACTGGACATGATGATCTTCAACACCGACGTGCCGGGCGGCCATTCGCAGGACCATGGCCGCGAATATCTGCGCCAGATCTCCAACAAGCGCGTCGATGGCCTGATCGTCGGCGACTTCGCGCTGCACGGCATGCATGACGCGCTGCTGCGCCTCGAGATACCGACGGTCTTCATCGGCAACCTGCCTAATCACGCCGTCGACAGCGTCAAGATCGACGACTATGGCGGCGGCTACCAGATGGGCGCCTATCTCGCCGCCAAGGGCCATCGCCGCGTCGCCCATGTCACCGGCCCGTCCTTTTTTGCGGAGGCCATGTCGCGCGCCGAAGGTTTCGAACAGGGCCTGGCCGACAACGGCGCGCCGGACCCCTGCCTTCGCTTCGAAGGCAGCTATCTAGCGCCGTCCGGCAAGGCGGCGGCAGAGTGGCTGATCGAGACCCATGGCCGCGACCTGCCCTCGGTCATCTTCTTTGCCAACTATCTGATGGCCTCAGGTGCGCTGGCGGAGTTCTTCGATCGCGGCCTGCGCATTCCCGATGACCTCGCCGTCGCCGTGTTCGGCGACCAGCCGCAGCTCGATTATATCAGGCCGCGCTTGACCCGTGTGGGCAACGCCCCCTCGGAGCTGGCGCGCCGCGCGACGCAGATGCTGCTGGAGCGCCTCAATGGCAGCTACCAGGGCGAGCCACGGACGGAGATCGTTCCCTGCATCCTGCACCCTTTCGACACCGCATGAACTGATGAGGCGTCGGCGGGAGGAGCCGGACGACGTCTCGAGAGATCCACCCAGGGAGGAGAGCACATGAAAAGGACGGACAAGACTTCTGGAAAGCCTTTCGGCATCAGCCGCCGGCGGCTCCTTGTGAATGGCGCGAGCTTTGCCGCGGCGGGCGCCCTCGGCGGCATCACCGGCTTCCCCTTCATCAACAGGATGGCGGTGCGCGCTCAGGACGCCCCGCTGAAATTCTGGCAATTCTACGCGCCGGGCGGGCAGGTGCCCTCGCAGGTCGCCTGGTTCGAGAAGACGGTTGCCGACTGGAACGACAGCCACGAGCAGAAGGTCGAGCTCGAGTTCATTCCGAACAAGGAATATATCAACGGCCCCAAGCTCGCGACGGCCTTCGCATCAGGCCAGGGCCCCGACATCTTCATCATCTCGCCCGGCGATTTCCTGCGCTACTACAATGGCGGCGTGCTGCAGGATCTGACGCCTCATATCGACGAGGCGGCGAGAGCCGATTTCCCGGAAAGCGTGATCGCCAACCGCATGGTCGACGGCAAGATCTACGGCCTGCCGATGGAGGTCGAGCCGATGGCGATGTACTATTCGGTCAAAGCCTTCGAGGAGGCTGGCCTCAACGAGAACGACGTTCCCAAGACCTGGGAAGAGTTGCTCGAAGTCGCGAAGAAGCTGACGACGCCGGAACGCTACGGCGTGCTGTTCCAGACCGCGCCGGGATATTATCAGAACTTCACCTGGTATCCCTTCCTCTGGCAGGGCGGCGGCGAGTTCCAGACGGCGGACGGCAAAAGCGCCTTCGATTCGCCGGCCACCGTGCAGGCCCTGAAATTCTGGCAGGATGCGGTCAATTCCGGGGTGGCGCCGCGCCAGGTGCTCGGCAACGGTGCCAACGACGCCGTCGCCAATCTCGCCTCCGGCTATTGCGCCATTCAGAATGTCGGCATCTGGGCGATCTCGCAGCTCAAGGGCAAGGATTTTCCCTATGGCGTCTTCCGCCTGCCGACGCCGGCCAACGGCAAATATGTCACCGTCGGCGGCGGCTGGGCCTTCGTCGCCAACGCCAAGGGCCAGAACCCCGATGCGGCGGCCGAGTTCTGCGCCTGGGCGCTGGGTTCGTCCGAGCAGGGTTCGATCGACCGGGTCGCGACATGGTGCACGGAAGGGAAGTCCGACATGCCGCCGCGCAACAGCGCGCTCAAGGCGCGCGAAGCCGCCTTCAGCGAGGGCATGATCGGCAAATTCGCCAAGGAGATTCACCCGGGCACGCGCGCCGAGCCACGCGTGCCGCCGGAGGTCTATAAGATCATCTCCGACGCCATCCAGCAGACGCAGCTCGGCGGAGCCGATCCGCAGGCGACGGCGGCCGCCGCGTCGAAGCAGCTCGACGCCTTCCTGGCGTCCTATTCCGGTGCGCCGATCCTCTGATCCCGCGCTCGTCCGCAGGCGGTTGCGTCCACCCCCGCGGCCGCCTGCGGGGCATTTGATTGCAGGCAGTCTCCATGGTCCATCGATCCGTTCCCGCGAAAAGAAGGCGCAGCCGGCTCTCGGCCAAGCACCGCGAATGGCTGGCCGGCTATCTCTTCGTGCTGCCCGATGCGCTGGGTCTCGCCGTCTTTCTCGGCCTGCCCATGCTGCTTTCCCTGGTGCTCGGCCTCTATGAGGTCGACGGCTTCGGCTCCTACCGCTTCGTCGGCCTCGCCAACTACATCAAGATGATGAACGACCCGCTGTTCTGGCAGTCCGCGAAGGTGACGGCGCTCTACGCCATCATGCTGGTGCCGCTGCTTTATGTCTGCGGTCTCGGCCTGGCGCTTCTGGTGCAGAAGACAAACCGCTTCAACGGCGTCATCCGTTCGATGTTCTTCGCGCCCCATATGGTGAGCCTCGTCGTCGTGGCGCTGGTCTGGCAGTTTCTCGTCGTCGATAAGATCGGCGTGCTGAGCCGCATCGCCCCGGCTATCGGGCTCGGCGGCATCTCCTTCCTCGGCGATCCCGATTTTGCGCTCTTCACCGTCGTCGCGGTCAGCGTCTGGTTCCTGATGGGTTATTACATGCTGATCTTCCTCGGCGGCCTGCAGGACATCCCCCGCATGTATTACGAGGCGGCGACGATGGACGGCGCCGGGCCGATCGCGCGTTTCTGGTACATCACCCTGCCGCTGCTCAGGCCCACCAGCTTCTTTGTCGTCATGATCTCGATGGTGGCTGCCGTCGCCGGCTCGCAGGCCTTCGACATCATCTGGGTCATGACCGGGGGCGGGCCGGCCAACGCCACCTCGGTGCTGATCATCTACATCTATCAGCAGGCCTTCGGTTTCGGCGCCTTCGGCTACGCGGCGGCGATGGCGTCGATCCTTGTCGTAACGCTCATCCTGCTCACCGGCATTATGTTCCTGCTCACCCGCGGAGGCCGCTTCAACTATGAATAGGCCGACGCCCAGGAAGCGACCCCAGCCCTATTTCAGCGCAGGCCAGGTGACCCTCGTTCGCGTGATCTGGATGACGGTGGCTGCAATCCTCGCCGCCATGACGATCTTTCCGCTGCTCTGGATGGTATCGATCGCCTTCAAACCGGAGCAGGAATCCTTTTCGCCAAACCTGCTGCCCGACGCGCCGACGCTGGAGAACTTCGTTTATGTCATGACCGGCGTGCCCTTCGTGCGGTATATGCTGAACAGCCTGTTCGTCTCTGTCACCGTGACCGTCGTCGCGCTCTTCTTCCATTCCATGGCCGGCTACGCGCTCGCCCGGCTGCGCTTCCCCGGGCGCGAGCTGATTTTCCTGGCCATTTTCTCGACCCTTCTCGTCTCGCTGCCGGTCATCATCGTGCCGCTCTTCATCATCGTGAAGGCGATGGGCATGCTGAATTCCTATGCCGGGCTCATCGTGCCGGCGATCTTCAACGCCTTCGGCATCTTTCTCCTGCGCCAATACTATCTGTCGATCCCGCGCGAGATCGAGGAGGCGGCCGTCGTCGACGGCGCCGGCTACTGGCGCGTCTATTGGAGTGTCATCCTGCCGCTCAGCAAGCCGATCCTGTCGGCGCTGGCGATCCTGTTCTTCCTCGCCAATTGGAACGCTTTCCTGTGGCCGCTCACGGTCGCCTCCGACCAGAAGCTCTGGGTCGTGCAGGTCGGCATCGCCAACTTCAAGAGCGAATATTCGGCCGCATGGAACTACATGATGGCGGCCTCCACCGTGGTCGCCATCCCCACCCTCGCGCTCTTCCTGATCTTCCAGCGGCAGATCATGGATTCGATCAAGACAAGCGGCCTGAAATGACCACGCAATCCAGGGACAACCAGATGACCAATGCCGGCCTTTCACCGCTGCGCGGGCTCGCCAAGCTTCGCCAGGCAAGGACCCGACGCTTTTCGAGCTACGACCGGACCGGCGGCAATGACGACCGGCTGCATGTCGAGCCCGGGCAGACGGTGACGATTGCCGAGTATCGGGGTGCCGGCATCGTCACCCATATCTGGGTCACCATCCAATGCCAAAGCGAGAACTACCTGAGAAAGGCCGTACTGCGCGCCTGGTGGGACGGCGAGGCCGAGCCCTCTATCGAGGCGCCGATCGGCGATTTCTTCGGCATGGGACATGGCCTCACCCGCAACTATGCCAGCCTGCCCATGCAGGCGAGCCCGGAGGATGGCAAGGCCTTCAACTGCTATTTCCCGATGCCCTTCGGCTCCGGCATGAAGTTCACCATCACCAACGAAGCCGAGCACGACCTGCTGTTTTACTACTATATCGACCTCGAGCTGCACGATGCGCTTGAAGGCGGGCTCGGCCGCTTCCACGCGCAATACCGGCAAGAACGCCGCGCGCCCTTCGACGAGACCGGGCTTACCAACGAGCAAGTGCTGTTCGGCGGCGAAAATGTCGACGGCAAGGACAACTACACCATCCTCGAAGCCTCCGGGCACGGCCATTATGTCGGCGTGCTCTACAGCGTCTATTCGCGCCGCCGCGCCGAAGTGTGGGACTGGTACGGCGAGGGTGACGACATGATCTTCATCGACGGCGAGCGCGGCCTTTCCGTTCCCGACGCCGTTCGCAAGCCCGATCCTCGCATCGGTCCGAAGGCCGCGCTCATCGAGGACAGGCCGGAATCCGCACCTGGCGCCAACGACGCCTGGCCGCCCACGCTACACGGCACCGGCACTGAAGACTATTTCAACACGGCCTGGTGCCCGACGCAGGATTACGACGCGCCCTATCATGGCATCATCGCCGCCGGCGGGCCGAACTGGACCGAGCCGGTGACGCTCTATCGCTGGCATATCGAGGATCCCGTGATCTTCCACAAGGACATCCGCGTCACCCTCGAGCGGGGCCATGCCAACCGCCGCTTCGACGACATGTCTTCAGTCGCCTTCTGGTACCAGGCCGAGCCGCACAAGCCCTTCGGTAAGCTGCCCGAGGTTGCCGAGCGCATTCCGACCTTTCGCCGCCCCTATCACAACTGGGCGGCGGTCGAAGCCGGCAAGAGGCGATAGGTCCGGCCATGGCCAGGGTCGAGATCGAGAAGGTCGTCAAGCGTTACGGCGCCGTCGAGGTGGTGCACGGGGTCTCGACCGCGATCGAGAACGGCGAGTTCGTCGTGCTGGTCGGGCCGTCGGGCTGCGGCAAGTCGACCTTGCTGCGCATGATCGCGGGGCTGGAGACCATATCCGACGGCAACATCGTCATCGACGGCGAGGTGGTGAACGATGTCGCGCCGAAAGAGCGCAACATCGCTATGGTGTTCCAGAACTACGCGCTCTATCCGCACATGACGGTCGCCGAGAACATGGCCTTCTCGCTCAAGCTCTCCCGCGTGCCGAAGCCGGAGATGCGCGCCAAGGTCGAGCTGGCGGCCGGCATCCTTGGCCTCGACAAACTGCTCGACCGCTATCCCGGCCAGCTCTCCGGCGGCCAGCGTCAGCGCGTAGCGATGGGGCGGGCCATCGTGCGCGATCCCGAAGTCTTCCTGTTCGATGAGCCGCTCTCCAATCTCGACGCCAAGCTTCGCGTGCAGATGCGAGCCGAGATCAAGGCGCTGCACCAGCGGCTGAAGACCACCACCATCTACGTCACCCACGACCAGATCGAGGCCATGACCATGGCCGACCGCATCGTCGTGATGCGCGACGGCATCATCGAGCAGGTCGGCGCGCCGCTCGATCTCTACGACAATCCGGCCAACATCTTCGTTGCCGGTTTCATCGGCAGCCCGGCCATGAATTTTTTGGACGGCATGGCGGAGCACGGCGTCTTTACCGGGCCTGAGGGAATAAGGATCAGGACATCCGTGCCGGACGGCCCCGTGGTCGCCGGCATCCGCCCCGACAAGGTTGGTCTCGGCGGCGATGGAGCCTCGCTCGAAGTTCTGATGGTCGAGCCGACCGGCGCCGAGACACAGGTCCTCCTCAAGGTTGGCGGCGCACAACTCGTTGCGCAGATTCAGGGCCGGGTGTCCATGCGCGCCGGCGACAGGGTGCCGGTGCTGTTCGGGGAAGAAGCGGTCTACTATTTCAATCGGGCGACTGGGGAAAGGGTGTAGGGGACCACACCGAGGGTGTCGAAGATTGACCGTTTGCGCGAGGCACCCCCCTCTGCCCTGCCGGGCATCTCCCCCACAAGGCTACGACATTCACACATCTCACGGATCGTCGGCGGTCTCTGGAACACCCCTCATCCGACCTCCGGGGCTTGTGCCGCGGCTTGGCCGCGTCACAAGCTTGTCGGCCACCTTCTCCCACAAGGGGAGAAGGCAAGACGGCCGCAGCGCTCCTGCCAATCGCCAGCATTTGCGATTGGCAGGAGCGCTTCTGCAAAACTCCCCCTTCTCCCCTTGTGGGAGAAGGTGGCCGCGCCAAGCGCGGTCGGATGAGGGGTGCTCCAGAACGCTCCGCCGGATGTGTGAATCTCGTAGTCCTGTGGGGGAGATGTCCGGCAGGACAGAGGGGGTATCGTAGGGAGCGGCCCTATAAAGGATTTGGAGCGGTTATTGCGTACAGCCTCTCACCACCCGATCTGCCCTACTGCCGCTGCGATTTCACGTAAGCGATATAGCCCCGCACGTCGGCCGCAGGTTCGGTATAGGCGTCGCCGAGGGTCTTCTCCAACTTGGCCATATAGGTCGTGGCCCAGTCAGGCAGGGGATAGTCGATGGCGGCGAGGAATTCGAGCGTCGCCGCGAGCCGGATGTCGGCAATCGACGGCTTCTCTCCGCCTATGAAGGGCTTTTCGCCCAAATAGAATGTGCGGAAAACCTCGAGCGGTTCTGCGAGCGCCTCGACCGCGGCGAGGCGCGCCTGTTCCTTGGTCTCGGCGTCGGCGTCACTGTGGCCGACTTCGCCTGGATATTGCGGGAAATTGAGCGCCGGGTAGGTGGATCTGGCGAGATAGGGGTAGAATGTGCCGATCAGATAGAACATGGCACTGTCGATCATCGCCCGCTTTTCGGGGTCCTTCGGATAGAATTCCTCGAGCCCGTGCTTGTTGCACAGATACTGCATGATCGCGCAGCTCTCCCAGAGCGCGCCCTTCGGCAGATCCTCCATCTCGATCATCGGCGTCAGATGCGACGGGCAACGCGCCAGATACTCGGCCGTCCGAGTCTGGCCGTAGACATCCTGCTCGGTGAAATCGAGGCCGGCCGCCCGCACGAAAATGCGCGCCGTCATGTTGTTGACGCTCGGTTTGATGACGTTGAGCTTTATCGCAGACATTGTTTCCTCCCGTTTGGCGGTAGATTTCAATATGGGTTCTTCGGTGACCTGTCCTCCGACAGCGAGGTTCGGCTCCGCTCGACCAGCGCCTCGATGGCGTCGGCTAGGTGCACTTCGGCGATGTTGTAGTCGCCGCGCGCGATCCTGACCTTGTGCGCCTCCGTCAACACGTCGGCATGGCCGTAGCCGGCCGGCGGCTCGAAGCGATAGGAAGCGAGCTCGATCAGGAGTCCGAGCGGGTCCTCGAAATAGATCGAATCCATGAAGCCGCGGTCCTTGACGCCGCTGTGCTTGATTTTCCGTTCGTCGAGGCGGGCAACTGCCTGCTGGAACGTTGCCCGCGACACCGCGAAGGCGATGTGATGCACGCAGCCGACATCGGTCGACGTGCGTGCGGGATCGGGCTTTCGAGTTTCGTCGGTGAAGACAGTGATGAGGCGCCCGTCGCCAGGATCGAAATAGAGATGGCTTTCGCTTGCCTTGTCGAGGTTCGGCTGCTCGAAGACGAAGGGCATGCCGAGTATGCCTTCCCAGAAATCGATCGACGTTTGCCGGCCGGCGCCAACCAGCGTGATATGATGAACTCCCTGCGATTGAAGTTTTCGCATCGCAGTCCTCCCTGTTTCGGCGTAACCATTCTATCAGTTTCGACTTGTATTCGCTGCGCTGGAGCGTTCCCACGGCACGAGGCCCACTCGCCCGGAACCGACCAGCACGTCGTGGAGTCTTCTCTCAATCTTCTCGGCGAGCTGCGGATCGGCCTCGGCGCCTTTCGCCAAACAACCGTCCGACACTTGGCAATGATAATCGTTTAACCGCCACAAACGATAGCCGCATCGATTTAGCTAAATAGAAGAACACTTCGCGGCCATTAGGGCTTTCGGTGGGCTACAGGCACCGTTTATGCCGAAGTGCTACCCTCGCAACTCCAGATATAGTGGCGTGGGCTTGTAGGTGATGTCTGCGTAGGTGGCGATTACGTCTTCCTAAATCTGGAGCCCGGCTTCCCCGAGAGGTCGGGCTTCTTCTTGCAGACAGTATTCCAGTCGCGACTGCAAGCACGCGTTGAAGGGCGAGGGAGCGAACTTCCTTGAACGTCAGAGGCCTGAAGGTTGCGTTCTTCGTCAACAAGTTTCCGATCATGTCCGAAGCTTTCGTCGCGACAAGTGCCGGCGCGCTTCAGGAAAAGGGCAACCTCGTCCACATCTACGGATTCGGCGGCGGCGAGGCGACGGGTTCCGCCGTCGATGCGGCAACCGAAGCAAGGCTGGAGGGCCGCGCGTGGAATGCGGCAACTCCATCGTCGCTATCCGAACACCTCGTCACGGCGCCTCGCGCCTTGGCCTTCGCGCTTCGAAATTTCGGCCTGCGTGCATTCGGCGCTTTCAATCCGATCGTCTATCGCCGTTCGATCGAGAATCTGGCTTCCCTGTACCAGGCCGCCATCCTGCAAAATGGCGGCCGTTACGATATCCTCCATTGCCAATTTGCCACCCTCGGCGAGTTCGTGCTCAAGCACAAGCAGGCCGGCCTGCTCAGCGGCAAGCTCGTCGTTCATTTCCGCGGCTACGACATTTCCGAGGTCGTCCAGACATGCGGGCCTCATGTCTACGACCGTCTTTTTGCAACGGCCGACTACTTCATAGCCAATTGCGAGCATTTTCGCCGCAAGGCGGTTGCCTTGGGCTGCCCGGCCGAACGCATTGATGTCGTGGGTTCCGGTATCGATCTCGCCAATTTCCCGTTTCGCGGCGCGAAGAAGGTGAGCGAGAACTCTGTCCGGTTCGTGAGCATCGGCAGGCTGATCGAGCGAAAGGGCGTTCACGTCGCGCTTGACGCGCTCGCCTTGCTGTCCCGCGAAGGCATGCAATTCCAGTTCGACGTCGTCGGCAATGGCCCCATGCGGCTCGAACTGGAAAGGAAGGCACGCATTCTCGGGCTCTCCGACCGCGTCACCTTCCATGGGGCGAGGACGCATTCCGAAATCCTCGGCATTCTCGAGGACTGCCACATCATGCTGGCGACCTCGTTGACCCCGGCCGACGGCAGCCAGGATGCTACCGTCAACACGGTGAAGGAGGCGATGGCAGTCGGCGTCCTGGTCGTCGGCACCCGGCATGGTGGAATTCCGGAACTTGTCGAAGAAGGGCAGACGGGAACTCTGTGCCGCGAGAACGATCCCGGCGATCTCGCCGAGGCGGTGCGCCGTCTGCTCGGCGGTGCCGAGAGCTGGGACGCCGTCGCGCGCCGATCCCGCAGTCGGGTCGAGGAGAACTTCGCGATCGCCGTCACCAACGAGCGCCTGCTGAATGTCTACGAAAAAGCTCTGTCCTGGGGAGGCGAGCCTGGGCGTCGGTTGGGGCCTGGTCGCATGCCCGTTTTGCACCGAGGGGGAAGTGGAAGAGATGGACAAGACTTCGCAAGCCAAGGTCACCATCGTCATCACGCCGCGTGACCGGTTCGGCGTCGCACTGGAGTCCTTCAAGAGCGTGATCGCCTATACCGGCCGGCCTTACGAACTCATCTATGTCGATGCCGGTGGGCCTGCCGCTCTTGCCCGCGAGTTGAAGAAGATCTGCTCCGACAATGGCTTCGTCTATATCGGCCACCCGGGGATCCTCAATCCGAACGAGGCGAGAAACCTCGGCATACGCGCCGCGCGGACGCCCTACATCGCATTTCTCAACAATGACGTCGTCGTTTCACCGGGGTGGCTTTCGGCCATGGTCACATGCGCGGAGGAAACCGGCGCGGAAGTCATTGCCCCCCTGACCTGTCAGAAAATCCCCCTGCACCGTGAAATCCATCAGGCCGGCGGTCTGTTCACCGAGGACGTCAAGGCCTTCCTCGCCGCACGTCCCGAAGATCGCCGCTTGAAGGAAGTCGAGCTGCTGCAGGGGAAGAAGGTTCATGAGGTGAGCTTGGTGCGCGGCGAGACGCAGTGCTGCGAGTTCCATTGTGCGCTGGTCCGGCGCGATGTGTTCGCGAAGATCGGCGAACTCGACGAGCTGCTGGCCACCAAGGAGCACCTCGATTTCTGCCTGAGCGTCTGGCAGGCCGGCGGCCGAGTCATGTTCGAGCCCACGGCGATCGTAACCTTCCTCGGCCATGCCGGGGCGATCGAGCCCCGCGACTTGAAGTTCTTCGCGCTGCGATGGTCCCCCGCCTGGCAGCGCAGCAGCCTCGCGCATTTCCAGCGCAAGTGGGAGCTCCCCAACGACCCCTATTTCGCCAAGCGGACGTCGATGCTGCGCTGGCGCCACTATGAGAGCATCGCGGAACCGCTCTTGCGCAAGGTTCCCTTGATCGGCCGTCGGCATAAATGGCTCGCAGCCGGCAGCAGAGTGCTGTTGCCGGCACTGGAATGGTGGAGCGGGCGACTGGCAAGCCGGCACGCCCGCAACAGTGGACGCTCGAAAAGTCCGGATCTTGTGACGCGTTCCTGATCCCATGGCGCGTCTCTCCCGGCGATCGCTTGTCACGCAATACGCCTGGGCCTTCTCCGGCCAGGTGGCGCAAACGCTTCTCGCGTTGGCCAGCATCGCGGTCATAGCACGCCTTCTCGGCCCGGAGGTCTACGGCGTCTTCACGTTGACAATGCTGATCGCCGGCCTGGCCGAGATAGCTGTCGGGGGCCATGTCACCGACTTTCTGGTGCAGAAGCCGACGGTCGCCGACGGGGATCGCAATGCGGCCTTCGTGCTGACCCTGTCCCTTGCCGTGGCGATCGCTGCCGCGCTGGTCGCTGCCGCGCCGCTCATTACGACGATTTTGGGCCACCCCGACATCGCGGAGCTCATGCCGGCGGTCGCGGTCCTGATCGTGCTGACGGCTGCGGCCAATGTTCCGACCAATCTGCTCGTCCGCGGGATGAATTTCAACGTCCTTGCGCGGATCGACACCGCCACCGGGCTCACCGCCTTCATCCTGGGCACGGCGCTCGCCTATGCCGGAGCAGGGATATGGAGCCTCCTTTCGATGGAGATCGCCCGACGCAGCCTGCGCCTGCTATTCGTCGCCATCGCGGCCAAATGGGTGCCGGGTATTTCGTTCCGCCGGCACGATGTCGTCGAGCTCTGGACCTTTGCCAGATCCAGGCTGCTTGGCGCTTTCTTTCAATATCTCGCTCAGGCGACGCCTCGGCTCGTGATCCAGGTGATGCTGGGCACGCAGGCCCTCGGTTATTTTGCCGTCGCCTCTCGCCTTCTCGACCAGGCGATAGGCCTCATCACCGGGCCGCTGGTGGCCATTGCCTTTCCCGCCGCGGCACGAACCAAGGACGATCTCGAGCAGTTGCGTGGTCTCCTGGCGCGCGCAATCGCGACCTCCACCGCGATCGCATGGCCCGCGATCCTCGGCTTTGTCGTCGTGTCGCCGATTGCCGTCCCCCTGCTGCTGGGTCCGGATTGGGTCGGCGCGGTGGTGACCGTCCAGATCCTGACGCTGACCGCGCTCCGCTCGTCGGCCAGCGGCTTCAACGGCGCCATAATCCTGGGGTTGGGCCGCGCCGATCTCAGGATGCGCCTGAACCTCATCAACGCATTGCTCGGTCTGCTGCTTTGTCCCCTCGGCGCCTTGGTTGGCGTTGAGGGTGTGGCAGCCGCGATGCTGGTTCGCGCCTTCATTTCGTGGCCGGTCGGCGCCGCTTATGTCGAGCGCCTCACGGGCTTCGCCGCGAAGCAGCAATTCCGGATCGCCGCCGTCAGCGCCGTTCCCGCAGTGGCGATGGCCTTGTCGATCGAGATCCTGCGCAGAAGCCTGGGTGGGCTGCTGGGGGCGCCGCTGCTCGCCCTGATCCTGATCGCCTGCGGCGTGATCCTGTACGTCGCCTTCTGGGCCGCACTCAATTTTCGCCAACTGCCAAGGGCCGTGGGGCTGGCGACCGGCCTCCTGTGTCGGTGGCGCAGGAATATCAGGGTGGGAGGGGCATGAGCACGAGGGAGGGCCGGCGTGGAGCCGAACGGATTCCGGCGAACACAGGACAGGGCGACCCGGCGCCACGGCCCCTGCCGCTGGAGCGAGTAGCGGAACCGCGCATATCGGTCATCCTGCCGACGTTCAACCGCGCTGCCTATGTCACGGCCGCCATCGACAGCGTCCTCGCCCAGACGACGCCGATCCATGACTTCATCGTCGTCGACGATGGTTCCGACGACGGGACAAATGAGGCTATAGAGCGCTACCGCCCGCGGCTGCGCTACCTCCATCAGGCGAACCAGGGCAAGGTTGCCGCGATCGAACGGGCGCTTGCCGAAACCAGCGGCGATCTCGTCTGGATCATGGATGACGACGATATCGCTCCTCCGAACGCGCTTGCCGCCCTGGCCGAACCTCATCGACGCGATCCAGATCTCGTCTTCTCCTATGGCCACCTGGTCAAGTTCACGGCGACCGACGAGGGCGAAATCGCCGAAGGCGAAAAGTCGGTCTATCCGAGCGAGGATACGCGCCCCTTTCTGGTAAAGCTGATGGAGGATTGTTTCATCACCGGCCATCCCTGCGTCCTGGCCCGCAGGACGGCCTACGAAGCGATGCTCCCTTTCGACCGCACCATCACCTCGTCGGTCGATTACTATTTCCATCTACACATGGCGCAAGTCGGACCGGCGGCATGCGTCGACGAGATCGTCCTGCTGCAGCGCCAGCATGGCGGGGAACGTGGCCCGGCTGCGGCCCGATACGAGGAGAGTGAGAGAGTGCAGCGCTGGAAGGAGAGCGACAGGATACTGGTCGAGAGCTTGCTGGACCGCATGGAACTCCAGGCATTCGATCCCGGCTGCGGCAAGACGGCCTCGCCCTTGGCGCGCCGCGCCTGCCTGATCCAGCGAGCCGCGATCGCCGCCCGCAAGCAGCTATGGGACAGGGCGCTTCAGGACCTGTCCGAAGCGTTCTGGATCGAGCAGGACGTTGCGCTTACACCGCTTGAGCTTCACATCCTGACGCGCTTCCTCGGATGCCGCTACGGCATAGAGGAAGTATATCGAAAGCCCTATATCATTAGCCGGCTTCGTAAGATCGGCCGTTCCCGTCCGCAAGAAAGCGGGATCGCGGGAGAATTGGGACGCCCATTGCTCCACCAGATGAAGGACGGCATCCGCTCGGGAAGCCCGAACCAGTTCCTGGATGCGCTCGGGCTATGGCTTCGCCTGATGGATTTCCGGTCGGGCATGGCGGCCTCGGCGGCCATCGCCGCCCGGGCCTTCAAACGAGCGATGGGGAAATCGGCTCGGGTGAGTATGACGAGATCGCGGCGGTCGAACCAACCATAGCCAGAATTCTCGCATATCTTACAAACCCTGCCGAGAAATTCCGTGCAAATCCTCGCGCCGAGTGTCTTTACATGAAACTAACTTATTGAGCCAAGACAACTCAATGTGGGGTATTATCTTCATCAGAAGTTCTAATTATCGAGACTAGTGTTAGAATGCGTTCGACATCGGCTTCAGATGGCTCAATGTCTAACTGGCCGTGGACGATGCGATTGCGGAGATTGGCTAAATCAAGAAAGTCCGATACTTGACTACGTCCTATATAACCCTCGGAAGCAAGAAGGCTAACAATCCTATTCGCCCCGCCAGGACGATCATCGAGTAATCCAGATTCACGAGCGCTCGCTTCCAACACTGACCAAGCTAGCACGAATGCCGCCTGAGCATCTGTTCTGGCCAAGCCTGCAACTCTCTTTACTTGCTCATCGATTGTATCGGCAGGAAGCTTCATGACAAGAGGCTCAAGCGAGTTGAAATAGAAGACTTGAAAAACCCAATCGTCTTGACCTTCGAAGCGCTTCCGTATCGTGGCTAGGCTGCGCTCCATATCGAAACCTCCCCGCCCTTTGATCTCCAAAGCGATCTTTGGATTTCGTCCGATCGCAATCGCGTCCGGAATATAGCCCTCGACAAACGAAGGCAGGTCCGCTCTGGACGGGTTCCGTATTAACTGGTAGCCGCGACGCACGAGTTGTGGCTCGAGTTGATCCAGCGCCAGTCGCTCAAGTTCAGAGTGACTTGTTCTCATCTTGCGTCTTCTCCGAAAGCCTCTAGCCGAATGTAGATAATGGGCTCGTCCGATGCGACTGCCTCGTTGAAACGAGGACTGTCGTCCAACAGCGGAATCACCCGCCCAGGCTCAAACCGTTGAATAATCAACCGCTCGATTTGCCTGTCATCAATATATACGCACTGGGAAAGGCCATCCAGCACGGGCTTGGTCGCATTGTCGAGGTCGGGCTCGAGTTCAGCTTGAGGAAAGAAGTACACCGTCGCTTTCAAAAGACGCTGAAGCGCAAAGTGACCGGGCTCCATTTGAGCTCGCGCTTGACGGCGCACATCGTTTTTCCAATTTTCAAGGGCTTTCTTGCGCTTGGCCTGATGACTGACAGGGTATCCGCGAACAAGCAGTTCAAGGGGCAGGTCAGGTTCCATCGGACAGATACGCGGTCCCTGTTTGGATACGACGTAAGGGTGTACATGTGGCATAACACCAACTTTAAATTGTCTTATCGCAATCTTGTCGTTTTGTTCAACGTTTTTTTCGATGGACTCTCAGAAGTTGGACTTGAACGTTTTGTCGCTTCGGTACCACGGAATCGGACGCCCTTCCGCCTGGGACAAGCCCAGCCGACACAAGCGACAGCCGCTGCGACTTTCCTATTAGGCTGCTTGGAACTCGATGGGTTCGGCCCCGGCAATGGCAAAATTGGCTCAGTGCTGGCGCGGAGTGCTCGTCCGATCAGCGAGTTGCGGAACGTCATTGGCGTGAGCGCATTCTGAGTTCTTGGTGTACTGTCGAAGCTGTGAACCTGGCCCCACTATGTGGGAAACCGGCCCGAAATTGGCTTCAGAAGCGAAAGGACAAAGCGATGGCAATTGCCAAGAACACGATTTGCCTGTGGTACGACAAGGACGCCGAGGCTGCAGCCCGCTTCTACGCCGAGACTTTTCCCGACAGTTCGGTGAATGCCGTCCACCATGCTCCCAGCGACTATCCGTCGGGCAAGGTGGGCGACGTTCTGACGGTCGAATTCACGGTCGCCGGCATCCCCTGCCTGGGCCTCAATGGTGGACCCATGTTCAAGCATAACGAAGCTTTTTCGTTCCAGATCGCCACCGAGGATCAGGAAGAGACTGACCGCTACTGGAATGCCATCGTCGGCAATGGCGGCCAGGAAAGCGCATGCGGCTGGTGCAAGGACAAATGGGGCGTCTCCTGGCAAATCACGCCGCGCGTGCTGACCGAGGCGCTGGCTGTCGGTGGTGCTGAAGCAAAACGCGCTTTTGATGCGATGATGGATATGCGGAAAATCGACGTTGCCGCGATCGAGGCGGCTCGGCGCGGCTGATGACCTGGAGCGCATGCGCAAGCTGACCCTTCCTTGATCGCCGGCCAGCGTAATAAATGCGTGCAGGCGGAAGGTCGCTGCCAAGCGGCGAATGCCCGGGTTACCCGGGTTAGGAGAAACCAGGCATCGCTCCGCACCGGACGGTTGTTCTCCGCTTGCTGCGGCCCCTATGCCACGGGCGCCGCCAAAAGCTGCTCAATGAACTGGAACGCAGCCGGACGGTTCTCTTCCCAGGTCGGCAGGATCTGGTCTGGCGGCAGGATGAAACCGCCTTCCTGGAAGGTGCGGGGCCTCAGCTCGATGGTGAAGGACGGGATGCCGTAGGTTCCATAGGTCCAGTCGGTCGTGTCGCCCGCGGTCGGATAGAGCTCGGAGGACTGCTGCGGAACATAGACCTTGCCATGCACCCCCTGGATCAGGCTCTGCATCTGTCCGGCCATTTCGATCATCTGCCCGCGATGCAGTGCGTCGGGGACGGGCTTCTCCGTGTAGCCCCAGGGATAGAGGATGAGCTGAGAGTAGCTGTGATAGGTGATCACGCCGGCGAAGCGTTCGCACCCGACCAGGTCGCGGATCGCCTGCGTCTCCGGCTCGGAGAAAGCGCGCGGGCCGACATAGGTCTCGTCGCTCGGCACGTGGCTGGACGTGGGCACGTCAAGAATGCCCCACATGTAGCCATAGTTGCGGTTCGGATCGACGCCGAACGAGCCGTCGTGGTTCCGCCGACGGTTCTTGCGCCAAAGCCTCTCTTGCGTCCGGCTGTGTTCATGGCCGTCCGGGTTGACCATCGGGGCGACCCAGACTTCGCCGCTCGTCAACCAGCCGGCGACCGGCGCCTCGTCGGCCCGCTCGACGAGTTCCTTGGCCAGCAGGAAAGGCACCTCTACGGCGATCCACTCGCGCGCGTGGTGGCAGCCCATGAAGAGGATCTTGGGAACGCCTCCGCGGCGGTCCCCGATGCGCAAAGCCACGATGGGCCGGCCCTCGATGCTTCGGCCGATCTCGATCATCTCGGCGATGTCCGGCCTCGCTTCCGCGAGCTGCCGCAGTTCTTCTTCCAGGCTGGCTGCGGAGTGATACTGCTCTGTCGCCTCGGCTCTGTCGAAGGTGGACAGGTGCCGTTCCACGTCCTCGAGTTGCTCGATGCGGTAGCCCATGCTGGCCAGGCGGTCCAGCTGAGCCTCGGTTCCGCGAATGATCAGGTGATCCGGCTTGACCTCCCAAACGTCGATGCCCAGCGGCGCCCGAAGAACGTCCCCAAGCGGCTTCTGCGGTCCCGAAGATGTAACCCTGGCGATGATGTTCATGAGACCATTCCTTCGTTCGACAAAGGCCAGCCTGATCAGGGCACCTCCGATTGCCGGTCGAGGCGATCGGAGCCGGGTCCGCCACTTTCCAGGTCGGCGATCGTCCGGAGACGCTCGACGCCAGCTATTCGTCGGCGCTCGAGCTCGGAAATCGTCTGCTCCGAGACAGCCGCCACCACGGCGTCAGCTTGCCGCTCCCAGACATCAAGGCTCAATGGAACGTTCAGGAGATCGTCGACTGTGCGACCGGTGACCGGAGTGAGGCGAACCAGCCAGCGGGCCGCCGCGCGTCCCGACATATCAGGTGCTCCTCGGCATACTTACCAGCCTGCCGAGACTTTAGCCCCTCCCGAACTAAGCTGCAACGCTGCCCGAACTGACAGGCCCGTCCTATGGCAGCGTGGCGAAGCTTGCCTCCGCCTCGCCGCCAGGCTGCTCGGTCATCGATGATAGGCGATGATGCCTCTGGCTGCGAGCTGCCATTCCTCTGCCAATGGTGGACAGCCTGCAAGGGGTAGTGGCTAACGCCCTCTCCAGATCGTGCTCGTGGTCTCTTCATCTGCCACCATGCCATGTTCTAAATAGCTGTGGGCAAGACTTCCCTCGCCGGCGCGGTTGCACATGACCGCCAGGTGAGCAAATGCGAGGGCTTGGTAGGGGGCTGGAATCGCGGCGAATGCCGGATGCTTCTCGGCTTTTTCCAGGCAGTTCCGCGCAATCCCGGTCTTACCGAGAAATGCAGGAAAGTTTGCGTAAGCCACACCGCGCAGCAGGAGGATCTCCAACTCACCTGGATACATTTCCTCGCTGGATTCCGGGTTCGCTCCTTCGAGCCATCGCTCATGGGCGCCGTCGAGCATGGCAGAGGCGGTGGTGGCGTGCTTCAGCTTGATCCAGGGAAAATGCGAAGCACCGGCATACATGGCGTGAAGACTTCCGAGATAGGCTGTCGCGACGAGGTGATCCGGGTGCTCGGCGAGGTAGCTTTCCACCGTGGCGATGGCCTGATCGATCGCCCTGCTATCGGCACGCGCTGCATCGAACGCCTCACGAACGTGCTTCACCTGAACCCCGTCTTCATGCGCGGCGCGTGGCGCATGGGCGCTAGGCCTGGAGCGTGGGCAAGCAGGTTCATCAGGTCGGAAGGGACTAGGCACGGGCCGCCGGCGGCCGGGTCGAAGGCAGCGATCTCGGCCTCCACCCTGGAAATCAGTTCGGCGCCGCGAGTGACTGTCGTGCCCCACAGTGCCCGCACCGGCGTCACGGAGACAATGCCGCTCGACAGCGCCAGCACGTCGCCGACGAGTGCCGGCCGGTAAAAGATCGTCCGTATCTCGCGCACGATGAAGAGCACTCCGAAACAGGCCTTCATCTCGGCGACTGGAAGGCCGACTGCTCTCAGAACATGGTTGCGGCTGCGCTCCGCCATCGCCAGATAGGTCGCGTGATAGACAATACCGCCGGCGTCGGTGTCGGCATAGGCTACCTCGTAAAGCAGCGGCCCGACGCTCCGCCCCGCACCGCCGCCCGCTTCAGACGCCACGGTGCGCACGACGCTCCCCGACGAGACGCGCGAGCACCGACGATCCGAAACACCAGCGTGCGATAAGGCTGGCGACGACGAGCTCCACCCAGGACAGCGATGGTTCGACAATCAGATCGGCGACCGTGGCGAGGTTGAGGTTGGCGAAGGCGTGCCAGAAGAAGACAAAGGACGAGAGCCAGCTGATCGTGCCGGCAACTACCGCCGATCGAACGCTCGGGCCGAAGACCTGCGCGTAAAGCCAATAGGTCAGCACGGTCATCGCCGAGAGGACCGTGTCCCAGATACCCCAGCTCACGAACACGGCGAGGTTCATCGGCGCGACGTCCGGAACCATCGACAGCGATTCCTGCAGCATCGGCCGCACGAACAGCAGGTAGCGGAAATTCTCGGAGGCGTGAATCCACATGCTCGCGATCAGGAAGGTCGCAGTGTAGAGCCGCCAGGGAAAGCGTATCGCGGTCGCCGCGACGGGAGATGCCTCGGTTTTCATCCAAGTCGTTTCGCTCACGGTTGTCCTCCTGCAGGCGCTCAAGGGCGCGAGATGATCATGGCGGCATGCGGTCCGGTCACGTCGCTGCCCATGACAAGCACATGCTCAACCTCGGTAAGGAGGCGCACGCCGCCGGCCAGGCCGAAGAGCGCGCCGGCGGCAGGCAGGAACCCAGTCTGCTCGATCGTGCTGTGGAGCTGCGGACCGGCATTGCCGAAGACCTCGCGCACGGCCGACATCTCAGCCTGCTGGGCGATCCGCGTCCACGAGCCGCCGGCAATGACAGCGCCGATGTCGGCCGGCCGGAGGCCGATGCGTTCCAGACACATGCGAACTGCCCGCGCCAGACCGTCACCGTCGCGCCGGCAGCCGTTAAGCTTGGGGTCCTGTGTCTCGGCTGACGCGGAAATCACCGCCAGCACGTCGGCCCCTCGCGCCCGGGCCGTGTGGAGTGCCTCGAACATCAAGGCTGCCGCGCCCTCACCAAGATTGATGCCGTCCTTGCCATCGAATGCCTCGGCGCGCGAGGCACGCAAGATGCCCTTCATCGCGCCATAGAATTCGGTGAGCTTCGGAGTGATCTCGTCGCAAGCTGCGACAACGACACGGTCCTGCCTGGCTCGGTTCACCAGCGTGAAACCGTAGGCGGCCGCGGACCACGAGCCGGCGAGCGAGGTGTTGTAACCCTTGAGTCCATGGGCAATCGAAACCTGCCCGCCGATGGCGTTCATGGTCGTCATCGAGAAATGCTGCGGGCTGGCAAGCTCGGGCGTATCGCCGCCTACGCTTTCGAGAAATCGCTCCATATTGCGCTGGGCGGCGTTGACGATGCCCATGATCAAGCCGCTTTCTTCGCGCTCGCCATTGTCGAGCATGGCGGTCGCCTCCCGCGCCGCCTCGATGGCAAAGCGGACCATGGGCGAGGCGCGGATGAAGGCCTTCAGGCGCGGATCGGAAAAGGCGAAGTTCCCGACACGGGCTACCGCCAGGCCAGCGTCCTCGTCCTGAATATCGAAGACCGTGCCGGCCGCAAAGCCCTCGGCGAAGCTTGCATAACCGGTGCCCATCGCACTGACCGCTCCGAGGCCGGTGATGGCGACTGGCCGCGACGCGACCTCGGGGAGCGGCGAGCGGCCGATCTCCAGGTCGATGATCGTCGAGGCGTTGTTGCCGCCGAAGGCGTAGTTGTTGCAGGCGAAGCGGCGCACCGCATGCCGACGTGGTTCGTTCGGCACGTAGTCGAGATCGGCGCAGCCGGGGCGCAGGCCGCCGAAGTTCAACGTCGGCGGGATCATGCCGTCACGCGCCAGGGCGAGCGTCGCGATCATTTCGATGATGCCGCTGGCGCCCAGCGTATGGCCGAGGAAGGATTTCGAGGAACTGATAGGCACCGAGCGGCCGAACAGTCGCTCCATAGCCTGTGACTCGGCCGAGTCGTTGGCCTCGGTGCCGGTGCCGTGTGCGGAAACGAAGTCGATGTCGTGCGGGTCGAGCCGGGCGTCGGCCAAGGCCATGCGCATGGCCGCCTCGATGCCTCGGCCTTCGCGGTCAGGCGAGGTGGCGTGGTAGGCGTCGCCGGAGAGCGCGTAGCCTGTCACTTCGGCGATGGCTTTCGCGCCGCGCCGCGCGGCCAGCCTTGCATTCTCCATGATGAAGACACCCGCGCCTTCGCCCAGCGTGATGCCGATCGGTTCGCTGAACGGCGCGGTGCAGGTGGACGATAGGGCGCCGAGGCTGTTGAAGCCGGCCATGATGCCGTGCGAGACGTCATCCGCGCCGACCACGATCACCAGGTCGGCGCAGCCGTCGCGGATGAGGTCCATGGCATGGCCGACGGCGGCCGTGCTGGACGCGCAGGCCGAAGAGAAGGTGACTCGCGGCCCTTTCGCGCCGACCCGGGCCGCCACCACGTTGGTTGCATGCGCGATAGAGGTGGCGGCGAGTTTGCGCGGATCGATATCGGCGATCGACGGGGCCTTGGCGATCTCCTCCAGCCGCTCGATGCCGCTGTTGGACGTGCCGAGGACGACCGCAATGCACTCCGGCGCATAGTGCTTCCAGTCGATGCCGCTCTGCGCCTTCGCCTCGGCGAGCGCGGCGAGCGCGTAGCCGGCCGTCCGCTCCGCCCAGGGGCGCAGGACGGCAGGCGCAAGGTCGGGACAAGCGACCGGGAAGACCGAGGCGTTTCGTCCCTTGAAGCGCGAAGCATCGAAGCGGTCGACCTCGATCATCGCCTTGTTGCCTGCGAGCACCTCGGCCTTCAGCTCGTCGATGGAAGCCGCCATCGGCACGCGGACGCCCATGCCGGTGATGACGGCGCGCGCTGTCATATCCGGAACCCTCCGTCGACCGGCACCGCCGAGCCGTCGAGATAGCTGGCTTCATTGCTGGCGAGGAAGGCGCAGACATTCGCGACTTCTTCCGCCTCGCCCGGCCGGGGCTGCACGCTGCCAGCGAGGGTCGGCTCCATTGCCTTTGCACCGAGCCCCTCGATCATGTCCGTGCGGATGAAACCCGGCATTACTGCCACGGCGCGGATGCCCCTTTGTCTGCATGTACGGGCAACCAGGCGCGTCATGCCGATCAGCCCCGACTTCGTCGCCGAATAGGGCACCTGCCCTTCCTTGCCGGCGCGTCCGGCTAGGCTCGAAACGCTGACGACGACGCCACGTGTCTGTTCGAGCATGGGCAGCGCGGCTTCGGTGAGCCGGATCGTGTTGACCAGGTTGACGGTCAGCACTTCCCGCCACTGTTCGGCCGGCAGGAGCGCAAAGGGACCGTCGCGGGTCAGCCCTGCATTGTTGACGAGCACATCCAGACGTCCCCAGCGTCCGTCGACGAGGCTCGGCAAATCGGCGATCGCCTTTGTGTCCGCCATGTCGCACGGAAAGAACGTCACGTCGGCCGCACCCGCCTGGCGCGCCTGCGCCGCCGTATCGCGGGCGGCGTCAGTGCGGGTGGCGTAGGTAAAGGCGATGTGCGCGCCTGTTTGCGCCAGCCTGAGCACGACCGCCCGACCGATGCCGCGACTGCCGCCGGTGACAAGGACCACCCTGTTCTGCTGTCCACGGTCGCTCATGTCAGACGTTCCCATCGTAGATGCCATTGCCGAAATGCACGACCGAGCCGTTCATCGGCAGTGTCTCGCGGCTGATCCAGAAGGCCAGCGTGTCGGCGGCGAGGGCGAGCGGGACCGGCTTGAACTTCTGGGCGTAGGAACCGACGCCGGTCCGCGCCTGCTGCCAATCGCCGGCCTGGGTCGTTTCGGGTGCGGGCTGCAGCACCGCCGCGTTGGCCGAAACCCCGAACCGGGCGAGTTCCTTGGCGATGGCGCGCACGGCCCCGATGCGGGTGTGGTGGATGATCGGCGCGGCCGGCAACGGCAGGTAGTAGGCGAAGCTGTCGTCGGCCGCGAGAACCCAGATCTGCCCGCGGCCGCGCCCGATCATCACGCGCGAAACCGCCTGCAGGGTCTGCATGAAGAAGGCGCCGTCGGCCGCGATCGCATCGGCCAGTCCGCCTCGGGTTATCAGCGCCGCTTCGTCCACGGCCGATACGTTGAAGATCACGGCGGTCGCCGAGGTCAGGAGGTCGGTGTCGAGGGTATCGATCGATGCATCATGCAGCCATTGCACGGACGCCGCTTGTTCGCGGAGGCCGACACACTCACCCGTTACCCAGGCGACGACGTCGAAGCCGCGCTCTCCCAGCAGCGACGCAAGATGCGGGCCGACACCATGCCCGGCATCGACGATCAGGATTGGTCCGGAGGGTGTGTCCATGCCGCGCCTCAATGAACCGCCACGAGGTCGACGACGGCGTAAGTCCATGACGCCGTCTCCGCCGCGACGACGCCGACTGGTTGACCGCCGGCAGTCACTCGGCCCGAACGCACCGCAAAGTCGAGCGCCATCACCATCGCCGCGCCCGGGATGTTTGCGGTCCTGTCGCCGACGTAGAACATCAGCCCGTCGAGGCCCATTACCATGTCGGGCATGATCATCGACATCAGCGAGCGGTTGGCCTGCGGCACGACGATCGTGCCGTAATCCTCCGCCCGCCGCCCGCCGCCGGCGACAAGCTCGGCAACGGCGTCGCCGACGATCCGCGGCAGCAGACGGCTGATGAGCTTATGGTTGTGGGTCGTGTGGACCGGCATCCGTTTCCGCTCGTCCGGCCCGATGAGCAGCCCTTCCTTCTCGTGCGGATGGGTGGCGACGGCCCTGCAGTAGCCGATCTCCAGGGCGCAGGTGCGGCCCTGCGCCAGGTCGCTACCGACGACGACCATGGCCGAGGCGCCGTCAGCGAAGATTAGCCCGTTGATCATGTCGGACGCATCCGGAGAGGCGTTCACGAGCAGGCGCTCGGCGTAGTAGTAGGGCGACATGCATTCCGCGCCGCAGATCAGCGCTGCGCGCGCGAGGCCGGAGCGGATCATCGTCCGGGCGAGGATCAGACCCTGGATCGCGGCGGCACAACCTCCGCGAAGGTCGAAAAGCTGGGCCCGCTCGATGCCCAGCCGGCGCTGCACCTGGCGAGCCAACGGCGGCATGATGACATCGGGCGTCGCAGTGGTGGTGACGATCAGGTCGATGTCGCCCGCTGTGAGACCGGCGTCCGCGAGCGCGGCGCTCGCCGCCCGGCAAGCCATCTCGCAGGTCCCGAGCCCTTCCTCGATCTGCGCTCCGGTTTCGGCGTCGACGACGAAGTGGCGCTGCTCGACGCCGAAATAGCGCATCAGGTCGAGCACCGGCACCTTCGGCAGACGCTGGGCGATGGCCTCATTGGCCACCGGCTTGCCGGGAAGATAGGAACCGAGGCCGACGACGAAGACGGTGTCGTCGTTCGGCCCCGGCCGGATGGAAACGTGGGTATTCACGACAGGCGGCCAGCGACGTAGCGGGCCAGCGTATCGACCGTCACGCAATTCGTCTCGAAGAAGGCGCGGTCGAGCGTCTCGATCTTGAAGCCGAACTTCTGCTGGACGGCGACGGCCACCTCGAGCGCGGCGAGCGAATCGAGCCCGAGGCCGTTCGTCTCGTCGAACAACGGCGTCGCGCCGCTGATCTGGTCCTTCTCGTAACCGAGGTCGGCCAGGTCGAGGCCGTCGAGCAGGATGTCGTCGATGATGACGTTCTGGATGCTGGCGAGTTCGGTGGTGGTCATGGATGCCCCTCTGTCAGTTTGATGGTGATGCCTGGTCGCCATGGATGCGAAAGCTCATGCTGGCCCTTGCATGACGCGTTCCCCCGATCATCACCGAGCACTTGGCCGCGAAGCCGTGCCCGGCCTGTCGTGGCATGTCCGCCCGCGCGGTGAAGCTCGCCGCCATGCCTGGCAGCACGGGGCGGTAGAAGGCCGCGATGTCGATCGTGATCCGGTCGACTTCGTTGCAGGCGCGTCCGGTCAGCCCCCCGAATAGCTGGGCGGCGGCGAGTGTCATGCCGTCGAGCAGGATCACGCCAGGCACGACCGGAAAGCCCGGAAAATGCCCGCGCAGGAAATCCTCGCCACCGAACTGGTGCGTCAGGGTCACCGACGCCTTCGCCTCGTCATGGACGACATCCGCGCCGAAGACGTTTGCCAGGCGGTTGAGGTCCAAGCCTGCCATTACCCGCCTTCCCGTCTTGCCAGGATGTCGAGTTTCGCCTCGCAGGCGACGCGGTTCATGACGAAGGCCGTGCCGGTGAATTCGTAGCGGGGAAACGCGCCGGCTGACCAGCAAACGCGGATGACGGCCTGGAAGCTTCCCTCCGGCAGCGGCGACATGGCGATATCGCGTAGCGAAGGAATGATGCCGATCTCGACCGCCGGGTCTGAGTGGCGGATCAGCGCCAGCGACAGCTGCGCCATGCACTCCACGAGCAGCGACGGGCTAGCATGGCTGCCGTACGTGAAGCGGTCCTCTTCGCCGCCAAAGACGGTGAGCGCGACGGCGTTCTCCCGATCGATGTGGATGATGCGGTCGATGAAGACGAAGGGCGGCGCCCAGCGCGTGCCGCGGATGCTGGTCATGATGTCGGTCATCACGGTGCCCTCATGCGAGCCGCGACCGGCCGCGACATGCTCGCATGATTCTGCTGATATGAGCGCCTGAATTGCCACGGCGTCCCGCCCCCAGGACCGATTGAACGTTGCGTGATGGGTCTAGCCTCCGTGCCGGATCGTCGAAATACCAAGAAAAGAGTATGCGACCGGCCACCCTCAGTGTGCCCAGACCGGCAGGCCGGCGAGCGCCTGGACGAACAGGGCGGCGGTGGCGAGGACGACCACCACGGCAACGATCCAGACCACGGGTCGCGCCAGCGCGGGTGCGAACCGGTCGCCTGCGAGTCCGACCAACGGCAGGATCTGCATGGCGTGCAGCCCAACGAAATGCGCCGGCCGGAAGTCTCCAACCTCGCGCGACCAGCCGAAGAACGGAATGCCTTCCGCGCCCGCCGGGACGCCGACCCAGCGATTGTAGGTGACGCCCGACATGTAGCCGGCCACGACCAGCGTAAGCACCGGCGCGAGCAGCAGCCCGACGACCGCGCCGAGCCTGTATCCCGACCCATCGTCGCCCTGCTCTCGGATCAGGCGCCCGACGACGAACGGGAAGATTGCAAGATAGACTGCGCCGACACCCATGAGCGCGTACATGCCCGTCTCGAACGGTGTGTCGAAGTTGAAATGGGAGTGGCGCCCTCGCGCCGCCTGGAAGGTGATGTAGCCGATTTCGAAGACGGCCGCCGCGACCGAGAAGCGGACCATCCGCGCCATCCGCGGCCCTGTCCGGATCTCCGGCGGCAGGAGTTGCACGAGAATGGCCAGCGTCGTGAAATGAACGGCGAGCGCCAGCGCGAATTTCAGCGGTTTTTCCCACACGCCGACGCCGTCGAGCATGCGCGGGTCGTAGATCGCGGCCGGCGTAAGAACGACCATGATCGCAATCATGAAGCAAGCAAGACCGAGCCAGGCGCGCGTCGTCTCGTCGTGCTCAAGCGTCAGCGTCTGGTTCATGCGAGCCTCCAGGCGCGCCGGATTGTTGCCCTTGTCGCGAGGAACAGCACCAGTCCCATGGGCGGAAACATGAAGGCGGTGACGAGGATCAGAGCCTGGATCTGACGCGACAGGCCGATGCGGTCGGCTTGCTCCGCGATCCAGACGCCGATGAAGAAGTCGTAAGCAAGATAATGCAGCCAGCCTGCGAGCAGGATGTCGTCATGCGCGAAGAGCGCGCGCACCGCCGCGATCGAGCCGTAGCCGCCGCCGCTGTCGAAGAATTTGGCCATCATGATGCCGGCGTAGATCAGCCCGAACAGTGTCGGCACCGCGAATTTGGGAACCGTGATCCAGCGCGATGAGCGGTCCGGATGGAGGATCAGCAGGCCCCAGCACACGATGATGAGCATGCCGGTGAGGCCGTAAAGCGCGTCCAGGTCAAGCCGCATAGGCACCTCCGGGCTCAACGCCTGCTTCGATTGCGCTGTCGTGTGAGGCCGCCTGCTCGCGCGGCCTGTCCTTCGGCACCAGCACATCGGGTACCAGCGCCTTGGCGGCGAATGCGCCGGCGAGCGCCGTCGGCTCGATGCCGCCGCCCAGCGTCATCGCGCCGGCTAGGACGAGGTTGCGCACCGGCGTGCGGACCGGCAGCCCTCCGCCGGGGTTCCTCAAGCCATAGATCGCACCATCACGGGTCCAGCCGTAGCGGTGGAAGGTCACCGGGCTAGCGTCGCTCTGATAGATGATGCGGCCATCGAGGTCCGGCACGATGCGCCGCGCCACGTCGAGCATTTTCGCCGATATCGCGGCCTTGCGGTCGAGATAGGGCTGCGAGCGGCGGAAAGGCTTCAGGTCCTTGTCTGTGGCGGCAGGTGGGAACCACGTTGCCGATTCGTCTGGCGGCGTCAGTTGAAAGAGGTCGATCGTCGAATAGCCATCCGGCGCGCAGGAGGAATCGACGACCTTGGTGAAGATCACCTCGGTGTGCACGTCGCCGTCCTTCACATGAACGATCGGCGGCACGTCGACGGTGCCGCGCAGGCCGACATGCATGCCGACCGCCGAGCAGGACGGCACGATCTCGCCGAACTGGTGCAGCATCAGCCTCCGTTGCGAGCTTTCCTCGAGCAGGTCGCGCGCCAGCGTGCCCGGATCGGCGTTGCAGACGACCGCAGTGGCGCGCACGGTGGTCTCGTTGCCTCTGTAGTCGCGCGCGACAACACCGGTCGCGGCGCCGTCTTCCTGCAACACCCGCGTCACGCCGGTGCGCAGCCGCACCTCGCCGCCACGTTCCTTGATCGCGTCGGCGAGCACCTGGGCGAAATGGCCAGACCCGCCCTCGGGGTAGGCCCCGCCGATAAAGAAATAGGCGTAGAGCGGCACCATGGCGCCGACGCTGATCAGCGCCGGGTCGTGGGTCCGGTATGCAGCGATACCTTCTATGAGGGCGCGCGCTGCCTCGTCCGTCACATAGCGGCCGATGAACGTCCGCCACGGCCGATCCACCCAGGCGGCGGCCAGTGGGAATTCACTGGCGAACGCCATCGCGTCCTTAGGCGTCTGCGGCGCGCCTGGAAAGCCGTTGTGGTACCGTGCGGTGGCGTACATCGCCCCGTAGATCTCGTGGATCTCGTCGAACAGCCTGGCGATGCCCGCCGCATCGTGCGGGAACCTCCTGCCGAGCAGATCGATCAGGCCGCGCCATTCGCGCGGCACGTCGAGACGGAAGCCGTCATAGTCGAAGCGATGGTCGAGCCTCCGCCACGACACGGCGTCGGCCTTGCCGAGACGCCTGAGAAGAACGTCCAGTGTGCCGTCCGGCCACCAGCCGGAGAAGTCGTGCACGCCGGAATCGAAACGGAACAGCAGCCGCTCACGCGTCTCCTGATCGCGCGCGCGCCGGATCCAGTGATGGCAGAACCCGCCAGGCCGGTCGTGCTGCTCGAAAACGATCACCCTGAGGCCCTTGTCGGCGAGCAGCGCAGCGGCCGTCAGGCCGCCGATGCCGGAGCCGATCACGGCCACGTCGTAGGCTTCGGCATCGCGACGCGAGAAATTCGGCGACGGCCAGTTGTTTCGCTTGTCGCCGGTGGCGCGCCATTTCAGGTCGGTCCAGATCCACAGCGGCGGCAGGCCCATGGAAACGACGCCGCCGGCAGCGAGCGGCAGGAAGCGCACGGCCACCGGAAGCTGCGCGAACCAGGCAAAGGCAAGCCACAGCATGAGAACCGCCCATAGGGCCGATATCGCCATGTTGATGGTCTGGAAGAGCGGAGTGCCGGAGACCTGTCGGTAGACGAGAGCGGCGAAGGGCGCCGTCCACGGTTTCCGCACCATGACGCTGGCTGCCATGGCGCATGCCACGGCAAGCAGGATGAGGGATATGAGAGTGTCGATGAAGGCAAGTGTCATAGCGCTTTCCCGATGACTGCATGGCGGCCGATGAACGGAGAAGCGTCGATCCAATCAGCGGCAGCGTTCGAGCATCGAGTGCGCGTGGCTCGGGCGGCAGGGCGGAATCGCGCCCGCGCTTTGGTGCAGCCATTCCCGTCGCCCCAATCCCCGTTTCGAGTGTGGAAGGAATAGGTCAGCAGGCGCGACGTTGTGGATACCCTGAAATGGGTATGCTTGAATGGTGGGCCAGCGGCTGAATGCATTTGCCTGGCGCACGCGATCGGCTGCGCGATACCAACAAAAGGGTATTCATCGCGGCGACACGGCGTCGTACTGGCAGGCTCGGCGCGGTGTGCGAGCAGAGGAGGCGGGAAATACGGTGGACGTGACTGGAAACGGCCATTCAGTCGAGCGGACCTACCGGATCGTCCTCACCGAGGATGACGAGCCCGTTCGCAACCGCCTGTCCTCGCTGCTGCGCGGCTGGGCCGGCAGCAACCTGGTTGCCGAGTGCGCGAGCCTATCCGAAAGCATCGCCGCCATCGAGGCTCATCCTATCGACCTGCTGATCACGGACCTCAAATTGCCCGACGGCAATGGCATCGAGGGCATCCGCGCCCTCCGCGCGAAACAGCCGGACGCCGAGGCTATGGTGATCTCCGTGCTCGCCGACGAGACCACCGTGCTCCAGGCGATCGAGGCCGGGGCCACCGGCTACCTGCTCAAGGACGCCGATTCGATCGACCTCATCCAGGCGATCACCGATCTGATGCGCGGACAGTCGCCGATCTCGTCGCGGATCGCGCGCGTGCTGGTGCGCCGCCTTGGCCTGCAGACGCCGAACGGTCAGCTGGCACGGTCCGGCAAGAGCATTCTCACTGCCCGCGAGATGGACATTTTGTGGGGTATCGCCAAGGGCTTCACCAATGCGGAACTGGCGGAGCGGCTTGGAATTTCGCGGCAGACAGTACCGGTCCATATCCGCAACATCTACCGCAAGCTTGAAGCGTCGAACCGCTCGGAGGCTGTGTTCGAGGCCACGAGGCTCGGACTGATCAGGCTATGAGCGACCAAGGCGGTCGCCCGCTTCTCACCTTCGCCCCGTTCCTCGCGATCCTTGTTCTCACGCTGGCGCTTGCCGCCGCACCGCAATGGTTTCGCCTGCCGGCACCGGTCGATACGCCGGCCCTGGTTCACGCAACCTTCAGTCTCGACGGAAGGAGCGAACAGCCCGTGACCTTGCCGCACAGATGGCCGGATACCGTGGGCTTCGGTCCGGCCCGCGGCACCTATCGCATCAACGTCGACCTGCCATCGGCAAAACCTTTATACCTCCTGATTCCTGCCGCTCAGCATGCCATCACCGTCCGGTTCGATGGCCGTCGCCTCTATGGCGGTGAGAGTCAACCTTGGAGCGAACCGGCCGTCGGTTCGACCTACATGCTCCGGTTGCCGCTTACGGGCGCCGAGTCAGGCGTGTTGGAGGTCACTCTCTATCGCGAAAGCGGTGGCATTCCAGGTTATCTGTCGCAGCTATATCTGGCCGAGGAGACGGCGTTCGAGGATGCTCGCTGGCTCTGGACGCTGGCGAGCGGCCCCAGCCGCGCCACCATGATCGGCCTTCAGGTCCTCATGGTGCTCGGGATCGCAACCGTGTGGCTTGCACGGCGGCATGACCCGATTTTCGCCTGGCTGTTTCTCGTCAGCGGAGCCAGCCTTGCCTACACGCTGGCGGGATCGTCGCTCCCAACCTTCGTTCCGGCCGGAGGCCAGCCCTACATCGTTTTCGCGCTCTCCAGCTTTGGCCCCATGGTGCTCGGCCTCGCCATGTCGATCGTGGGAATGGCGAGGCCCATGTGGCTCAAAACAAGTATCATCGCGTTACCGGCGGCCCTGATCGCCGGCTTCGCGCTTGGCGTTCTGGCCCCGCTTACCCTAGCGACGATCGGTGCCTTCGTCGCAATAGGCGGAAACTTGGCTGGAGGGGTTATGCTCGCCCGCAACTCACTGCGCACGCGGGAATGGGACCAGGCATTGCTGGCCGCACCGTTTCTGTTGGTCGGCTGGTACGGTCTGAGAGACGTCGGGATCATCGTTGGCGCGGTCGACGGCGCCCTGCTTCTTGGCTCCAAGACGCGACCTCTGATCACCGCCGCCGTGCTGGTTCTGCTGATGCGGCGGCTGGCGCACAGCCTGGGAGAATTGGACCGCGGCAACGAAACGCTCCGGCACAAACTGGCGGCGCGGGAGGCGGAATTGTCGGCTCTTCATGCAAAAGAGCGGGCGCACACCGCTCAGGCCGCCCGCGAGGACGAACGCGAGCGTCTGATGCGCGACCTCCATGATGGGCTGAGCGGCCATCTGGTGTCGATCATAGCGCTTTCGGAATCCGATACCGGCAACCCCCAAGCCATTGAGCGGGCCGCCCGCGCCGCGCTCGACGACCTCCGCCTCGTCGTCAATTCCCTCGATCTCGACGATGGCGATCTTCTTCCGGCGCTCGCGGGCCTGCGAGAAAGACTCGAGCCGCAGCTTCGCCGGCTCGGTTTCGAGCTCGACTGGTCCATGGAAAACCTTCCGCCAGTCAGCGGCGTTACGCCGGGCAATGCCCTGTCGATCCTGCGCATCTTGCAGGAGGGTATCACCAATGCGCTCAAACACGGCGCATCCCGTCGAATCGCCGTCGAAGGCTCCGGGGCAGGCGCCGGTCAAGCGGTACTGTCGATCCGGAATGGCGCCAGAGACCAGCCCGCGATGGGCAAAGGTCACGGTGTCGGCAACATGAAACGGCGGGCCGAGGCACTAGGCGGCAGCATCAGCTTCACGATCATGGGCGGAGATGCATTGTTGACCGTCGTCCTCCCGACCCACCTGGCGGACTGTTGACGCATTTCCGGAGGGTTGCCGATATCCGGCCGGACGCCCCAGTCCCCGGCTCCCGCGATGCAGAACCCCATGCTCAGCCTATTGCGAGGGCAGTCCGCGGCGCTTCCATTCACTGCGCGGGATCGCTTCTCCCACTCGGAAGGCAAAGGACACGACTTTCGTCGCGTCCTCGTCGACGCTGCAACGATAGCCCAGATTGTACCACTGGCCGCTCGCGCGGAAGGCTGTGGCGGGGATGTCGACGGTCGTGCCGTCGTTCTTCCACTCGGAAGGCAGGAGGTCCGGAAAAAAAGGAGGTGAGCCGTTGAGCAACTGCGCGCGCAATTCGGTGAGGCAGAGTCGGCCGGCCCGTACAGGGCGCGGCACGCCAGCCATCGCCGTTGTCGCCGCCGGACGACCGGTGGACGCTTGCGAGAACAACGTCTTGGCTTCCCGAAGCTCCAGGGGAGGCTGAGCGTCGGCGGCGGGCGGCTCCTGCGGCGGAGCCTGATCCGTCGCCTCGCCCTCGGCTTGGGTCGGTTGTTCCGCCGTCTCCCGTTCATCCGGATCGCGCGGCGCCGCCGGCGAACCGTCCTCTGAGCTGCTGCCGTCGGGAGACTCTCGAGGGCCGGCATCCTCTTCACCGAATTGGAAGACGGGCCTGATCGCAGGCGAGGGCTCCTGCCGCGCGGACTGATCGCCCGCGGAGGGCATGTCACGATCCGCGTCCTGCGATCGTTCGGGCTCGGGCTCTTCTGCGGCAGGCGGGTGCTCGTTTTCGGCGTTCTCGGATCGTTCGGGCGGCGGCACCAGATCCACGGTCACCGCTTGCTCCTTCTGGGGGTGCGGCAGCGAGACCGGCAACCCGAATATCAGAAGCGCGACGATGACCAAATGCAGGACAAGGGAGGCGGGCAAGGCCCACCCGAACACCCGGCGCTGATTCCGAATGACATCCCTCATGATGACCGATGTGGAATGAAACATCGGCGACATCAAGCATCCTTCCCGCCAAACGGAATGACAAAAGCGGGTCTCCCGAAAGTGTGCGGCGGTTTCGGGAAAAAGACATGCGTTGTAGGGTTGGCGTGAAACAGGAGGACAGCGACATGTCTCCAGCAGCTGGACGGGCAGGCGTCGCTCGTCGCTCTCGCGTGGCCGTCGTGGCAATGGCCAGCCTTCTCCAACTCTGGGGTGGGCCGGCCTTCGCACAGGTGCCTGAAGAATTCCGGGGCGATTGGTCGTCTCACCCAGCGCGCTGCGAGCAAGAGAATGGCGAAGCCGACCTGCTGACCGTCGAGGAGACCCGTCTCGGCTTCTACGAGATCGGATGCGAGAAATTGACCGATCCACGGAAAGGTCGCCATGGGTCGATGACGTTCGACGCGGTCTGCTTCAAGGGCGGAAGCCCCGAGACCAAGGGCCAGGTCGAGCTGAGCCGCCAAGGCGAAAATGCGATCCGTCTGAAGCTGATGGGGTTCGCCTGGATCGCGCCCGCGTCTCAGGCTTTTCACAGGTGCCAAAGGACAAGGTGATGGACCTTATGGCATGTCGCCTAAAAGTGTGCGGCGATTTTAGCCTATTCCCTGGTGACAGCCTTCAGTTTCGCGATGACCTCGATATCGGAAGCGCTGAGCTGGGGCATTCCGATGTCGCGCCTCTGGAGGCCGGCATGGGCAAGGGAACCCAACATGTCCCGCAACGGGTCGCCTTTTGGCGGAATGCGATAGAGCACGTCCTTGAGCAGCACCCATCCGTCGCCGACGACGACGGAGCCGAGGATCAGGACGCCCTCCTTGTCGTCGCGGCCGACCTGGTGGGTCACGCAGACCCGCGCTTTCATGCTGGCGCGGTCGATATCGGAGATCTGGATACGGGTTCCTCCGGCGATCGTCATCTCGACCTGGTTCGGCCCGAAGGTCTGGCCGGCCACCCACTCGTTGACCCAATTCTCCTTGTCCGACGCCAGCACCATGGCGTTCTCGCCGGACATGCGATGAATGAGGATGCAGGGTCGCGACAGGCCTGCGTCCCAGCGGTCGGGGACACGCATTTCGATTGTGTAGGAGCCAATCTCGGCGGCGAGATAGCCGGGGATTTCCGGATGCCCCAGGGGAACGAGTTCGAGGCACTCCGAGAAGCTGCCGCCGTAGGGTCTCGTCCAGACCCTGTCGCGCGGAAGCCAGCCCATCCGGTTCAGGTTCGGAGCGCAGAGCAGCGGTCCTCTCCGCCCGAACCTCGTATGCGTGTGGGAAAAGACGTTCATCGCGCTCATGATGTCGTACTGGTCCCAGTACTCGCCGGGCGCCGACCAGGTGTCGGTCTTGCGGGTCGACTGGTCGTAAGAGTGATCGAGCCCGATCACGTGACCGGTCTCATGCGCTAGAAAGGTCACATTGTATTCGGGCGGCCCCCCGAGGACCCCTTTTCCCGCCGCGCTGCTATCGCCCACGCCGACATTGAAGAGAGCGACGAAGCCGGCATAGTCCGTCAACTGGAGGTCGAACGCGTCGATCGCGCCCTTGATCTTACTCCACCGGTCCGGCCTTGCTTTCACATAGTCGTCCCGCGTCTGCTCGAGCGTATGCCAGCCGAACACCTTGGAGCCGTCCAGGTTGATCGCGCCCAGCGAGGCATCGGTCCAGTAGTCGTTGAGGCCGCCGGTTCCCCGGTTGATGAACAGGTCTTCGAAGAAATTGACGGGCTCCGGCTCGGTGTCGTCAGTATCGCTGAATTTGCAGAGAAGAATGGCAAACTTCTGGCTACCCGTCGGCATCGCGAAATCCTCTAGGAACTGGATGCCGACAGATTGTTTGCAAACGATTTGCCGATCAATTCGGTTGATTGTCGAAGTATGCCGAAAAATGATCAGCAATATTTGTACGGGGATCGTTTCTTCATCATAATGGATGCTTCGAAATATCCGAGTTGCCGGATTGAATGGAGTCCTGACCCTCGTCCTGGGGAGCGCCGGCACGGCGAACGGGACTTCGCTTGCGATGGCCAAACGACGCTGGGGGAACTGGCCCGGAGCCCCGCCTCTTTCCTCCGGGCCATATCAGATCCACGTCTTTTGCCCTTTACCCCTGACATGGATGGACAACATCATAGTAGAAGGGCAGCCTCTCGTAATGTTCGCCTTCTGTGAACAGTCTGGCAATGAACAATGAACGCTGGCGGGGAAGTCGCGGGTGAATTCTGCTGTCGTCGGGATCTTACTACATCTCCGTGGCCGATCCGAATGGCCTCGTGCGAACCGGTCGACGCCCTAAATCAGGTTGAAGTCTGTCGTTGCGGGGAGTGTTGAATGGTCACGAGAACCGGCGGATGCCTGTGCGGCAAGGTGCGCTACGCGGTTCGCGGTGAACCCGCGCGGGTGGGTCTCTGCCATTGTGCCGACTGCCGCAAGGAGAGCGGCTCGTCTTTTGTCACATTCGCGGTATGGCTGACCGAGGCCTTCTCCAGCAGCGGCGAGCTCAAACTGTTTCATGGGCGGGGTTTCTGTCCGTCCTGCGGATCGCGGCTGTTCAATCCCGGCGAGAAGGAGACCGAGATCCGGGTCGGTTCGCTGGACGACGCGCCGAACGATCTGAAGCCGGAATACGAAATCTGGATCGTCAGGCGCGAGACCTGGCTTCATCCTTTGCCGGTGCCGCAACATTCGGGGGATCGGCACGATACCGGCAGTTCCGGTGATTGATCCCCGGCGCCGGCCCCTCACTGTCCTGCTGGAATCTCTCCCCGCAAAATTGCGGGGAGAGAAACACCGGCCGCTTGGGTTTCGCCAGTCGCAAACGCCGACGGTTGGCGAAAGTGGAGACGACAGCGTCCTTCTCCCCGTAATACGGGGAGAAGATGCCGCCAGGCAGATGAGGGGCTAAACGGCCATGAGCCGAGACCGCCGAGCGCCTTGTACGGCCGTCTTCAATATTCCAGCTTCGGGTACCAGTCCGTCCCTCTTCCTTCCGGCGTCGTGTCGAGGATAAGCCAGAGCGGCATGTGGTCCGGCGCGTCGCGCGGGTCCTGGCCGGGATCGGCCATGTCGAAGCTCATCTCGCCCGCCCAGAAATGGCGGATCGTGCCGTCGCGACGGGTGAAGACGTTGAAGCCCGGAATGTCGGCATCCTCCGCGCTCACATAATCGCGTGTGTAGTCGCCGTTCGTGTCGGAATAGAGCTTCAGGTTCCGCCAGCCACGCTCCTTCTTGAAGGCGACCAGCCGCTCGATGGGCGAGCGCGCAACCATGGCGAAGGCGACGCGCTGCTCGATGTCGGGGACCTCGCCCTCCCAGGCACTCATCTGCGAGGTGCACATGGGGCAGGGGCGCTGCCGCAGCGGGCCGTACATGTAGCTGTAGATCACCAGCGTCTGCTTGTCGCCGAAGAGGTCGGCGAAGTCGACGGGGCCGTTCTCACCCTCGAAACGATAGTCCTTCGTCACCGCGCCGCCGGGCGGAAGTTGCCGGCGCATTTGGGCCACGCGCTCGAGATGGCGGCGAAGCTCGATCTCCTCCCTCAGCAGAGCGTTGCGTGCCTTCCGGTATTCCGCGCTCTCATTGGGAAAGCGGGCGCGGTTCAGCGCGGCGAGTTCCGCTGCCGGGCGGAGCGTTTGCTGCTGGGTCATGGTCTCTCCCTTTCGTCGAAGGCGGCGTTTCGCCGTTCCTTTCCCATGGACGAATGGCAGGGCGCGAAATCGACACCTCGGCAAGGAAAATGTTCTGCCTCGCCCTGTTTTCAAGGCAGCCCGTCCTCCGCCTGCCGTCGTCATCTCCCGAAACAGGAGACGACGACGGCAGAGACCGTCCCCCGCAGGATCGAGTTTTATTTTTCGATGTCGACGTCGCTGGTTTCCCTCCCGATCAGCAGCGCGACAAGGGTGATCGCCGCCATGACGGTGAGATAGACGCCGACCCAGAATGGGCTGCCAGCGCCGGCGCTCCAGAGGGCCACGGCGATGAATGGGGCCACCGCGGCGCCGAGGATCGAGGAGACGTTGTAGGCGATACCCGAGCCTGTATAGCGCACATTGGCAGGGAAGAGCTCCGGCAGCAGGGCCCCCATCGGGCCGAAGGTCATGCCCATCAGGCTGAAGCCGAGGACGAGCCAGGCCATGACGCCCGTGAAGCCGGCGGAAAGCATCGGCACCCAGGCGAGGCCGAACGCGGCGATGCCGAGCGTCACCCAGATCAGCGTCTTGCGGCGGCCCCAGCGATCGGCCCAAGGCCCCGAGACCATGGTGAAGATGCCGAAGAACACCACGCCGACGATCATCATCAGCACGAAGGCGCATAGTCGTAGCCGAGCCCGGGTACGGGCCCGGTGGGCGAGGCGCGGCCGTAGCTCAGCGAAAAGGTCGTCATCAGGTAGAAAAGCACATAGGTCGCGAGCATGTAGAGCGTGCCGAGCACGATCTCTTTCCAGTGTCCGGTGATGGCGGCGGCCAGAGGCAGCTTCTGGACCTTGCCGGCGCGCACTGTCTTTTCGAAGGCCGAGCTCTCGACGAGGTTCAGCCGGACCCAGAGGCCGACGGCGACCATGACGATCGAGAACAGGAACGGAATGCGCCAGCCCCAATCGAGGAAGGCCGTCGAGGGCCGGGAAGGGTCATCCGACGGCAGCATCGCGGCAATGATCAGGAACAGGCTGTTGGCGAGGATGAAGCCGATCGGCGCCCCGAGCTGCGGGAAGGTGCCGAAGACTGCGCGTTTGCCGGCCGGCGCGTTCTCCGTCGCCACCAGAGCGGCGCCGCTCCACTCGCCGCCCAGCGCGAAGCCCTGCGCCAGGCGCAGCACCACCAGCAGGGCCGGCGCCAGCCAGCCGGCGGTCGCAAAGGTGGGCAGGAGCCCGATGAGGAAGGTGGCGATGCCCATGGTGAGCAGCGCGCCGACCAGGGTGATCTTGCGGCCGCGCTTGTCGCCGAGATGGCCGAAGAAGATGGCGCCGAGAGGGCGCGCGACCATGGCCGCGCCGAACACCGCGAAGGAGGCGAGCAGCGCGGTCGTCTCGTTGCCCGCGGGGAAGAAGAGATGCGGGAAGACGAGCACGGCCGCGGTCGCATAGACGTAGAAGTCGTAGAACTCGATCGTGGTGCCGATGAGGCTGGCGAGGATGATGCGGGATCGCGGGTTCGCCGGTGCCGCTTCGGACGGCAGGGCCTGAGCTGTTACTGACATTCGAGATTGCTCCTTGCGGAGGACGTGACCGGCCGTCATCATGGCGGCCGGAAGAAGCTCAATCCTCGCGGATATGGCTGTGGTGCTTGGTGTCGCGCATTCTGAGATAGATGATCAGCGACAGGCCGATCATGATCGTCACGTACCAGAAGAAGCCGCTTTCGTAGCCGACCTGCTTGAACTTGAGCGCTACCCATTCGGCGGTGCCGCCGAAGATCGTGTTGGCGAGCGCATAGGGAAGCGCGACGCCGAGCGCGCGAATATGGGCGGGGAAGAGTTCGGCCTTCACCACGGCGTTGATCGAGGTGTAGCCGGTGACGATCAGCAGCCCGGCAAGCGCGAGGCCGAAAGCCGCGTAAGGATCGTTGGTAGCGGCGATCGCCGAGAAGAGCGGATAGGTGAACAGCACGCCGAGAATACCGAAGCCCACCATGATCGGCTTGCGGCCGATGCGGTCCGACAGAGCGCCGGCCAGGGGCTGGCAGAGCATGAAGACGAGAAGGGCGAGCGTAGTGATCTCGGTCGCCGCCTCCTTGCTGAATCCCGACGTGTTGACCAGGAACTTCTGCATGTAGGTGGTATAGGCATAGAAGGCCAGTGTGCCGCCGGCGGTCAGTCCCAGCACAAGGAAGGCCTCCCTCGGATAATGGGCGAACAGCGCCCAGCCGCTGGACTTCGGCTTGCTTTCACCTTGGGCGTTCTTGAAGGACTGCGTCTCGACCAGTCCTCGGCGGATGTAGAAGACCACAACGGCCAGAACGCCGCCGATGGCAAAGGGGATGCGCCATCCCCAGGCGGACAGCTGCTCAGGCGTCAGCACCCGCTGCAGCACGATCAGCACTGCCAGCGCCAGCAACTGGCCCGAAATCAGGGTGACATACTGGAAGCTGGAAAAGAAGCCGCGACGGTCCTTGCCCGCCATCTCGCTGAGATAGGTGGCGCTGGCGCCGTACTCGCCGCCCACGCTCAAGCCCTGGAGCAGCCGCGCGAAGACCAGAACGGCCGGCGCCAGAACGCCGATGCTGTCATGCCCGGGCGTGACGGCGATCAGCAGGGAGCCGAGGCACATCAGCGTGACCGACAGCGTCAGCCCGGCCTTGCGGCCGCGCCGGTCGGAATAGATGCCCATGAACCAGGCGCCGATCGGCCGCATGAGGAATCCGACCGCGAAGACGGCGGCCGCGCTGAGCAGTTCGGCGGTCTGATCGCCGGAGGGAAAGAAGATCGGCGCGAAATAGAGCGTGAAGGCGGAATAGACGTACCAGTCATACCATTCCACCAGGTTGCCGGCAGAGCCCCCGATGATCGACTTCAGGCGTGTGTTCTTGTCGGGAGCTGCGGCCAGCGTCTCCCGTATGCCGGCAAGATTGTCCATTATTGCTCCGTTCTTGATCGACGGTTGGACTTCCCGACGTCGTTCGGCGCGGGGTGTCGGAAGCGGTATTCCTAATTCTGATGCTGCAGCGCAAATAATGGTACATGAAATGAATTGCAATTCAAATTATTTGTATGCAATCTAATTCCATAGTCGAAGGCGATTCACATTCCTGGCAGCGATTCGGCTTCCAGTTCTGGTCCGACAATGGCGGCTCTCTCGACGATGAGCTTCGCGGCAAGCGCCGCTTTGCGGGCCAACCCGGTTTCCTTCACGGAGCTGGAACAGTCCTCGCCGACGGCCGGCCGCCGTAAGCCTATCCGGCTCGCCGCGCCGCGACGACTTCCACTTCCACCTTGAATTCCTCGCGGGTGAAGCCGGAGACGATCATCAGCGTGGAGGCCGGCGGCGCGATGGGAAAAAGCCGGTCGCGCACGCTCATGTAACCCCGCATATGGGCGCGGTCGGTGACATAGGCGTTGATACGCACAACATCGGCCAGCGTCATGCCGCCTTCGGCGAGGATCGCCTCGATGTTGCGGAAGCAAAGCTCGGCCTGTTCGGCGACATCGTTCGGCACCGTCTCGTCGGCACTGATGCCGAGCTGGCCGGAACAGAACACCATGTCGCTGCCCGCCGGCACGAAGACGCCGTGGCTATAGGCGGCGAAGGGCGGTCGGATCGAAGCCGGGGCGAGGGGTCGCAACGTCCTTTTTGTCATGATGCTGCTTCCGTGCCGTCCTCCGAACGCCAGCGCCGGCGGAAATCGGCGAGCCAGCCGAGCCCGGCATCCGTGCTTCCGTCCCGCGGCTTGTATTCGGCGCCCAGAAAGCCGGCGTAGCCCTGCTCGACGATGGCCGGCAGCAGGCGGGCATAGTCGACCTCGCCCCGGTCCGGCTCGCCGCGGTCGGGCACCGCGGCGAACTGGACATGGCCGATGGCCGGCAAGTGGCGCTGGATGCCTGAAACGAGGTCGGCGCCCATGATCGCCATGTGATAGCAGTCATACATGATACGGATGTTGTCGCATCCCGTCTCGTCGATGATTGCCCGCGCCGTCTCGGCATCGGTCAGGAAGTAGCCGGGCACGTCGCGGGTGTTGAGCGGCTCGATGAGCACCGACACGCCCTTCTCCTTCCCGACCCGCGAGGCATGGCGCAGGTTCTCCACGAAGATTCGGCGAGCCCCGTCACCCGAAGCCTTGCCGGCCATGACATGCACATTCGCCGCTCCGATCGCCGCGGCATAGTCGAAGGCCTGGTCGATGGCGCGATGGGCGTCGCCCTCGCGGCCGGCAAGTGCGCAAAGCCCGAACTCGCCGGCAGCCACGTCGCCGCGCACCGTGTTGAGGCCGAGCACCGGCAGCCCGGTCTCGTCGAGCGCTCGGCGAACCAGCGCCGGGTCGACATCGTAGGGCCAATGGAGCTCGACCGCGGCGAAACCAGCCCGGGCTGCGGCATGGATCGCCTCGGGCAAGGAGCGCTCGGTCCAGAGGAAACCGAGATTGGCCGAGAGCCTGATCATATCAATCCCATTCCACGTTGAAATGCTCGACCACTTGGCGGATCTGGGCTTCGGTCAGCATGTTCGGTTTCATCCCGCGCGTCAGCAAGGCGAGCCGTGCCGTTTCCTCGAGCTCTTCCATCGCGAAGGCCGCCGCCTCCAGGTCCTTCGCCGCGACAACCGGCCCGTGATTGGCCAGCAGCACCGCGCTGCGCTTGCCCGCGAGCCCCCGGATCGCCTCGCCCATGGCCGCGTCGCCCGGGCGGAAAAAGGGAAGGAGCTTCACTTTGCCGAGCCGCATGATCGAATAGGGCGTGAGCGGCGGCAGCACATTGTCCGGATCGGTTTCGGGCAGCATCGACAGCGCCACCGAATGGGTGGAGTGGAGATGGACCACCGCGCCGGCTTTGGCCTGCCGTGTCTCGTAGAAAGCCGCATGGAGCGGCAGTTCCTTGGTCGGCTTGTCGCCATCGACATAGCGCCCTCCCGCATCGAGCCGCGTCAGCCTGCCGGGATCGAGCATGCCGAGCGAGACGCCGGTGGGCGTCACCAGCAGGCCACCGTCGGGCAATCGCGCCGAGATGTTGCCCGAGGCGCCGCTGGTCAGGCCGCGATCGAAAAGCGACTTGGCGATGCGGCAGATCTGCTCGCGCAGTTCCGTCTCGGGGGTCATCTCGCCGTCTCCGCCATTATGTCGATCGCCTTCTCGAAGAAGTCCTCGCCGCCGAAATTTCCGGATTTCAGCGCAAGGACGAGATCACTGCCGGTCACGCGCAGCATCGGCACGCCCGGATCGATCTCCGGCCCGACTTCCAGGGCCGAGCAGCCGAGACCGCCGACGACGGCGCCCGATGTTTCGCCGCCGGCGCTGACGAGCCGGCCGATGCCGGCTCCGACCAGCGCGCGAGCCGTGCGGGCGAAGAAATCCTCGATCCGCCCGGCCAGTTTGGCCGCGCCGTATTTCTCTTGCGCCGCCTTCACCGTTTCCGGATCGGCCGAAGAGTAGACGAGCGGCATCTCTCCGGCGCGCTCCATTACCCATGCTACCGTGGCTTCGACGTCCACCTCGCCCGCCATCAGCGCGTCGGCCGAAATTGCGTGCGAGGGGTGGTCGCGTCGATGGCGCTCCACCTGCTGGCGCGTGGCACGCGAACAGGAGCCCGAGAGGATCGCGGCGGGGCCCGCCCCGCCCCCCCACCCCGACACGCGGCCGGAGATCAGCCCGGCCTTGCGGAAGTTCCCGGGCAGGCCGAGCGCGATGCCGGATCCGCCGGTGATGAGAGGCAGATCCGCAGCAGCGCTTCCGATCGCCTGGAGATCGGCTTCGGTGATCGCGTCCACGACGATCAGCTTGGAACCCGTGGCGTCGACATCGGCCAGAACCGCGCGGATGGCGTCCGGGCCGGACCGTACATGGGCGTGGCCAACATGGCCGACGCCGTTCTTCGATTGCAGCCTCAACCAGCGGCGGATGTCCGGGTCGGTCATGGGCGTAAGCGGGTGATGTTCCATGCCGGATTCGCTGAGCAGCCTGTCGCCGACGAAAAGATGTCCCTGGTAGAGCGTGCGACCGGTGGCGGGGAAGGCCGGGCAGACGATCACCTTGCTGGCGCCCAGCGCCTCGGTCAATGCGTCCGCGACCGGGCCGATATTGCCATCGGGCGTGGAATCGAAGGTCGAGCAATATTTGAACAGGAATTGCCGGCATCCCTGCGCCTTCAACCAATCGAGAGCGGCGAGCGATTGCGCCACCGCCTCGGTGGCCGGGGCGCTGCGCGTCTTCAGCGCCACCACGCCGGCTTCGACCCCCGCGGCTGCCGGCTCGTTCGGCACTCCGCAATATTGCGTCGTCGCCATGCCGCCCTTCACCAGCGTGTTGGCGAGATCCGAAGAACCCGTGAAGTCATCGCCAATGCAACCCAGCAGCATGTCAGCGCGCCTCGCTCGCGTGGTCCTCGAGATAGGCTTCGACGATCGCCTCGAAGGAGGCGTCGGGCACGAAGCCGAGCGACAAGGCTCTTTTTGTATCGAAGGCCTTCGGCCAGGTCGAGATGATGGCCTCGATGGCCGGATCGGCCTCGTGCTTGATCAGCGCAACCGCCTCATCCCCGGCTTTTTTTCGCAGTGCCTCGATCTCGTCGGCCACAGTCGCCGAGACGCCGGGCATGGTGAGGTTGCGGTTCTCGGCGAGCTGAGCTGCATCAACTTCCGCTGCGTGGACAAGATATCCAATGGCCGAGCGCGGGCTGGCGAACCAGTGGCGCACCGAGGTCGCGACCGGCAATAGTGCCGGCTTGCCGGCCAGCGGCTCGCGCAGGATGCCGGAGAAGAAACCGGAAGCGGCGGCGTTCGGCTTGCCCGGGCGGATGCAGATGGTCGGCAAGCGGATGCCGATGCCATCGACGAAGCCGCGCCGGCTGTAGTCGGCCAGCAGCAACTCGCCGATCGCCTTCTGCGTGCCGTAGCTCGACCGCGGCGTCAGGATGTGATCGTCCGCGATGATGTCGGGCAGTGGCGAGCCGAAGACGGCGAGGGAGGAGGCGAAGACGAAGCGCGGACGGTAACCGGGCGCAGAAGCCTGCGCCCGCCGGATGGCTTCAAGCAGGTGGCGCGTGCCGTCGAGATTGATGCGATAGCCCTTCTCGAAATCGCGTTCGGCCTCGCCCGAGACGATCGCCGCGAGATGATAGATCACATCCGGCCGGCTCTCGATCAGCGCTTCCGCCGTGCCGGGCGCGCTCAGATCGCCGGCGCGGATGTCGAGGGCGACTGCCGTGTCTCGTGTCTTGGCTTCGAAGAGGTCGAAGAGCGTCAGCTTCGCGATGCTCTTGCCTGCGATCGCACTCTTGGCGAGGAGTGCCTCAGCGAGCCCGGCGCCCAGCATTCCTGCCGCGCCGATGATCAGACAATGGGTCATGCGTTGGTATTCCTGCGGTGGAAAAATCAGTGCCGGTGAGTCAGCTGTTTTCCAGCACGGCGGGTGTCTGGGAGAGCAGTTCCTTCAGCCTCTGCGGCCCGGCCAGCACATCGGCCTCGCTCGGGCTGATACCGGCGGCGAGCAGTTTTCGGGCGATCATATGGTCGGCCGGACGATTGACGGAATCGACTGCCACCAGTTCGGCTCCCCGGAAATGATAGACCGCGAAGGCGTTGGCTTCCGGCGAACCGGTGATGATCCGGTGGTCGGCGTCGAAGGCGAGCCCCGCCGTCTGAAGCTTCATGTCGCCTTGGTCCGACCAGAACCATGCGACGTCACGGTAGGGGGCCGGCCGGCCGGCGATCGTTTTTGCCGCGTTCTTCGCCTGATCAGTGGCGTTTTGGACGGATTCCAGCCGAAGCTGCCGTCCGGCCTGCCAATGTGTGAAGGAGGCGCAATCGCCGACTGCGAGGATCGCCGGGTCCGATGTACGCATGTGGTCGTCCACTACCACGCCATTTTCGGCGGCAAGACCAGCGGTCACGGCCAGCTCGATATTGGGCACTGCGCCGACACCGAGGATTACGAGATCGGCGGGAAGCACGCGCCCGCCCTCGAGGCGAACGTGGGAGAGCTTGCCATTGTCGTCTCCGATCGCCGCGACCTTGCCCTGCGCGATGATGTCGATCCCTGCCGCCAGCGAGCGGGCATGGACGTGCCGGGAGACCTCCGGCGCGACGGAACGGGCGAGCACGCGGGGAGCGGCTTCCAGCACGGTTACCTTGCGCCCCAGCACGGTCAGGGTGTGGGCGAGTTCCATGCCGATAAAGCCGCCGCCGACGATCACGACGTCAGCCGCGCCCTGAAGAAGCTCGTTCAGGCGCTTGGCATCGGAAAGTGTGCGCAGCGAGACGACGCCTTCGAGGGTCGCTCCGTCGAGTGCCGGGACGCGCGGCCGCGAGCCGGTGGCGAGCACGAGATGGGTGTAGGATAGGTTTGTCCCATCGCCCAGCCGCACGGCCATGGCCGGCCGGTCGATCTCGTCCACGGTCGCGCCATGGACGATCTCGATCTCGTTGTCTCGATAAAAGTCGGCATTGCGCAGGACCAGCGCCGGATTTTCCGGCGACTTGAGGAAGGCCTTCGACAAAGGCGGCTTGTGATAAGGCAGGTCGTGCTCGTCGCTGACGAGCACGATACGCCCGGCATAGCCTTCCTGGCGCAGGCTGGCGGCGGCCTGCGAGCCGGCATGGCCGGCGCCGACGATGACGCACTGCTCCCGCATGTCATCTCCTCCGATGATGCGCGCGTTCTCTTTCCCGGCATGAGTTACACGTTTTTACGAGAAGTCAAAACAATTAGTTTGACCGATTGCTCTGATCTGTTAGATGATTTTCGAGGACGGTGGAGGACCCGAGAGGAAGGCGCGGAAAGTGCGCCGCGGGAACTGAGCCGATCATGTCGCGGAGGAGGATTCGGAAAATCTGATGTAACTGGCGATGATCGACCGGTCTCCTGCCTGACTCACGATTTTCTCTACCGCTTCTCCAATGCAATTTGCTCGGCTGCCGCACGCGGTGGCTCGATATGGGAGGCCGGCCATGTCCGCTATTTTCGGCGCGAGGTCCAGCAGGTGAAGCGTTTCTGGTCCGACTACTCCAGTGAGGAATTCGCTGCGCTCGACCGTAGCCGCGTCGTCGCCGTCCTGCCGGTGGGTGCCACCGAGCAGCACGGTCCGCATCTGCCCTTGTCGGTCGATGCCGCGATCGTCGACGGCGTGGTCGCGGCGGTGGCGAAAAAACTGCCGGACGACAGCAACGTCCTGTTCCTGCCCACCTTGCCTGTCGGCAAAAGTGACGAGCATCGCCGGTTTCCCGGCACGCTCACCCTTTCGGGCGAAACGCTCATTCGCGTCTGGACGGAGATCGGAGCCTGCGTGGCTGCGAGCGGGGTGCGCAAGCTGGTGCTCCTCAACAGCCATGGCGGCCAGATCAGCATCATGGACGTCGTGGCCCGCGAGCTGCGCATCCGCCACGACATGCTCGTCTTCTCCGTCAACTGGTTCGGTCTCGGCATGCCGGAGGGCCTCTATTCCGATCATGAGCAAAAACACGGCATCCACGCAGGCGACATGGAGACGTCGGTGATGCTGTCGCTGCATCCGGACTTGGTGCGGATGGAGAGAGCGCGGAATTTCGGCTCGCTCACCGAGATTTTCGAGAAGGATTACCGCTACATCTCGCTGGCGCGCGCGAGGCCGGGCTGGCAATCGCAGGACCTGAATCCGGAGGGCGCCTGCGGCGACGCTTCCTCGGCGACGGCAGAAAAGGGCCGCCTCACGATCGACTTCGCCGCCGAGCGGCTGGTGGAACTGCTCGCCGAGGTCGAGCGGGCGCCGCTCTCCTGGCTAGACAACAAGCCGGGCTGGTGAGTGATGGCTGCTTCCCTCATCGAATTGAAGAATGTCTTCAAGCAGTACGGCAACGGTACGGTCGCCATACGCGACATGTCTCTGACGGTGGAGAAAGGCCAGTTCGTGAGCTTCCTCGGCCCCTCGGGCTGCGGCAAGAGCACGGCGCTGCGCATGATCGCCGGCCTTGCCTCCGTTTCGGCCGGCACGATCACCGTCAACGGCCACGCACCAGGCGAGAGCAACAGCGCCGCCGACATCGGCTTCGTCTTCCAGGAGCCGACGCTGATGCCCTGGGCGACGGTCTTCGAGAATGTCTACCTGCCGCTCAGGCTCACCGGCATCTCGCATGCCGAGGCCAGGCCGCGCATCGAGGAAGCGCTTTTGCAAGTGGGCCTGTCGCGCTTCGCGCAATCCTATCCGCGCGAGCTGTCCGGCGGCATGAAGATGCGCGCCTCGATCGCCCGTGCCATCGTCACCCGCCCGCGCCTGCTTTTGATGGACGAGCCCTTCGCGGCGCTCGACGAGATGACGCGCTTCAAGCTCAACAACGACGTGCTGCGGCTGTGGCAGGAGCAGGGCCTGACGATCATCTTCGTGACGCACAGCGTCTACGAGTCCGTCTACATGTCGAACCGCGTGGTGGTCATGGCGGCCCGGCCGGGCCGCGTCGTCGCCGACCTGCCGATCGAGGGCTCCTATCCGCGCGCCGAGGATTTCCGCGCCACGGAAGCCTATGCCGAAAGCTGCCAGGCCGCTTCCAAGGCCCTGAGGGGGACGCTTGACCATGTCGATATCGACCACTGAGACGCTGGGTGGCGATGACGCCTTGCCCGTGCTCAATGCCGATCTCCAGCGCGCGCTGCGCCGCGAGCAACGGATGAAATACATCATGCCGACGGCGGCTCTGATCCTGGCACTGCTCGTTTGGGAAGCGCTGGTCGCCTATTACGAAGTCCCTGCCTATCTGATCCCGGCGCCCAGCCGCATCGCGCAGACGCTGGTGACGGATGGCGGGTCGCTGCTGACCTCGATGTGGTTCACGGTGAAGCTGACATTGCTGGCGCTCTTTTGCGCCATCGTGGGGGGTGTGCTCCTCGGAGCGCTTTTCGCCCTGTCGCGCACGGTGGAGATGAGCTTCTTTCCCTTCGCGGTCATCCTGCAGGTCACCCCGGTCGTGGCGATCGCGCCGCTGATCCTGATCTACGTGCCCGATACTTTCGCCGCACTCCTGATCTGCGCCTGGATCGTCGCATTCTTCCCGATCCTGTCTTCCACGGTGATCGGCCTGCGCAGCGCCGATCACAATCTCAGGGATCTTTTCAAGCTTTACAAGGCGACGCCCTGGCAGCGCCTGCGCTTCCTTCTCGCGCCGAGCGCCTTGCCTTATTTCATGGCTGCGCTGAAGATCGCCGGCGGCCTTTCGCTCATCGGCGCCGTCGTGGCCGAGTTCGTCGCCGGCACCGCCGGCCAGAACACAGGCCTCGCCTCGCGCATCCTGGAAGCAAGCTTCCGCAACGAGATACCGCGCATGTTCGCCGCGCTCACCTTGGTCTCCCTGCTCGGCATCGCCATTTTCCTGGCGACGAGCTGGCTCTCGCGCGCGGTGCTGGGCAAATGGCACGAGAGCGAGATCAGGCGCGAGGCGTGATGGTCGACGCAATCGGCACGCATGAGGAGTTTCGGCTGGAGGGCGTGTGGCTTCCCGGCCAGGCGCAGCCTGTCGATATCGCGGTGGCCGGCGGGCGGATCGCATCGATCGACCCGGCGGCTGGCAGGTCCGAAGGCGTGGTCCTCCCGCTTATGTCCGATATTCACGTCCATCTCGACAAAGCCTATACGATCGAGCGGACCAACGGTCCTGTGAGCGGCCTGTTCGACGCGATCGAGCTGATGGCGCGGGACAAACGGAACTGGACGCCCGAGGATATACGCACTCGCGCGAGCCGGGCGCTGGAGGCTGCCTACCGCAACGGCGTCCGTGCGATGCGCAGCCATGTCGACTGGAACGAGCCCGTGATTCCAGTGGCCTGGCCTGTACTCAACGAACTCAGGGAGGAGTGGCGCGGCCGCGTCGAGCTTCAGCTCTCCTCGCTTTGCCCCGCCGATCTCCTGCCCGAAGCCGCAAAGACCATCGCCGCGCGCGTTCGCGACGATGGCGGCGTCTTTGGCGCTTTCTTCTATCGCAACGCCGATCTCGCGGCGAAGGTCGATCTCGCCTTCCGCGCTGCGGTCGAGAACGGACTGTCGCTGGATTTCCATGTCGATGAAGGGCTGGACGTCGAGGCCGACGGATTCTCCGAGATCGTGGCGGCAGCGCTGCGACACGACATGGCCGGCAAGGTGGTGTGCGGCCATGCCTGCTCGCTTTCGCTGCGCGACGACGACACGCTTGAACGCACGCTTGTTGCCGCCGCCGAGGCTGGCGTGGCGCTCACGGCGCTGCCGACCACCAACCTTTATCTGCAGGATCGCGTCGGTGGCCGCTCACCGCGCCGGCGCGGCATCGCTCCCATGAAGGAGGCGCGCGCCGCCGGCATGACGGTCATGCTGGGCGTCGACAATTGCCGGGACGCCTTCTATCCCTATGGCGACTTCGATCCGCTGGCGGTGCTTCGCCTCGCCGCGATCGCCGCGCATGTCGAACCCGCCGAATGGCTCGACGCCATCACCGGCCTCCCCGCTGGCTTCTGCGGCGTTCCGGCAAGAGCCATCGCGGTCGGCGAGATGGCCGACTTCATCTGGTTCGATGCTTCTGATCTTTCAGACCTCGTCAGCCGGCCGGACGCGGCGCGCACCGTCTTCCGCGCCGGCCGGCCGATCGACCAGCCTTCACGGAGACCTTCATGACTGACAGAAGCGCCTATGAGCTGGAGGCTTTCCGCGGGGACATCGACGGCATTCGTGTCTACGGCGATCCCAAGCAGGTCGAGCTGCGGTCGCGCGACTACTATTGGTATAGCCCGATCCTGAGCGAGGAACTCGATGGGCGTGTCGGCGACATCGTCGTCATCCCGCAGGACCAGGACGAGGTGCGCCGGGTGGCGGCCGCGGCCGCCAAACACCGCATTCCCGTCACGGTCCGGGGCGGCGGCACCGGTAACTACGGGCAGTGCGTTCCGCTGGAAGGCGGCATCATTCTCGACATTACGCGGCTCGACCGCATCATCGCCATCGAGCCGGGCAAGGCACGCGTCGAGGCCGGTGCGAGAATCGCCAGGCTCGACGATGCGGCCCATGCGGTCGGGCAGGAGCTGCTGATGTATCCCTCGACGCGCCGCATCGCCACGATCGGCGGTTTCCTGTCGGGCGGCTCCGGCGGCGTCGGCTCGCTTCGCCACGGCATGCTGCGCGACGACGGCAATGTCGGCTATGTAAAGGTCATGACGTTGGAGCCCGAGCCCCAGATCATCGAGCTCCACGGTCCCGACATCCAGAAGGTCCAGCATGCCTACGGAACCAACGGCATCATTCTGGAGCTGGAGGTCGGGCTGACGCGGTTTACCGACTGGGTGCACACGGCGGCCCTCTTCGACAGCTATCTGACCGCTCTTTGCTTTGCGCTGACGGCCCAGGAAACCGGCCTCGACTGCTATCTGCTGACGCCGGTCGAGCGTCGCTTCGCCACTTTTTACCAGAAATTCGGAGAGCGCTTCCCGGCCGATCGCGACGCTGTCTTCGCCATGGTGGCGCCGGCGGAAATGGGACGCTTCGAGAAGCTTGCCAAGGAATTCGGCGGCGCGGTGTCCTTTGCAATGTCGAAAGAGGAGCTGCATTCGGCTGGTCTTCAGCCGGCTTATGAATGTGGTTGGAACCACACGACCCTGCAGGCGCTCAAGGTCGACAAGAGCTGGACCTATCTGCAGGTCGCCTACCCCCGGCCCTTCGATCCCGAGCTCGTCATCCGGCAAATGGAGCGGTACGGCGATGATCTCTACATGCATCACGAAATGGCGCGGCTGGAAGGCGAGATCCAGATCTTCGCCCTGCCCCTGGTCAGGTATCGCGGCCGCGATGCCATGTACGAGATGATCCGCGAGTTCCAGGAACTCGACGGCTGCGACATCTACGATCCGCATGCTTATACGATCGAGGACGGCGGCATGAAGGAGATCGACACCGCCCAGATCGATTTCAAGAAAAGGGCCGACCCCTACGGCCTGATGAACCCCGGCAAGACCCGGGGCTGGACGCCGGACATGGCGGTCCGGGCGTAACCGTTCAAACTGCAATGGGAGTTGAGGAAGAATGAAGCGATTGATCGTCGCGGCCCTGGCGGCCGTCGTGATGGGAGCGACCGGCAGCCTGGCCCTCGCGCTCGACAAGGTCACCCTCGGTACCAACTGGCTCGCCCAGGGCGGGCATGGCGGCTTCTACCAGGCGCTGGCCGACGGCACCTACGAGAAATACGGTCTCGAGGTCGAGATCAAGATGGGCGGGCCGCAGGTCAACAACCGGCCGATGCTGAGCGCCGGCCGCCTCGATTTCCTCCTGGCGGGCAGCCTGCTCATGCCCTTCGACGATGTCCGGAACGGCGTACCGACCATCGCGGTCGCGGCCTTCTACCAGAAGAACCCGGAATCGTTGATCGCGCACAAGGGCGTCTACAAGGATCTCGCCGATGCCGCCAAGGCGCCGACCGTGCTCCTGTCCAAGGATGGTCAGTTCAGCTTCTGGCGCTGGCTGGTCAACGAATACGGCTTCCGCGACGAGCAGGTGCGCCCGTATAATTTCAGCCTCGCCCAATTCCTGAGCGACAAGCAGGTCGTCCAGCAGGCTTATGCGACGGCCGAGCCGATTTACGCGGCGGCGGAAGGCGCGGAAGTCGAGACCTTCCTCTTCGCCGACTACGGCTACAACACCTATTCCAACGTCATTCAGACCCGCACGGATCTGGTCGAGAACAACCCTGATCTCGTTCAGCGCTTCGTCAGCGCCTCGATCGAAGGCTGGTACAACTTCCTCTACGGCGACCACAGCAAAGGTTACGAAGCGATCCTCAGGGACAACCCGGAACTTACCGCCGAAAAACTCGACAAGGAGATAGAGCAGGTGAAGAAGCTCGGATTGATGGATTCCGGCGCCGCGCTCGAGAAGGGCATCGGCTCGCTCGATATGGCGACGGTGAAATCCTTCTACGAACTCGCCGTGAAGAGCGGCATCGTCGAGAGGGACTCGGTCGACATCACCAAGGCGGCTACCGACCAGTTCACCAACAAGGGCGTCGGGCTGGACATCAAGCAGAAGTTGACCGGGCAGTAGAGCGCGATCCCCTATGCCGGTATAGCTGGATCAGGATGGGCGTCGGCTTCCGAAGCCGCTTCGGAACGGACCGACGCCCGCAACAACGACAGCTCCGCACCCGGGGAAGCAAGAGATCGATATGGCCGAAACCGAGGAAAAGACCGGGCGGGAGAAGGTCCTGGACCGCCGCCGCAAGGTGCATGAGGCGATCCGCCAAGCGGCGATCGACGAATTCGCCGCCAACGGTTTTTCCGGTACTTCGACCCAGGCCATTGCCACGCGTGCCGGGCTGACCAAGGCGCAGCTCCACTATTACATCTCCAGCAAGGAGGAACTTTACGAGAAGATCCTGCTGGAGATCATGGACGAGTGGCGTGACATCTTCTTCATCTCGTCCAGCGAGGGCGAGCCCGAGAAAGTCATCCGCGAATATATCCGCAAGAAGCTGGAGTTCGGCTGGAAGCAGCCGAATGCCTCACGCGTCTTCTCCAACGAGGTGGCGGCCGGCGCGCCGTTCCTCAGGAAGCACTGGCTGCAATCCTTGCACGCCGCGCATGATGCCGCCTCGATCTTCCAATCGTGGATCGACCGCAAGCTGATCCTGCCGGTCGATCCGCTGCTGTTCCAGGTTCATATGTGGGCCGTAACTCAGCATTATGCCGACTTCGGTCAACAGGTGCGCGTGATGGTGGGTGGCGACGAGCAGGCGGAACTCGACAGGGAGCATATCGTCGAGGAAGTGAGCACGCTCTTCCTGCGCGCCTGCGGAATCCCGGCCAAGACAGGACAACATGACTAAGATCACCTTCTTCACCGCCGACAGCCGCGCCATCGAAGTCACCGGAAAATCCGGAGCGAGCCTCATGGAGACCGCCGTCGCGAATGGCGTGCCGGGCATCGAAGCCGAATGCGGCGGCGCCTGCTCATGCGCCACCTGCCATGTCTATGTCGACGAGGCGTGGATCGACTCTGTCGGGCGCGCGGAGTCCATGGAGGCCGACATGCTTGAGATGGCCTACGACGTCGGCGAGAATTCGCGTCTCTCCTGCCAGATCACGGTGAGCGAGGCGCTGAACGGACTTCTGGTCAGGCTGCCTGTCCGCCAGGTGTAGCAGCGGCCGACCAGGAGGCACTCTCGGATTCCGGTCTGTTGGCCTGCTCGGGCGCCGGTTGCGGCTGCAGGCGAGGCACGCAAGGTGCCTAGCTCGCAAACACCTTTGCCTTGCGGATCTCGACATGGCCACGGTCGCCCGCGCGTATGACCGTCTCGGGCGGAGTGTCGAACTCCAGCAGCTGTCCGCCTTGTGACAGCGCTACCACCCGGCGCGCGTGAATATGGTCGATGACCCGCACGATGCTGGCCGGCACGCCGGGACCGGAAGGCTGCCAGGCAAGGTCGCCGGGCAAGAGGAAAAGCTCCGCTCGCCCGTCGGGCACACCATCCGCCGGGATTCTCACCCCGTCGAAATCGACGGTGTCGGCGGAAACGGTCACCGGGAGCCGGTTGGCGTCACCCAGGAAGTTCATGACGAAGGCCGAATTCGGCGCGCGGCAGATGTCTTCCGTAGTGCCCTGCTGCACGATCCGTCCTTCGTTCAGGATGACGAGGCGATCGGCGAGATCCATCGCCTCTTCCTTGTCGTGGGTGACGAAAAGCGTGGTGATGCCGAGCTCCTCGTGGATGGAGCGCAGCCAGCGCCTGAGGTCTCGGCGCACATTGGTGTCGAGCGCGCCGAACGGTTCGTCGAGCAAGAGCACCTTCGGATCGACGGCGAGCGCGCGGGCCAGAGCCACTCTCTGGCGCTGGCCGCCGGAGATCTGGCCGGGGAAACGGTTGCCGAGCCCGTCGAGCCTGACGAGCCCGAGCAGCTCGAACACGCGCCTCTCGATTTCGGCGGCGCTGCGCCTGATCTTGGAGACCTTCATGCCGAAGGCGATGTTCTCGGCGACGGTCATGTGAGGGAACAGCGCATAATGCTGGAACACGAAACCCACGCCGCGATCTCTCACCGGAATGTCGGTCGCGTCGAGATCGCCGAAATAGATATGGCCGGCGTCCGCATATTCGAGGCCGGCGACCATGCGCAGGATCGTGGTCTTGCCCGAGCCGGAGGGGCCGAGCAGAGCGACGAGCTCGCCGCTCCCGATGTCGAGCGACACGCCATGGACGGCGCGGAACGTGTCGAAGGTCTTGACGACATTGTGGAGGCGGATTTTCACGTCGGTTCCCTCGCAGGTGTTTGTGCCATCGCGGTCGTTTTCGGCGCTGCGAGGGCCGGTCGCCCGGCGCGGCCCGCACCCTGGCGTTCGAGCAGAACCTTGGCGAACAAGGTCAGCACGGCGAGCAGCGTCAGGATCGAGGCTGCCGCGAAGGCGCCGGCCGTTTGGTAGTCGTGGTAGAGCAGCTCGACATGGAGCGGCAGCGTGTTTGTCTGGCCGCGTATGTTGCCCGACACCACCGAGACAGCGCCGAACTCGCCCATCACGCGGGCATTGCACAGCACCACGCCGTAGAGCAGCGCCCAGCGGATGTTGGGCAAAGTAACGGAGAAGAAGGTCCGCCAGCCCGACGCGCCGAGCGACGTGGCGGCTTCTTCGAGATCGCGGCCCTGCGCCTGCATCAGCGGGATCAACTCGCGCGCCACGAAGGGCGCGGTGACGAACATCGAGGCAAGCACGATGCCGGGAAGCGCGAACAGGATCTTGATGTCGGCGGCCTGGAGCGCGGGGCCGAACAGGCCCTGCAGGCCGTAAACGAAGAGATAGGCGACGCCGGCCACGATGGGCGAGATCGAGAACGGTATCTCGATGACGACGAGGAGAAAGCGCCTGCCGGGAAAATCGAACTTGGTGATCGCCCAGGCGGCGGCGATGCCGAAGGCCGTGTTGATCGGGACGGCGATCAGCGCCGTCACCACGGTGAGCATGATGGCGTGACGCGTGTCGGGGTGAAGGATGGCCGCTGCGAATGTGTCGAAGCCCTGGGAGAAGGCCTGCGCCACGATCACCACCAGCGGCGCCACGATGACGATTGCCGTAAGGACGAGGACGAGGCCGATCAGCGTGCGGCGGACAGCCGGGGCATCGCCGACACGCGGCGGGCGTCCCTTGCTACGGATTTCCATGATCAGCTCCTCCTCGTGTAGCGCAGGGCACGAGCCTGGAGGAGGTTGGTCGCGGCGAGCATGACGAAGGCCGTGATGAGCAGCACCGAGGCGATGGCGGCCGCTGCCTGGTAGTCGTATTCCTCAAGTCGGATGAAGGCGAGCAGCGCCGTGATCTCGGTCTGGAACGGCTGGTTGCCGGCAATGAAGATGATGGCGCCGAATTCGCCGAGGCTGCGGGCAAAAGAAAGCGATACGCCGGCGAGCAGCGCCGGGGCGAGCAGCGGCAGGAGTACACGAAGGAAGATCGCCCTGTCGCTGCCGCCGAGCGTCTGGGCTGCTTCCTCGAGCGCCGGATCGAGGTCTTCCAGGACCGGCTGCACCGTGCGCACGATGAAGGGCAGGCTGGTGAAGCACATGGCGATCATGATGCCGAGGGGCGTATAGGCGACCTTGATTCCCATCTCTGCCAGGACACCGCCGAACCAGCCATTGCTGGCGAAGAGCGTGGTGAGCGCGATGCCGGCGACAGCAGTGGGCAGCGCGAAAGGCAGGTCGACCAGCGCATCGACGAGACGGCGGCCTGGGAACCGGTAGCGCACCAGCACCCAGGCCAGCGCCAGACCGAAGAGGAGGTTGAAGGCGGTGGCTGCGAGTGCCGAGAGTGCGGTGACTCGATAGCTGGCGACGGCGCGTGGCGACGACACGATGCGCCAATATTCCGCCGGGCCGAGCCCAGCCGCCTTGAAGATCAAGGCGCCGAGCGGCAGCACGACGATGATGGCGACATAGAAGAGCGTGACCCCCAGGGCCAGGGGAAAGCCTGGCAGGACGCGGCGTTTCAAGGATGGAGCCTTCCAGATGAATTCGCGGGGCCGGCATGCCGGCCCCGCGGCCATGACCAAAAAGAGACGCGAGCGGTCAACGCTCGCCGTAGAGCCGGTCGAGCGTGCCGCCCGATTTGAAATGTTCTTCCTGGATCTTGTCCCAGCCGCCGAACACGTCCTCGACCTTGACCAGACGGACCTCAGGGAATTGGTCCTTGAATTCGGCCGCGACCGCCGGGTCGTTCGGGCGGTTGCCGTTCTCGGCCAGGATTTTCTGGCCTTCCGGCGTGTAGAGGAAATCGAGATAGGTCTTGGCGAGATCGCGCGAGCCGCGCTTGTCGGCAACCGTGTCGACGATCGCCACGGGGAATTCGGCGAGCAGGCTGACGGAAGGAACGACGATGTCGAACTTGTCCTCGCCGAATTCCTTGGCGATGCCGCGCGTCTCGGCCTCGAAGGTGATCAGAACGTCGCCGATTTCACGCTCGACGAAGGTCGTCGTCGCGGCACGTCCGCCCGTGTCGAACACCGGAACGTTGTCGAACAGCTTGCTGATGAAGGCGTGCACCTTCTCCTCGTCGTTGCCGAAGGCCTCCTTGGCGTAGGCGGTGGCGGCGAGATAAGTGTAGCGCGCGTTTCCGGAGGTCTTGGGGTTGGGGAAGATGACCTTCACGTCGTCGCGAACGAGGTCGTTCCAGTCCTTCACGCCCTTGGGATTGCCCTCCCGCACCAGAAAGGCGGGCAGCGAATAGAAAGGCGAAGCATTGTTGGCGAATTCGCTCTTCCAGTCTTCCGAGACGAAGCCGCCTTTCACCAGCGCGTCGATGTCGGTCACCTGATTGAAGGTCACCACGTCGGCCTCCAGCCCCTCCAATACGGCGCGGGCTTGTTTGGAGGAGCCGGCATGCGACTGGTCGACGGTGATGCCGGGGTTCTTGGCGATAAAAGCCTCGTTCACCGCAACGAAGAGCTCGCGCGCGATGTCGTAGGAGGCGTTCAGGATCTTGTCGGCCGACCAGGCCGGCAGCGAGGCCGATAGCAGCGCGGCTGCCGCGGCGCCGATCAAAAGCAAGCGTTTCATGAAAGCAACCTTGTTGTCTGAGCGTTGCGGCGAAATAACCATGCGGCACCGGCCGGAACGAGGCATCGGTATCGCTGCACGGCCGGACGGGTGGAAATATTTTCTCCGGACTGCCAAAAACTCAAAATTACATGCCCTGGGTTTCGGCCAGTGGGGCAATCGAGCAAAAAACAAATCTGTGGTGAGGCAGCTTTCTGGCCACTGTAGGGCGGCCGTTACATCTCCGCGATCGCTCCGCCGTTTCGGTGGTTCGCATCCTGATCATCTCGTCTCACGTCTCCCTTGCCGAGACGGCGGGCGATGTATAGATACGCTGCATGACCCGTGCCGCGCATCTGTCGAGCGTTTATTACCCGCTGTCCTCATAGGGCGGCGCGATAGGTCATGTCTTGACACCCACGACGCCGCAAGGGTCGGCGGCGTGTTCATGAGAGGTCTCCGGCCTTGTGGCCAAAACGGAGACCCCTGATGACGATACTGCAAACCGAGCCGGCGACTTCCCTGAGGTCGGAATTCCTGCGAACCCTTGCGGAGCGCGGCTTCCTCCATCAATGCACCGATCTCGAGCGTCTCGACGAACGGCTCAGCGGAGGACCGGTTGTGGCCTATAACGGCCTCGATCTTACCGCTGACAGCCTGCATGTCGGGCACCTCGTGCCGATCATGATGCTGCGCTGGTTCCAGCGCACCGGCCACAAGCCGATCGTGCTGATGGGCGGGGGCACGACACGGATCGGAGATCCCAGCTTTCGCGACACGACGCGGCCGCTCCTCGACGACACGCAAATCGCCGCCAATCTGGCCGGCATCCGGCAGGTGTTCGAGAAGTACCTTACCTTCGGGGAAGGGCCGACCGACGCAATTATGCTCAACAATGCGGACTGGCTGGACGGCCTCGGTTACATCGATTTTCTGCGCGACTTCGGCCGTCATTTCTCGGTTGGCCGAATGCTGAGCTTCGATTCCGTTCGCCAGCGGCTCGAGCGCGAGCAATCCCTGTCGCTGCTCGAATTCAACTACATGGTGATCCAGGCCTACGACTTCCTGGAGTTGGCCCGCAGCCGCCAATGCATCCTGCAATTCGGCGGGTCCGACCAGTGGGGCAACATCGTCAACGGCGTCGAACTCGCTCGTCGCGTCGATGGCAGGGAATTGTTCGGGCTGACCGCGCCGCTGCTGACGACGTCCTCGGGCGCCAAGATGGGCAAGACCGCTTCCGGCGCGGTCTGGCTCAATGCCGAGCGGCTCTCGCCCTATGATTTCTGGCAGTTCTGGCGGAACACCGAGGACGCCGATGTGGGTCGGTTCCTGCGGCTTTTCACCGAACTGCCGATCGACGAGATCGCCCGGCTGGAGGCTCTTCGCGGCAGCGAGATCAATGAGGCGAAGAAGATTCTGGCCGATGCCGTGACGGCGCTCTGTCATGGACGCGATGCCGCGCTGACCGCCAATGAGACCGCGCGCCGAACCTTCGAGGAAGGTGAAGCCGCAGCCGGACTCCCCACGGTCGTCGTGGATGGCGCCAGCCTCCGGCAAGGCATGCCGCTCGCCGATCTGCTGGTGACTGCCGGTTTGGCAGGATCGAAAAGCGAGGCGAGGCGCCTGATCCGCGGCGGCGGCGCCCGACTCAACGATGCGGCGATCACGGACGAAGCGGCATACCTGGCTGAAGGGGAGCTGGGCAAGGGTGTGCTCAAACTCTCCGCCGGCCGCAAGCGCCACGTGCTGATCCGCGCCGGTTGATCTCAGTCGCGCCGGAGCCGTGTCACGCTCCGGCAGGATGCGTCAAGAAAGTCGTCGCTCGGCAAGCAGCCTGGCGACGGTCTCCCGCAACCCGGCCTCCGGCGTGCCGCTCAATCTGCCCATCCGGTCCTGAACCTCCGCGATCGCCTCGGCGAGCCGACCGTGAAGACGGAGATCGTCAAGCGTGGCGGCGCTCTCGCGCATTTCGGCGGCGCGGCGTTTGCCGTGCCTGACGGTGCGCTCGAACTGGTAGCTGGCGAAATCGGGGAAACCGAGGCCGGCATAGGAGCCGGACAGCGATTTCAATATGTAGTCCAGGCATCCCGTTGCTTCGGCTGCCAGCAGGGTCTCGACCGTGATCGCTTCGAGGCCTTTGACAAACAGGCTGCGTACCATCTTGATCGCGGTGGCAGCGCCGGCTTCCGGCCCGACGATTTCGAAGTTGAAGCCCAGTCGGGCAAAGCTTTGGCGAAGCTCGTCCACCTGCCCGGCGAGCAGGACCGGCGTACGGTGGCCCCGTGGATGGACCGGCGCCATAACGGCCATGTCGACATAGATCGCGCCGGACGGTTCCAGCAAGGCGGCGCTATCGCGCTTTCGCTGCGGTGAAACGGAATTGATGTCGATGAAGGCCTGTCCGCGCTTCAAATGAGGCAACGCGGATTTGACGGCTTGAAGGCTCTGGTCGGCAGTCACCGCGCTGACGATCCAGCCCGCTCGGGAAACGGCCTGCCCGGCCGATGTGGCGATCTCGACGCCATGGGCACGCATGGCCGCGCCGCACGGCCCCTCGACGCCTTCCCTGTCGAGCAGGATATCGTAGGCCGCAAAACCGAGAGCCGGCTCTTGCGCCGAAAGGCTCTCACGGAGGGCCCGTGCCGCTTCGCCGAATCCGATGAAGGCGATCTGCATCATTGCTCCCTGTCCCTTTGTGCGAGGCCAGGTGACTTCACCTGGCCGCAAATGCTCAGGCGAACACCAAACCGTCGAACAGCTTGCGCGCAGTCCGCAGTACCGCGACACGTTTGATCTGCTCGTCTTCCATCGTCGCGACGACCGACATTTGGCCCGTCGGATGTTCAATGGAGAGCGTCTTTTCCGCCCCCGACGGAATTTTCGCGAGCTCCGCGGCCGGTCCGGCGGGCAGAAGGCAGGCGGTCGCGACACTGACTGCTCCGAACACGCCGATGGAGCTGTGGCAACGATGCGGAATGAAGGTGCGCGTCGAGATCGCGCCACTCTTTCTGGCGGGAGAGACCATGGTCATCTTGGGAACGGTTTTCTCCGGCACGTCGCCGAGATTCATGAGCGGACCGGCCTTGAGGCGGATGGCTTCCAGGCGCTTGCGCAAATCGGCGTCGGCCTCAAGCGTCGCCGGCGGCTCGTCTCCTGAAACGCCGAGGTCCGCCGCGCGCAGGACGACGCAGGGCATGCCGTTGTCGATCAGGGTCACCGAGACGCCCTCGATCAAATCCCAGGGATTGCCGGTGGGCAGCAGGGCGCCGCAGGACGAGCCTGCGACGTCCTCGAAAGCGATCGGGACAGCGGCCGACGTTCCCGGCACGCCGTCGATCGCGGTATCTCCTGCATAGGTAACCTGGCCGCCCGGCGTGAATACGGTGGCAGTCGCCACCTGACCGGTGTTTTCCATGAAGATACGCACGTCTGTCCTGCCGTCCTTCGCTCCGACAAGGCCGCGCTCGATCGCGAAGGGGCCGACTCCGGCGAGGATGTTGCCGCAGTTCTGGGCGTCGCTGACGATCGGACGGTCGACGAAGACCTGAAGGAAAAGATAATCGATGTCGACGCCCGGCCGGGTGGAACGCGTTACAACCGCGACCTTGGAGGTGAGCGGATTAGCGCCGCCCAGCCCGTCGATCTGCCGGGCATCGGGCGAACCCATCAGCCGCAGCAGGAATGCCTCCCGTTCGGAACTGTCCGCGGGAAGATCCTCGGCGAGAAAGTAGCCTCCCTTGGAGGTGCCGCCGCGCATCCACATGCAGGGCACCCCGCGTTCAGACATATTTCAGGCCCTTGGCCGCAAGCTTCCCGCGCATGTCGTAGATGTCGAGGCCGAGTTCGCCCGCAAGGAGACGCTTGCGGACTTCCGCTTCCCGGGCCTCGCGGGCGCGGGAATTTTTCAGAGCCTCCTCGGCTTTGCCGTGCGGAACGACACACACCCCGTCATCGTCCGCCACGATCACGTCGCCGGGATTGACGCTTGCACCGGCGCAGACGATCGGAACATTCACCGAGCCGATCGTCTCCTTCACCGTGCCCTGAGCGAAAATCGCCTTCGACCAGACGGGAAAGCCGATCTCGGCGAGATCGCGGACGTCCCGCACGCCGGCCTCGATGACAAGCCCTCCGACGCCGCGGGCTTGAAGGGAGCGCGCCAGTAGCTCGCCGAAATAACCGTCCTCGCAAGGGCTGGTCGGCGCAACGACCACAATGTCGCCTTCCCGGCACTGCTCCACGGCGACGTGGATCATCCAATTGTCGCCGGGCGCGACCGACACGGTCACGGCCGGTCCGGCGATGCGGACCCCGGCGTAGATCGGCCGCATGAAGGGGCGCATGAGGCCTGACCGTCCCTGCGCTTCATGCACGGTCGCCACGCCGCATTGCCCCAGGCCGGCAACGATTTCGGCCGCGGGGCGCTCGATGTTCTGGATGACGATGCCCATCACAGCTCATCCACGGTTCGGGGAAAGACGGACTGGAACGCTTCGGCATATCTCGCCTCACGCCCGCCGGACTGGCCGCCGGAATTGCGGCGGAACTGGTTGGCCCGGTTCTCCGCGACATTGGTGTAGTAGTCCCAGAGATGCTGCTGGCCTTCCATGCATTGGATGGCAGCCTTTTTCTTTTCCCAGACCGGCGAGATGTCGAGGATCGTGTCGGGCTTCCAGGCGCATTGCTCGGCCTGATGCGGCTCGAACAGATAGAGCTGCGGCGCTCCGAGGATCTTCTCGCCCGGCTTATGGCCCCAGGCCTGGGCGATCATGCGGCATTCCAGCGTCATGCGTGCGGCATAGGGGTGGTCGGTGTTGTAGGGGTCTTCTAGCGAATGCGTCAGCATGAAATCGGGCTGCACCTTGCGGATCATGTCGACAAGGCGGTCCTTGGCGGCACGATCCATTTCGAGCGGATAATCGCCGAGATCGAAGAACTGGATGTCGTGCGCGCCGAGCGCGGCGGCCGCATTCTCGGCCTCCTTGCGTCGCGCCGCCTTGACGCCTTCGAGCGTCGCGCCGGCTTGCTTCCACAGTTTCGCGCTCTCGCCGCGTTCGCCATAGGAAAGGCAGACGATGGTCACGTCCGTCCCCTTTTCCTGATGAAGCGCGATGGCGCCGCCGCAGCGCCAGACGAAATCCGCCGAATGCGCGCTGACGACCAGCGCCGTCCTCTGTGCCATGCGTCTCCTCCTCTTATTCCACCGGCGGTGTACCGTGCGTATGGAAGCTCGCGATCGTCTTCAGCCCCCAGGCCTGTCCTTTCCTACGCTCCGTCTCCGTCCAGGTGATCGGCTCCCAATCGGGCTGCAGGATCAGCCTGGCGCCGGCATTCGCCACCTCCACCCGGTTGCCCGCCGGCTCGTAGACATAGAGGAAGAACGTACCCTGAATGGCATGCTTGTGTGGGCCGGTCTCGATGAAGACGCCGTTCTCCAGGAAGATGTCGGCCGCCCGCAGGACATCGTCGCGCTGGTCGACGGCATAGGTGATGTGGTGGAAACGGCTGCGTGCGCCCGAGTGGTCCTCGGTGACGGCCATGTCGTAGCTCTTGTTGTTGACCGTGAACCAGCAACCACCGAGCCGGCCGTTGTCGAGCCGGATCTGCTCCGTCACCCGGCTCCCCAGTGCGCCGATCATGAAGTCGCGCATCTCGGAAACGTCAGTTGCGAGCAGGTTGAAATGATCGATACGCCGGACCGCCGCGCCCCGGCCATGGTAGCGCTGGGCCATGTTCTTCAGCGCCGGGCGCTCGATATCCGGCGCCTCGTATTTGCGCGTGTCATAGTAGAGTTCGAAGATGTGGCCGTCAGGGCTTCGGAAGCGATAGGCGCGACCATGGCCGAGATCGCCTTCGGTCCAGCCGATGCCGCAGCCCATGGCCTCGATCGCGGCGACACGGCGCTCGAGCGCGGCCTGCGACGTGGTCCGATAGCCGACATGCGCCATCCCGGTGGTGTCGGACTGCGTGAGTTTCAGCGTATGGAATTCGTAGTCGTCCCAGCCGCGCAGATAGACCGATTGCCCGTCGCGGCCGCTCTCGGTCAGCCCGTAGACCTCGACGAAGAAGTCGAGACTTTCCTCGGGTCTGTTCGTCAACAGCTCGACATGGCCGAGATGAGCTACGTCGAAGCAAGGCTCGTCAGCCATTTGCGTCCTCCATACGCGCCGCGTCCTCCGCGGGTCTTTTCCCAGCCAACGGCCACTGGGCGCCCGTTCAAAAGCCAGTCTGGCGCCCGGCCGGAACGACTGTCAACGCTCGGAGGCCTCGCCGGACTTCACCATCAGATGGCCACCGTCAGCACGGTGGCGCATAGCAATCCCAATCAAAACGCAGTCGGGGTCCAGGATAGACCGTCCGCATCGCTGCGCTGATGTCGGTCAGGCCCCTCCGCGTCGCCTCGCGCGGGGAGAGCACAACCTCACTCCCAGGCTCCCGTCACTCCGCTGGCTGCCTCGTCCGCCAGCCCTCCGCGTAATTTTCGCGAGCATCGCGTGAATAAGGTACTGGCGAGACCTTGACGCGGATTTCGGTCTGTTTGTGCCGCTCGACCGTGGTCTTGCGCGTGCCGCCATTCTCCTCGCCCCACACCAGGGTCAGCACGTCGCCGACCTGAATGTCGGGATCGACGACGCCCAGCGACAGATAGGAGCGTTCGTTGAAGCTGTAGCCCGTGAACATGGAGAGGCCGACGGTCTGTCCATTTCTCGTGACCATGTCGTAGTTGGACGAGGCGTAGTTGGCGTTGGGCACGTCGATATATTTATAGTTCTCGATGCCCGGCTCGAAGAAGGAGCGGAACACCCTGGCGACGTCGTCGGCATTCCAGGCGAAGGTTACCTTCTTGCGGTGCGGCTTGCCGGCGATCTTCTCCAGAGCCTCGCGGCCGATGAAGTCGTGGTCGAACTTCACGAACGGCCCGTAGCCGAGCTCGTAGGGCGTCATGTAATAGTCTTCGATGTTCTTGGAATTGAAGCTGCCGCCGATCGAACCGCCGCCTTCGTAACCGTCGGCCGGCAGCCACTCCCGATACGATTTCATCTTCTCGCCCGTGTAGACGCCCGGCAGCGGCGAAGGGATCCAGCCGGATTCCAGCGTATTGGTCGCGTAGGCGCGGGCGCCGACAAGCCTCAGGCCGAATTCCTTTCCGGCCTCGTGGATGATGTCGCGGATCGCTTCGCCTTCTTCGTACGGTCCCCAGACCTCGAGGCCCGGCACGCCCGACATGCCGTGGCGAAGCGCGCGAACCCGGCGTCCGCCGATGTTGATGGCATCCATGTTGAAGAACTTGACGTCGGGCAGCGGCCCGCCATTCAGCTTCTCCAGCAGCTTCGGCGCGTTCGGCCCCTGAATCTGATAGCGGTAGCGCTTGCGTATCACCGGCTTGCCGCCCGGCCGGGACGGGGAGCGGTCGTCGCGTTCGAGCCTGACGTCGTAGCCGCCGGTCTCGCCATGAAACTGCACCCAGTTGATGGTGGGAACGCGGCCCACGATGAGGAACTGCTTCTCGGCGAGATAGAAGAGGATCACATCGCCGATGACATGGCCGTCATGGCTGCATGGGACGAACTGCTTGGCCTTGTTGACGGTGAAATTACCGAAGCTGTTGATGGCCAGATGCGAGAGCATCTTGAAGGCGTCGGGGCCCTCGATCATCAGTTCGGCCATGTGGTGGGACTGGTCGAAGAGCACGCATGTCTCGCGCCAGGCTTGCTGTTCGTCGCGCCAGTTGGTGAACTCGTTGGGCACGACGGGATAGACATAGGCGCCGATCTGCGAATTGCGCAGCATGTCTACCGTGTTGTCGCTCTCCCTGAGGAGCTGTTCGAGATTTTTACCAGCCATCGCCGTTTCCTCCCTGATGTTGGCTCGATGTGTTGGCCCGCCGTGCGGGCGCGTATCATTTCCGCGGGTCTGCGGACCTTTCGAAACAGGCATCCTCCGAGCGCATGGCGAAGAGAATCATTTGACCGTGCGTATGAGCGTGCCGCCCGGCACGCGCTCGAGCGCCTTCTCGTGACGGAGGGCGACGCGCAGGTTGCGGCCGGCGAGCCGGGCGTGTTCCTGCATGATGGACTGGGCGCGCGCGCCCTCGCGATTGGCGATCGCTTCCACGACGCAGCGATGCTGATCCTGGGCGACCAGCAGGATCCTGTGCGATTCCGGCAGGACCGCCTGGGCCATGACGAAGCCGCTGGGCGAGGCGAAAGGCAGGGCGACTGCCTTTTCCATCTGCCTTTTCAGTGTCGGGCTTTCGGCGAGGTCGAGGATCAGCGCGTGGAAGCGGGCATTGGCCGCGACATAGGCCGAGAAGCCCTCTTCGGTGGTCGCTTGCTCCACCACCACGTCGAGCTCCTCGAGGCAGGCCTGGAGGGGGCCGAGCCTCGCCGCCGAGCCGCGCTCGGCGGCGAGGCGGGCAGCAAGCCCTTCCAGCGCCCCTCTTATCTCGATCGCGTCGAAAACGTCCTGCTGTGAAAAGGATTTGACCGCGAAGCCGCCCGACGGGATCGTCTCGACAAGACCTTCCGTTTCGAGGCGCTGCAGCGCAGCGCGGATCGGCGTGCGCGATATGCCCGTGCGCTCGGCCACCGACAATTCCGAAATGCGTTTGCCCGGCGCCAGCAGGCCCTCGAGGATGAGTTCGCGTATGGCGAGCAGCGCCCTGACGGTCTGCGACTGGCTTTTGTCCGTCTCGGTGTCGGTCGTGAACGCCATTATTTGGGCCAGCTTTTCCACGCCGGATCGATCTCCCCTTGGCCTGCGGAGAGCAAGCTATCCTGTGTGCAGGCTGTATACAATCTGATAGAGCTTTTAGGGCGGTGTCAAGGGAGGGACAAAAGGTGCCGGGACTTCTGCCTGTTCGGTCCGCCAGCCATGGGACGGTCACGCGCGCCGCCGTCATTGCTATGCCGTTGAAAGTAGGCGTAGCCGGCAAATCCTCTGCGCCGGAAAGTGCCGGTTACGCTCAAGCAGATTGTACCTTCCGCTCGGCAATGTGCCGGCCGATCGGGGGGCTGCGGTATACAGCATTACGCCGAATCCTCCTCGGGGGCCTCTTGGCGACCGCTTCAACACCTGTATACAATCGATCTGCAAAGAGAGCCTTGGGAGAGAGGGCTCAAGCCGAAAAGGGCAAAGGGAGGATCGTTGGATGTTGGTAAGGAAAGCAGCCATAGCGGCGTTCGGTCTCGGCCTGGCGTGGTCGACTGGAGCGTTCGCGCAGGAAACCGTGAAGATCGGCGTCATCCTGCCTTATTCCGGGCCGTTCGCCGATGCGGGGGCCCAGCTCGACGCGGGCATCAAGCTTTATATGCAGCAGCATGGCGACGAGGTCGCCGGTAAGAAGATCGAGATTGTGCGTAAGGATACCGGAGGTCCCGCCCCCGATGTCGCCAAGCGGCTCGCCCAGGAACTCGTCGTGCGGGACAATGTCGATATCCTGGCCGGCTTCGCCCTGACGCCCGAGGCCCTGGGTGCAGCCGATGTGGCGACCGAAGCCAAAAAGCTGATGGTCGTGATGAATGCCGCCACATCGGTGGTCACGGAGAAATCGCCCTACATCGTGCGCACCTCGGTGACGACGCCGCAAGTCAATGATGCGCTCGGCAAATGGGCTGCCGAGCACGGAATCAAGCAGGCCTATACGCTGGTCGCGGACTACGGGCCGGGCCACGATGCTGCCAAGGCTTTCGAGACCGCCTTCACCGCGGCGGGCGGCAAGATCGTCGGCTCGGACCGGACGCCGGTCGCCAATCCGGACTTCTCGGCCTTCGTCCAGCGGGTGAAGGACGCCAATCCGGAAGCCGTCTACATCTTTGTTCCCGGCGGGGCTCAACCGGCGGCGATCGGCAAGGCGCTCTCTGAGCGTGGCCTGACGCCGCCGAACACGAAGGTCCTCGGTCAGGGCGAGCTCACCCATCCCGAGGCGCTGGAGAGCATGGGCGAGACGGCCAACGGCATCATCACCGGATTCCACTACACGCTCGAGCGCGACGATCCGCTGAACAACGAATATGTGAAGGCCTATCGCGACGCCAACAAGGGCCGCAGCCCCGATCTCTTCTCGATCGGCGGTTATGACGGCATGCATCTCATCTACGAAGCGCTGAAGAAGACCAATGGCGATACCGAGGGCGAAGCGCTGGTCGAAGCCGCCAAGGGCATGTCGTGGACGAGCCCGCGTGGGCCGATGTCGATCGATCCGGAGACGCGCGATGTCGTGCAGACCATCTATATCCGCGAGGTGCAGAAGGTCGGCGACAAGCTGCAGAACGTGATCGTCGAGGAAATAAAGGACGTGAAGGACCCGTTGCACGGGGCGGCCAAATAACGACGCCGGCCGCATAGCGTAAGCTTACATGGCCGCTCAACTCGCCATCGTCGTGTTCGACGGGTTTGCCTTCGGGATGCTCCTGTTCGTCCTGGCGGTGGGCTTGTCGGTCACGCTTGGCCTGATGAACTTCATCAATCTCGCGCATGGCGCCTTCGGCATGCTGGGCGGCTACATCGCCGTCACGGTCATGCGTCATCTCGGCCTGCCTTTCCTCTTGGCGCTTCCGGCCGCCTTCCTCGGGGCGGCCGCCGTCAGCATCGTCTTCGAGCGCACCCTCTTTCGCCGGCTCTATCGCGCCGGCGAGCTCAACCAGGTGCTGTTCACCATCGGTCTCGTTTTCGTTGCCGCGGCAGGGGCGGCCTATTTCTTCGGCACGTCCCAGCAGCCGATCCAGCTTCCCTCCTATCTCAGAGGCTCGGTGGAGTTCGCCGGCATGCGTTTCGGCGCGTACCGGCTCTTCCTGATCGTGATCGCGCTCGTCGTCACCGCACTGCTCTTCTTCGGGCTGGAGCGCACGCGTTTCGGGGCGCAGATCCGCGCCTCGGTCGACAACCAGCGCGCCGCGCAAGGTCTCGGGCTCGACGTCGAGCGGATTTTCGCCATCACCTTCGCGCTCGGCAGCGGCCTGGCAGGACTGGGTGGCGCGCTGGCGATCGAAATCGTCGGCCTCGATCCGTCCTTCGGTTTCCACTATCTCGTCTACGTCCTGATCATCGTCTCGGTCGGCGGCCTCGGATCGATTGCCGGCTCTTTCTTCGGCGCCGCACTGCTCGGCATCTGCGATGTTGCCGGCAAATATTTCGTACCCGAGATCGGTTCCTTCCTTATCTACCTGCTGCTGGTCGCCATCCTTTTCGTGCGGCCTCTCGGCCTTTTCGGCAAGAGGTGACCATGTCCGACACGACCGACAGCGCCCTTGATCCGCATGCCTGGCTGACGAGGAAAAGCCGCTGGTCCGTCTTCGAGATCGCCTTCTGGCTCGCTGCCCTTTTGCCTTTCTTTTTCCTGCCGACCTACCTGACGCTCGCCAGCCAGATTGCGATCGCCGCGCTCTTCGCCCTGTCGGTCGACCTGGTTCTCGGTTATGCCGGCATCATCACCCTTGGCCATGCCATGTTCTTCGGTCTCGGCGCCTATTGGGCCGGGCTGATCAGCAAGGCCGGCTGGGGCGAACCGTTGACCGGCCTTCTTCTGGCCGGGGCCTTCGCCGGACTGATCGGATATATCACCAGCTTCATGATCGTGCGCGTCCAGCACCTCGCGCTCCTGATGATTACGCTGGGGCTGGGCTTCCTCACCTACGAACTCGCTAACGCCATGAGCTGGCTGACGGGCGGCACGGACGGCCTTCAGGGCGTCGATATCTGGCCGATCTTCGGTATCTTCGAGTTCGACCTGTGGGGTTACACCGCCTATGGTTACGCGCTGGCGGTCCTGTTCCTCGGCGTTGTCGTCGCGAGACGGATCGTCAACTCGGCCTTCGGCCTGTCGCTGCGCGGCATCCGCGAGAATGTCAAGCGCATGCCGGCGATCGGTTCCGACTATCGCGGCCATCTGCAGAAGATCTACACGATCTCCGCGGCGATGGCCGGCGTGGCCGGTGCTCTGCTGACACAGACCACCGAGACGGTTTCCCTCGACACGCTGAGCTTCCAGCGGTCAGCCGATGTGGTGGTCATGCTCATCCTCGGCGGAACCGGGCGGCTTTACGGAGGCATTGTCGGCGCAATCATTTTTCTTGTAGCGCGCGATCAGCTTTCCGGCATGAATCCGCAATACTGGTATTTCTGGATCGGCATTCTTTTGATGCTCGTCGTCCTGTTCATGCCGAAGGGCATCCTGGGCGGACTTGCCCGCCTGGTCGGACGGCGCGACTGATGGAAGGACAGGAGATCGTGCTGCGGACGGAGGCGCTCCAGAAGAGTTTCGGCTCGCTTCACGTGGCCCGCAACGTCTCGCTCGAATTGCCACGCGGCGCGCGTTATGCGCTGATCGGCCCCAACGGAGCCGGGAAGACGACCCTGATCAACCTGATCACCGGGCGGTTGCGGCCGGATTCGGGACGGATCGTGCTCGACGGCAGGGACGTGACGGCGGCACCACCCGCGACAAGGGTCCGGGAGGGGCTGACGCGCACCTTCCAGATCAACACGCTGTTTCCCGATCTCACCCCCATCGAGGCTGTCGGCCTGGCGATCTGCGAGCGCGATCGCGTGGCCGGACAGTTCTGGCGGAGCCTCGCCGCGCATGGGCCGGTGCTTGACGAGGCCTTCGCGATCCTGCGCCAATTGCGTCTGGGCGACGTCGCCACACGGTCGACACGCACCTTGCCTTACGGGCAACAAAGGCTGCTGGAGATCGCGCTGGCGCTTGCGACGCGGCCCAAGGTGCTGCTGCTGGACGAACCCGCAGCCGGAGTACCCAAGGAGGAGAGCGCGGCACTGTTCAGCGTCATCGCGGCACTTCCCGAGGACATTTCAGTCCTTTTTATCGAGCACGACATGGATATCGTCTTCAGCTTCGCTTCGCGTATCATCGTGCTTGTCGCAGGCGGCGTGCTGCTCGAGGCCGAGCCGGCGGTCGTCCGAAGCGATCCGCGCGTGCGCGAGGTCTATCTTGGCCAGTCCCATGTCTGAACCGCTGCTGGAATTCCGTGACGTGCGGTCGGGTTACGGCGACGCCGTCGTGCTCGACGGCGTGTCGCTGACGCTCCCCGCCAACGGCAGCCTGGCTCTGCTCGGGCGCAACGGCATGGGTAAAACGACATTGCTCCTGACGGCAATGGGTTTTGTCGGCCTTCGGCGCGGGACGATCCGCTTCGATGGCCGGGATGTCTCGCACGAGGCGCCGCACCGACGCGCGCGCCTCGGGCTGGGTTGGGTGCCACAGGAGCGCGATATCTTCCCGTCGCTCACCGTGGAGGAAAACCTCACTGTCGCCGCACGGCCCGGCCGCTGGGATCTCCAGGCAATCTACCGCCTGTTTCCCCGGCTCAAGGAACGACGCGCAAATATGGGCAATCACCTGTCGGGCGGCGAGCAGCAGATGCTCACGATTGCGCGCACATTGACGACCAATCCCGCCGTCCTGCTCCTCGACGAGCCGCTGGAGGGCTTGGCCCCGATCATCGTCGAGGAACTCACCGCGGCTATCCGCCTGATGTCGGCCGAGGAAGGGATCGCGCTCATCCTGGTCGAGCAGCACGCGGAAGTGGCCTTGCGGCTGACGGGCGAGGCCGTGATCCTGGAGCGCGGCAGGATAGCCCATCGCGCCAGCTCGGACGCGCTTCTGCACGACCGCGACATGCTCGATCGTTATCTCGGCCTGAAGCTAGGGGACATGGCGGCATCCTGACGGCTGGCATGGTGGTTTCCAGCCGCAGGGCCTATGGCCGTGCGCAGGGATGCATATCCGTCGGGCCTTCGGTACCATTACCATCACCGACCGATTGGGAGCGCGCCGCGTTTTTTGCCATGGACGAAGAAAAGCCCGCGCGTAGGAAGGCCGCTGACCTTACCAGCGGTCCGATTCCCAGGACGCTGCTCGTCTTTGCGCTTCCCGTTCTCGGCTCCAACGTGCTTCAGTCGCTCAACGGTTCGGTCAACGCAGTCTGGGTGGGGCGCTTCCTGGGCGAGGCGGCCCTCACGGCGACGTCCAATGCCAATCTCGTGCTGTTCCTGCTGCTCGGAACGGTCTTCGGCATCGGCATGGCGGCGACGATCCTGGTCGGCCAGTCGGTCGGCGCTCGTGATCTCGCGGAGGCAAGGCGCATCGTCGGCACGAGCGCGACGTTCTTCTTCATCATATCGGCCATCCTGGCGGTCTGCGGCTGGATCTGGACCGACGCCATCCTGCAATTGCTCGGCACACCGTCCGACGCGCTGCCGCTCGCTCGCTCATACCTGCGCATCATCTTCGTGGCGGTGCCCACCATGAATCTCTTGAGCTTCGTGATGACCGTGCTGCGCGGCGCCGGCGATTCGCGCACGCCCTTCCTTTTCATGGCACTCGCCGTGCTTCTCGACATCGCCTTGAACCCGCTGCTCATCCTCGGAGCAGGGCCGGTCCCGGCCTTCGGGATCGCCGGCTCCGCCATGGCGACGTTGATCGGCCAGATCGTGAGCGTGGTCGCCATCCTGGTTCTGCTTTATGCGCGCCGGCATCCGCTACGGCTGGCGGGGGCCGACCTCGCTCTGCTGCGGCCCGATCCGCAGCTTCTGCGCCTCGTCGTCGTCAAGGGCGTGCCGATGGGCCTTCAGATGATCGTCATCTCGGCGGCGGCGCTGGTCCTGATGGGCTTCGTCAACGCCTACGGATCGCAGGTCGCTGCCGCCTACGGAATTGCCGCCCAGCTCTGGACCTACATCCAGATGCCGGCGCTCGCCATCGGCGCGGCGGTCTCGTCCATGGCAGCCCAGAATGTCGGCGCCGGACGATGGGACCGCATCGACAGGATCGCCCTCGCCGGTATCCTCTTCAATCTGATTCTGACCGGCGTACTGGTGGCTCTGCTCTACCTCTTCGACAGGCCGGTGCTCGGCCTGTTCCTCAGCCAGGACAGTGCGGCGATCGACATCGCCGTTCACATCAACGATGTCGTGTCATGGTCCTTCATTCTCTTCGGCGTCACCATCGTGCTCTTCGCAACCGTCCGGGCCACCGGTGCGGTCATGCCGCCTTTGATCATTCTGGTGATCTCCGTCCTTTTTGTGCGGACTGGCTTTGCCTACGCTTTCAAGGACGCCTTCGGCATGGAGGCGCTGTGGTGGAGCTTCCCCGCGGGCTCCATCATGTCGCTGCTGTTGTCCGTGGCCTATTATCGCTTCGGCGGCTGGCGCAGCTTGCGCATGATCGAGAACAGGCCGGCTGCCGGCGAGCCGCCGGATACCGGCCTCGGCGTGCCGCGCCAGCGTGCCTTCGTGGCACGAAAGGAATGATTCGCGCGCTCATGCCGACGGCGTCAGTAATTGACCGTTCGCGTCGGCCCCTCACTGTCCTGCCGGACATCTCTCCCCGCAAGCGGTCCGCAAGCGGGGAGAGAGGGCAGTTGAGCGGGTTTCGCCAGTCTCCAATAGCAGCCGATTGGCGAAAGCAGAGATGGCAGCGGTCTTCTCCCCGCAG
>NZ_JBJHDO010000014.1:0-161770 GCF_050958605.1 Mesorhizobium sp. 1B3 | reverse complement strand
TTGCGGGGAGAGATGTCCGGCAGGACAGTGAGGGGCAACATGGGCCGGCTAGCAGGTGGGAAATCAGCCCTTGGTTCGCGTCTCGGCGCGACCATCCGCGCCTGATCCGGTGACCCTTTCGAAGCATAACGAAGACTTCCCCTGGTGGCTGGTCGCCACGATCGGTTTCGGCGCGATCGTGGCGTTCTCCATTGCCGCGAGCGAGCTTTACGCGGAAGTGTTTCGGGTCGTCGTCAAGGGCATCGGCGTCACTATCTTCGTCACGGTCGTGGGCTTCGCGCTGGCCTCAGCACTAGGGCTCGGCATCGCGTTGATGGCGCTGTCTGGCTCCGTCTGGCTGCGCCAGATCGCACGCTTCTATGTCGAGATCATTCGCGGCATTCCGATACTCGTGCTCCTGTTCTGGATCGCCTTCGTCGGTGTCCCGGCATTCGTGGCGGCGTGGAACTGGCTTACCGTACCGCTTCGGGAAGCAGGTCTTGCCGGGGAGATGATGGTCCGCGACGTCTCGCTGCTGTGGCGGGCGATCATCGCGCTCACCGTCGGCTATTCCGCCTTCATTTCGGAAGTGTTCCGGGCGGGGATCCAGTCGGTCGACGGCGGCCAGATCGAGGCGGCGAAATCGCTCGGCCTTTCCCGCTTTCACCGCTTTCGGCTGATCGTCATGCCGCAGGCGATCCGCACCATGCTGCCGCCACTCGGCAATGATTTCGTCGCGCTGGTGAAGGATTCCTCGCTGGTTTCGGTTCTCGGCGTCGCAGACATCACGCAGCTCGGAAAGGTCTATGCCGCCGGTTCCTTCCGTTTCTTCGAGACCTATTCGATCGTGGCTTATGTCTATCTGATCCTGACGGCCTGTCGCTGGCGTTGAGGGCGTTGGAGCGCAGGATGCGCCGGTCGGGCGAGAGAAGCTGAATCCCGAGACGGCTGCGGAACCGGCACCCGCCCGACGCGTTACCCGGTGCCACAATCTCCGGGGGAATCATGGACCAGCTCGTCGATGAATTCGGTCATCCCACCTACACCGCTTTCTCCGTCATCGCGGCGCGGCTTCTGCTCGCCACGGTCTACGGCGCCGCCATCGGCTTCGAACGCGAATGGCACAACCGACCAGCCGGGCTGCGCACTCACATCATGGTGTGCCTCGCCGCCGCCATGTTCGGCATCCTCACCATCGAGATCGTTCACGCGCCGATGTTCGTGGGCGAGGCGACACGGGTCGATCCGATCCGCGCCGTGGAAGCGGTGACGGCGGGTATTGCCTTCCTCGCAGCCGGCACGATCCTCTTCGCGCGTGGGGAAGTGCAGGGGCTGACCACCGGCGCGGGCATGTGGCTCGCCGGCGCCATCGGCCTGGCCTGCGGTTTCGGCCTCTGGCAGGTGGCAGGCTTCGGCACGCTGCTTGCGCTTATCGTGCTTGGTCTCATGCAGAAGCTGGCGGATCGGCTGAACATAGATGGGCGTCAGCCAAGGAAGGAGGGCGAGCCTTCGGGGATAAAGGGGAAGGAGATGTAGGGGTTCCCGCGCAATCCGCCCCAATTGCCGGAACCCCAAAAGCTTGGTATTGAGCCAATCGATGGAAGAGCTTTTTGGAGATCCGGCCTACAAGGGCTTCGTGCTGCAGGACCGCAAGCGCCTGCCGTCGCGATTCCATGCCCGGATTTCCGGCGCGCTGACCAGCCGCCTTATCTAGGGGGCCGACGGGCCTCCGGCCGTTGCCGGACTTTTCATCTTTCTCGCTATCGACGGATTTGAATCATGAGCGGACCTCGCACCCTTTACGACAAGATCTTCGACGACCACGTCGTCGACCGTCAGGACGACGGCACCTGCCTTCTCTATATCGACCGCCACCTCGTGCATGAGGTGACAAGCCCGCAGGCCTTCGAAGGCCTGCGCATGGCTGGACGCGGGGTGCGCCATCCCGAAAAGACGCTGGCCGTGGTCGATCACAACGTGCCGACCTCGCCCGACCGCAAGACCGGCATCAAGAATGAGGAAAGCCGCATCCAGGTCGAGACGCTCGCCAAGAACGCCGCCGATTTCGGAGTCGAATATTACTCCGAGAACGACAAGCGCCAGGGCATCGTCCACATCATCGGCCCCGAACAGGGCTTCACCTTGCCGGGCATGACGATCGTCTGCGGCGACAGCCATACCTCCACGCACGGCGCCTTCGGCGCCCTGGCACACGGCATCGGCACATCGGAGGTGGAGCACGTGCTGGCCACCCAGACGCTGATCCAGCGCAAGGCGAAGAACATGCTGGTGCGCGTCGACGGTCAGCTCCCGGAAGGCGTCACCGCCAAGGATATCGTGCTCGCCATCATCGGCGAGATCGGCACGGCCGGCGGTACGGGCTACGTCATCGAATATGCCGGCGAGGCGATCCGCTCGCTGTCGATGGAAGGCCGCATGACCATCTGCAACATGTCGATCGAAGGCGGCGCGCGCGCCGGCCTGATCGCGCCGGACGAGACGACTTTCGCCTACATCAAGGGTCGCCCGAAAGCCCCCAAGGGCCAGGCCTGGGACATGGCGCTCGACTATTGGAAGACGCTCCACACCGACGAAGGCGCGCATTTCGACAAGGTCGTGGTGCTCGACGCGGCCAAGCTGCCGCCCATCGTCACCTGGGGTTCCTCGCCCGAGGACGTCGCGTCGGTGCAAGGCGTCGTGCCCGATCCGGACGAGATCGCGGATGAGACCAAGCGCAATTCCAAGAAGCGCGCGCTCGATTATATGGGCCTGCAGCCGGGCACCAAGATCACCGACATCGAAATCGACCGCGTCTTCATCGGCTCCTGCACCAATGGCCGCATCGAGGATCTGCGCGCCGTCGCCAGGGTGGTCGAGGGCAAGACGGTCAACCCGCGCGTCAACGCCATGATCGTGCCGGGCTCGGGTCTCGTGAAGGAGCAGGCGGAGGCCGAGGGCCTCGACAAGATCTTCGTCGCAGCCGGTTTCGACTGGCGCGAGCCTGGCTGCTCCATGTGTCTGGCCATGAACGACGACCGGCTGAAGCCGCACGAGCGCTGCGCCTCCACCTCGAACCGCAATTTCGAGGGACGCCAGGGCTTCAAGGGCCGCACGCATCTCGTGTCGCCGGCCATGGCAGCCGCGGCGGCGATCGCCGGCCATTTCGTCGACATCCGCGACTGGCGTTGACCGGCCGCTACCGGGCCGCATCCGCTCGGCGAAAGACGCCCGTCCTTCCAACGGCAGCTCCCGGTTGAGGAGCTGCCGTTTTCACGTCATCGTGAGGCCTGCTTAACCGCTTGTTTCCGCTTCGTGGCTAGGATTGCCGCGACGGAAAGGCGGCGGACTTGGGCAACGGCATCTTCATCGCGCTGCTGAACCCGGCGATCTCAGCGATCTTTGCGGGCGGCTTCTTCATCTTGTGGCGGCATCAGAGGGAGCGCCGCTATATAGGCGTGCTTGCCTTATCTTATTTCGCGGCCGCCTGCGGGTACCTGCTGCAGAGCGTTACCTTGCCCGTCGGCATGGCGCTCACAAAGCTCGCCTCGAACACGTTCTTCGTCGTTACCGCCTACATGATGGCGCTCGGCGTTCTGGAGAAGTTCGGGCGCAAAGTCCCGCATGTGGCGCTTGGCTTGATAAGCGGCATCGGGCTGGCTGTCCTGTCCTGGTTTCTTTTTGTTCAGCCAGACATGGGCTGGCGCGTCCTGGCGATAAATTTCACCCTGGCTGGAATATGTCTCGTCATTGCGGCCGAGCTCAGGGCGGTGAAGGACAAGGTCTTTGTCGATCGGCTGCTGATGGTCGCGCTGGTGGCCAATGGATGCAATTTTCTGGTGCGTCCCGTCGTCATCGTCGCCTTCGTCGGGCCGCCTGCCAGCGATGGCGACATTTTCATGTCGCTTTATTGGATAACCACCGCGGTAACGCATGCCTTCAATTCAGTGCTGCTGGCCATATGCCTGATGACGGGGATTGCGCTCGAGGTGATCGGCAGGCTGCGGAAGGATGCTCTGAACGACCCGCTGTCCGGGGTGCTCAACCGGCGCGGCTTCGAGGAGAGCGGCAATGCGTTGCTGGGGCGCAGGGACGCGGAAAGCGCACCGACCTCGCTCGTGCTCGCCGACCTCGACCACTTCAAGGACATCAATGACAATTACGGCCATGCGGTCGGCGACCGCGTCATCGCGGCCTTCGGCACCACCCTGCGCGAGTTGGCGAAGGAGGGCGCGGTCGTTGGAAGGATCGGCGGCGAGGAATTCGCGATCATCCTTCCCGGATGTGACAGCGCACAAGCGCAGGCCTTCGCGGAAAGCGCGAGGATTTCTTTCGGGAATATCGCCATACCCGGCGTACCCAAGGCCACCTCGTTCACCGCCAGCTTCGGCATAGCCGAAAGGGAGATGGCAGACGATACGCTTTCGCGGATGCTCGATCGAGCGGATGTAGCGCTGTATCGGGCAAAGGACGACGGCCGCAACCAGGTTTGCGTCTTCTCCCACAGCATGGTATTGGCCGCTCCTCGCCGCGCTTTGGCGTAAAGTCGGCGTCGGCAACATTCTGTTCACATAACGGATTAACGTGATCTTGGGGCAGGCCGTGCATAGCTTGCACCAGGAGGCGGGCCCATGAGCGGTGCAGGCTATATCCTTGCGATCAATCTGATCGTCGCGGGACTTCTCGCGACGGCTTTCCTGATGATCGCCGTCTATGATCGCGCCCGCGTTTCGGCGCGCTGGCTGGCGCTGGCTTATTTCCTCGGCGTCGCCTACCTGATGGTCGAGGCGGCGATGCCGTTCGTGGCGGATGCGCGCTGGCCGGTGGTTCTCGCCTTCGCGCTTTTTCTCGCCGCGACCGCCGCCTTCAATGTCGGCGTCGCGCGCAAATACGAGGTTGCTTTCCCCTGGCGGCTGTCGGTGGCCATCTTCGTGGTTTCGGTCGTGTCGGTGGCACTCGTCCAGGATCTGCCACGCCATTCCTTCGTCCGCATGATGGCTTACCAGGCGCCCTATTTCGTCATGCAGGCCATCGGCGCGGGGCTGGTGATGTCGTCGCGCCTCAGGCGCGTTCTCGACAACGCCTTCGCGATGCTGCTCGCCGCAAGCGCCGTGCATTTCCTGATCAAGCCGTTCCTTGCGGCGCATCTCGGCGGATGGGGCGCCAATCCGCAGGCCTACCTGCAAAGCAACTACGCCATGGCCTCGCAGACCATCGGTACGATCCTCGCGATGGCGATCGCGCTGATGATGCTGGTGATCCTGGTGCGCGACCTCGTCTCGCACATGACGGAGACGTCCGAAACCGACGCTCTTTCAGGGCTGCTCAACCGCCGCGGATTCGAGCGTCTGGCCAGCCGCGCGTCTGCCCAGGCGATCGAGCAGGGCATGCCGGTGTCGCTGATCATCGCCGACATCGACCACTTCAAGACCATCAACGACAGTTTCGGCCATGCCACGGGCGACCGCGTGATCTCGGCCTTCGCGCAATTCCTGCGCTCGGCGCTATCGGCGCACCACGTCGCGGGGCGGATCGGCGGCGAGGAGTTCGCCATCGTCCTGCCCGGCACCAATCTCGTCGCGGCCCGGCTCTTCGCCGAAGGCGTTCGCGGCACCGCCGGCGGCCTCTATGTCGAGGGGCTGCCGCAGACCTTACGCTTCACCGCGAGTTTCGGCGTGGCCGAACTGGCAAGGGGCGAAAGCCTTTCCGACCTGATGCAGCGCGCCGACCAGGCCCTTTACGACGCCAAGAAGTCGGGTCGGGACAGGGTGCGAGTGGCCTCGAACAACGCCGTTGCCGGCTTCCCACGTATCGGCGGTGCAAGGGATTAGCTGCCGATAACGATGCCTTGCGTCGTCGGCCGTGTAGGATGTTCTTCGCCACTCCTTTCACGCGCCGCGCTGTACGTCGACGACGATCTTCCGCCTTGTTCTATATGGTGGAAGACAAAAGCGTTCCCGTGTCTTTCCCATTCGCGTGACGCGAGTATGGTGCGGTCCAGGTGCAGGAGATGCCGGGCGATGCTGGTTGGGGCGAGCCCGGGTCGATGCCGCGGACCGGTGCCCACCGCTGTCCATGGAGGTCGAGAGGCGGGAAGCGATCAGGTCCGGCGCCCGTGATCGCTGGTGACGGCGGCGGCAAGGTTTCCGAAGGTGGGACCATGCCGTTCGGGACTGTGGCGCGGAAAACATCCGTGCTGATGAGGCAGTTCGTTCCGGGAAGGACAGGGCCCGCTCGAATGGCATGGCGCAACAGGTTTTGACGCGAAGATTATTCAGAAAGCGCCATGGACCTCATCTCGGAAGAACTCACCACCGAACAGATCTACAGGCTTATGACGGGCCTGATCGTTCCCCGGCCGATCGCCTGGGTGACGACCTTGTCACCCGCTGGGAAGGTCAATCTCGCTCCCTTCAGCGCATTCACTTTCCTTTCCACGCAGCCGCCGATGATCGGGATCAGCATCGCGCAGCGCCAAGGCGGCCCTAAGGACACGGCGCGTAACATCGACGCGAACGGTGAGTTCGTCGTCAATATCCCGACGGAGGACCTTGCCGGCTTCGTGCACGGCAGCTCCCGCGAACTGCCTGGTGACATCAGCGAAACTGAATTGCTGGGGATCGGGGTGGCGCCTTCCCGCGCCGTATCGGTGCCGCGCCTCGCAATCGTGCCTGCGGCGATGGAGTGCAGGCTCGAACGGACGATCGAGTTCGGGGATCTCCGCGCGCTCCTGGTGGTGGGCCGGATCCTGCGTTTTCACGTCCGCGACGATCTTCTGGGAGACGGCAAGATCCCGACGGACCGGCTGCGGCCGCTCGCACGCATCGCCGGGCCCCGTTACGCCAAAATCGGCGAAATTCTCGAGATGATGCCGCTGCACGAAGGTTCGCGCATCTGCGAAGGCGCGAAATAGCTTTGGGCGGTACGAAACGGCAAGGCCCAGACAGACCAGGGGAAGATTGGAGAGAGCTGTGTACCAAGACATCGACTATCGGGTCGAAGGGCCCGTCGCCTACATCCTTCACGCCAGGCCCGAGGCTCGCAATGCGGAAAGCAAACGGCTTCTGGACGAAATGGATGCGGCACTCGATCAAGCGGTCGCCGATCCTGCGGTGCGGGTGATCGTCATCGGCGGGCAGGGAGATCACTTCTCCGCAGGACACGATCTGAAGGAAGCACAACGCGACCGCCAGGGCTTCACCGTCGAGGAACGGTGGGCCTATGAGCAGAAGCGCTATTTCGACTATGCACTCCGGATATGGGATTGCCCGAAGCCGACCATCGCCCGTGTCCAGGGCGCCTGCATCGCCGGCGGCTTCATGGTCGCCAATCTCTGCGATCTGGTGATCGCGTCGGACGACGCCTTCTTCGCCGATCCGGTGGTGCGCACGCTGTCTTGCGCGGCGGTCGAGGTGCTGATTCACCCCTGGGTCATGGGGCTGCGCCGAGCCAAGGAATTCCTTTACACCGGCGAAAGGATGACTGCGGTCGAGGCTCGTGAGATCGGGATGGTCAATCGGGTCGTCCCACGGGCGGAACTCGAGGCGGCCACGCGGGAGCTCGCCGAGAAGATTTCCGGAACTCCTCCCTTCGCACTGAGCCTCGTCAAGCGTTCGCTCAACCGTTCTTTCGACGCGCAGGGGTTCCGAACGGCCCTTTCCGCGCATTTCGACATCCACCAACTCTCTCATGTCACAGACGAATTCGCGCGCATGCGCGAAGCGGGGTTGGCGAGCGCGATCAACAGGGGCAAGGAATGACGCAGGGGCTGACTGAGCCTTCCGGACGCGGTCCGGCGTTCCTGCTCGTGCAGGAAGACGCTGATTTTCGCGCCGGTCTGCGGGAGTGGCTTGCTCGGGAGCTGCCTTTGCGGGCGGCAGGACGTGGACCTGCCGGGCGCAATGCCTTGGAGTTTCGCCGCGCCTGGGAAGATCACATCTGCCAGGCGGGCCTCTCCGGCCTGGGATGGCCGCTCGCCGTCGGGGGACATGAACTGTCCCTCAAGCGGCAGGCTATCTTCCACGAGGAATGCGCCCGCGCCGGAACTCCCTTGCCGGTGAACATGATCGGCCATGGCATCGTTGCTCCGACGCTTATCGCTTACGGATCCGAGGCACAGAAGAGCCGCTTCCTGCCACGCATCCTCGACAATTCCGAAATCTGGTGCCAAGGCTACTCCGAACCCGGCGCCGGTTCCGACCTTGCCGCCCTGGCCGCGAAGGGGGAGCGCCGCGGCGACGTTTACGTCCTCAACGGTCAAAAGATCTGGACGAGTTTCGCCGACATTTCGGATTTCTGCCTGATGCTTGCACGCACCGGTAGCGGCCCGAGCCCCCGCGCGGGAATTTCCGTGCTTCTGGTGGACATGCGACTTCCCGGCATCACCGTTCGCCCGATCCGTCAGATCACGGGCGAGGCCGATTACAACGAGGTTTTCTTCGACGACGTGAAGGTTCCGGCGGAGAATCTTCTGGGCGAGGAGAACGAAGGCTGGCGCCTGGCCATGGCTGCCGCCAACTATGAACGCAGCACCTATTTCGTCCCGCGCGTGGTGCGCATGCAGGCGGAGATCGAACAACTCGTCGCCCTTGCCGCGCAGAAGATGCGGAACGGCCGGCCGGCGATCGAGGATCCGGCGATCCGCTCGGCCATAACGGATCTGGGCATCAACATTCACGCCCTTCGCCTCTTCGCCGACCAGATCCTCGCCGCCGCCGAAAGGGGAGAGACTTCGGGAGTGGACAGTTCCGCCATCAAGCTCATGTGGAGCGAGAATCATCAGCGACTTTTCGACGTCGCGATGGATGTGCTCGGCAGCGAAGCGATGTTGGGACCGCAGGAGCTCTCCGGCGCGAGCGAGGGGCGTTGGGCACGCGACTTCCTCTGGACGAGAGCGGAAACGATCCTCGCGGGCACTTCGGAGGTGCACAGGAACATCATCGCCGAACGTGGCCTGGGATTACCGAAATGACACATATCCATGCACCCTCGGCCAGCTTCGGCGACCCCGCGTTGCGCGAAGCCGTAGCCGCCGCGCTGGAGGACGTCGCCCTTTCCTCCTCACATGACGATCTGCCCGCACTGGCCCGGCAGCACTGGCAACTCGCCACCGAGATGGGCTGGACGGCGGCCCTCGTTCCCGAGCATCAGGGTGGGCTGGCACTCGGGATGGGTTTCGCCGCCGATCTCTGCGAGGAAGCCGGCCGCCATCTCTTCTGCGGACCCCTGGCGGAAACGGCGGTGCTGCTTCCCGCCCTGGCGCGCGAGACGAAACAATTCGAAGAACTGCTCCCATCCGTCGCTTCGGGTGCGGTGCGGCTCGCTTATGCCGAGCCGGACAGATTGGATGGGACGACGGTGTCGGCGCTGGCCGAGCATGCTTTGGAGGCCACGCATTTCATCTTTGTGCACCAGCGCGAGGAAGACCTTGCAATTCTTCTGGCACCGGCCGGATCGGTTGCAGTGAGCCTCTTGCAGCCGATGGATCCTTCGAGCACGGTAGGCCGTGCGGAATTGGCGAACCCGCGCGACTGCATCAGTCATGTGCTCGATGCCACGGCCGCCCGACGTGTCCTTGCTGCCCTGCATATCGCCGTGGCGGCCGATCTTCTCGGCGTCGGCGAGGCAGCTCTGGCGCGAACGGTCACCCATGTGCTGGAGCGCAAGCAGTTCGGACAGCAGATCGGTCGTTTCCAGGGAATCAAGCATCGCCTGGCCGACGTGCACACCGCCCTGGCCGCGGCGCGGTTGGCGGTTGCCCGGGCTATAGGGGCGAATGCCTGCTTCGAGGATGCCCGCCATGCGCGCATCCTGGCTGCCGATGCGGCCACCAGGGCAGCGGCGGCCGCGGTCCAGTTGCACGGCGGCCTCGGCTTCTCCTGGGAACTCGAGCTTCACTTCTACCTCAAGCGGTCTCGCCGCCTCAACGCTCGGAACGGGGGCACCATCCCGCTGCGGGCCGCCGCAGGCGAAAGCATCATCGCAGCGGCGTTGGCGGCCAGCGCCTGACGGCCGACAATGTTGGTAATGAGAGCCGCTCCCGGGGAGCGGCTCTCTCGCTCCCGGATCAGCAAAGCCTCCGGGTGAAGTGCTGCGTCAGTTCCTGCATCTTGGCGATCGTGAAGCTGCGGCGGGATGGGGTAGCTTCCGCAGTTTCAAGCGCAGCGGCAACCGCCAGCCGTGCCGGGGAGTCGGGCGACGGCAGCGTGATTCCGATGCCGACGATCCCCGGCGTCACCGGACTGCGCCGCACCACGTAGCCGTCGCGCCGTGCCGCCTCCAGATGGTCCCGGAAGCTGGAACCCGTTGTCCGCACGAACCGCCGATAGACCGACGCATTGGCGGAGATCGCCTGCTCGGCCTGATCCTCGGGCAGCGCCGCGAGCAGGATCATCCCGCCGACCCCGGCGCCAAGAGGCAGCCGGTCGCCGATGCCGAGGGTCGGCTGCTTTGCGGCGCCCGCGAAATCCAGCCGGTCGATGCATAAGCTGTCGAGACCGCTTCGCAGCAGCAGGTAGAAAGTTGCATTCGTTTCCGTCACCAGTGCTTCAAGCAACGGCCTGTGGCGGCTTGCTTCCTCGCGCGCTCCGTCGGAGGCCAGCCCCAGTTCCCGGGCGAAGTTTCCCAGGGAATATCGATGCCCAGTGACGTCCTGCGAGATCAACCCGTGCTGGATGAGCCTTTTCAGGATTCGACGTGCAGTCGGGGCCGGCAGTCCGGCTTCCTTCGCGAGGTCGGTCAGTCGAGCGCCCTTCGGGCAGTAGGTGGCTACCAGGCGAAGCAGCGACACCGTGCGGTCGATCATTTGTGTTCCCTGTGCGGGTGTCGCCTGAATCTCGATCATCTCCGGTTCCTCCAATCGCGCGACATACGAAATGCCGCCGCTATCATCCCGCGCACCTGCTGTGCCGGTCTGCCTTCGACGGTTTGAGCGGGTCCCGCCATGATCGCTCAGCGCTCTGCGGCGTGTCGCGAAGAGCGAGGCTGGCGAGCGCTCCTCCCTCAGCGTCCTCCTCGGCTTGACCACCCGTCATATACAGTACAAGATGTCGAAAGATCGATAGTGATGTCGAATTTTTTCGGCTGGAGCCTTTTGGACCTCCCTGGCGGGCGATCCGGCTCCCGTTGGAGATCGGGGCTGCTGAAGCGCTATCCCGCTTCAGCGCGATGGGGCGGTTGGACCCGAATTCAAGCCTTTCACATAGTGGAGACAAAAGCGGAGAAGGCCTCGATCGTGCGGTTCCAAAGCCGTGCCAATTGCAACATACATACGGGCGTCTGCCGGTGCCGTGTGACGATCGAATTCAATGGGAGGAAGAAAATGAACCGAACAATCGCGACTATCAGAAACGTGCTCTCAGCATCGGCGATCATGCTCGTATCGCTGTCGGCCCCCGCTTTTTCGGCGACATTTGAAGAAGTCCTGGAAGGCGCCAAGAAGGAAGGGCGCCTCTTCGTCCTGGTGTCGAGCCCCGGCAAGCCCGAAACTCACCAAGCGGTCGCCAAGGCGTTCAACGAACGTTTCGGCCTGAACACGCAGATCGAGTGGACGGCAACCAATCCGGTCCAGACCGGCAGCAAGCTGATCGCCGAACAGGGCGGCGCGGGCTTTGCCGACGTCATCGGCGCCGGCGGCAACCAGGAAATGGCCGTTCTCGCCGAGCGCGGCATCCTCAAGCCGTATCCGTGGAAGGAAACCTTCGGTGGCGAACTCCAGGGCCTGGACCAGGCAATCGATCCGGTGATCCAGGATCTCAAGGGTGCAGGCCTCGCCATAGCGCATAATGTTTACGGCCCGGCTTGGAACAAGGACCTGATCTCGGCTGAAGAAGTGCCGAACACCTATGCCGAGCTGCTGACGTCGGAATGGACCGGGCGGTTCTCCGTCAACGCGTTCTCGCTCAACCCGGTCGACTACTACTCCTTCGCGCTCGGCGCGGACGCGACCCTCGAAATGGCCCAGGCGATCCTCGACAACAGCCCGATCCTGGAGCGTGGCACGGGGGCGGTGACGCGGGCGATTTCGGTTGGGCAGGCTCCGGTCGGCATATCCTCGTTCCATCAGGCCGGCCGCTCAGCAAATCTCGGGTTCAAGCTCTTCACTGACTACGTGCCGATCGGCGTGCTCCACGTCTACGTGCCGGAAAACGCCCCGAACCCTAACACTGCGCGCCTCTTCGCCGCCTGGTTCGCGACGGAAGGCATGAAGGTCGTCAACGAGTCCGAGCCGATGCCGCGGCTTGGCGACGGTTCCCCGCTCGACAAGATGCTCGCCGACGTCAAGGCCGGCGGTGGCAAGGTGATCAGCGAGACTTCGCTCGCCGACACCGACAGCGCGGCAAAGTTGCGCAAGCAGATCGCGGATCTGATGACGCAGTAACCGCGTCGAATCCACGTCTGCGCGTCCGCAGGTGCGATTGCGCAGACTTCCTGTCGCCGGTGAAGTCATCTGTTGGCGGAAGCATTTTTCGAGCGCCGACAGGCCGGCGATAGCTGCCGGGATGCCGCACTGCATGGACGAACAAATGCTCGAGATCAAAAATCTTCAGAAGGCCTATCTCGGCCGCGACGGCAGAACGGCCACCCAAGCGCTTGGCGGCGTCTCCTTCGAGGTCGAGGAGGGTGCCTTCTTCACCCTGCTCGGGCCGAGCGGTTGCGGCAAGACGACGATGCTTCAATGCATCGCCGGACTGGAGACGCCGGACAGCGGAACGATCCGCATGGGCGACCAGGTCGTGTTCAGCAGTTCCGATCGCGTTCTGGTTCCCGCCAACAAGCGCGAACTCGGGATGGTCTTCCAATCCTACGCGATCTGGCCGCATATGACCGTGTTCGAAAATGTGGCCTTTCCGCTGCTGCACGGCCCTCGACGCTCTTCTGGCTCCGACGTCAAGAAGGAGGTCGCGCGGGCGCTCGAGATGGTGCAGCTCGGCCATGTCTCGGACCGGCCCGCGCCGATGCTCAGCGGCGGCCAACAACAGCGTGTCGCGCTTGCGCGCGCTCTGGTTCACAGACCTCGCGTCCTGCTTCTGGACGAGCCGCTGTCGAATCTCGACGCGAAACTGCGCGATTCCATGCGCAACGAGATTCGCAGCCTCGTCAAGACGGTGGGGATCACCACGATCTTCGTGACCCACGACCAGACCGAGGCAGTCGGAATGTCCGACCAGATCATGCTGATGCGCGCGGGATCCATTGTCCAGAAAGGCGGTCCCCGCGACATTTATCTGCGGCCGAACAGCGTATTCGCTGCCGATTTCATGGGCCGCAGCAACCTGGTTGCGGGACGGGTTCTCGATGAGGGTGCGCGCATCCGCATCGAGACGCCGTTCGGTCCGCTGGCGGCCGAAACGGACGCCGAATTGCGCAAGGGCGACGAGGCGGTGGCGGTCATTCGCCCCCAAGCGGTCTCGCTGGTCACACGCGAAGCCTCGGCGACGCTCGAGAACTGCTTTGCCGGCCAGATCCTGTCGCTGACCTTCCTCGGGGATGTCGTCGAAACCGAAGTGCAGGTGATGGGGCAGAAGCTTGTCCTCATGCTCAACCCGTACGACCTGCACACAAGGGGGGACGAAATCTTCTTGCACATGCCGGCCGAGCGGTGCGTGATCGTTCCGGCCGAGAAGGCGGCGTAGGCATGGCTACCGTTTCCGCGCAAAGCCACCCGCGCTTCGGACCACGCTGGTCGCAGCAGACGGTGGTTCTGCTCCTGCTGCTGCTTCTTGTCGGTGTGCTGGTCCTGGGCCCGATCCTGATCCTCGTCCGCTCCTCCTTCGCGCCCGAAGGGACGATGCCGCTCGAGACCTGGCAGTTCAGTCTCGAACATTTCCACGCATTGCTGACCAGCGCGACGACCTGGCGGCTGGTGCGCAACACGATGGTCTACGCGCTCTGTTCGATGGCTATCGGCGTATCCATTGCGACCTGCATCGCTTGGCTCACCGAGCGGACCGATATGCCCGGCCGTTTCCCGGTGCGCGTGCTCATGTTCTCCTGGATGGCGGTGCCGGCTCTGGTGGTGGGCTTTGGTTGGATCCTGCTCCTGAACCCCGGAAACGGCGTGCTCAACGTGCTTTACCGGGAGCTTTCGGGGCTGCGCGGCGTGATCTTCCCGCTCTACTCCTTCTGGTCCCTGACGATCATCACATCCTTCGCCGTCGTGCCGACAGCCTACGTCATGATCTCGGGACTCCTGCGCAATATGGACCCCCAGTTGGAAAACGCCGCCCGCGTTCATGGCGGCGGAGGCTGGACGGTGATCCGACGCGTGACCCTTCCGCTCCTTGTGCCGGGCCTGTTCTCGATCGGCATCTATATGTTCATGGCGGTGGTGCAGACGTTCGACCTGCCGCTAATCATCGGCATCACTGCCCGCTTCCCAGTCCTCTCGACCCGGGTCTATCTCCTCTCCTCGCCGGACAACGGCCTGCCGAACTACGGCTTTGCCGCCGCCTTTGGCGTGCTCCTCCTCATCATCGCCTCCGGCCTGATGTGGGCTTATCTGCGCACCGTGAGCGCCGGAGAGAAGTACCGTGTCGTCACCGGCAAGGCTTTCCGTCCCCGGCGCATCGCGCTCGGCTACTGGACGCCCATCGCGGTGGGGTTCGCGTCCCTCTACTGTCTCGTCATGGCGCTGCCGCTGCTCATGTTGCTGTGGGTCAGCCTTCAAAACAGCTTTGTCGTGCCGAGCGTCGAGGCGCTCTCCGGCCTCACATTCGACGTCTATCGGCGCATCATCGCCAATCCGGTGATCATAAGGGCCGCCGTCAATACGGTAATCCTGGTCGTGGCCAGCGCGACGATCGTCATGGTCGCCTCCACCCTTATCGGCTGGTTCACGACCCGGACCGGCAGCAAGGTGGGCAAGCTGCTCGATGCGCTGTCATTCGCGCCGATGGCCATTCCGCCGATCGTGCTGGTACTCGCCATCGTGCTCATCTATCTGCGCACGCCCGTCTACGGCACGATCTGGGTCATCGTCATCGCCCATTCGACTGTCTTCCTGGCCTTCGGCGTGCGCACCATGAGCAGCGCCCTCATACAGGTTCACAGTGAACTGCCGGATGCCGCGATCGTCAGCGGAGCGAGCTGGCTCACGGCGTTGCGCAAGATCACCTTGCCGCTCGTCTGGCCGCAGTTTCTCAACGGGTGGCTATGGGTTTTCGCCCACAGCGCACGGGATCTCACCGCCCCGCTGATGCTGCTCTCGACGACCAATCTCGTCGCCGCGTCGGCGTTGTGGAACATGTGGCAGTTTCCCGACTTGCCGGGAGCGGCAGCGCTCTCCGTCATGCTGATGGCGGTCCTGATGCTGATCGTCGTTCCGTTCCAGATCTACACCGCGCGTCGGCTGGAGACGCGTTGACCCCATCCTCATCCTTGGCGCGACCCAAAGCCGGCCGATCCGGCACATGTCTCGGGAACTGAATATGGAAAGACCACACTACTACTGGCAGGCGCTCGATTGGCAGAAGCTGACGAGGGACTACCCTCCTCCCGGCCTGTTCGAGCAGACCACTGGGCGGATGTCCGGAGATGAGATCCGCGCCCTGCAGAACGAACGTTTTCTCGAGCGCGTCGCCGATGCCTGGAAGTTCCCGTTCTATCGCGACCGCTGGCGGGCGGCCGGTCTGGAGCCGGGTGACATCAGCAGCATCGACGATATCGAGAAGATACCACCCTTCACCAGCGATGACCTCAAGGCGGCGATCGAACGCGATCCGCCCTTCGGCGACCACCAGCCGGGTTCTCCGGCATTTCTGACCGAGAACCATGTCCGCATCCTAACCAGCGGCGGCACCACGGGCTTGCCCCGGATCACGCTCTTCGATGCGAACGCGCTCGAGGTTCAGGGTATCCAGAGCGCGCGCGGCTTCTGGGCGCAGGGCCTTCGTCCCTCGGACATCATCCAGATCACCTACACGAATTCGCTGGCCAATGCCGCCTGGTGCACGCTGTCGGGCGCCTTCCACTGGATCGGCGCAATCCCGATGACGACGGGTTCAGGAATCGTCACCTCGAGCGAGCGCCAGCTCCAATACGCGAAGGCCTGGGGGACGACCGCCTGGTTCACGCGCGCCGAATATCTCGCGCGCCTGGCGCAAGTGGCGCAGGAAACCGGGTTCGACCTCCATCAGCTCAAGACCCGGCAAGTCCATTCGCACATCGGTCCGGACGCCGACGGCAGCCGCCGCAGGAAACTCGAGGAGGCGTGGAACGCTCCGGTCTACGACAATTACGGCACACATGAGATCGGTGCCATCGCCTTCGAATGCCGGGAGAAGTCCGGCATGCATCTCAGCGAGGATACGGTCTATGTCGAGATCGCCGATATCGGCACCGGCGAAATCCTGCCGCCGGGCCGGACCGGCAATCTGATAGCCACCAGCCTGTACCGCAGTGTTCCGCCGATCATCCGGTTCAATATGCGCGACCTCTTGGCACTCTATCCGCGCGAGACCTGCGGCTGCGGCCTGTGCACGCAGAAGCTCTCGAATTTCCGCGGCCGCAGCGACGAGATGGTCAAGCTGCGCGGCACCAATGTCTATCCGTTGGCCTGCATGGAGGCGGTGTCGCGCGATCCACGCACCAACGGCGAATATATCTGCGTCGTCTCCCATGAGGGCGAGGGCCTCTCCCGACGCGAGCGGTTCGTGGTGCAAGTGGAGCGCCGTGCCGGCGAGATCGATGCCGAAACGCTGCGCATCGACATGGAGGCGGCGCTTCATCGCGACCTCGGCGTACGAGTGGATGTGGAGATCGTCGATCCCGGGTCGCTGGCGGCTCACACGGGGCTCGGCACCCAGAACAAGACCAAGCGTCTTCTCGATCTCCGGAAATGAGGGTTTTCAAATGAGCAAACGTATCGACCTAGACGAAATGATCGCCCTGATCGGGCCGAACGATATGATCGGCTTCGGTGGCGGCGGGATCCAGCGCAAGCCGCTTGCGGCTGCCGCTGCGATCGCACGGTCGAATCTCGATAATCTCGAGGTGGCGTCGTTTCTCGGCGGCCCGGAAGTGGACCTCCTTATCGGCGTGAAGAAGGTCCGGAAGCTGCATTTCGCTTTCGTGGGCTTCGACATGTTCGGGCTGGCGCCGAATTTTCGCGCCGCCCGGCAGGCCGGCGAGCTCGAAATCGTCGAATATTCCGAGGGGATGATGATGACGGCCTATGAAGCGGCCGCCAAGCGGCTGCCATTCCTGCCGACCCGCTTCGGGCTTGGCACGGACCTGCTCTCGACGGCCACGGCCCCCTTCCAGCAGATCTCCTGCCCGCTGTCGGGCGAACAGCTCGTGGCCGTGCCGCCGTTGGCACCCAGCATCGCCATCGTCCATGTCAACGAGGCGGACGATCAAGGCAATGCGCTCATCCACAGCGATACCTATGCGGATCTGCTGCTTATACAGGCCGCCTCCAAGGTGATCCTGACCGCGGAGCGGATCGTGAAGGAAATACCGGGCGAGCGGCGCGGCCGCTCCACCTTCGTTTCTCGTCTGTGGGTCGACCATGTCATCGAGGCACCACGCGGAGGCGGTTTCTCCGCCGTCTTCCCGGACTACCGTTTCGATCTCCCGGTCATCCTCGATTATCAGAAAAATGCCACCGACGGCGCCTGGCTCGCCCAACAGATAGGAAACCTGTGATGACCAGCAGCTACACCCTCGAAGAGCTCCTCATTGCGCGGATGGCCAGGGAATTCCGGGGCGGCAGGCTAGGTGTCGGAGCGACCATCCTGGCCGATCTCTCCGCCAGGCTTGCCAAGGCGCTCTACGTTCCGGACCTGTTCCTGACCACGATCTCGCGCGCGGCGGCCGACCCCGCCGTCCACGCCAAGAGCTTTTCCGACGAGTGGATGCTCGACGGCACGGCCAGGATGTCGCTCGGCTGGGAAGAGATGTTCCGGCTGATCGCGCAGCAGAAACTGCAGATCTGGATAGGTTCGGTGCAGATCGACCGCACCGGGGCGTCGAACATCTCCGTCATCGGCGACTGGAATCGCCCGCGCGCGCAGCTCATCGGTGCTCGCGGCATCCCAGACGATTTGTGGGGCTGCGAGCGGCTGAACTTCCATATCCGCAACCACACGCCGAAGAGCTTCGTCGAGAAGGTCGATTTCCTCTGCGGTTTCGGCCGCAATCCCGGATTCGGCAAGCAGACCACGGCTCCCGCGGCGCCGGGCATCGTCGTGTCTGATCTCGGGGTCTTCGATTTCGGAGGCCCCGACGGGACGATGCGGGTCGTATCGCTTCACCCGGGCGTTACCTTCGCGAAGGTGCAGGAGCAGACCGGCTTCGAACTGCCCGATCCGGGACCCGAAGTCGCTGTCACGGCGGCCCCCACCGAAGAGGAGCTGCACGTCATCCGCAATGTCATCGACCCGGCCGGCATGCGTCGTCTCGAGAGCTCCGAGGCGAGCGGGCGGCTCATGCGCGAGCTTTGGGAGCGTGAAGAAGCAGCCCGAGCCGCCTAGAGCATCCTTGCAGCCAAGCGGAAGCGTTGGACAAACGCGGCCCAACAAAGAGAGCGCTTCTGGAGTTCGGATCCATGCTTCTGGCCAACAACGTCACGACTGAACTGCATCATGCCATCTCGGGCAACACGCTCTCCGGCGCGCGCATCCTGGCGCAGGCTTTCGCCCGCCACGGGGTGACCGTCGCCTTCGGGCAGAGCATCCCGTCGCTGTTTCATCTCATGGCGCCCTCGCATGGCATCGTCCAAGCCGTCTATCGCACGGAGAATGCCGGCGGCGCGATGGCCGACGCCTATGCAAGGGTGACGAACCGGGTGGCGCTGGTGACTGCCCAGAACGGGCCGGCGGCCACGCTTCTGGTGGCGCCGCTCGCGGAAGCACTGAAGGTCTCGGTGCCCGTCATCGCCCTCGTACAGGAGGTGACGCCGGATTCGGCCGACCGCAACGCCTTCCAGGAACTCGACCATGTGTCGCTGTTCTCGGGTGTCGCCAAATGGGTGCGGCGGATAGACGACGTCAACCGCGTCGAGGACTATGTCGACATGGCGGTGGCGGTCGCGACGAGCGGGCGGCCGGGGCCAGCGGTACTCCTGGTGCCGGGTCATATCTTCACCGCGACGGCCAAGGCGGAACCGCAGCGCAAGCTGTCGATGGGCTCCTTCCCGCTCGATCGGGTGGAGCCGGATCGGAACGCGGTGCGGGAGGCCGCCGCGATGCTTGCCGCCGCCCGCCGCCCCCTGGTGATCGCAGGCGGCGGTGTCCACCTCTCCCGCGCACAGGACATATTGGCCGAGCTGCAGGAACGCTTTCGCCTCCCCGTCGCGACGACGCTCATGGGCAAGGGGGCCGTGGCCGAGGACCACCCCCTTTCGCTCGGCATCGTCGGCTACGTGATGGGTGATGGCGCCAGGGCAGAGAAGCTGTACGACTTCGTCCGTGCGGCCGATGTCGTCCTGCTCGTAGGCAATCGCACGAACCAGAACGGCACGAACAACTGGCGGCTTTATCCCCGCGAGGCCCGCTACATCCATCTCGACATCGACGGTCTGGAAGTGGGGCGCAACTACGAAGCCCATCGCCTCGTGGGCGACGCCCGGTCGGGGCTTCAGGCGCTTGCGCAAGCCCTCGCGGAAACGGATCTCACGCTAAGGCGCGAAACCAGCACCGCCTTCGAGACGGAGATTGCATCGGCCCGCGAACACTATCGGCAACGGCTTGCCGAGCGCGTGGCGTCGCCCGGGCCGCTCGTCCGGCCCGAACAGATCATGGCCGAACTCGACCGGCTGCTGACGCCGGAATCGATAGTCGTGTCGGACGCCAGCTATGCATCGGTCTGGACGGCGAACTATCTCACCGCCCGACGTCCCGGCATGCGATTCATCTCACCACGCGGCCTGGCCGGCCTCGGCTGGGGCCTGCCTATGGCGATCGGGGCCAAGATCGGCTGCCCGGATGCGCCGGTGGTCTGCGTGACCGGCGACGGCGGTTTCGGCCATTGCTGGTCCGAAATCGAGACGGCCGTCCGCATGAGGCTCGGCATTCCGGTGGTCGTGCTCAACAACCAGATCCTCGGCTACCAAAAGGATGCCGAAGACGCGCTCTTCGGCGCGCACACGGAAGCGTGCAACTTCGCGCCCGTCGATCATGCCGCGCTCGCCAGAGCCTGTGGCGCCCGGGGCATACGCGTCGAAAGGACCGGGGACCTTGCCCCGGCGCTTGCCGAAGCGCTTGCGCTGGACGGACCGACCATCGTCGACATCGTCACCGATCCCTCGGCCCGGCCGCCGATTTCCCTCTACCGCGGCCGGTTCCTGGACGCTTGACCCTCCCACTAGGAAAGACAGACCCATGAAGGAAGCCGCAATCGTCGCGCTCGCGCGTACCCCTGTGGGGCGCGCCTATCGCGGAGCTTTCAACGATACGCACGGAGCGGATCTCGGCGGGCATGTGGTCGCCGCCGCCGTGAGCCGTGCCGGCGTGGAACCCGGCGAGGTGGAGGAAGTCATCCTCGGCTGCGCGATGCAGGAAGGCACGACGGGTTACAACATCTCCCGCCAGGCGGCCATTCGGGCCGGCCTGCCGGTCTCGGTGAGTGCTGCAACCATCAACCGTTTCTGTGCCTCGGGGCTGCACGCGATCGCCATCGCGGCGCAGGCGGTCCAGACCGGTGCGCTCGACATTGCGGTCGCCGGAGGGCTGGAATCGATCAGCCTCGTGCAGAATTCGCACAAGAACAATCACCGCCGCGAAAATCCCTGGATTCTCGAACACAAGCCCGATCTCTACATGCCCATGCTCAATACCGCCGAGAACGTGGCGGCGCGTTACGGCATCTCGCGAGACGCGCAGGACGAATATGCCGCCCGCAGTCATCAGCGCGCCCGACGGGCTTTCGAGGAAGGCCGCTTCGATCGGGAAATCGTGCCGATGGAGACGGTGCGGATCGTCGAAGACAAGGAGAGCGGAGAGCGCCGCTCCGAGACGGTCACCCTCCGGCAGGACGAAGGCGTGCGTCCCGATACCACGGTGGACAAGCTGGCCAATCTCAAACCGGTGCTTTCCCCCGAAGGCACCGTGACTGCCGGCAATGCTTCGCAATTCTCCGACGGTGCGGCGGCGGTCGTCGTCATGGATGCCGACCTTGCCGCGCGCCGAGGCATCAAGCCCCTCGGCCTGTTCCGCGGTTTCGCTTCGGCAGGGTGCGAGCCCGACGAAATGGGCATCGGGCCGGTGCTCGCGGTGCCGAAACTGCTTTCCCGCTTCGGCCTTTCGGTGGACGACATCGGGCTGTGGGAACTCAACGAGGCATTTGCCTCGCAGGTGCTCTACTGCCGCGACCGGCTCGGCATCGATCCCGAGCGATTCAACGTCGACGGCGGGGCAATCGCGGTCGGCCATCCCTACGGGATGAGTGGCGCCCGTCTGGCGATGCACGCGCTCGGCGAGGGCGCTCGACGGCAAGAAAAATTGGCAGTAGTAACGATGTGCGTCGGCGCGGGGATGGGAGCCGCCGGCCTGATCGAACTGATTTGAGCGGGAGACGGAAGCAGTTTGAGCAACGCCAAATCATCGATCTCGGAGACGGCGGTCAAGGAGCCGGGCGCAAAGCGGAGTGCAGGATCGACCGGCGCGTCCAGGCCGCGGCGGCCGGCCGGCAACACCCGAAAGGCGCTCGTACGCGACAAGCTTCTGGAGAAGGCGGCCGAGCTGTTCTGCGCGAACGGCATCGCCAAGACCAGCATCAACGACATCGCGGATTCCCTGTCGCTGAAGCGGTCGTCGGTCTACCACTATTTCCAGAACAAGGAAGAGATCATTCGAGAGCTGTTCCTGGAGGAATATGAGAGGCGTTGCCTGGAACTCCAGGCGCTCTTCGACCGCAAGGACCTGACTGCACTTCAGCGCCTCGTGCTGGCCGTGGAGGGCGCGATCACGCAGCGTCTGCGGGGCGGCAGCCGTTTCCTTATATTCGACCGGCTCGAGTCCGAGGTGCCGGAAGAACTGCACCTAAGCTACAACCGCAGCCGCCGCCAGATCCTGGATCTGTATACGAGGCTGGTCCGCGACGGGATAGAGGCCAAGGAGTTCCGGCCCGTCGATCCCAGGCTTGCCGCATTCGCGATGATCGGCATGTCGAACTGGACGGCGCTCTGGTATTCGCCCAGCGGGCGCCTGAAACCGGCCGAGATCGCGCAGACGCTGACCGGACTTCTCGTACGCGGCATCGAAAGACGGGAGACCGACAGGGAGGTTCCGCACTCGCTGGAAGCTGCAATCAGCCATCTGCGCGAGGACGTGACCCACCTCGAGCGCCTGGCCGGCCAATTTCTCCAGGAGCCGCCCCGACAACGCTGACCGGCATGCGGTCGCAATATGAACTGGCCGCCTGGGGCAGTTCAGCCTCGCGACCGGACACCTTCATGCTACCGGGCATGCGTGGGATCAATCGCAGAAGTCCAGCGAGGGCTGCGGCACGACATGGTCAGGCAGTCCGTACATGTAGCTGCGACCCTTGAGCAGGACGGCCGGGCAGTCGCGATAAACGACCGTCGGTTCAGGATCTTCGAAATGGACGATTTTTGGGCCGCCGGTATAGGCGGCGAGTTCCCTGGCGCGATGGCCCTCGCCGACCACGATGCGCTTGTAGCCGGCCGCGCTGTAGACGACCAGATTGCCGAAGGAATCGGCCGAGACACGATCGCGATAGCGGCTGTCGGCGGAAGCCTGTCCGGACATCATCGCCCCGCAGCCCAGCAGCGCGAGCGTGAAAATTGTCGATCTGTGCGGCGTCGAACGCATGCGCGTCCTCTCGTTGACATGGACGTTACCTGTCGGCCAGATTAACCTTTTCTCAACCATTGTCACGGGGCTCGACTTTCCTGGCCGATCGCGATTGACAGGAATGGCCGATATCACCCAAGGATAGGCAATGACCGAGAGCCACACGATCGACATCGCCCTGCTGAGACTCAAGGACGCCCTGGAGTTGGCGCCGCTGCTCGCGGCCTATGCGCAGGCCCTCAAACGCGGCGCGCCGCGACGGCCGGACAAGTTCTACGCCGAATCGCTGCTGCAGGACCGCACGGCCGAGGTGCTCGGCGCCCGCGTCGACGGCAAGCTCGTCGGCTTCGCCATCTTCACCGACATGCCGGAGCCGGTCTCTGGCATGCGCTGCTGTGCCTGCGACCACATTTACGTGCATCACGAACATCGCGCCAAGGGCATTGCCAAGGCGCTGATCGACGTGCTCGCCGACCAAGCCGAGGAACGCGGCTGGACCCGGCTGATGCTGAATGCCCCCCGCCAGCCGGAAGACGGGCGCAAGCTCTACGAGCAGATCGCCGCTCCCGCCGACTGGACGAGCTTCGTAATTCGCTTCGACGCGCGCTGACAGCATTCGTGAGTTGATCCGCCGCGGGCATGTGTCTAGCTTGCCCGGATGATCATACCTCGCGTGGCAGGTCGCCACTCCATTCCCGTCATATCGGCGCTTCTCCTGCTTGGTTCGGTTTCGGCCTGCGTGCCGCAGGATACGCAAGCCACGGCAGCCATCGCGGCGGATCCGGCGCAGCCGAGCATGGCAAGCTACGATTGCGGCGACGGCGCCAGGATCACGGTCGAGAATCTCGGTCCGGCGGTCCGCGTCATCGATACGGACGGATCCTCGCTCGAGCTTCCGGCGGCTCCCGCCAGCCAGAACAGCCGTTTCGGGGCGGGGGCCGATGCGATCGTGATCGAAGGCCGTGAGGCGCTCCTGATGCGCGGCAAGCATACGCCGCTCACCTGCACGCGATAGGCGGCTTCCCACGCCGGCGCACGGCGTCGCGAATCAGTCCTTCGCCGTATTGTCCGATTCGCGACGTACGGGGCTTCGGTTGAACCGATTGAAGCCGCGGGCGTGTTTCCATCATATCGATTGAAACGAAATCAATGCCTTGAAACGCGTTCACGGCCTTTGACGTGCTGTAAAAACGGCATTAGAAAGCGCTGCCCGAAGTCGCATTCCGAAGCGGCGGCGTTCTCCTCGAGCGCCTGAAATGCGGGACACGATCCCTGGGGGAGCCATGAGCCAATCAACAGCCACCCGCCAACGGCCTTTGTCGCCGCATCTTACGGCCTATCGTTGGCCGATCACCATGACGATGTCGATTCTGCACCGCATCACCGGCGGCGCGCTCTATTTCGGCACGCTGCTGGTCGCCTGGTGGCTGATCGCGGCGGCAACGTCGGAGGAGTACTTCAATTTCGTCAGCTGGCTCTACGGCAGCTGGTTCGGCCGACTCGTGCTGTTCGGCTACACCTGGGCGTTGATGCACCACATGCTGGGCGGCGTTCGTCACCTCGTCTGGGACACCGGCGTCGGGCTGGAGAAGCACACCGCCTCGAAGATCGCATGGGCGACATTGGCCGGCTCGGTCACCCTCACCATCCTGATCTGGATTGCCGGCTACGCCGCGCGCGGAGGTTTTTGATCATGGCCGACATGCGCACACCGCTCGGAAAGGTTCGCGGCCTAGGCTCGGCCCGGGAAGGAACCGGCCATTTCTGGAAACAGCGGCTGACGGCCCTCTCCAACATCCCGCTGGTGCTGTTCTTCGTCGGGCTGCTGATCGCGATCAACGGTGCCGATTACGTCCAGACGCGGGCGACGCTCGCCAGCCCCTTCGTGGCGCTTCCCCTCATCCTGGTGCTGGTGTCGGTGCTCTATCACATGCGCCTCGGCATGCAGGTCATCATCGAGGACTATGTACATAACGAGCTGAACAAGCTCGCGCTGATCGTCCTCAATACGTTCTTCACGGTGGCAGTCGGCGTCGTTGCCGTCTTCTCGCTGCTCAAGCTTGCATTCGGAGGCTGAGGCGTGGCCAAGGCAGAGACAAACAATACCAAGGCCTATCAGTACGTAGACCACAAGTTCGACGTCGTCGTGGTCGGCGCCGGCGGCGCCGGTCTGCGCGCAACGCTCGGCATGGCCGAGCAGGGACTGCGCACGGCCTGTATCACCAAGGTCTTTCCGACCCGCTCCCACACTGTTGCCGCCCAGGGCGGCATCGCCGCGTCGTTACAGAACATGGGTCCGGATTCCTGGCAATGGCACCTTTACGACACGGTGAAGGGGTCGGATTGGCTCGGCGACGTCGACGCCATGGAATATCTGGCGCGCGAGGCGCCGGCCGCCGTCTACGAGCTCGAACATTACGGCGTGCCCTTCTCGCGCACAGAGGAAGGCAAGATCTATCAGCGCCCATTCGGCGGACACATGATGAATTTCGGCGACGGGCCGCCGGTGCAGCGCACCTGCGCCGCCGCCGACCGTACCGGCCACGCCATCCTGCACACGCTCTACGGCCAGTCGCTCAGGCACCACGCGCAGTTCTTCGTCGAATATTTCGCGCTCGACCTGATCATGGAGCCGGACGGCACGTGTACCGGCGTCGTGGCCTGGAACCTCGACGACGGCACGATCCATCGCTTTTCCGCCAAGATGGTGGTGCTGGCGACGGGCGGCTACGGCCGCGCCTATTTCTCGGCGACCTCGGCCCATACCTGCACCGGCGACGGTGGCGGCATGGTGGCGCGCGCCGGCCTGCCGCTCCAGGACATGGAGTTCGTGCAGTTCCATCCGACCGGAATATACGGCGCGGGCTGCCTTATCACCGAAGGCGCGCGCGGCGAGGGCGGCTATCTCGTCAATTCCGAAGGCGAGCGCTTCATGGAGCGCTACGCGCCTTCGGCCAAGGACCTCGCCTCGCGCGACGTGGTTTCGCGATGCATGACGCTGGAGATCCGCGACGGCCGCGGCGTGGGGCGGAACAAGGACCACATCTTCCTGCACCTGGACCATCTCGATCCCGCGGTGCTGCATGAGCGACTTCCCGGCATCTCCGAATCGGCGAAGATCTTCGCCGGCGTGGACGTGACCCGCGAGCCGATCCCGGTGCTGCCTACGGTGCACTACAATATGGGCGGCATCCCGACCAACTATTGGGGCGAGGTGCTCAACCCGACCGCCGACAATCCGGACCGCGTGACGCCCGGCCTGATGGCCGTCGGCGAGGCGGGCTGCGCTTCCGTCCACGGCGCCAACCGGCTGGGTTCCAACTCGCTGATCGATCTCGTGGTCTTCGGCCGCGCCGCCGCGATCCGCGCGGGGCAGGTGGTGGATCGCGAGGCGCCGGTGCCGTCGCCCAACGCGGCTTCCCTGGAAAGGATCATGGACCGCTTCGACCGGCTGCGTCATGCCAACGGTTCGCGGCCGACTGCTTTCCTTCGCGAGAAGATGCAGAAGACCATGCAGGAAGACGCCGCCGTCTTCCGCACGCAGGAGTCGCTGGAAAGCGGCTGCCGGCGCATGTCGGAGCTCTGGACGGAGCTTCCCGACATCAGGGTGTCGGACCGTTCGATGATCTGGAACTCCGATCTCGTCGAGACGCTCGAACTCGAGAACCTGATGGCCAACGCCATCACCACGGTCTACTCGGCCGAGGCGCGCAAGGAGAGCCGCGGGGCCCATGCGCGCGAGGATTTCTCGGCGCGCGACGACGCCAACTGGCGCAAGCATACGCTGTCCTGGGTGGATGCCGACGGCAAGGTGACGCTCGCCTACCGCCCGGTGCACACAGAGACGATGTTGCCGGTGTCGGAAGGCGGCATCGATCCCGCGAAGATCGCGCCCAAGGCGCGGGTGTACTGAGCGCACCCGCCGAGAGGATGTTCTGATGGTCGAACTCACCCTTCCCAAGAATTCGCAGATCCGGACCGGCAAGACCTGGCCGAAGCCGGAGGGCGCGACGAAGCTGCGCGAATACCGCATCTATCGCTGGTCGCCGGATGACGGCGAGAACCCACGCGTCGACACCTATTTCGTCGACCTCGACGATTGCGGGCCGATGGTGCTGGACGCGCTATTGTGGATCAAGAACAAGGTCGATCCGACGCTGACCTTGCGCCGCTCCTGCCGCGAGGGCATCTGCGGCTCCTGCGCGATGAATATCGACGGCTCCAACACGCTCGCCTGCACCAAGGGCATGGACGACATTTCGGGCGCGGTGAAAGTCTATCCGCTGCCGCATATGCCGGTCGTCAAGGACCTCGTGCCCGACCTCACCGTTCCCTATGCGCAGCTCACCTCGATCGAGCCATGGCTGAAGACGGTATCGCCGGAGCCGGCCAAGGAATGGCGACAGAGCCATGAGGATCGCCAAAAGCTCGATGGGCTCTACGAGTGCATCCTGTGCTTCTGCTGCCAGACCTCGTGCCCGAGCTATTGGTGGAACGGCGAGCGTTATCTCGGGCCCGCCGTGCTGCTTCAGGCCTATCGCTGGCTCATCGATTCCCGCGACGAGGCCAAAGGCGAGAGGCTCGACAATCTCGAGGATCCGTTCCGGCTCTACCGCTGCCACACAATCATGAACTGCGCGCAGACCTGCCCGAAAGGATTGAACCCGGCCAAGGCGATCGCCGAGATCAAGAAGATGATGGTGGAACGGCGGGTCTAGCGGGCTTGGCAATTAATTAATCGCATCGGCCGGCAACGCCTCACCCCCCTCTGGCCTGCCGGCCATCTCCCCCACAAGGGGGGAGATCGGCTGTCACGCGTGGTTTAGCTAATCGTCGACGCGGCAGAAGGCGCGCCGATGTCAGAGCTGCCAATCTCCCCCCTTGTGGGGGAGATGGCCGGCAGGCCAGAGGGGGGTGCTGGCGCCGCCGAGCTCAATCCCTGACTCCAGCTTTGCCGCTCTCTCACATGCGCCTGGACGACGCCTCGCTTAGATAGCGTTGCGCCAACGTGACCCAATAGCCGATTCCGGTCGGTATGATGTCGTCGTTAAAGTCATAGCCAGGATTGTGAAGCTGGCGCGGGGCCTCGCCTTCGCGGTGCGCGCCAAGAAATACGTAGCATCCCGGAACGCTGCCGAGCATGAAAGCGAAGTCCTCAGCGCCCATCAAGGGCTGCATCGTGTCGTCCACGAACTGCGAACCCACTAGGTCCCTGGCCACCGAGGCGGCGAACTGCGTTTCGCCTGCCGTGTTGCGCAGCACAGGATAGCCGCGTTCGAAAACGAATGTGTGGCTGGCGCCTGAGGCTTCGGCGGCATGGCGGACGATCTTCTCCAACCCGGCTTCGAAATCGTCGCGCACCGCGTCGTTGAGGGTGTAGAGCGTGCCGCGAACGACCGCTTTGTCGGGCGTGACGTGGACACTCTGTCGATCGCCGGGATTGCCGCTCTGAAACTGGGTGATCGAAAGGACGACGGGCTCGGCCGGATTGAGATACCGCGCCTTGTAGGCGTGCATGTCCTGCACGATCCGTGCGGCGACGAGAAGCGGGTCCGGAACGACGAATTGCGAAGCCGGATGGGCAAGCTGGCTGCCGATCGAGAACTCGAACGTGTCGATCGATGCCAGCATAGGGCCGGCGCGCATCTGGAAGCTTCCCGCGGGAAGGCCGGGCCAGTTGTGCAGACCGAAGACGGCCTCCACCGGAAATTTATCGAACAGGCCGTCCTTCACCATGGCATTGCCGCCGCACCGCTCGTCACCGGTCTCTTCCGCCGGCTGGAAGATGAAGTGCACGGTGCCGTCGAACTCGCCCTTTTCCGCAAGGTACCGGGCGGCGCCGAGGAGCATCGCGGTATGCCCGTCATGACCGCATGCATGCATCTTCCCTTCCACCTTAGAGCGGTAGTCGAAGCTGTTCTCCTCGTGGATGAACAAGGCGTCCATATCCGCGCGCAAACCGACGGCGACGGGGCTCGTGCCCCGCTTGAGGGTGCCTACCACGCCCGTCTCCCCGATTCCGCGATGGACTTCGATCCCGAACTCCTCGAGTTTTCCGGCGACGAAGTCCGCCGTCGCTTTTTCCTCGAATGCCGTCTCGGGATGGGCATGAAGATGCTGCCGCCACTTCACGGCTTCGTCGACCGTATCCCTGTCGATGGTGAATGATTGGCTCATGCTCTCCTCCTTCCGAACCGATTTTAGAACCAGGCGCTCCCGTGGACCGGGAAGATCAATAGGTCTGCTCGTAGAGGGCGCAGACCTCCTGCTCGGTCCTGCCCTCTAGAAACGCCATCTCGCCGCGCTTGTGCTTGACATAGACATCGGCGAAGCCGTCCGGGAACCATCCGGTGACGGTGCCGTTGCGGGCAAAGCGCTCAAGCGCCTCGGGCAATGACTGGGGCAGGCGTACGATGCCCAGAGCCTCGAGCGCGTCCTGCTCGAGCAGCGATAGATCCTCGGTCGTCGCATCGGGCGTCGGCAGCCCTTCCTCGATGCCTTGCACGCCGGCGTGGACGATCGCCGCAAGCTGCAGATGAGGGCTGGCCGAGGCGTCGGCGGCGCGGAACTCGAAATTGAACTGCGCGGCCTTGGCGACGTCGCTCAGCTCCGAGACGGGGCAGATGCGCACCGATGCCTCGCGATCGCGGAAACCCAGATTGTTGAAGGCGGCGCTCCAGCGATGCGGGGTGAGCCTGAGATAAGAGATCGCGCTTGGTGCGGTGAGCGCCACGATCGATTCGAGATATTTCAGCACGCCGGCGATGAACTGTCCGGCGAGCGTGGAGAGTTCGTGCTTGCCGTTGGGATCCCAGGTGGCCGGGTGCTCTCCGCGCAGGAAGCTCAGGTGGATGTGCACGCCGTTGCCCACACCGGCAGGATCGCGGATGGGCGTGAACGTGATCTCGCGCCCCGACTCGGCGAGGATGGCCCGCAGCAACTCGCGCAGGATTGTCGAATGATCGGCAATCGCCACGCCGCGCGACGGTCCCATCGTGACTTCGTACTGGCCGGCCCCGTACTCCTTCATGAAGGTGTCGGGCTCCAGCCCGGCGGCGCGCATCGCCGCGACGAGCGTTTCCGCCAGCCGGCGCTCCGCGCGGAAGCTCGCCGTGGAGAAGGCATCCCCGAGCGGGCTCGACCCGCCGCGGAACTGGAACTCGTGCTCGAACGCGCCGAGGAGGGAAACTCCGGCGACCTTCCTCAGACGCTCCAGCGCCTCCTTCAGGATCGACCGCGTGCAGAATTCCCAAGGCCGGCCATCCGTGTAACTGATATCGCCGAGAGCAAAATGCTCGATCCCACCCCCGAGCTCGACGCGCACATGGGCGGCCTCGTCTGGGATCAACACGAGGTCGCCGAGCGAGCCGAAGGGGCTTTCGGCAATGGTGTCGAAGCAGGTGATCTGTACATTGGTCGGCGTCCAGCCGATGCCGCGCTTCATGCGTTTCTCGAACTGAACGGCCGGAAAAGCCTTGCCGCGCACCTTGCCCGCCAGGTCCGTGCAGCAAGCGACGATCATTTCCTCAGGAGTCATCCCGTTCCCCGTTTTTTGAGATCGGCGGCGAAAGACGCAATTCGTCCCAGGCCTCGATGCGTGTCTTTGTCGCCGGCCAATCGGCTTGCGAAACCTTGACGATCAGCGCTTCCACGAACACCACCGCGCAGATGGCCGTGTCCCAGGCCGTGTCGTTCTCGATCGGCACGGTAACCACATGGTCGCTGTGTCGGGCGATGGGCGACATCCACCTGTCGGTGATCAGCACGATCGTCGGGTGGCGCTTGTTCGCGACGACCTCCGCGAGCCTGGCCAGATCCGGCTGGTAACGGCGGAAATCGAACAGGACAAGGACGTCCTGCCTACGAATGTTCAGGAGCTGATCCGGCCACTGTTCCGGGTTGGGCGACAAATGGTGAATTCTGGGCCGGATCTGCCGCAGATGCCGCGACAGGAGCCCCGCGATCGTGTCGCTGATACGCCCTCCGAGCAGGAAGATGTTGCGCGCCGGATCCGACAGTAGCTTGAGGATGCGATCGAACTGTTCCTGCGGCACGGCAGCAGCCATATCGGCGAGCAGGACCGAGGCGCGCCGGGCGTAGTCGGCGAGGAAATCGCCGTCGGAAAGTTTTTCGGTGGCTTTCAGGTCGAGCGGCGAACGCCGACCCTCCCGCAATTCGCCGATCAGCTGTCGCTGGAATTCCTGATAGCCGGCAAAGCCGATCTTGCTGACAAAGCGGGTGATCGAGGGAGCGCTCACGCCTGTCCGTTCCGCCAATTCCTGGATCGTCTGAATGCCGCTGAAGGGATAATCCGCCAGCACAGCATTGGCGATCTTGCGCTCGCTGGCGGTCAGCTTGGCCGTCTCACGCCGGATCGTTTCACGCACGGTCATGGATGCTGTCGTTCTCTGTCAGGTTCCCCGGCGGTATTATCTGTTCTGAAAAAAAATAGTCAAATCGAAAAACAGGATTGACTATGATGGAAAAGTTTCTTTCATTTCTTGGCAAGCCCGCCATTTTGATCGATCCTGGTCGGCAGGGTTCTGGGGAAGACGTTTGCAGTCAGAAGATGCCTTGACGAGGTTGTTGACGCCGAGCGACCCTCATCCGGTCGAACTCGTGAACGGCGACGGCCCCTCGGCCGTCGTGCTGTCCTGCGAGCATGCCGGTCGCGCCATTCCGGCTTGCCTCGGCGATCTCGGTGTCTCGCCGGCCGACATGGAGCGGCACATCGCCTGGGATGTCGGAGCAGAACAGGTGTCGCGTCACTTGTCGGCCCTGCTGGATGCGCCGCTGGTTCTCCAGCGCTACAGCCGGCTCGTGGTCGACTGCAACCGCCCATTCGAGGCTCGGGACTGCTTTCCCGAAGTCAGCGACGGTACCGCGGTGCCGTCAAACGAAAAATTAACCCCGAGCGCAAGGCGCCGGCGTTTCGAGGAAATCCACCAGCCCTTTCATGCCGCGCTGGCCGGGATGCTCGAGCGGCGCGCCGGCAAGGCTGCGATCCTGGTCGCGGTCCACAGCTTCACGCCGCGGCTGGCCGGAGGCGCATTGCGCCCCTGGCACCTGGGTGTGCTGTTCAATCGCGACCGGCGGCTCGCCGAGCGCTTTCTCGCGGCATTTCGAGAGCAAAACCCGGACGTTCCGGCGGCGGCCAACCAGCCCTATATCGTCGACGACATGTCGGATTACACCATCCCCGTGCATGGCGAGGCGCGCAGGATTCCGCATCTGCTACTCGAAATCCGCAACGACCTCATTGCCGACTGCAGCGGGCAGGCGCGATGGGCAAAGCTCGTCGCCGAGGCCCTTGCCGCGGCGATCAAAGAGGAGGGAAATGCCATCCATGGCCAGACATTTTCCGGATACGCGCGAGATTCCGCTCGACCCTGAGACATCGGCATTGCTGTTCATCGACGTGCAGAACTTCTCCGTCCGTCGCGACGGTGGCGAGTTCAAGGACGTGCCGGATGCCGAGATCACCGGCAAATATGGGTACTATTTCGACCGGCTGAGAACCCTTGCCATCCCGAACATGCAGCGTCTGCAAAAGGCATTTCGGACGACAGGCATCGAAGTTCTCTACACCACGATCGAGAGCCTGACCAAGGACGGGCGCGACCGTAGCCTGGACTACAAGATAACCGGTTTCCATGTGCCCAAGGGATCCTGGGACGGCAAGGTGATCGACGAGATCGCGCCCGGCGACGACGAAATCGTGCTGCCCAAATCGTCTTCGAGCGTCTTCGTGTCCACCCACATCGACTATCTGTTGCGCAATCTCGGCGTGAAGCAGCTCGTCCTGTGCGGGCTGGTCACCGACCAGTGCGTCGAATCCGCCATCCGTGACGCCTGCGATCTCGGCTATCTGGTGACGCTCGTTCCGGACGCCTGCGCCACATACAGCCAGGAGCGCCACGACAACACACTGCGCGCCATCAAGGGCTATTGCCGTCAGGTTTCGACCGATGCGCTGATCGCTGAAATTTCCGCCCGGTCCGCCGGCGGCTGAGCAATTTCTTGGAAGGGAGGCACCAGATGACCAGTACCGAGACCGCCGTCAAGGCTGCATGGAAGGCGCTCGACGAAGATCGGGACTACGCGACCAGGCTTACGCAGGAGCTGGTGCGCATCCCCTCCGTCAATCCGAAATTCGTCGCCGATCCCGAGCAGAATCGCGAAAGCGCGGTCCAGGATGTGGTCGAGCGGGAGCTCAAGGCGCTCGACATGTCCATCAACCGCTGGGATGTTTTCGAGAACAGGCCCAACGTGGTCGGCGACCTCGAGGGTTCGGAGGAGCGCAGCCTCCTGCTCTGCGGCCATATCGACGTGGTTCCCGTCGGAGAACGATCGGCCTGGACGGTCGATCCGTTCGGCGGCGAGATCAAGGACGGCAGGCTCTATGGGCGCGGTGCCGTCGACATGAAGAGCGGCGTCGCCGCGGCAATCGCCGCCGTGCGCGCCATCCGCAGGGCCGGGGTCGAGCTCGACGGCCGCGTCTCCATCCACTCGGTGGTGGACGAGGAGGCCGGCGGCTTCGGCGCCATGGATGCGGTGAGGCGCGGTCATCTGGCGAAGGCGGCGATCATCACGGAGCCGAGCTGGGGTGAGATCCAGCCCTGCGAAGGAGGCCTGGAATGGATCCGCGTCACGATTGCGGGCCGCCAGGGACATTCGGCCTGGCGCTACAATGAGATCTGGCCGCAACGCGACGAGCCTGCCCGGCTTCGTCCCGCAGCCAATGCCATCGACATCGCCGCTCGCTTCATCGAGGCGCTTCGCCAATTCGAGAGCTCGCGCTGCCGGATGCGCCAGCACCCGCTGCTGCCGCCCGGGATGAACACCATCAATGTCGGCGTCATCCGTGGCGGCGCGGGCCTCGGGCCGGACGGCCTGCCGCTGATCATGACCAACCCGGCCATCATTCCGGACGTGGTTGTCATCGATCTGGACTACAAGTTCTTGCCCAACCAGACCAGCAAGGAGATCCGGGCCGAGTTCGAAGCCTTCGTCCACCATTTCTGCCAGCAGGATTTGTGGCTGCAGGAACATCCGATCAAGGTCGAGTGGGAGCTGGGCGGGCTGCATTTCCCGCCGATGGACACGTCTCCGGACCATCCGGTCGTGCAATCGCTGTTCAAGCGGCGGACCGAGGCTGGCGGCAAACCGAAGATCGCGGGCTTCGTCGCCGTGGCCGATGCCGCCCATTATGCAGGAGCCGGCGTCGATGCCGTGATCTGCGGCGCCAGCGGCGATGGTTTCCACGGCACTGACGAATATGTCGACATCGCTTCGCTCGAGGAGACGACCAAGACGCTGGCGGCCACCATCATCGATTGGTGCGGCGTGCGCTGATCTTCATTAGGATCAACCAGAAAAAAGGGGAACGACGATGAAATTCCGAACAATCATGAGAGGTACGCTTCTCGCGGCTTCCATGCTGGCGGCCTTGCCCGCCAGCGCACAGGACAAGATCGCCAAGATCGGCGTTCTGGCACCGCTGACCGGCGGCGCCGCCGCCGACGGTAACGAAATGGTCAACGGCGCGAAGCTGGCCGTGGAAGAGATCAACGCAGCTGGCGGCGTCGCTGGCTACAAACTGGAAGTGGTGACCGGGGATACGCAGGACCAGGCCGCCGATGCGGTGACCAGCGCCTTCGAGCGGCTGGCCGGCGATCGCGACGTGAACGTGATGATGACCGGCTACGCCAGCGGCAGCAACTTCGAGATCGAACTCATGGCCGAGCAGGAGATGCCTTATCTCATCTCGGCCAATTCGGCCCAGACGCGCGACATCATCGCTCCGAATCCTGACGACTTCCCGACCGTATGGTCGGTGACTCCGTCCTACGACGCCTATGAGACGGCCATGGTGCCGGTGATCTCGCAGCTCGAATCGAGCGGCAAGGTCAAGCTGCCCAACAAGAAGGTCGCACTGATCTCGTCCGACAATTCGTATTCCAAGACCATCATGGACGGGTTGAAGAAGAACTTCGAAGCCGCCGGCTGGACCGTCACCTCGACGGACCTGTTGCCCTTCGGCGAAATCAGCGATTGGCGCGCCTTCTTCGCACGCGTCCGCCAGGATGCCCCCGCGGTCATCATCAACACCGACTACCTGCCCGGAAACGCGGCGAAGTTCATGACGCAGTTTCTCGAGCAGCCGACCGACAGTCTTGTCTTCATCCAGTACGCGCCGTCGGTGCCGGAGTTCCTGGAACTCACCAAGGAGCGTTCGAACGGCATCATGTACAATATGCTCGGCGGTCCCCTGGATACGCCGCAAAACCCTCGTGCGGCGGAAGTCGTGAAGAAGTACGAGGACAAATACGGCGTGGTGCCGGGATCCTACGGCGCATTGCTTTACGAGCAGGTTTACCTCTACGCCGATGCACTGGCCAAGGTGGGCGACCCCACCAAGCGGCTCGAGATCGGCCAGGCCCTCGGCGGCATGGAGAAGCAGATCGCCTCCGGAAAGCTGCGCTTCGATCCTGCCACCCACCTCGCGGTCCAGGGGGAAGACGCCATTCCGATCCAGTTCTTCCAACTGTGGGATGGCGAGCGCATTCTGTTCTACCCGACGAATTACGCATCCGGCGAGTTCCGCGCGCCGCCTTGGATGAAGTAGCAGCCGACACGGCAGCCGCTCGGCCGATCCGCGCGGCTGCCAGCCATTCACTCGGGTTAGGGCATTTCCGTTTCTCTTCGCATCCCGAAAGATGCTCTATCCCTTTGTTTTCTGTACAATTCCGGACGGAAAACCGGTTTCCACTTTTCCTGGAATTGCTCTGATGGGTCGAATGCCGTGCATGAGCACACAGTACCGCTTCTCGAAGCGCGCCATGTGACGCGCCGTTTCGGCGCCCTCGTCGCCGTGGACGATGTTTCGTTCGCGGTCGCGGCCGGGCAGGTGTTCGGCATCGCCGGACCGAACGGCAGCGGCAAGAGCACGCTCTTCAACGTCATGACCGGAATCCCGTTCGCGCCGAGCAGCGGGGAGGTGCTGCTGTCGGGCCGTCCGATCCAGGATTTGCGCCCGCACCAGATCAGCCGGGCCGGCATTTTGCGCACGTTCCAGAAGGATGCCGAGTTTGCCACGCTGACGGCGTTCCAGAACGTTTATACGAGCGCGGTCTACTGCGCCGGATTGGGAAGTGAAGAGGCAAGATCGGCCGCCGTGCAGGCGCTCGACGACGTTGCCCTGCCGATGGTGCGCCGCGATATGGAAGCGCGGGAACTTTCGGTGTTCGAGCGAAAACAACTGATGATCGCCTCGGCCATCGCCAGCCAGCCCAAGGTGCTGCTCCTGGACGAGCCGGCCGCGGGCCTGACCAAGCCGGAAGTCGCCGGGCTCGCCGACCTCATCCGAACTGTCCGGGAGCGCGGCATTACCATCGTTCTCATCGAACACGTCTTGCCACTGCTTCTCGGCGTCTCGGAGCACCTGATGGTCCTCAATCAAGGACGCATCATAGCCTCGGGCGCGCCAGACTCCGTGGTGAAGGATCCCAATGTGATCGAAGCCTATCTCGGAAGCCGGGAGGCAGCGCCGTGAACGACAAGGCCTATGCGCTCGAAGTGCGAGACCTGCGTGCCGGCTACGATGCCTACGACGTCTTGCAGGGTATCAGCATTCATGTGAGCGCCGGTGAGCGCGTCGGTCTCTTCGGCCCGAACGGGCATGGGAAGACGACGCTTCTCAATGCGATCTCGAAAGTGATCGTGCCCAGGAGCGGCAGAGTCAGCTTCATGGGCGAAGCGCTGGATTCGCTCTCGGCGCGTCGCATCGTCGAACGCGGGCTCATTCATGTGCCCCAGGCCAATCAGCTCTTTCCCGACATGGAGATCATGGAGACGCTGGAGCTCGCCGCCTTCACCGAGCGGGCGCGCAGGGATCGCAACGCCAATCTCGATTATGTGCTCGAGCTTTTTCCGCGTCTTGCGGAACGACGCAGGCAGCAATGCAAGACGCTGTCGGGGGGCGAGCGCCAGATGCTGTCGATCGGGGTCGGCCTCATGTGCGCGCCGCGGATGCTGATGCTCGACGAACCGACGCTCGGGCTCTCGCCCAAGCTCAAGCAGGAGCTGGCGGCGGCGATTGGAGAGATCTCGAAACGCGGTATTCCACTGCTTCTGATCGAGCAGGACATCTCCTTCGTGCTGTCGCTGGTCGACCGAATGTATTTCGTCGATCACGGCGAGATCGCACGCGAGATCGATCGCGGCAGCGATGTCGATCATGAGGAAATCATGGACATGTATTTCGGGGGGCACGCCGCGTCATGACCGCAGACACGATCAGCGCCATCCTCGTCAGCGGTATCGTCCTGGGCTCGGTCTATGCTCTGATGGCCAGCGGCCTGTCGCTGGTCTGGACGACGCTCGGCATCTTCAATTTCGCGCATGGCGCGATGATGACTCTCGGCGCATATGTCGCCTGGACGGTCTCAGACGCGGCCGGGCTCGACCTGTGGCTGGCTGCCGGCATCGCGGTTGCGATCGCCGCCGTGATCGGCGCGGGGATCCTTATGGAGCGGCTGCTCATACGTCCCTTCTACGATCGTCGCGACATACTGCTCATCACGGTCATGACGACACTCGCCGCCATGATCTTCCTGGAAAAGGGCATGCAGCTCGCCTGGGGTGCCCGGCTCAAGCAGCTTCGGCCGATCGTGCCCGGCAAGGTCAACCTGTTGGGGACGACTATCTCGGCCCAGGAAGCCTTGATCGTGATTCTTGCGCCGGTGCTGCTCGGGCTCTTGTGGTACTTTCTGCGCAATTCGCGCATCGGCCGCGGAATTCGCGCGGTGGGTCAGAACCCCAGCGCGGCCAAGCTGATCGGCATCGATGTGTCGGCTCTCTTCATCGTCACTTTCGCGCTGTCGGCCGGGCTCGCGGCGCTGACAGGCATTCTCCTCGGGTCCGTGCGGCTGGTCACCCCCACCTTCGGGGCCGAACCCCTGGTGAAGGCGCTGATCATCGTCATTTTCGGCGGCCTCGGCTCGCTCGGCGGGACGATCGCTGCCGCCTATCTCATCGGTCTGCTCGAAGCGGCGTTGATTTTCGTCATAGGCATCTATTGGGCGCCGTCGATGATCTTCGTCCTCTTGATCGCCATCCTCCTCATTCGTCCTCAGGGACTTCTCGGCAAGGTGGAGCGCTGATGTCTGTCGCATTCAATGCCAGAACGCTCGCATTCCTGGCGCTGCTGCTCGTCGGCCTTGTCGTGCCGTTCGTCGTGCAGGACACCTATGTCCGCCATCTCTTCATCGTGGCCTTCATCTATGCCGTCGTCGCGGCGAGCTGGGATCTGAGCCTCGGCTATGCCGGCATATTCAACTTCGGTCACGTCGCCTTTTTCGGCATCGGGGTCTATGCGACGGGCCTCACGGCGAAGCTGCTCGGCGTCGATCCCTGGCTCGCCATGCTGATCGGCGGGCTTGCGGCGTCGGCCGCGGCGGTGCTGGTGGCGTTGCCGGTGGTGCGCCTGCAGGGCATCTATGTCGTGCTGGTCACCTTCGCCTTCAGCCAACTGGTGCTGCAGGTCGTCATCAGCCAGTCGGCCGTCACCGGAGGGACGCAAGGGCTCGTACGTGTGCCCACCATAGAACTGTTCGGCTACAACTTCCTTCGCGACTACAAGTTCGGTTACTATTACGTCGCGTTGCTGTTGCTGCTCCTGACGGTCGGCTGCCTGCGCTGGCTCGTGCGCTCGGATTTCGGCCTGTCGATCAGGGCATTGCGCGACAACGAGGACTACGGCACCTCGCGCGGCATTCCCATCGGTCTGCAGCGCCTGAAGGTATTGGTGTTCAGCGGGTTCTTCGCAGGGCTCGCCGGCGGCTTCTACGTGATCTATCTGCGCGTTGCCTCGCCCGAGGTGTTCAGCTTCTCGACCGTATCGCTCATTCTCAGCATGGTGCTGGTTGGCGGCACGTCCAGCATCTACGGGCCGGCCATAGCGGCACTCTTGCTGACTTTCGTGTCGGAAGGCTTGGCCAATGTCGATGGTCTCGCGGAGGGCCGCTTCATGCTGGTCGCGGTGGCTATGATCGTCGTGCTGCTGTTTTTCCCCGGAGGGCTGGCTTCGATCATATCGAAGAAGCGCTCCGGACGGCGGGGCCCGGCGGTCAAGCGGATGCGGCCGGCCTCGGTCGGCGAGAAGGCACAGGGGTGACCAAGGCACTTTCCAGGAGGCGCTGACATGAGCGAGTTGGCCCGAGCGGGTGAAATGCCGAAAGCCAGCGCCGAAATCGGCGGTTTGCAGATTTTACGTGGGGAGGATTGAGCGATGGGACTCAGATGGAAGACAATTCCGGACGACATGCGCGCCTTCATCGAGGCGCAGAAGGTGTTCTTCGTGGCGACATCGCCGCATGACGGACGCGTGAACCTTTCTCCGAAGGGGCTGGACACCCTGCGCGTGTTGGACGAGCGAAGGGTCGTCTATCTCGACCTCACCGGCTCGGGCAATGAGACCGCCGCCCACGTCACGGAGAACGGGCGCATGACGATGATGTTCTGCGCACTCTCGGGCGATCCCCTGACGCTGCGCCTCTATGGCAAGGCCGAGCTGATCCGTCCCGACAACCCGGATTGGGAGACGCTGCGACCTCTGTTCCCCGACCTGCCGGGTGCGCGGCAGATATTCAGGCTGAATGTGGAAAGCGTCGCCACCTCCTGTGGCTGGAGCATGCCCGTGGTCACCGCAATGCGAGAGCGCGACGAACTCGTGAATTGGGCAAGCGGCCAGAGCCCGGACCAGATCGAGGCCTACCGGTTAGCGAACAATGTAGTCAGCATCGACGGGCTTTCCACGGGCTACGTCTCCGACGACTTCTGATGGATCCAAGCGGCCAGATACGCCTCGTCTTCTCCGATGGCGAAACGCTGCATTTTCCCCCGATCGGCGGCGAGACGATCCTGGCGTCCGCCGAAAGAGCCGGTCACGCGCTTGCCAGCAACTGCCGGGCGGGTACGTGCCGCACCTGCTTGGCGAGAGACGACAAGGAGGAGGAGGTACTGCTCTGCATCACACCGGCTGTTGCGGACATCTCTCTCAATCTGCCTTATCGGCGCACGGACCTCATATCCCCCTCGCTGCGGCGGGCGAAGATAAACAGCTTCTCCCGGGTTTCGCGATCGGTGTGGGAGGTGCGCTATCGTCTCCAGTTCCCGTTGCCGTTTCTTCCCGGCCAATATGTCGAGGCGATCTTTCCCGGCATTGATGGAGCCCGGCGCTTCTCGATGGCCAATGCACCGTCGCAGACGGAGCAAGTGCTCCATGTGCGCGACCTGCCGGGCGGTGCCATGTCCGACTATCTAGGCACCCGCGCGCGGCCGGAGGACCCCTTCACCGTTCGCGGGCCCTACGGCGTCTTCTATCTGCGTTCGACCGCCAAGCCGAAGCTATTCGTATCGGGTGGCACGGGTCTGGCGCCCATCGTCTCGATGCTGTCGAGCATGGACCCGGGCAGCGCGCCTCCGCTCTCGGCCGTGGTCGGCTTTGCCCATGCCGATGATGCCTACAGCCTGGACCAGCTGCGGGCGTTGTCCAAGAAACTTCCGCTGGAGGTGATTCTTGCCGCCGACAGCGTCGGCGGCAACCGATGGCCAGGCGTCGTCGCCAATCCCCTGGCCGCCTTGCGCGAAGTCACACGGGTGCCGGTCGGCTGCGGGACGGAAGCCTATTTGTGCGGTCCTCCGGGGATGGTTGCCGCCGCGCGCAAGGAACTGCTCGCGCGCGGATTCGACGCCGCGGACGTGCTCAACGAGGAGTTCGTCCATTCCGCATGACGGGATGGCGAGGGCTGCCTGCGCGAGCCGGAGGATTGTCCCCTGCAATCTCCCGCAAGTTTGCAGCGCGACCCCCGAGCCCCCTAGTGCCTTCGCGCCAGAGATCCCTTAGCGGGTCATAAGGGCTTGGGCTGTGCCGTCGCCCTTCCATACCGCGCTCGCCGAATTGGCACCGGTCTTGGTCATCGTTACGCTGTATCCCGATCCGAACCGGATCGTATTGCCAGACACCTTGGTGCCGCCGACCCTCTGAGGGCGGCCTTGGAAGTAATAAGAGGTCACCTTGTTATCCTTGATCGTGACTTTGCCAGACGATTTGCCGCCCCACTTTCCCGACCAGGTGCCATCCCAAGACGCCGTCTGAGCGGTGGTCTTCTTCGATGCGGCAATGCTTTCGGTTGGCTGGATGATCATCATCGAAGATGCTGCGAGTGCAATCGCCAGCATTACTGTAGAAATGCGCATATTTGTCTCCCCTTGGGTTGCGTGAGCAACCAACGGGTATGACGGGGAAAATATCGTGTCATCACCCGGATTGGTGAGATCAGCCACGCCAACGCCAAAAAAGCCGATTAAACGTGCAAACTACTTCAGGGTATGACCCGCGCGCTCTATTTCGCGGTGTCGACTTCCGCCGCCTTGGCCGGGAGATCGACGGCGAGTTCCGAAGTGACCTCCAATGCCCGATCTTCGCGGGCGGCGACGCCGGCAGGCGGAGCGTGTGCGGCGATAACGCGGTCGCGCTCGCGGATGAGCTCGGCGATCTCGTCTGCGTAGAGGTCCAGGATGGCGGTCAGCCAGCGATTGACGAGATAGGATGGTCGCGCCACGTGAAGGTCGAAGCGCGGCAGCAGGGCGATCGTCGCCTCCGCGTCGAGCCATGCATCGCCCACCACCCATTGGTTCACCGTGAACAGGCGCACAAGCTTTCCATAGGCATCGACGCCGACCGCCACGAGATGATGGACGGGGCCCTGCGGGCCGTCGGGCCTCATGAAGCAATGGAAATGGCCGTGCTCCCGCGCGCCTTCGACCGGCAGGTGGCAATGATAGTACCATTGCGCCCCCGTCTCGGCGTCGAAAACGTCACCGGGCGGATAGTGGGTCCAGGACTGGACCGCTTCGGCGCCGCGCAAGGTTTCCAGCAGCACGTTGTCGCCGGTCTTGGCGAGGACCTTTTCGGCAAACAGCGCCTGCCGCGCCGCGAGGGCTTTGTCGGTGCTCATCGGCAATCTCCTGCCGGGAAGTCTGCCTACTGCGCGCCTGCGGCGCAAGGCGAAGCTGCGGCACAGGGCGAGACCGCCGCACAGGGGGACGCCGCTGCACAAGGAGAAGCGGCCGAGCATGGAGACGTTGCCGAGCACGGCGATGCGGCAGCGCAGGGCGATGCCGCCGCACAGGGGGAGGCTGCGGAGCAAGGGGAAGCGGCTGCGCACGGAGACGCTGCCGAGCACGGCGATGCGGCAGCGCAGGGTGAGGCCGCCGCACAGGGGAAGCCGCTGCACAAGGGGAGGCGGCCGAGCATGGAGACGCAGCCGAGCACGGTGATGCGGCAGCGCAGGGCGACGCGGCAGCGCAGGGTGAAGCGGCTGCACAGGGGGAGGCCGCAGAGCAAGGCGACGAGGCCGCGTCGGCGGCGCAGGGCGGGGCCGATCGGGCCGCAGCCGGCGCGGGCGCCGCGGCCGGCTGCGTGCTGGCATAGTGATCGACGGCGATCGCGGAGGTGGCTGCGACGAAAGCTGCCCCGAAGAGCAATGTGTTACGGGAACTCATTTCGACTTGAATCCGTCCAGACCGAACAGGGGACGCAGCGCGATGCCGCCGAGGCTGCCGACGAAGGCGCAGACGAACCAGAGCCAGCCATGGAGGCTGCCCGAGGCGATGCCGCTGAAGAGCGCGCCGATGTTGCAGCCGAAGGACAGCCGCGCGCCGTAGCCCATCAACACGCCACCGATCGCGGCGGCGAGGAACGACGCGAAGGGAACGACAGCCTTCGGCGCAAATTTTCCGGCCAAGCCGGCGGCCAGCGCGGCGCCGAGCATGATGCCGAAATCCATGACCGAGGTGATGTCCGCCAGCACGCTGCCCGAAAGTGCGCGCGCCGGGCCGGGCCAGGTCCAGAATTCCCAGGTCTCGACCGGGACGCCGACGGCGGCGAGCGCCTTGGCGCCCCACAGGCCGAAACCGAACGTCACCGACCATGGGTGGCCGGCGAGCAGCAGGGTCGCGATGTTGAGCGCGGCAAGCAGCAAGCTGGCGCCGACGATCGGCCACGGGCCTTGAAGGAGCCGCGCCATTCCCTGGCGTGGCGCCGGCTTCGCCTTTTCGAGACTGCCATGGGCACGCCGCTCGACCCAGGCGCTCAGCAGCGCCACAGCGGCCAATCCAGCGAGTGTGACTGCTATCGCCTGGGGAACACCGAGCTTTTGTCCGAGGCTGACCTGCGGCAGGGAGGGGAGCGACAGCCACCAGGGCAAGTGAGCGGTGCCGATTACGGCGCCGACAACGAAGAAGAGTAGCGTGACGAGCATGCGGGCGCTCCCGCCGCCGACCGTGAAGAGCGTGCCGGAACCGCAACCGCCGCCGAGCTGCATGCCGAGGCCGAACATCGTCGCGCCGACGAGGACCGACACGCCGACCGGTGCCATCGCGCCCACCAGCGCTTTTCCGCCGAAAGAGCCGATATCGAGCAGTGGAATGAAGACGATCGCGGCGACCGCGATCATCAGCATCTGCGCGCGCATGGCGTTGCCGCGACGCTCGACGACTAACCGTCGCCAGCCCCCGGTGAAGCCGAAGGAGGCGTGATAAAGCGTAGCGCCGAGCAGGCCACCGATCAGGAACAGCGCTGCCTGTCGCGGCGAGATCGCCTGGCCGATCGCGACCGCGCCGAGGAGCAACGCCGCCATGACGACGATGACCGGCCCTCGGTCGATGATGGAGCGCGACTGGGATGCCGGCAGGGCGGCGGAAATCTGGGACATTCTCTTGCTACTTATCGTCGAAAGCGGAGTCCGGGCGGCCCGGACTTCGCTTGCTTCGGGTCTGACGGCCGCGCTTACTTGACCGGCCGGGCGGGATCGGCGGCCCATTCGGCCATCGAGCCGTCATACATCTTGACGTTCTTGTTGCCCTGCACCTCGCTCAGCCCGAACCAGGCGATGGAAGCCCAGTGGCCGGTGTTGCAGAAGGCGATCGCTTCTTCGTTTTCGTCGAGACCGGCACCCTTGGCCAGGCCGGCGACCGTTTCGCGGGAGACGAAGGAGGCGTTCGGCTTGTCGTAGAACTTGTCGTTCTCGATGTTGACCGCTCCGGGAATGGTGCCGGCGACACGCACGACCGGGCTCTTGGACTCCCCCCTGAACTGCGCCGCGGGACGGCCATCCACCAGCGTCGTGCCGTTGGCAAGCGCCTTTTCGACATCGGCGACCCCGGGGATCATCTCGGCGCGCAGATTTGCTTTGAAGTCAGCCTTTTCAGGCGCGGCGGCGGCGTCGCTCGCTTCGCCGCCGGCCGCCTGCCAGGCGCGCCAGCCGCCATCCAGGATGGAGACGGCATCGTGGCCGAGCACCTTGAGGGTCCAGTAGACGCGGGTCGCGGCACCGAACTCGCTGGAATCGGTGCCTGCCGACACGATGACGACGTGGCTATCATTGTCGACGCCGAGGCCGGCGATCGTCGCCTCGATCTGCTCGACCGGCGGCAGCATGCCGGGAACGCCATTCACCTTGGCGCGCCAGCCGGCCGTGGAATAGGGCGCGTTCACGGCGCCCGGCACGTGGCCGGCCTTGTACGGGTCGGGCTTGCCCTTCTCGACATCGCGCACGTCGATGACGACGAGGCTTTCATCGCCGAGTTTGGATTTCAGCCAGGCCGCATCGACGAGCGGCTGCTCGGTGAGGCGCTCGGCCTGGGCCGCGCCGAATAGGGACATAGCGACCGCCACGACGGCGGAAAACAGAGAGAGACGCATGAACAACTCCGTAGGTTCCGCGTGGGATTTTACGGAGGGTTATAAACCGGCGCGCGCCGCGTCACACGGAAAAGGTTGCTCCGGCGGGCTGGCTAAGTAGTTTATTGTTGCTGCCAGGAGCGTGATAAGGGGAATGTCTTTCCTGGCGTAGCTCGATCGAGCGGAAGGGACGGGCGCGTGGGGAGCTCCCCCCCTCACCCGGCCTCCGCTTCGCTCGGCCGCCCTCTCCCCAAGGGGAGGGAACGTTGAGCGTCGCGCCATAGCTGGAATTTTACCTTGGCTCGGCGTTGAAAACCTCCTCTCCCCTTAGGGAGAGGGCGGCCGAGCGAAGCGGAGGCCGGGTGAGGGGGACAACGCGTTATCTAATGAAAAGCCTAGGCATTCACCCCAACCGTGCGTCGAGCGTGAGCTTGATGGCGCCGAGCGCCTTGGAGACGGGGCAATTCTCCTTCGCCTTCTCGGCAAGCTCCTTGAATTTCGCAGCGTCGATGCCCGGCACGGTGCCGGTGAGCGTCAGGGCGCTCTGGGTGATGCCGGTGCCCGGCACAAGCGTGACGACGGCCTTGGCGTCGAGTTTCTCGGCCGGTGTGCCGTTCTCGGCGAGGAAATGCGAAAGCTGCATGGCGAAGCAGCCGGCATGGGCCGCCGCGAGCAGTTCTTCCGGATTGGTTCCGGACTTGCCGCTTTCGTCCTCGAAGCGGTTCTTGAACGAATAGGGCGTGCCGGTCAGAACGCCGCTCTGGCTATCGAGCGTGCCGTTGCCCTCCTTCAGATTTCCCTTCCAGACGGCTGTTGCGTGACGGTCCATTGGCTTTCTCCTGATCCTTTTCTCGTGGCCTCTTGCGGCGCCGCCGAGCGGCCCTCTGCTACTATAGCGCTGGCCGCTCGGGAAACCATGGGAGCGGTCTTTCAAAAGCCGAAAATGAGATTGGGCACGAGAAGCACGAGGGATGGCACGAAGATCAGAAGCAGCGAGACGATGCTGACGGCGATGAAGAGCGGCACGGATTCCCGCGTATATTCGCCGATCGGCACCTTCAGGATGGAGCACACCGCATACATGGCAGCGCCGACCGGCGGCGTGAAATTGCCGATCGTGGCGGCGATCACGAATACGACGCCGAAATGAACGGGGTCGGCGCCGAGCTGCCGGACCAGCGGCAGGAAAATCGGCGTCAGCATGATGATGAGCACGGTTGCGTCGATGAAGAAGCCGCAGGCCAGGATGAAAAGCACGATCAGCATCATCACGCCCGCGAGGCTGTCGGTGACGCCGAGGATCGCATTGGACACGAGCTCGGGAATGCGCTCCAGCACGATGCCGTAGCTGAACACCGCCGAGAGTGCGATCAGGAACATGACGGCCCCGACGTCGGCCAGGCTGCCGTCGAGCGCCTCGCGAAAAGGCATGGCCTTCAGCTTCCGATAGACCAGCACGCCGATGAAGACGGCATAGATCACGGCGAAGGCGCCGATCTCCGAAGGGGTGAAAATGCCGAAGCGAAGCCCGAGCAGCAGGATGACCGGAAACAGCAGCGCCCAGATGCCGCCCCGCAGGGCCGTCGCCACCTCGCGCGCCCGGGGTCTCGCCTGCCGGGCCGGCGGATAGCCTCGCCTTTTCGCGACGAAGGATACGGTCGTCGCGAGTGCCGCCCACAGCAGGAATGCCGGTATGAAGCCCGCCGCGAAAAGCCGGCCGATCGAGACCTGGCCGATCGTGCCGTAGATGATGAAACCCAGGCCGGGCGGAATGATCGGCGTCAGCAGGGAACCGAAGGAGAGTACGCCAGCGGCGAAGCCGCGTGACATGCCGCGCTTGATCATCTCGTTGCCCAGCATCCGGCTCTGCATGGCGGCGTCGGCGATGGCCGATCCGGACACGCCTCCCATCAGCACGGAGAGCGCCAGCGAGAGTTGCGCAAGTCCTCCGCGCAGGCGCCCGGCGATCACCGAGGCGAGGTTCAGCAGCTCCTCGGTGATGCCGGATTTGTTCATGAAATTGCCGGCCATGATGAAAAGCGGAATGGCGAGCAGGGCGAAATTCTGCGTCTGCGAGACCGTTTGCTGGATCGGGATGGTAAAGGGCAGTTCCGGATGCTGGAGGAAAAACAGCGCGCCGGAGATGCCGATGGCGAAGGCCACCGGCATGCCGATCAGGATGAGGATGATGAAGGCGAGGGTGACGATCAGCATACCGTTCAGCTCCTCGAGGGGACCGAACGCGCAGCGTCGGTGAATTTGAGCAGCGTGGTGAGCAAGAGCAGGGCCGCGCCGACAGGCAGGCTCATCGTGACCCAAGAGTAGCTGACGCCGGGTATGCCCTGGAAGCTGCGGGCGCGGCTTACCCAGGAGAGCCAGAGGCCTGCGTAGATAATATAGATCAGGAAAGCCCCGATCAGCACGTGGTTGAGCTGGAGGAGGAATTGCCTGGCGCCTTCCGGCAGCCGCTCCGTCACCAGCTCGATCGACATCAGGCTGTCGCGGCGCCAGGCGACATCGGCGCAAAGGAAGCAGGCCCAGGCGAACAGGCAGGTGGCGATATCGATGGTCCAGTTGAGCGGATGCGCGGCCAAGCGGGCAAGGCCGCCGGCGAAGACGAGCAGAACCATGAGGATGAGGAACACCGCCGCGACGAGCGCCTCGACCCGCCCGATCCATCGGTGAAATGCGCGCAGCCCTGCCATTCGAAGACGCCTCCGTGAAGGAAGCAGGCGGGCGTAGCCCCAACTCCGCCCGCCTGCCAGGGCACTGCGCGTTCATTTGGGCGCGCAGTGCTCCGGGAAACTATCTGCCCATTTCCTTGTCCAATGCCGCCTTGGCTTCCGTTATGCCAAGCGCTTCGTAAGCTTTCGCGCCGGCCTTCCGGAAGGCGTCCCGGTCCACATCGCTCACCACCTCCATTCCCTTGGCCTGGAGATCGGCCTTGATGGTCTCGGCCATCGTGGCGATCTTCCCGGAGGTTTCGCGGCCGGCCGCCTTGCATTCCTCGACCAGCGCCGTCTGGTACTCGGGCGGCAGGCCGTCGAACCATTGAGAGCTGACGACCTGGAAATTGATGAGAAGGATGTGACCGGTCTCGTTGGCGTATTTCAGTACCTCGTAGAAGCGCCCGCCGGGGATGTTGGCGTAGACCAGTTCGACACCGTCGATCGCCTGCTGCTGCAATGCGGGATACATGTCGCCGAACGCCATGGCCGTCGGCGCCGCGCCGAGCGCGCGGATCGATTCCTGCCAGATCGGCGCGGGCGGGGTGCGGATGCGCAGCCCCGCAAGGTCCTCCGGCTTGCGGATCGGCTTGTTGGTGAAGAAGTGCCGGAAGCCCTGCACCCAGTCGAAGCATACGACCTTAAGGCCATGCTGGCCGGCCAACTCCTCCTGCCATTTCACGACGGTCGGAGCTTCGGAGAGCTTCCAGACCTCTTCCAGGGAATCTGCGAAATAGGGTCCGTTCATCACGGCGATGCCCGGGACGTAGTTGCCGAGCCGCGCCGAATCCGTGTTCTGGCCGATATTGGCGCCCTGGCGGATCTGTTCGATGATGTCTTCCTCCACCCCGAGCTGCGCGCTGTGGAAGACCTCGATCTTGAGGCCGCCCCTGGTGCGCTCCTCCACGCGCTTCGCCCAGTTCAGAAAGCCTTCGTGATAAGGCTCTCCCGGGCCAAGGACGTGGTTGAAGCGCAGCGTGTAGGTTTCCTGCGCCGCAGCGAGGGCGGTTCCCGCGAGCGCGAGACCGAGCGCGGCCGCGAGGATTTTCAGTCTCTTCAGTCCGGTCATTTGCTCCTCCTGCTTTTCTTGTCTCGTTCAAGTCCCCTCGTCGGTGAAGGGCAGGGGCACGCCGTGGCGCTCAGCCAGGCTGCGAAACGCAGCCGCCGTCTTCGGATCGATGGGGACGCCCTCCATTGCCCGTCGTTGCGCCTCCGCCCATTCACGGTCGCCTGGCGCCATGACCACTTGTCCGGCGCGCGACGGCGAGGCACGCAGCGCTGCAAGATAGCGCCGCATGCCATCGTCGAAGGTCGTCTTGTCGACGAAGGCGTCCGGTTTGAGCGCCAGCACGAAGGCGCCGAGCTGCCGGGGCGTGGCGAAATCGGGTCCGGACATGGGGGCGAGCTCGGGGCTGAGCTTCATGCCGGAAAGGACCGCGCTCAGGATTTCGACCAGCCCCGCGAGCCCGGCTCCCTTGAAGCCGAACGCGGCGCCGAGTGGTGCGAGCATTTCGGCCGCATTGGCGTCTTGAGTGTCCAGGCCGCCGGCATCGGAGGCAACGCCGTTGGGGAGCTCGAGCGCCAGGCTCCGGTAAAGCTGCACCCTGTTGTAGGGAATGGCGCTCGTCGCCATATCGAGAAGCCATGGATTGCCGCCTTCCACCGGCATGGCGCAGGCGATCGGGTTGGTGCCGTGGAAGCGCGATGCTCCGTCATGCAATCGCACGAAGGCGTCCGAGTTGCAGAAGGCCATGCCGATGAAGCCACGTTCGGCCGCCTCCAGCGCGAAAGCGCCGGCCGGCCCGAAATGGGAGCTGTTGCGGATGGCGACGGCACCGATGCCGAAGCGGCCGGCCAGCCGGGTGGCGTGGGCCATGGCCGTATAGGCCGCCAGTGCTCCATGTCCATGATCGGCATCGAGGGTCGCGACCGCTCCGAAATCGCCGGCCAGCCGCATTTCAGGACGCGCCTTGACCCGACCACCGAGCAGAGCTTTCACGTAGTGATCGAGGAGCCGCACGCCGTGGCTGTCGACGCCGAGCCGGGAGCCGTGCATCATCGCGCGCGTCGCGGCGTCCGCCGTCGGCTCGTCCGTTCCAGCCGCCAGCAGCACGGCGCGGACGAACTGCTCGAGCGCCTCCATCTCGACAGACACGGACGCGGATTCGATCGCCTTGCCTGTCCTCACAATGTCTGGCCTCCATCCACGACCATCACCGTTCCCGTGGTGAAGGCGGATTCGTCTCCCGCCAGGTAGACCGCGGCGGCCGCGATCTCGTCGACGGTGCCGAGCCTGCCGATGGGCTGGCGTTCCGTGAAGGCGCGTCGCGTTTCCTCGGGCTTGCCGGTTGCAGCGATGCGGGTTTCCAGGGATGGCGTGTCGGTCGTGCCTGGGCAGAGCACGTTGCAGCGCACGCCGGAGCGGATGAAGTCGCGCGCCACGGCCTTGGTAAGCCCGATCACCGCCGCCTTGCTCGCGCCATAGGCCGCGCGCCTCGGCACGCCTGTCAGACTGGAAGCCACGGAGGCGACGTTGACGATCGAACCGCTGCCGCGGGTGATCATGCCGGGGAGGGTTGCGCGGATGGTGTTGTAGATCGAACCGACATTCTGCTCGAAGCTCGCTCGCCAATCGGCGATGTCGCAGTCGAGAATCGTGCCGTCATGCACCCAGCCGGCGCAGTTGAAAAGGATGTCCAGGGACCCGCATTCCTCGATGGCGCTGGCTACCGCGTCGCCATCCGTCACGTCGAGCTCGATCGGGCGAATGGCCGGCGCCAGCCGCGGAAGGTCCGCCATCTTCGATCCGGTCCGGCTCGCGGCGAAAACCAGCGCGCCTTCTCGCGCGAAGGCGAGGGAGACCGATCGCCCGATACCCTGGCCGGCGCCCGTCACGAACGCCGTCTTGCCCTCGAGGCGGCCTCCCATCGCCTTTCCTCCCGTGCGTCTATTGTGTACATTGGACCGTACAATGTGCACACTAGACGCAAGTTGCAATCCTTGGCAAGACGCATTCGTGAGGTTCGGATCTCGGCCGGCCGACCTCCCCGGCCCGGCAACATTGTTCTACAGCGCGTCGCGTGAAAGGATTCACGCGACGCGCCATAGGTTCTTGATTTAGCGCATGTCTTTTTCCCGAAACCGCTGCACACTTTCGGGAGACATGCTTTAGGCTGGACGCCAAACGACGAAAGGGCGTGAAGGCGGAAAGCATGGACCAGCAGAAGAACCCCGGCCTGGGATCGTCACCACGTCTTTACCAGCGTGCTTTTGAAATCCTGGCCGAGCAGATCGGGGAGGGAGCTCTTCGGCCGGGCCAGACGCTCACCGAAACCTCGGTCGCGGCGCAATTCGGGGTGAGCCGCGCTCCCGCCCGTCAGGCGCTTGCCGCGCTCGCTGAGGCCGGCCTCGTCGAAAAGACCGCAGGTCGTGGCTTCGCCGTCAAGCCGGGTGTCGGCGCAACTGGTACCGGCAATCCCGCGCGCCGCGGCGGCGAGGAAGAGCTTCGACTGGTTTCGCAATCGAGCTGGGAGCGCATCCATGGCGAGGTCGAAGGCGAGATCGTGGCTCGGACCTCCTTCGCTTCCTGGCGCGTCAACGAGGCCCTGCTCGCCCGCCACTACGGCGTGAGCCGGACCGTGGCGCGCGACGTGGTGGCGCGGCTGCAGCAGCGCGGCATCGTACGCAAGGACGAGAGCGGCCGCTGGTATGCGCCCGCCCTCACGCCCAGTCACGTCGGCGAGCTCTACGAACTGCGCTGGCTGCTGGAGCCCGTGGCACTGAGGAAGGCCGCGCCCCGCCTTCCGGAAGACCTGCTGCCCGCCTTGCGCGCCAATCTGGAGGACGCCACCGCAAGAGCGCGTGAGATCGACGGCTCCGTTCTCGACCAGCTCGAGCGAGACTTGCATGTCACTCTGCTCGGCCATTGCGCGAACACTGCCCTGATGCAGGCGATCACGCTCCCGCAATCGCTGTTGATCGCGCATCATTTCCTCTATCGCTGGACGGCGCGCATGTTCGACAGCGAACCTTTTCTGCCCGAACATCTCGAGGTGATCGAGTTGCTGCAGGCCGACCGCGTCGAGGGGGCGGCGCGCGCCCTGGAGAATCATCTGCGCCAGTCGCGCGACCGTGCGATTGCCCGGGTCGGAGCGATCGCGGTCGGACCGCAACCCGACCCGTTGCCTTATCTGGAGCGTCTGCGAAACTGAGGGGGACGGTGGGCGTTATCAGCGGAACGGGAGCCCAAATCCATGAACGTCGCCAATCTGCAACTGGAAGGCCTGTTGATGGCCATCGCCTCGATCAACAACGTGCTCGTGCATAAGGGGCTGCTCACCATCGACGAGATCGACGAGGCCCTGCGTCGGGCCGAGGCCAGCGTCACCGGAGAGGAGCGCCTCTACGAGGACATGTCGCCGGCGAACCGCGATGCAGTCTGTTTTCCGATCCGCTTCCTGCAATCGGCGAACCTCGCCCAGTCGGAGACCGGCGTTCCGTCCTTCTCGCAGCTCGCCAGGACGGTCGCGCAGACGAAGATGCCTTACAACGACCAGCTTTGAACGCCTGTCATTTGATCGCATTTGCGCGACGTCTACGGCATCGGCCCGAAAATCGGAACCGATTTTCGGGAAGCGCGACGCTGACGCCTGGAGTGTCGAATGAGTGGCGCACGAACTGTAGCTGAACCTTGTTGTGCGGTGCGCACCTTGTCTCGGCGAAGAGCCGGGCGGCTTGGATTGTCGTACAGAAAAGCTTGATTTGTACGACGTTCTGGCGCTGGATAGCGCTACAGATCCGAGCACCCGCCGGGACTGGCTCAGTAGGGGCCGAAGGGGTGAATCGTGAACGACGAGACCACAACGGTTGCGGACGTCACGTCTGTTATTTCGAGCCTCGAACAACTGGGCAACCGCTTCGTCGCCGGCCTGTATGCCAGGGTTGCCGCTTTGAACGGTGTGCCGGCCGAGTTCGAAAGTCTGAGAGCTTCACTTCTGGCCGGGGGGACGTCTCTCCTCCTGCTCCTGTTCCAGATCGTTTTGATTGTTGCGCTTGTCGCAGCCGTTTTCCTCCTGGCCAATCGGCGGTTCCGAAAGGCGACTGCCGCAAGCGGCGCGTGGCGCAGATTCGTCGCGGGGATCGTGGCTGCGTTGCTAGCCCTTGTGGTCGGCTTCATCGCTGCCCGGCTGCTCGCTGCTTCGGGGCTCCCGACGAGAATCCTTCAACTCTGGACAATTGTGACAGTTGTCGGCATTGCCATACTCGCCGCTGTAAGAGCCCTGCTGCTGGGATCGCGGCGAGCCGAATTCCCGGAGCGCTCCTTCCACTTGACGGCGCTCCTGCGCGATCTCTCATTTGCCATCGGCTGCGCGATCATTGGTCTTATGCTGATCGCGACGTTGCGGCTCTGGACCGTCGGGCCGGGTCTGGGGGACCTGATGCGAACAGGTTTGGCGATTCCGATCTACCTGCTGTTCGGGTGGGTGATATGGCGGCACAAACGCGCAATGGCCGTCGCTGTCGCCGGTCCGCACCCGAGAAGCCGCTGGCGCGCTCGTCTTGCCAAATCGTGGCCCGCAATCGTGATAGGGTTCTTGATCATCACGTTTTTCAGCACTCAGGCCGCTCTGACAATGGGAGCGCCGCTCCGCGGATCGGCCGTCCTGTTGACCGCATTGATGTTTCTCGCCACGCCGCACCTCGATGCGATGATCGGCAATTGGGCGCATCGAGGGATGGAATCACCCGATATTTCCATCCCCATTGCGGCGGCGCGACAGACAGCCCGCTTCATGGTCCTGGTAATCATAACCGCCATGCTCGGAACGCTATGGGCAACGCCGCTGGCGGCGGGCTTCGGCATAGATCTGCGAGAGGTAGCAAGGGGCGCGACAGGAGGGGCGCTGATCGCCTTGGTTGCGGCCTTTCTGTGGAATATGGTCGGCACCGTAAAGGGACGCGCGTTGCGTGCGGAACTGCCTGCGGTCGGTAATGACGAGGACGGACAAGGTGCCCCGCGTTCACGGTTGGGCACGTTGGTGCCGCTGCTGAGCGCGGTCGGCAAGTCGGGCATTCTGGCGCTGGCGCTGCTTTCGATCCTGGTGTCGGTCGGCGTCAATGTATGGCCGCTGATAACGGGCCTCAGCGTTTTTGGGCTCGCGATAGCCTTCGGCTCGCAAGCCTTGGTCAAGGACGTGGTGTCCGGCCTTTTTTTCCTGATCGACGACGCCTTCCGCCTGGGCGAATACATCGAAACGTCGACTGCCAAGGGAACTGTAGAGAAGATCTCTATCAGGTCGGTTTCCCTGCGCCATCATCGCGGCGCTTTGGCGACCGTGCCCTACAGCCAGATCGGTGAGATCCAGAATTTCAGCCGCGACTGGGTCGTCGAAAAGCTGACGTTCCGCCTCGCACTGGACACGGATGTGGAAAAAGTCCGCAAGCTCTTCAAGAAGATCGGCCAGGAGATTGCGGCCGACCCGGAACTTGCCCCAGATCTGCTGGAACCGTTCAAGAGCCAGGGCATAGCCGAGGTCGAGGACGGCACCCTGATCATCCGAGCCAAATTCAAGGCCAAGCCCGGCAAGCAATACATGATCCGCCGCGCCGCGCTAAAAGCCGCGCACAATGCCTTTCGTGAGAACGGCATTCAGGCGGTGGCGAAGCCAATGACATCCAGTCCCGGAGCGCCGGCACCTGCCTGAGCTTTCCGGACAGTCGCGCAAGGAACATGCGTGCTGGCCGGGTCAGGCGAGGTGTAGCTAACCATTCACCAGCGCGTGGATGTTGCCGTCGGGATCCTTGAACCAGGCAGATTTGATCGGCCCGAAGACATGGACGTCGCCTTCCCTGACGACGTCGGGCATGTCGTAATGCTCGAAGGAGACGCCCTTCGAGCCGAGCTTGCGAACGACCTCGCCGATCTCGTCGCCGACAATCCAGGTCACCGAGGTCGCCTTGTTGGTGCCGGCGTAATCCGACTGGTAGACGAGCAGCGAGAAGGCGCCGCACCGATAGTTGAGGGCAGGCCCTTCCTCTTCCTTGGGCGCGGCGAGCCCGATCTTGTCTTCGTAGAAGCGGCGCGCCGCGTCGAGGTCGCGCACCGCCACGGTGGCGACGGGTTGCTTGTTGCTCAACATCTTTCTCTCCCTTCGAAATCACGCCTTCACAAGGCGTATCGGACGGGTCTTCTGCCGGCGGATGATGCCTTTCGCCTCCAGATCGAGCTGGACCGTCTTGGCCCACCAGCCGGCCTTGGCTCCGCCGGGGAAAATCTCCTGCGGCAGATGGGTTCCGAGCCGGGCCCGGATTTCTTCGATAGTCAGCCCATTCGGCGCCGAGGACAGGACGGCGAGGTAGGCTCGTCTCATGGCCTCATAGGGAACGGCATCGACCTGTCTCTTGGAGCCGGGATGATTCACGTTTTCGACGGCGATCCTGCTCATTGTTTCCTCCTCATGGCTCAAGGTCGATCGCGGCGCGGAAGCTGCCGTCCATATAGAACGGCACGGATTCGTGCTCATGCACGATCTTCCATCGACCGCCGATGCGTTTCAGCCCCATGGTGAAGCGTGTCCAGAAGACCGCGCGCTCGCCGTTCCTGGTCGTCGCCGAGGTGCGGGACAGGCCGTGGGCAAAAGCGAAGTCCCGGTCGGTCGTGACGACGAGATCCCGCGTCACGCGGTCGATCGGTCCTTCCCAGCCCGCGAACCAGGCTTCCAGCTTGGCGGGATCGGTCCCCATGGCCGAGACGAGCGGCGGCGCAAGGTCGAAGATCACGGCATCCGGAATGTAGTGCGCGAACACGGCGCGGGCATCCCTCTCGTGCATGGCCTTCTCGATGCCTTCGATGACGGCGCGGATCGCGGCCTTGTCGGTTTTGCTTTCCATGCTTGTTCTCCCTGCTTGCGGTTTGTCCGAGGACGAACGGGCGAAGGCTGTTCCGACAGCATGGTGGAAAATAAACCGGGCGCTTGTCGGCGCGGCCTGCCATGCTACGTCCTTGGAGAGCAGAAACGGGAGGAAGTGACGATGCGTTTTGCGCTGCTTTGCTACGGGGCGGGTTCCGCGCTTTGGCGCAAGGAGGACGAAGATGCCATCCTGGTCCGGCACCGGGCCACCGAGTCCGGGCTCAAGGCCGCCGGCCGGCTCGGTCCCAGCCTTCGCCTGATGCCGACGAGTGCTGCCATGTCGATCCGCGGCGGACCGCAGCCCATGGTGCTGGACGGGCCGTTTGCCGAAACCAAGGAAGCGCTGCTCGGCTTCTGGGTCTTCGACGCCGCCAATCTCGAGGAGGCGCTCGAAACCGCGAAGGAATTCGCCAGCCACATGCCGGGCGGCGGACTCGAGCTGCGGCCCGTCAAGGAATACAATCCAGGCGGCGCCCTGCCATGAACGAGTTCGACTGGATCGGGGGTCGAGTGGCGGCGGCGCGGCCCCGGGTCGTGGGCGCGCTGCTGCGCTATTTCCGCGACCTCGATCTGGCTGAGGAAGCATTCCAGGAGGCATCGCTGCGCGCGTTGAAGACCTGGCCCGTCAAGGGTCCGCCACGCGATCCGACGGCATGGCTGATCTTCGTCGGGCGTAACGCGTCGCTCGACGAGACGCGGCGGCGCGCAAGGCAGGAGGCGCTGCCGCCAGAGGAGTCGATCTCCGATCTCGGCGACACCGAGGCCACGATGGCGGAAAGGCTCGACGATGCGCACTACCGCGACGATGTGCTGCGCCTGCTCTTCATCTGCTGTCATCCGGATCTGCCCGCCGCCCAGCAGATCGCGCTCGCGTTGCGCGTCGTATCCGGCCTTTCGGTCAAGGAGATCGCGCGCGCCTTCCTGGTCGGCGAAAGCGCGATGGAGCAGCGCATCACCCGCGCGAAGCGGAAGGTGGCTGCCGCCTCTGTGCCTTATGGCGCTCCTGATGCGGCCGAGCGGGCCGAACGGCTCGGCGTGGTCGCGGCCATGGTGTACCTCGTCTTCAACGAAGGCTATGCGGCGAGCGGCGGCGAGGCGCATATCCGCGGTGCGCTCTGCGAGGAGGCGATCCGGCTGGCCCGGCTCCTGCTGGAACTTTTTCCCGGCGAGGCCGAGATCATGGGGCTGACGGCCCTGCTTCTTCTCCAGCATGCGCGGGCACCCGCGCGGCTCGACGTTGACGGAGCGATCGTGCTCCTGGCGGATCAAGACCGGAGGCTCTGGGATGCGGGACTAATTGCCGAGGGGACGGTGCTGATCGAGAAGGCCATGCGTCATCGCCGGCCCGGTCCTTACCAGATCCAGGCGGCTATCGCCGCCGTTCATGCCGCGGCGCATCGTGCGGAGGAAACCGACTGGGCCGAAATCGATGCGCTCTATGCGACCCTCGAAAGGCTGCAGCCTTCGCCCGTCGTCACTCTCAACCGGGCCGTGGCCGTGGCGCGGCTCGCCGGACCCGAAGCGGCGCTGGACATGATCGCGCCGCTCGGCGACGCGCTCGACGGCTACTTTCATTTCCATGGGGTGAAAGGCGCCTTATTGAAGCAGCTCGGCCGTCGCGACGACGCTCGTGCCGCCCTCGAAAGGGCGCTCGCGCTGGCCGGCACCGTCGCCGAGGCTGCTCATATTCGAGGAGAGATCGACAAGGTCTAATCACCGTGGGGACGCCAACTGCGTGCTGATTAAAGGGGGACTATTGTTTCGTCCTTTGCGGTACGGATCACCATCATGGTGAAGAACCGCGCAACATTCGTCTGGTCCCGAAACAGCCTGTCGCAAAGTGCGTCGAATTCCTCCATATCGCGCAGGCGCAGAATCAAGACGACATCCGCTTCCCCTGTAACGGCATAAGCCTGCGCCACCGCGTCCTCTCTGATCGCGAGATCGAGAAACCGGCGCATATGGTGCTCCCCATGAAGCTTCAGTTCGACCGTCACCAGCGCCTTCAACATGCGCCCGGTCCTGGCGGGATTCAGGATCGCGACAATCCGGTCGATGAAGCCCGTCTGGCGCAGCCTTCGAATACGGCGAAGGCAGCTTGAAGGAGACAGCCCGACCTCGTCGGCCATGTCGGCGTTCGTTCGTGACGCATCGCGTTGCAAAAGGTTGAGGAGTTTCCTGTCGATCCGATCCATATGCCCTTCCCAACTCGCGAGACCATGTTGCAATAAAATTGCGCTCAAGCGCAATTTTTGACCGCAAATGCGAATGAGGTCGGGCTAGAGAACGACGGCAACAAAGCGGAGAGACCTTCTTTCAATGCTCAGATTCGCCATGCGCAAGACCCAGGATACGCTCCAAATTTATTGGCAGCTCGTTCGCATCATCGTTCCGGTCACGATCGTGACGGAGGTGATGTCCCGGACCGGGTTGATCGAGGCCGCCTCGCCGGCCCTGGCGCCAGTCATGGGATTTTTCGGACTGCCGCCGGAACTGGGATTGGCATGGCTGACCGGAATGCTTGTGGGGATATGGGGGGCCATTCCCATGATCTTCACACTGGTGCCGGCGGCATCGATGAGCGTTGCGGATATTACCGTTTTCTCGGCACTTCTGCTTTTCGCGCATGCTCTGCCGATCGAGCAGAAGATCATTCAAAAGGCCGGTCCGGGATTAGCCATCACCACGCTGATCCGCGTTGCCGGCGGCATACTCTACGCGATGATGCTCCATCAGCTGTTTGCCGCCACCGGTTGGCTGTCGGAAACGCTGAACCCGGCCTGGATTCCGGTGGCCGCCTCCGCTGATTGGCTTGGCTTCCTCGCTGGGCTGATCGAGGCGCTTTTCTTCATGCTCGTCATTCTCATTGCCCTCGCCTGGGGACTGGAGATCCTGAAATTGTCCGGGCTCATGGCTCTGTTGATGAAGATTTTGGCGCCTTCGCTGCGCCTCGCCGGAATAGAGGGTGAAGCCGGGCAATTCACCAGTGTCGGCTTGTTTCTGGGCATTTCCTATGGTGGGGGCTTGCTGATCCGCGAAGCACAATCAGGCGAGATCTCACCCCGCCAAATCTTCATCTCATGCGTCTTCATGGGATTTGCACATAGCATCATCGAGGACACCTTGATTGTCATGGCGTTGGGTGCGGATGTTCTCGGCGTGCTCGCCGGACGGATTGTTTTCGCGATCGCTGCAACCGCTCTGATTGCGTGCCTCGTTCGGTCAATCCCGGATAAGGACTTTTTTGGGTGGTATTTCAGGGAGCAGACTGCCCGGCAGCGATAGGGTCAGCCCCGCCCGGCGGTCAAGCCGAGATGGCGGATGTTGGATAGGCGGCGGGCGAGCGATGCGTGGAGCCGGCTGACAGTGCGGCCCAGCGTTCCGATCATCGAGCGCTCTCGATTGTTCCTGTCCTTGCCGATCAGTGAGGGTTCGTCGTCGTCGTGATGGACGCGAAACGGCAGGATGGCCATGCTTTGCACGCCATGGGTCCAGAATCGATCGAGATAGTCGTCCACCGGCTCGATCCAGCGATCGGCCTTGGCGAGAAGCTTGCGGGCGCCCCCGGGCGAGATCGCATAACATTGCGTCCCGGCCGGACCCTTGAGCAGGCGGACGAGCCCGTGGCGCGCGTCGAGCCGGCGGATCGTCACTGCGGGGACCTCGTTGAGACCCGCCAAACGGATGAAATCGGTGCCGGCAATGCAGGCCATGGCCAGCGGGACGACGTCGGCGTATCCGTCATCGATCGTGATGTCGTCCTCCATCACGATTATCGGCTCGCTGCCGGAGGCGCAATGTTGCCAGAGACGATAGTGGCTGGCGAAGCAGCCGATCTCGGCCGGACTCATGGGGCGCTGGCGAAACCACAGCGCCCTTCTGGGCGCGTAGCGCGATCCCTGAAGATGCTCCCCCTTCGACGCGTCGACAGCGTCGAAAAATGTGTAGGCTATGCCCAGCGCGTCGAGCCGGATCTTCATGGCGGCTCGCCTCTCCGGCGACCGAGCGAGATTGATGACGTAGTGCTGCACCGCGTCCCTCGTAAGACCTGCTCCAGCTACAGGATGTCCCGGCGTTCTTCAACGCTGCCTGAGCCGGATGGTCCGGGGATAGCGGACAGATGTCGATCCGCCGAAGAGGAATCGCCGCCCTCTCACTCGGACAAGGCCGCAAGCTCCGCCGTGGGAATGGCGTCTGCCGGGCATTCCGGCGCGAGGACTATCGCACGCACCTTCACAGCCGGGGCGTCGAGGCCGGCGTACCGCTTCAGTCGGTTGAGATAGTGGACCATCGTCGGTTTCAGGATCGGCTGGCGATCGAAGAGTCCACCGTCGACGGCATAGTGCAGCGTCCGGCCGCTCGCATGCCAGTCGACCACCGTGCGGTGCCAGCCGCGCGGCGAAATGCTGGCGATGTCGATGGCGCAGTCTCCCTGCCTGCCGGTGATCCAGACCGGATCGGTGTTGGGCTCCGCACGCGTGATCGCGAAGCCATGCCGGCCAAAAAGGGCGAGGATGTCGGCGTCATCGGGGGCGCTCGCAGCCAGTCCACCGCCGAGATCGCCATGCATCTTGGCTCCGAGACTGGCGACGAGCAGCAGGCCGAAGACGAGGCTAAGCAGGATCAGGCGCATCGGGCTTGATCCATTTCGTGTAGATGAGCGTCACGGCGATGATCGTTGCCCAGGCTGCGAGCGTCGCTCCGATTCCGCCATGCATCAACTCGTAGGTGGCGGGGAGGACCCCGATCACGCTGATGCGCATGACGTTGATGGCCACAGTGACTATGCAAGCCAGCAACATGGTGGCGAGGATGGAGCCGGTCCACGGCCGGTCATAGGCCTTTACGAAGATCACGCCGCAGAGAAGCGCGAGCGACACGTTGGTGAGCGACGAGCAGGCCGGTTCGAGAAAGAGCAGGCCGGAGCCATCGGCGAAGGGGATGGCGTTTCCAGTGCTTTCGACACCGACAAGCCAGCCAACCAGCTTCGCGTCGAGGCTCAGCAGCGTGTTGCTCAGAGCCCCAAACAGGAGACGTGCCCACAGCATCGGCACGGTGAGTGCGCCGAGAACGACCGCGGCCCTGCGCAGTCGGCTTCGTGGCGCCGATGTCCATACGAGATGCGCGGCCGTGCCGGCAACCGCCAACCAGGCGAGGGAGGGCACCGGGACGAGAAATGCGACGGAGGCGACTGCCCCCACCGCGATATCGGCCCTTCGGACGCGCTCAGGCTTGGCCCTCAGCAGCAGCCAGAGAACGACGATCAGCGCGGCCCAAACGACGACACTGACGCCAAACGTGTTGAAAAAAGCGCCGGCCACTCCCGACCGGGCGATCTCGTCACCGGCTCGTTCGCTGACGCCATTGGCGAAACCGACGATCGCCAGTCCGCAGTACAGTTCGTTGCGGGTAAGCAGGAGGGGACGGCCGGCTACGGCATCGGACTCGATTTCGGAATCGGTCCGATGCTGTAGACCCCTGTTTTTCGCAGCGTTCCTGCCGAAAACCGGCATCCACCTTTCGGCACGCTGCCTCAGGGTATCCGACCCGAAACCGGATGCCGCTCCTGCTTGTCGCAACGAAGCATATGCCACAAACTGTCTCACGGTCGCCGGCGAGGGCGCACCTATTTCTTCTTCTGCTTGGAACGATAGCGGAACCAGACATAGCCGCCGGCCGCCACCACCACGGGAAGGCCGACGCCGATGACCGGTCCGGGCGCGGCGCGCGAATGCGGCGGCTTGTCAGGGCCGCCCGGAAGTGACGGGAACAGATCTCCCAAGGCGAAACTCGGGCCGAGCGACAACAACACGATCGCGCCGGCCCCTACCAAGGCTCTCAAGTCTGTCATGACTGGCCTCCAAGCCGTTGCCCCGCGGCACGCGGGGCCTTTCCACCTGGGCGAAACGCTACCACAGCGTGTAGGCACGTAGGCCCTAGGCATAAGGCGTAGAGGGGTGCATGAAATGGGTGATGGGTTCATACATTTGCATACGACCACAGCGATTGCCGCCGTCTGCCGAAGGCCAGTGCGCGGCACTCTGCGGCCTCGATCTATCTTCTGCCGCGCGCCAGGCTGGCGCCCCCCGCGATCAGCACCAGGCCCGCGAGCTGCCACGGGGTGGGCAGCAGATCCCCTCCGAAATAGTCGATCGCCAACCCGGCTATCATCTGGCCGCCGATGACCAGCACCAGAGACGCCACATTGCCGATGCGCGGGATAACCCGGTTGTTCATCGCCACGAAAAGCGCGCCAAGCGCGCCTCCGAAATAGGCGAAAAGCGGTGCGCCCGATGCGGTCCTCCATCCCTGGTCGAACAGTGCGAAGAGCAGCGCGGCAAGCAGCAGGAAGCCACCGAGATGATTCCAAAAGGAAGAACGGAAAGCCCCGAGCGACATGCCGAGACGCGCGTTGATCGCCCGGCTCGCCCCGATCAGCACGCCGTTCAGCAGGGCGAGGCAAACGAGCCAGCTCATCTGCCACCAAAGAGAAGGAGCAGGCTGCCAGCCAGCACCGCCAGAACGACGAGAAGATCGCGCCTGCCGAGCTTGCGACGCATCATACCGAACAGGCCGAATTGGTCCGCCGCCATGCCGAAGGCGACCTGGCCCGCCAGCATCAGCGCGATCGTTACCGAAAGGGCCAAGCCGCCGTTGATCGTGACCGAGGCCAAGACCACGGTGAAGGCTCCCGGCACGCCGCCCAGATAGGACCACAGTGGCGGCTTCTCCGGTCGAGCCGCGCCGGTTGGCCTGGACATAACGGCGATGAGGGCAAGCGCGGCTAGCGCCCCGACGCCATGCGCGACCCAGGAAGCGAAGAAGGCGGTGCTGTGCGCGGCGAGAACGCTGTTCACCTGGATCATGACCGCGAGCACGGCACCTGCCGCCAATGCGATCAGCCAATCCGCCGAACGGCTCATACTTGCTCCGACATCAGCGGGCACGCCGAATCGGCCCGAACCGCGGCAGGATAAAACGCGATCTCCCGCAGGGGAAACCATGTCGAAGGTGCTCTGCGAGCGGCCGCCGCATTGCGAACGAAACGGAAACGATGCTTGATGCCGGCCATGAACATCGCCGCACCTGATTCGTCCCTCCAACCCGCCTATCTTGCCAAGCTCAACGAGGCGCAGCGGGCGGCCGTCCGGCATGGCGAAGAAGGCATCTCCGGGCCGCTGCTGATCATCGCCGGCGCCGGCTCGGGCAAGACCAACACGCTGGCGCATCGGGTCGCTCACCTCATCGTCAACGGCGCCGATCCGCGCCGCATCCTGTTGATGACCTTCTCGCGGCGGGCAGCGGGCGAGATGACGCGGCGGGTCGAGCGGATCGCGGGCGAGGTTATGGGCGAAAAGGCTGCGATCCTGGCCGACGGCCTCTCCTGGGCCGGCACGTTCCACGCCGTCGGGGCAAGGCTGTTACGCGAGCTTGCGCCCGAGATTGGCCTCGACCCGGCTTTCACGATCCACGACCGCGAGGACTCGGCCGACCTGATGAACCTCGTCCGGCACGAGCTCGGCCTGTCGAAGACCGACAGCCGGTTTCCGACCAAGGGCACCTGCCTCGCCATCTATTCGCGCGCCGTCAACGCTCAGACCTCGCTCGAGGAGGTGCTGGCCGACGTCTTTCCCTGGTGCCGGGAGTGGGCGGATGCGCTGAAGGAACTCTTCGCTTCCTATGTCGAGGCCAAGCAGGCGCAGAACGTGCTCGATTACGACGACCTGCTGCTCTACTGGGCGGGCATGGTCGGCGAGCCGGCGCTCGCGGAAGAACTCGGCGGCCGCTTCGACCACATATTGGTCGACGAATATCAGGATACCAACCGCCTGCAGGCGTCGATCCTGACGGCGCTGAAGCCCGACGGGCGCGGGCTCACCGTTGTCGGCGACGACGCGCAGTCGATCTATTCCTTCCGCGCCGCCGAGGTGCGCAACATCCTCGATTTCCCCGGCCTCTTCCCGACCTCCGCCGATGTCGTGACGCTCGACCGCAACTATCGTTCGACCGACACGATCCTCGCAGCCGCCAATGCGGTCATCGGCGAGGCCACCGAACGCTTCACCAAGAATTTGTGGACCGAGCGCCGGTCGTCGGAACGACCACGCCTCGTGACGGTGCGCGACGAGACCGGCCAGGCGAATTACGTCTGTGAGCGCATCCTGGAGGAGCGCGAGGGCGGGACCGCGCTCAAGCAGCAGGCCGTGCTCTTCCGTGCCTCCCATCACAGCGGGCCGCTGGAGATCGAGCTCACCCGCCGCAACATTCCCTTCGTCAAGTTCGGGGGCTTGAAGTTCCTGGACGCCGCCCATGTCAAGGACGTGCTGGCGGTGCTGCGCTTCGCGGAGAACCCGCGCGACCGCGTTGCCGGCTTCCGGGTGCTGCAGCTCCTGCCGGGCATCGGCCCGACGACGGCCGGGCAGGTCGTCGAGACAATGGAAGGCGCGCTCGACGCGGTGATGGGGCTTTCCGCCTTCCGCGTGCCGCAGCGGGCCGAGGCCGATTGGCCGGCCTTCCTGGCGCTGTTCTCCGGCCTTCGCTCGCGTTCCGCTACATGGCCGGCCGATCTCGAGCGGGCGCGGCTATGGTACGAGCCGCATCTCGATCGCATCCACGAGGACGCCGCCGCCCGGCGCGCCGATCTCCTGCAGCTCGAGCAGATCGCTGCCGCCTACGCCTCGCGCGAGCGTTTCCTGACCGACCTCACCCTCGATCCCCCGGATGCGGTGAGCGACCAGCCGGGCCCACCGCATCTCGACGAGGACTATCTCATCCTCTCGACGATCCATTCGGCCAAAGGCCAGGAATGGAAGAAGGTCTTCGTTCTCAACGCCGTCGACGGCTGCATGCCGATCGACCTCGCCGTGGGCGAAAAACACGAGATCGAGGAGGAGCGCCGTCTCCTCTATGTGGCAATGACACGGGCCAAGGATTCGCTTCACCTGATCACGCCGCAGCGTTTCTTCACGTACGGCCAGGCGCGCAACGGCGACCGCCACGTCTATGCCTCGCGCACGCGCTTCGTCCCCGACCATATCCTCGACCGTTTCGAGCGCGTCGCCTGGCCCCCGGCGCCGATGCCGCAAGGTCGCGTCTCCCAACCGCGGGTCGAGATCGACCTCAAGAGCCGCATGCGAGGAATGTGGAAATAATGCCAATAGGCCCGGGAAGTGCCGCTTTGGGCTGCAGTTTCGCACCAAGGCGCGTACGGCAGGCGTGCGCGTGAGGGAAGAGACATTCGCTATTCGCTTCGCATCGCCCTTTCCAACACTTTGAAGACCCTGTCGTCGGCGCATTGGGCGACGTTGAAGCGCATGAAGTCCGGCGCGGTCTGGGACGGGCTGAATGCGTTGCCCGGCGCAAGCACGACTTTTTCCCCGAGCGCCCGGCGCGCGACCTCGCCGGCATCGAGCCCGTCCGGCAGGCGACACCAAAGGAACATGCCGGCCTCCGGATCCAGCCATGGTTCTATGCCGAGCCCCTTCAGCCGGCGGCTGGTGGCGGCCATGGCTTTTGCGAGCCGCGCGCGCAGCGCTTCCATGTGCTTTCGGTAGCTGCCGTCCGTCAGGGCGGTCAGGACAAGTTCGGCCGAGAGGCGGCGGCTCGAGAAATCGGCCGCGATCCTGAGGTCGACGAGATTGTCGATCCAGTCGCGCGGGCCGGCTATGTAGCCGCAGCGCACCGAAGCAGACAGGGTTTTCGAGCAACTGGCGATGCGGATCACCCGCTCGAGTCCGTCGAGTTCGGCGAGGCGCGGCGCCGGTTCATGCTCGAAATCCGCGAAGATGTCGTCTTCGATGACGATCAGCCCATGTTCCGCGGCAAGCTTGAGGAGCCTATGCGCGACGCTCGGCTGAAGCGAGGCCCCTGTCGGGTTCTGCAAACCGGAATTGGTGATGTAGAGGCGTGGCCGGTGTTCCGACAAGGCCTGGGCGAAGAGCGCCAGATCCGGTCCGGCCGGCGTCAGCGGAACGCCTACCACCTTCGCGCGGTGCGCTCGCAGAAGAGCCAGGAAATTGAAATAGCAGGGGTCGTCTACCAGCACCGTATCGCCGGGCTCGATCAAGAACCGGCATAGCAGGTCAAGAGCCTGCGTGCAGGATTCGGTGATCAGGATCTGGTCGGGCGCGGTCTCGATGCCGCGCTCGACCATGCGCCGGGCCAGAAGCTGGCGCAATGCCGGGAGCCCGCGCGGCGAGCCGTAATCGGTCAGCGTCGCCGGTTCGGCCGTGCGGATGATACCGCGCAGCGCGCGCCGCAGGCTCTCGACCGGCATCCACTCGGCAGGGAGCCACCCGCAGCCGGGCTTGAGCATGTCGGCCCCGGCTTCCAACGATTGGCGCGACACCCAGAAGGGATCGACAGCGTGATCGAGACGCGGCCCGATCTCGGCCAAGGCCAGCGGCGCCAGGGGCGCGGCGACGAAGAAGCCGGAGCCGGGCCGGGACCGGATGGCCCCCTCGGCCGCCAGCCGGTCGTAAGCCTCTACAACGGTGGATTTCGAGACCTGCATGGTTTCGGCGAAAGCGCGGATGGAGGGAAGCCTTGCCCCAGGCGTGAGGGAGCGGCGGGCGATGCGGTCGTGTATGACGCCCATCACCCGCTCGACGCGTGTGCCCTCGGAATCGTCCGACGCATTGCTCTCCACTGTACTGCTACCTTCCCCAATACAGTTTGTAAAAACCGTAATGTACCGTCTCTGGAAAATCCAGGGGCTTCGGCGGACAGAAGTTTTCGAAAGACGAGGGGTGCCCGATGGACAAGACGACGGAAGGTTGGATCAACGGATTTCTGGGCGTGCTGATCTTCAGCGGCTCGCTGCCGGCGACGCGTGTCGCCGTGGCTGATTTCGATCCGGTTTTCCTGACAGTGGCGCGCGCGACGATTGCCGGCCTTCTCGCAGCCTTCCTGCTGGTCGCGCTCGGGCAGAAGCGCCCGCAACGTGATGACCTCGTTCCGCTCGTCATCGTGTCGCTGGGCGTGGTGGTGGGCTTTCCCCTGTTGACGGCGCTGGCGCTCGAGCACGTCACCGCGGCGCATTCGATCGTTTTTGTCGGTCTCCTGCCGCTTGCGACCGCGATTTTCGGCGTGATCCGCGGCGGCGAGCGCCCGCGCCCGCTATTCTGGCTGTTTTCAGGGCTGGGCAGCGCCCTGGTCGCCGGCTTCGCTGCCGTGCAGGGCTTTTCCGCCTCTCCGACAGGCGACCTCCTGATGCTCGCGGCAATCATCGCTTGCGGGCTGGGCTATGCGGAAGGAGCGAAGCTGTCGCGCAAGCTGGGCGGATGGCAGGTGATCTGCTGGGCCCTGGTGCTGTCGCTGCCCGTCATGGGCGCGCTGGCGCTGGCTACGCTCCCGGCATCCTGGAACGGCATCGGCGAACCGGCCTGGATCGGACTTGCCTATGTGTCGCTCTTCTCGATGCTGGTCGGCTTCGTTTTCTGGTATCGCGGCCTAGCGCTCGGCGGCATAGCCGGCGTCGGCCAATTGCAACTGCTTCAGCCCTTTTTCGGCTTGGCACTGGCGGCTCTCCTGCTTGGCGAACCCGTCAGCATGTTGATGGTGGCGGTCACCGCCGCGGTGGTGTTCTGCGTCGCCGGGTCCCGGCGCTTCGCCAGATAGGGAGCCGGCGCGAAACAGGTTCCCTCTTCCGGTTCCGATGTTCTATTGTGGCTGGTTGCCGCAAGGGAGTCGGCCTGAAATGCCCGTAACCTTCATCGTGATCGTCCTGCTGGTCGCCGGAGTGCTGTGGTGGTACCGGCGCAAGATGATCAAGGAAGCGGCCGACGACGTCGCCGACGTGCTCGGGCGCGTGCGCGGATCGGTTCGGCGCGAACGGCTCGAGGGCAAGGACGAGATGTCGGCGCTCACGGCGATCGATGACCCGGTCGTGGCCGCCGCAACGCTCATTCTGGCCATAGCCACGGATGGGCCGCGGATGACGAGGGAACGCGAACAGGCGTTGCGCGAGGTCATTGCGGGCGTGGCTGCCCAGAGCAGGGCCGACGATGCCATCGACTACGCGAAATGGGCGGCCGGCCGAGTGGACGATGCGGGCGTCGTGATCGACACGCTGACGCCGCTCCTGCGCGAACGGCTCGACGAAGCGGAAAAAAGCGACCTCATCACCATGGCGCGGCGCGTTGCCACCGCAGGCGGCCAGCCGCTGCCGATGCTCGAGACCCGCATGCACAAGCTGCGGCAGAAGCTGGGCGTCGTGGTGCATTGAGGGCGCGCGGCCGGTTCGCCGGTGACATCCCGACTAAGACTAGCGGTTCGCTGGAAACTTGCTCCGCGCTACACCTGTCGCTATCGCCACACCCGACAGACCACGTGCGACCGAGGGGGCCGGCACGAGTGTGATCCCGCGTGATTTCGGGGCCGCTTCGCGGTGTCAAGGACTTGCAATCCAAGGGGATTTCTCGCATCCATTTTCGGATGATGGTCCACGGACTTCGACGGCAAAGACGGTTTGCATGTCGCTCCGGCCACGAGCCGCCTACGCCGTTCTTTCTAATCACGAGAGATGACAAATGGAGCCACCGAGCAAGGCCAATAGCTCCAAGATCGACGGGATTGCCCACGTGCTGATCCAGCGCATCTCGGATGGCCTCTATCGCGTCGGCGACAACATTCCGAATGAAGTGGACCTTTGCGTGGAGTTCAACGCAAGCCGCTACACAATTCGCGAGGCGGTACGAAATCTGCAGAACCGCGGTCTCGTCCAGCGCAAGAAGCGCGCGGGCACCCGGGTCATCAGCGCATCGTCCATGCCACTATACGGCCTGAACTTCGAATCATCGGACAGTCTGGGTCATTATCTCGAACATACCGATCTCAAGCTAAAGCAGACCATTCTGCACCTGGTGAAGCAACCGGCGGAGGCCCGGCTGGATGGTGACCTCGAGGGTTGGGCGCAGCTCGACACCTATCGTTGCGCACCGGGCACCACCCGTGCGGTTTCATGGTCTTACATCTATCTGCGCAAGGAGTATCTGGGCGTCGTCGACCTGATCGGACATGAACGCGGCGGCGTCTACGAAATTCTGAAGAAGAAGTACAAGAAGACCGTCAAGTTCATCGATGTGGAGGTTTCCTCGGCGCCCTTTACACGCGAAGCGGCGGATGTGCTGCGCAAGAGGCGCAATAGCCAGGCGCTTTTGATCATTCGCCGGTTCTATGGCGAGGACGACAGACTGTTTGAAGTCTCGGTCTCATACTATCCGCCCGAAGAGGTGCAGTACAAGACCCGCATCACGGCCAATCAGACCTGACGGTCGGAGTTGAGGGGCGCACCGGCCCCGTCTTCTACCGGAGGAGAACCGGACGCACCGGGGCGGCCGTCGCGCCACGAAACTTCGGTGAGAGAAGGACGAAGCAGGACGTATAGAGCCGTTCCCGCCCAGCCAGTTCGAGCGCAAGGTTCTCGATCAAATAGACGCCGTGTTCGGCCAGGGCGAGCTGATGCACCGGCATGACCAGCGAAGGGTCGGGGTTGGGAAGGACCTCGACCGCCATATTGTCGGAGCCGATCGCGACCACGCCCTGCTCGATCAGCCATTCGGCGCCCGCGACATCGATGCCGGGCTCGCCATGCAGATACTTGGCGTTGTCGACCTCGAAATGCCGGCCCCATCCGGTGCGGATCATCGCCACGTCGCCCTTCTCGACCGCGAAGCCGCCGCGATCGGCCGCGCGCCGCAGGTCGTCAACACTCACCACCTGGCCGGTCCGGAGCCCTTCTTCGCCACCCACGTCGAACAGCAGCCCACGTGTGATCATCGGCGGGATATGTTCGGCGCCCAGCGCGTCCAGCCCCCAGTTGGTCACCACCTCCTCGGCGGAGCGGTTGTTGAAGAGGCGATCGCCGATCGATGCGTGGCCGAGAGCATCGATATGGGTGCCGACGTGCATGGTCATCTCGACGCGTTCGAGATTGGTGCCCATCTCGTTGACATGGCCCAGCTTGCGACGACGCTTGATGGTGTCTTTCCAGCCGGAGAAGATCGACATCAGGAAGGGCGTCTGATTGGGTGGCATGCAGGGCGCGCCGTAGTAGATGTCATGGCTGATATCGAGGACCTGTCCCTCGCGCACGAGCGCAAGCGCCGAGAGCGTCTTTTCCGGAGTCAGATGAACTCCAGCCCCGATATCCTCACGGCAGCCCCATTGCGAATGACAATGATGCATCGGCTTTCTCTCCTTCCGGCGGGCCGCCGGTGCGCTCAATTGGCGACGCCGCCGTCCAGAACGATCGTCTGCCCGGTGATATAGTCCGCCCCGCCGGCAAGAAAGAGCATCGCTTCCGCAACGTCCTCAGGCTGCGCCATGCGCTTGAGCAAAGTCCGCTCTACGGCGTTGGCCCGCCGCTCGCCGGACCATTTCTGCGTCCAGGGCGTGTCGACAAATCCAGGCGCGACCGCGTTCACCCGAGCTTCGGGCGCTAGCGCCACTGAAAGGCTGCGCGTCAGGTTGATGAGCGCAGCCTTGCTGGCGGCATAGGCGATGCTGCTGCCACGGACACCGAGACCCGAGATGGACGCGGTATTCACCACCGCCCCCTTGCGCGCGCGAAGCGTATCGGCGGCTGCGCGTGTGCAGCGAAACACGCCGAGCAGATTGGTCGACAGAATCTGCTGCCAGAACTCCTCGGTCATCTGATCGAGTTCGGTGAAAGGAATGGGCTGCGGTCCGCCCGAAGTACCAGCATTGTTGATCAGGATATCGAGCCCGCCGAGCGATGCGATGGCCGCAGCGACCATGGCCTCGGCCTCGCCCGGCTTGCTGACATCGCCCGCGCAGCCTTCGGCCTCGATGCCGAGGTCGCGCAATTCCTCAAGCCTCTGCTCGAGATGCGAATCACCAGGCAGGTGATTGATGCAAACCTTGGCTCCATTCAGGCCAAACATCCTTGCCGCGGCAAAACCGATCCCCGAGAGGCCGCCCGTGACCAACACCGTCTTTCCCGCCAGATCCGCTTTGATCACGTTCGCCTCCTGATGATTGCAAAAACCTGCCGTGCGGCAATAGTCAGGCCGGGTCGACCAGCATCGGCCGCTCCGGGTCGGCCGACCAGTCGGTGAGCGAGCCGTCATAGAGCGCCGCATCGTCGCGACCGATCAGATGCAGCACGAAGGCCGTGCCGCTCGCCGCGACGCCGCCACCGCAATAGTTGATGATGCGGGGACGCGTCAAAACCCCTGCCGCATCGAGAATAGCGCGGATTTCGTCGCCGCTCTTGAACCAGGACGTGCCGGGCTTCAGGAAATCGCGAAAGGGCACGCTCACGCTGCCGGGAATGCGGCCGGGCCGTCCATAATGCACGCCGCCGGTCCCCTTGAACTGCTCGGGCGATAGCGCATTCAGGAGGACGACATCCGGATCGCCGATCGCCGCGTCCACCTCGTCGGCACCGACGACCAGGTCCGGACGGGAGCGCGCGGTGAAATTTCCCGCGGCGGGCGTGCTCGACGCGTCGTTCAACGGCAATCCCGCCTCGCGCCAGCCTTCGAGCCCCCCGTCCAGGATGCGCACGTCCGGCGCGCCTGACGCGGTCAGCACCCACCAGCTGCGTACGACCGGCCCCAGATAACCCGCGCCGTAGAGCACGATGATGTCGCCGTCGTTGACTCCATGGGCCCGCAGCACGTTTTCGATCTGCGCTGCGGGGGGCAGCCCATAAGGGATGTTACCGGAAGGAGCCGAGAGTTCGTCGGGCATCGACAGATAGCGCGCTCCGGGAATATGGGCGCGAGCCCAGCCGCCATGACCGCTGATCAGGATCGACTTGCCGACGGGCTGCGGTCGCATCTCGACAGTGCAGTCAAAGATGCGAACACGTGGATCATCGAGATGATCAAGCAGCCATTGTTGCGAGGAGAGCATGCGGTTCACCGGAAATGAGGGGATGATGGGGGGGCGGGGTCAGCCCGCCGGAATGGTTTCTACGAATGAGGGACGCTCATTCATGTGGGCATCATAGGCGGCCAGATTCGGCCAGCGCGGCGCGAGTTCGATCTCGGGAAAGCGGAAAGCGAGATAGCCGGTCACACAGGCCACCGAGACATGTCCTATGTCAAATCCCGCCGGCGGCGGGGCATAGCGGCGGTTGAGCTCATCCAGCACGCTTTCGATCTTGGCCATCTGGCCCCCGATCCATTCGGCCGACCGGCTGGCTTCCGGCCGGGTGCTGCGCTCGTAGCGGATCGACAGGCACGCGGCCAGAAGTCCGTCACAGAGCGACTGCTCGGTGAGCGCGGTGAAGCGACGCGGGCCTTGCGGGAACACCTTCTGCTCCGCAGCCAATGCGGCCAGATACTCGCAGATCACCCGGCTGTCGCAAATGACCTCGCCGTCGGCTGTCTTTAGCGTGGGGACCTGTCCCAGGGGGTTGAGCGCCACCAAGTCCTGATTGCGGTTGATCGGATGCGGCGTAACCGGAATCCGCTCGATCCGAGCGTCGACATCCAGTTCGATCGCGCAGATCAATACCTTTCGCGCGAAAGGCGAATTCGGCGAGTAGAACAGTTTCATCGCGTCTCCTCCGTCATTTGACCACCAGGGGGTCATCGCCCAAATAGGCGCGCTTCAAATCCTCGTCGTGCAAGAGGTCCGACGCCGGCGACGAACGGACGAGACGCCCTCCCTCCAGGACATGCCCCATCTGCGAGAGCGACAGTGCGAGGTGGGAATTCTGCTCGACGAGAAGCACCGTCACCCCGGTCAGCGCAATCTTGCGGATAGCGCCAGCCATCATGTGGATCACAGCCGGGGCGAGACCGAGGGATGGCTCGTCCAGCAGCAGAAGCTTGGGGGCGGCCATCAGCGCGCGGCCGATCGCCACCATCTGCTGCTCGCCGCCCGAAAGATTGCGGCCGAGACTCTGTCGCCGCTCGGTCAGTCGAGGAAACAGCGCATAGACCATGTCCAGATCGTCACGGATGGCCCGCGCGTCGCGGCGCAGATAGGCGCCGGACAGCAAGTTGTCGTGCACCGTCATTTCCGAGAAGAGCTTGCGGCCCTCGGGCGAGAGCGCGATGCCGGAGCGGGTTCGCTGTTCGGTCGGCAGATTTGTGATCACCCGGCCATCGATGCGGATCTCTCCCTTCGACAGGGGAACCAGTCCGACAATGCCTCGCATGATGGTGGACTTGCCGGCGCCATTGGCGCCGATGATCGCCGCGACGGAGCCCGAGGCCACGTCGATCGAGACGTCGCGCACGGCATGGATGGCCCCGTAGTGGATCGAGACGTTGTCGAGTTCAAGCCGCATCCGCCGCGCTCCCCAGATAGGCTTCGATAAAGGCGGGAGAGTTGCGCACCTCTGTCGGCGTGCCGTCGGCGATGAGCCGGCCCTGCGCCAAAGCCACGATCCGATCGCAAAGCCGCATCACCATCGGCAGATCATGTTCGATCACGATCAACGCTATGCCGCGTTCATGGTGCATCGCGCGGAACAGCGCTTCCATGCGCGCCGTTTCCGTCCCGTTCAGTCCCGCCGCGGGTTCGTCGGCCAGCAGCATTCTGGGTGTGGTGGCAATCGCCATGGCGACGCCGAGGATCTTCTGCAACCCGTAGGGAAGTGCAGCCGCGACTTCACCGGCGTTTTCTTCCAGCCCGGTGAAGACCAGCACATCCTGCGCCACCGCTTGGGCTTCTTCGCGCGCGGCACGCAACCTGCGCGCCGACAGTAGTGCCAGCGGCGTGCCCACGGTCCGGAAGAGAACGGCCTGCTCCAGATGTTCGCGCACCGTCAGGTCCGGAAGCGTCATCGCCGCCTGGAAGCTACGCACCAGGCCCGCACGCGCCACCTTGCCCGGTGCCCAGCCGGAAATGTCATGACCATCGAAATAGATATGCCCGCTGTTGGCGCGCATGCCGCCGGTGATCAGGTTGAACAGCGTGGTCTTGCCCGCGCCGTTCGGGCCGATCAGGCCGGTGATGCGCCCCGGATCGACCGCGAATGAGACATTCTCGACCGCCTTGATTCCGCCAAAGCTGCGCGAGACCGATTTCACTTCGAGTTGCGCGCCGGTCATTTCTTTCTCCGCAGCACGCCAGTGAGCCCTTGCGAGAGGAACATCATCAGCAAGAGAAGCGAAACACCGTAGAGGAACTGCTGGTAGGCAATCGCGGTCCGGAAGAGTTCAGGCAGCGGAACGAGGATCATCGCGCCGATGATCGGCCCGGCGATTGCTCCGACGCCGCCGATGACGTTCATCACCAGCACATTGATGGTGGTGGTGACATTGAAGGCCTCAGGCGAGATATAGCTCAGATAATGGGCATAGAGGCTGCCGGAAGCCCCCGCGATCCCAGCGCTGACGACGAAAACGAAGCGGCGCCAGCCTAGGGCATCGATCCCGAGCGCCTGAACCAGAGGCTCGTTCTTGTCCAATCCGTCGAGGATACGTCCAGGTTGCCCATGCAACATGCCGCGCAGCACCAAGAGGGCGAGACCTGCGACGACCAGCACGAAGATGTAGAAGCTCTCCCGGCTGTGCAGCGACAGGCCGAAGATCGAAGCGGCCGGAATGCTCATCAGGCCGTTGTTGCCGCCGAAGGGGAAGACGAACTCCACAAAGATCAGGACGATCGCCTCACCCATCACGAAGGTGAGCAGCGCGAAATGCACCCCGCGCACCTTGAGGATGATCGTGCCGATCGCATAGGCGATGGCGGCTGGTATGGCGATCGCCGAGGCGAGGCCGAGCAGGAAGGGAAAGCCCACATCCCGCGTGAGGAGCGCTGACGCATAGGCGCCCATGCCCATGAACCCGGCCTGGACCAGCGACAACTGGCCGATACGCAACATCAGGTGCAGACTCAGCGCGAGGAGCGCCTTGATGCCGATCAGGATCGCGATGTGAAATGTGAAGCGCCCCCCGATGAGGAACGGGGAGAGCGCGGCGGCGGCGATGAAAACCGCGAGAACGATGTGTGAGTTGCGCATCAGGACCTACCCAGAATGCCTGCCGGACGCACCAGCAGAACCACGATCACAGCCAGGAAAGACACCAGCGCCGCAATGGTCGAGTTGAACGTGATCGAGATGCCCGCCTCGATGGTTGCCAGAAGGCAGGCCGCCAGCAACGCTCCGGGGATAGAACCAAGTCCGCCGAGAACAACGACGATGAAGGCTTTCATCAGCGCCGCGTCACCCATATTGGGCTCTGCGCCGTAGATGGGGGCTGCCAGAGCCCCGGCGAAGCCGGCGAGGGCGCAGCCAATGGCGAAGGCGACCGGATAGGTCTTCCACGGCGTGATGCCCTGCAGCCGCGCGACTTCCGGCGATTGCGCGACCGCGCGCATGGCCAGACCGAGGCGGGTGTGGTTCAAAAGCCAGTAGACCACCCCGACCAGCATGAGCGCTGTGATCGCTGCGAAGAGCTGATCCTTGGGGATGAAGGCGCCCCATATCTGGAACGAGCCCGAGAAGGGTCGCTCGATCGGCTGGCTGTCCACGCCCCAGACGATGGTCACCGCGCCCTTGATGGTGATGGCAAGCGCCAGGGCCACGATCATGCCGCCGGTTTCATCGCCGGCAAAGCGTCGAAACAGCAACCGCTCGGCAACGACGCCAAAGCCTCCGGCGACCAGGGCCGCCAGAGGAAGTGCGATCATGTAGTCCAGTCCCAACGTGTATTGGGCGACGAAGACGGTATAGGCGCCGATCAGCAGAAATTCACCATGCGCGAAGTTCACCATCCGCATGATCCCGAAGATCAGCGTGAAGCCGAGGGCCACCAGCATGTATGTCGCGGACGACAGTCCGGCGACGACGAGGAATTGCTGAAGCATGCGCTATCCGTGCCGTCGGGATCAGTTCAGCTTGGCTTCGCCGATAACGACGCCGTCGCCCCCCTGGATCTTGACCATCACGACCGAGCGGTAGATCTGGTGGTCGATCCCATAGGCGTCCGCGCCGCCCCAGGTCAGCTTGCCGACCGAGCCTTCGAACGGCGCACTGGCTTCGAGAGCTGCAACGACGTCATCGCTTTCGATCGAGCCTGCCTTCTCCATCGCGGAGAAAAGCAGGTTGGCCGCATCGTAGAACATGACGACGTAGTCGTTCATCTCGGCCTTGTGGAGCTTGCTGAATTCGCCGCCCAGGCGGTCCCAGACGTCCGTTCCGGGCGCAGCCATGGTGATCCCGACCAGGCCCTCGGCATTTTCCGCTCCCGCCGCCTTCACCACTTCCTCGACGTCGAAGCCGCCGAACTTTGTGAAGCCACCCTTGTAGCCAAGGTCGCGCGCCTGCCGCACGATCAGGCCCGCGGTGCGCGGCGGGGTGGTGTCGAGCTCGATCGTCTCGGGGTTCTGCGCCAGCATCTTGGTCAGGATGGCGCTGAAATCGTTCTGGGTGCGCTCGAAGAACTCAGCCGTGACGACTTCGAATCCCGCCGCCGTATATGCGTCGCGCTGGATCTTCTGGCTGTTCCAACCGGTTTCGTCATTGGCGGCGATCAGGCCGACGCGCTTGATGTCGGGATTGTGTTCCTTGACCCATGCCACGGTCGACGGCGCGAATTCCTGGGTCGTAGGGCCAACGCGGAAGATGTACCTGCTGTCCTTGAGCACGCTCGCCGCCCATGCGCCGGTGAAGAGCTGGACGCCGTCGCGTTCGGTCAGCGGCTTGATCGCCAGAAGCGAGGCCGAACCGATCGGGCCGAAGATGTAGCGAACGCCATCAGGACCCATCAGGCGGTTCGTCGCGGTGACGGCCTCGGCGGCCTTGTACTGATCGTCATAGGAGACGACCTCGATGGTGTAGCTCTTGTCGCCCACCTTCAGGCCGCCGCGCCCGTTGATCTCCTGCGCGGCAATCTTGACGCCGCCGTCGGTGCCCAGACCCCAGGCCGCGCCAGCACCGGTCAGAGGACCGAGAACGCCGATCTTGAGCACCTCCTGAGCATGCGCGAAGCCTGCCGACATCGCCGTGCAGGCCAGCGCCGCCAGGACCGTTCTGCGATTGAGTTTGAATGTCATCTTTTGTCTTCTCCCTAATGACACAACATGCGGTATGCCGCCGTTTCGTGTGGCTTCGTCTCCGATAGCGGCGCTCTAGTAGCGGCCGATATCGTTGAGTGCGTGCTTCAGTGAAAAGAGCCTGCGGTCGCGATCCCTGAACAGCTCGGCCGGGGTCTGGCCCTCATAGTTGTAGAACCCGTTGCCAGCGGCGACACCCAGCTTGCCTTCCGAGACCAGCCGGTCGACGACATCTGAGCGGCCGCGCAGTTCGGGCGGGCTATAGGCCTTGTTGGCGAGATTGAGCTGCGTCACCTTGAGTCCGGTGTAGTCGATCCGCTTGAGGTGACCGAGCAGGGCGAGGCGCTCCGCCAGGCCATACTTGATCGCCGTGTCGATATCCTCGGCGCTGGCCAGTCCCGCATCGATCAAATGGAACGCCTCCAGGCTGATCGCGGTCTGGATGCGGTTGGCGATATAGCCGCTGAGAAACTTCTCCAGAAGGATTGGCTTCTTGCCGAGCCCACGAAGGAAACCGCACATCGCCTCTGCCACTGCCGGCTCGGTCTGGGGCCCCTTCACTACATCGACCAGGTCGATCGCATAGGGCGGCGTATACCAGTGCACGATCAATGCCCGCGCCTGCCTGCGTTCCGGCAGCAACGGGAAGATATCCAGATAGGACGTATTGCTGGCGATGACTGCCTGCTCGGGGGCATGACGGTCGATCAGGGTGTAAACCGCGCGTTTGGCCTCGGCCTCTTCGGTGATCGCCTCCACCACCAGATCCGTGCCTTGCAGCGCCTTGGCTAGATCGACCTCCGTGCGGATCCTGTCGAGGGCATGGCTGACGTTCTTCTGGTCATAGGCCCCGACTTCGACGAGCACCTCCGCGGCCGAACGCGCCAGCGCCAGAGCCTGGCTGACCGCAGCCTCGCTGCTGTCGTGCAAGATCACCCGGCAACCGCCAAGGGCATGAACCAGTCCGATCGCATGGCCGAGAAGACCCGCTCCAACGATGGTGACTTGCCCGAAGGCGGCTTCATTCACGTTCATTTTCCCCTTCGTCCACCCACCTGAGCGACGCGCGGTCGCAACGCTCTGAAAGCCGCACAGCTTTCAGACATACCCCTCAGAGATCGACGGGTGGCTCAATATGTCAAACATATTTAGCTACGTCTCGGGATGTCAACGCACAAATCTTCTTTCCTTGGGCATCCGAGAGAATGATAATTCCCGTCTCTGACATTCCGACCATGCGGGTCGAAGCGATCGATGCCCGCCGGGCAGGGCGCGGGTTTCTGCCTCGCCTCAACCGAGAACGACTGCATCGAAAGCCGCGGAACGGGGAGGAGTTCCACTCTCCTTCCCGCCAATCGCTCCTCGTCTACGGCTCAATTGGCCTGAACGAACCGCGACGCGACGTTTTCCGACCAGGCGCCGATGCTCATCGTCGGTGGCGCGGCGGTCGGCTCGGGAAAGGCGGCCGCGTCGACCACATAGAGCCCAGGCACGCCATGGACCTGGCCATCGGCGCCGATGACCCCGCCTGCCTCGGGGCGACCGACGCAGGCCCCGCCCATCGGATGCACGGTCGAGGGGCGAGGGCTGGCATAGATCTTTCGGCCAGAAAGCCGGGCGGCTTCCAGCATCGTGGAATAGATCTGCGCGTAGATAGGGCTGTTCTTGGGGTCGAAGCGGATGCGGAACCGGCCGCCTTCGATGGTGGCGGTACCATCCATCGCATCCGCGCCCATGCCGCTGACCACGAGGCCACGCTTCAGCCGCTCACGAACAAATTTGGGGAACGGATATGAATTCACGCTCGGCATGTTGTTGCGTCCGATCGCCACCCGGGGCCAAGCCTCGTCGCGCAAGAGGAACGCCCCTTTGCTGGGCACGCCCTCGGTGAAATCCGTTCCCTTCACGTTGAGATCCCAGAAGCCCCTGATGTCGCCGTTCCCGCTGAACCTCTGGCCGAGATGCGGCATGCCGGAAAGCCCGCCGTGCCGGTCACGGCTTTCCAGCAGCAGGCGCAAGGTGTTCATCGTCCCGGCGCCTACGAAGACATGATCGGCGGCGATCGTCTGGCGGGTGCGCTTCGCATGATCATGGAAATCGACCAGGAAGCGCCGCGCGGCACCCTTGGTCGCGGTGATCGAGATCACTTCGCTGAGCGCGCGTACGTCCAGCCCCTGCTTCAGCGCCGGAGCCAGGTAGACAATGTCCATTGTCGACTTCGATCCCGACGGGGCTCCGAGGAAGCCGTGATCGCCGGTTTTGTAGTCCGTCTCCCAGCGGCTCACGCCATGCTCCGTGGTCACCAGCTTCGGATTGTCCTTGTCGCGCGGGAAGAGAAAGCCGACGCGCATGTCGACCTTGGGGATCGCCGGCGTGAAATCCGGGTGGTTGGAGTACATCTGCACGGCGGTGTGGGGCGGAGCATTCTCCGGCGCGGGACGCGAAGAACCGACCCGCGTGATGAAGCTCTCATAATGCGCCGCCATCGAAGCCTCGCTCAGATCGTCGCAATGCCCGTCCCAGTAGTCGGGCTGCAGGGGGCGGCGATGCAAGGCCGAGTAGACATGGCTGCCTCCCCCGACGCCCGAGGCGCAGATCACCTCCATGCCTTTGGAGAAATAGACCTCGAACAAGCCCTTGCGGTTGAACCGCATCCGCCCCCACGGAAGAAGAGGGTGATAGACGGATCGCAAGGAATGGGTGAACAAGCGATGTCCGCGCGGCAGCGGCGTGCGTTCCTCGATTCCCATCGAACGCGTCGGCACCGTGTCCCACCAGGGACCGCGTTCCAGCAGCGTGACCTTCGCCCCTGCCTCGGCCAGGCGCGCGGCCGCGACAGAGCCTCCGAACCCGCTGCCGATCACGACGACATCCGTCGCATCCGATTTCATCGGCCTACTCCCAAATCAATCCACCCCGCCAGGAATGTGCGGACCAGTGTTTGACAAGCCTCAAGCCCAATGTCTAATGCATTGCGTGCACCAGATATAACTGAATGTTATGGGGTCCGCGGTGAAGATCAATCTGCGCCAGATCGAGGCGTTCCGCCTGGTTTTCCAGACCGGCAGCATGACCACCGCCGCGCGGCTGATGTCGATCACCCAGCCCGCGGTGAGCCGCCTGATCCGCGATCTGGAGGAGACGACCGAACTCGCGCTGTTCAAGCGCAGCGGCTCGGGCATCAGCGCCAGCCCCGATGCGATCTCCTTTTTCAACGAGGTCGAGCGCAGTTTCCTCGGTCTGCAGCATCTCGAACAGACCGCCACGGCCATTCGCCAGCAGCGGGAGAAATTCATTCATGTCGCGGCAACCGGGGCCTTCGCCTATCAATGTCTACCCCATGCCCTGATGAAAATGCGCGAGAAGTATCCCGGCGTTCGCACCAAGCTGACCGTGACCAGATCGTCCGAGATCCTTGACATGGTCAGCACGCGGCGCTGCGATCTTGGCATCACCGCCACTCCACCCAATCCAGCCGGGATCGACTTCGAAGACCTGCCGACGTTTCCCATCGTCTGCGTTTTGCCGCGAGGGCACCGGCTCTCCACACGTTCTTCCCTAAGCCCGCGGGATATGGCCGGCGAGTCTATCTTCTGCCCGCCCGAAAACACGCGCCTCCACCAGGAAATCGCGCGCAGTTTCGAGTTGGCGGGCGCGCCGTTCAACATCGCGGGCGAATGCACGCTGGGCATCTCGATCTGCGAGATCGTTGCGCTGGGCGCCGGGATTTCGATCCTGGATTCGCTCTCCGCGCGCGGCACCGGACACGAAAAGGTGGTGACGCGCCCCTTCGAACCCCGGCTGGAATGGGAGCCGAAGCTGCTCTACCCGGCCGGAAGCCCGCGCTCGAAGCCACTCACGACTCTGACGCGGGCGATTCATTCACGCCTGGACGAGATCGGCAACCTGGTTCATGCGGACTGACTCAAGCCGGCGCCTTCGGCGCACCGAGAAGCTCGGCGACGCCGTTGACGCGCAATTCGTTGCTGACATTGTCCAGGACGACGTAATTCTCGTAATAAGTCAGCGTCGGGCGCGCGCCAAATCGTCGCTCGATCATGTCGGCCCAGTCCGCATTGTACCAGGCGTCGGCCTCTTCCCGTGATGCCCAGAAATAGACGCCGCCGCCGCCATTCTCGCCATTGAGGTAATACTTGCTCATCAGTCCCGGCAATTGGGTGTAGGTCGGGGCCGATGTTCTGGCTGCCCTGATTGCATCCTCCTCGGAGCGTTCAAGGCCCGGGATCTGGACGATGGCTATCAACATTGGAAAATTCCCTCGATGTGGCGCTTGGTCAGTTGTTGGAGCCGCCGGTGGTCATGTCAAATGGCAATTTCTGATCGGCCATACGGCGATGTTATGCGCGTCAACCGTGGACCTTTATCGGTAGGGTATCGAACGCCGTGCTGACATGCGAAACAGACGCGTCGAATCCTGCGATTAGCCTCGCCGAAGGCCAAGTGCTGGAATAGCAAGAAAGAATGCCCCCGACTTAGCGTCTCAAATCGCCTCGCCCTTGAGCAGCCGCGGGGTTGGACCGGCTAGCCCTGACGCCTGGCGGATGAAGAACTCTTTGAGCCTGGGCATGCGGTCGACCAGGCCGAGCCCGACGTCGCGGAAGGCGCGAACGGGGCCGATGTCGTTGGAAAACAGCCGGTTGAGCACGTCCGTCGTCACGCCCATCTGCACGGTGTCGAAGCGGCGCCAGCGTTCGTAGCGCTGGAGCACGTCGATCGCGCCGATGTCCTGGCCGAGCCTGTCGGCCTCGACCACCGTCTCGGCGAGCGCGGCGACATCCTTGAAGCCGAGATTGAGGCCCTGGCCGGCGATGGGATGGATGCCGTGCGCGGCATCGCCGGCGAGCGCGAAGCGCGGCGCGACGAAGGCGCGGGAAAGGGTGAGGCCGAGCGGCCAGGCGCGGGGTTTCGTCTCCACCCTGATTTCGCCGAGCTTCAGCCCGAAACGCTGCTCCAGCTCGACCTCGAACGTGAACTCGTCGCCCTTGACGAGCCTTTCGGCATCGGCCGTGCGCTCGGTCCAGACGATGGACGAGCGGTTGCCGGTGAGCGGAAGGATGGCGAAGGGGCCGGCGGGCAGGAAATGCTCCTCGGCCCGGCCGTTGTGCGGCCGCTCGTGCGCGATGGTGCAGACGATGCCCGATTGACCGTACTCCCAGCGCACCGTCTTGATGCCGGCCATGTCGCGCAGCCTGGAATTGACGCCGTCGGCCGCCACCAGCAGCTTGGCGTCGAAGGTGATGCCGTCCGCCAGATGGACGGCCATGTCGCTCGGGCCGTTCTGGAAGCCGGAGACCGCGATGCCCTCGATAATGTCGATACCGAGCTCGGCGGCGCGGCGGCGCAGCGCGCCGTTGAGCACGCGGTTTTCGACCATGTGCGCGAAGGGCTCACCGGGTGAAACCTCGCCGCCAAAGGTCAGGAACACTGGGCGCACCGGATCCGACGTCTTGGAATCGGTGATAATCATCTCGGTGATGGCCTGGGCGTGCGGCTCGATCTCCCGCCAGCAGTCGAGTCGCTCCAGCATGCGGCAAGCGGCGGCGGCCACGGCCGAGGCGCGGCCGTCCTTCTGCCAGACGCCGGGCGGAGCGGCGTCCACGACCGCCACGGAGAGGCTGGGTCTGGCCTCGCGGATCGACACCGCTGTCGCCAGGCCGACATAGCCGGCGCCCGCCACCAGCACATCGATATCGGTCTTGCTCGCGGGAGCTTCTTTCGCTTTGGCCATCGCTTCGTCCCTTCCGCCTTGACACCGGCAGCCATTCGGCTGACATCGGCCGCCACCCGCACTCCTCACTATAAAGGGCAAACCATGTCGGAGGCCATGCAGGAGCTTCTCTCCATACTCGACCTGGAGGAACTCGAACACAATCTCTATCGTGGTCGCAGCCCCAAAATGAACTGGCAGCGCGTCTTCGGCGGCCAGACCATCGCTCAGGCGCTTGTGGCAGCCTGCCGCACGGTTGGGCCTGACCGCCATGTCCATTCTCTGCATGGCTATTTCATGCTTCCCGGCGATACCACGGTGCCGATCGTCTATGAAGTCGATCGGATTCGCGACGGCAGCTCCTTCACCACGCGGCGGGTCGTCGCCATACAGCACGGCCGCGCTATCTTTTCCCTGGAAGCCTCTTTCCAGCGCGACGAGGAAGGGCTCGACCATCAGTTCGCCATGCCGGACAACGTGCCGCCGCCATCGAGCCTGAAGACGCAGCGCGAGCTGCTGGAACATGCCGAGCACCTGCCGGAGGACATCCGTCGCTTCTGGGCGCGCGAGCGGCCGCTGGAAATCAAGCCCGTCAATCTCGACCATTACACGAGCCGCGAAAAGCTGCCGCCACGCCAGAACATCTGGCTGCGCACCACCGGCCCGGTGCCCGCCGACCGCACCATGCAGGTCGCCGTGCTGGCTTATCTGTCGGACATGACGCTCCTCGACACCTCGACCTTCGCCCATGGCCGCGCCGTCTTCGACCGGGACCTGCAGGTTGCGAGCCTCGATCACGCCATGTGGTTCCACAGGCCGCATCCGCTCGACGGCTGGCTTCTCTATACCCAGGACAGTCCTTCTGCCTCGGGCGCGCGCGGCTTCACGCGCGGCGCGATTTATAGCCAGGAGGGTGTGCTGATCGCCTCGGTGGCGCAGGAAGGCCTGATCCGCCTGCGCAAGCCGCCTGCTTCCAGTTGATCAGGCAGACGATCGGCCTGACGCCAAGTCTCTGTGAAGGCTATCATGCGCCAATGGCACCACCGCGACGGAGCCGCCTGTGATCGAAAGAGCTTGCCCAGCCATTCATGGACATTACCAAGCACTGAGCTAAGGCTCCGTTCGATGGTCTCTAGTGCGTCGTGTGCACTAAAGACTTGACATAGTGCACAGTGTGCACTATTGATGATGTCATGACGCAACCGCAACGCTTATCAACTGAGACCCGCGCGTGCCGACGCTCGTTCAGATCGGGAGTATAAATCCAACTTTACGTCGACGATCACCACCCGCCGCATTTTCATGTGGTGACGCCCCAATATTCCGTTCAAGTCAGGATCGACACCCTTACGATCCTACGGGGCCGGATATCCAGGCGCGACCTGGAAATCGCGCTGGAGTGGGCTCGCGACCATCAGAAGGAGATCGAAGATGAATGGCAACGCCTCAACGGACGCTGACGACATCATCGGGATTGGTGCTCCACTGCCGCGTCTCGCCGCCGTGCAGGTCGGCGAAGCGCGTCATGTCACCGTGACGTGGCGGGACGGGTCGACGAAAATCGTCGACCTCGCCCCGGTGTTTCTCAGCCATCGCCACTTCATTCCGCTTCGCGACAACGGCGATCTATTCGAGACTGTGCGCGTCAACGAAGACGGCATGGCACTTGAATGGGACGACGGCATCGAATTGTCGGCCGAGTGGATCGAGCGGCTTCCCACGGCCGGCATGACCAATGCCGAGTTCCGACAGATTATGGGGCAACTTGCTTTGAGCCTGGATGGCATGGCTGCTCAGCTCGAGATTTCACGCCGGCAGGTGGCCGCGTTTCGCGGGAGCAAGCCGATCCCGGCCCATATTGCGCTTGCCGCCCTCTACCTGCTTGAGCATTTGTCGAATCTTCCTGATATCGCCGATGGAATGCATGCGTCGAGGCATCACCACAGGGCGAAAGTCGCGTAGGGCACAAGAGACGACTCTGAGCGCCCGAGCACATTCTCGTCCATTTCCAGCTCACGTTTTCGGCAATGTAGACGAACAGCAATGTTGCCGCCCGCAGGAAGGAGGCGGCTAGAACGCAGAAATCATCGCCAGCGCCCCGCGTGGAGCAACTGGTAACGCAGGATTGAGACCGTTTTGACCACGAGGCTCGGCCTCCACCAGAATTCGCCTCTGCGCCGACTGACTTCAAAGTAGGCATTTTCGTATTTTTGTCTAATATTTAGGCGCTCAAGCTGCCCATCCCGCAGGCTCCACGTCGTGGAGCGGCCGAAAATCTCTTCCTTTTCAGCACATTAATCCGGTTCTTCGGCAACTGGCACGGAGCTTGAATCGCTCTCCGCAGTTTCGGCTGCTTGCGGCCGATGTCGTGGGAACGCGGGAATCCGCATAGCGAAGGGTGAAGCTTCATGAAGATCGTGATGGCAATCATCAAGCCGTTCAAGCTCGACGAGGTCCGCGAAGCGTTGACCGCCGTCGGGATTCAAGGCCTGACCGTCACCGAGGTCAAAGGATACGGCCGCCAGAAAGGCCACACCGAAATCTATCGCGGCGCCGAATATGCCGTGAGCTTCCTGCCGAAGATCAAGATCGAGGTCGCCGTCAGCGCCGACCTTGTCGACAAGGCGGTCGAGGCCATCTCCAACGCCGCCAAGACCGGACAGATCGGCGACGGAAAGATCTTCGTCTTCGGCATCGACCAGGCCGTGCGCATCCGCACCGGCGAAACCGACACGGACGCGCTCTAGGCCGTCAGGACTCAGGGGAGACTTATCTATGCGTATGACTTCACGTTTGGCCCTTCTGGGCACATTGGCGACGGGGGTGCTGGGTGCCGTCGCAGCCGTCGCCCAGGAAGCGGCACCGGCCGCCGCGGCCGTTCCGGTGCCCGACAAGGGCGATACCACCTGGATGCTGGTCTCGACCGTCCTCGTCATCCTGATGACCATTCCCGGCCTTGCGCTCTTCTATGGCGGACTGGTGCGCGCCAAGAACGTCTTGTCGGTGCTGATGCAGGTGCTCGCCGGCTTCGCCATGATTGCGCTGCTGTGGGTAGTTTATGGCTATTCGCTGGCCTTCACCGGCGCCGGTACAGCCGAGGAGGCGACGTTCCTCACGCCCTTCATCGGCGGCCTGAGCAAGGCCTTCCTGGCCGGCGTCGGCCCGGATTCGCTGGCCGAGACATTCACGCAGGGCGTGTTCATTCCCGAACTCACCTTCGTGATCTTCCAGCTCACCTTCGCGGCGATCACCCCGGCGCTCATCGTCGGCGCCGTCGCCGAGCGAATGCGTTTCGGATCGGTGATGTTGTTTCTGGCGCTCTGGTTCACCTTCGCCTACCTGCCGATGGCCCATATGGTGTGGTGGTGGGGAGGCCCGAGCGCGGCCGACGCCCCTTCCGGCTATCTCTTCGGCATCGGTGCGCTCGATTTCGCCGGCGGCACGGTGGTCCACATCAATTCCGGCATCGCCGGCCTGGTGGCGGCGCTCGTCGTGGGACCGCGCGTTGGCTTTCTCAAGGAGAATATGGCGCCGCATAATCTGACCTTCACCCTCATTGGCGCTTGCCTTCTGTGGGTCGGCTGGTTCGGCTTCAACGCCGGCTCCAACCTCGAGGCCAACGGTCTGGCCGCGCAAGCCATGCTCAACACCATCACAGCGACCTCGGCCGCGGCACTCGCCTGGTCGGTCGCCGAGCGCATCGTGCGCGGCCATGCCAGCCTGCTCGGGGCCGCTTCCGGGGCGGTCGCCGGCCTCGTCGCCATCACGCCGGCCGCCGGCCTCGCCGGCACGGTCGGCGCGATCTTCCTCGGCGCGGTCGCGGGCCTCGTCTGCCTGTGGGCGGTGATCTCGCTGAAGCCGATGCTGAAATACGACGATTCGCTCGACGTGTTCGGCATCCATGGCGTCGGGGGCATCGTCGGCGCGCTGGGCACCGCGATCGTTGCTTCGCCGGCGCTGGGCGGCTTCGGCCCCGGCGCGGAAGAATATTCGATCGCCGGCCAGTTCGGCACCCAGGCCTGGGCGGTGATCGTCGCGGTCATCTGGTCGGGGGTGGTCGCCTATGTGGCGCTCCAGGTGGTCAAGGCGGTGATGGGTCTCAGGCTGCCGGAAGCCGGCGAGCGCGAGGGTCTCGACATCGTCTCGCATGGCGAGCGCGCGTATAATTGATCCCATTGGCCCTGGATGTTGACATATCCAGGGCGCCTCAGTCGCCGGTGCGGCCCATCCGGGCCGCTTGGCTTTCGCGCCACCGCATCGGCCCGAACCGAAGGTTCGGAAAGCACGATGCGGCAACTATACTCTGGCAGCGCGTCCTTTGCGCGTCCGAACGGACGCACGGCGCTCGGCTGGCGCAGCGCGCAGTCGCGCGCTCCAACGAGTCTAGAAATCCCGTCTGGGAGAACGCAAGCTCTCCTGACCTTGAACCCGGCTGCGCCGGGTTCTTTTTTTGGTATCGTTTGTCAGTCGCCGGGTTTGACCTCGGGGGGCGTCCATGAACCGTCTATGACAGCCGTCTTCGGCCAATAGGCGCGGATGTAAAGGGAGAAGTCGCTTTCCTTTGGGGCAGGCAGCCAATTGTCGCGAAGCTCTTCGGAGGGCGGCTCCGCCTGTATGTAAATCGTTAGCGACCCGTCGGCATTATATTGAAGCGACTTGTTCTTGGTGCCCAGCGAATAGCGCTTGATGTCGTTCGGTTCGAAGAAATGGTGCTCGTTGTAAAGCGTCAGCGACCAGAAGCCGTCGACCGGCGGAGTTTCGTCTTTCGCGAACGTCACCGTGTACTTCTTCGCACCGTTCAGCCGTGCACCGCCGCTATCCAGATCCTGGTAAAAGTATTTGGTCTCGTTCTGTGCGTTGACGAAGATGTTCGACTTGGCCACGGCCGTTCGTGTGAAATAATCGGTGCCGAACGCGGCGTTGTTCGACGTCGTTGTCCAGTTGTGAGGCAGGACGAGCCCAAAGTTGCGAAATTGGATAAGCGGTTTGACGAGTTGCTCTTCGGCCTCGGCAGCAGCTTCGTCGACCGCCTTCCTGATCTCCGGGTCGACCTTTGCCGCCTCGACAACGGCCAGCACCTGCGCGTAGCGGGCTTCCTCGCCTGGCAACGGCGGCGCATCTGCTAGCACAAGAGGCAGTTCATCGAAGAACTTCTCAGGTACCACCCATTGCGTTTCAGCCTCTCCGCCACTTGCGGCAGGCACCTTCTTGAGCTGCCTCCAGTCTATCGTCTTCATCGTGCCATCGAACTCGGAGAGCGGATAGAGGTTGATTTGTTGTAGCACCTCCTGGACAGCCGCCTTGTCTTCGGCCGTATCGTCCTGGAAGACGCGCGGGATCGCATTGGCAGTATTGGTTGAAGCCCGGAAGACCTTGGTGATCCCCTTCGGCACCTCGCCATGCCAGTTTGGGCCGACGAGCAGGTAGAAACCAGGCTGCGTGCCGTACATCTTGCCGAGACCGACGAAGCTGTCCGTCCTGAGATCGACTATCTGGTACACCCAGAACCGGTCGCCGAAGTCGGGGACTTGGACGACCACCGGGGATTGGTCGAGCGCCAGCAGGGCAGCGCCATAGACGACATCCTGATTGGGGCAAGCCACGAGCCGCTCTTCCGGCTCGATATAGTCCGTCAGCATGGTCAGCCGGTTGATCGGGGCCATCGGAGCGGCACCCGAATAGAATCGTTCCGGGACCTTCGAAAAGGCAAGACGTCGGTTGTACATATTGACCATCGGCCAAGCCCAAAAATATGCGTCTCGCGCCACGAGCTTCGCATAGTCGGTCGTGATCCGCGTGCCGGCGACTGGGCCAGCGGGCATGTTCGCGCTCCACTTCGGCGAGAGCGGCAGCGGTTCGGCAGAGGCCGAGATCGCGGCGAGGCCGGAAGTCGCGGCCATGAGGGCCACTCCGGCAATCGTGAGAACGCGCTGCGATTTGCGCGATGTCATGTCAGCCTCCTTCTCTTCGGCAGTCGGATGCACGCCTCATCAATTAACCGTCGACCTTTTCGAGGTCGCCCGGCTTCCAGCTCTTGTCGAAAAAGGCCTTGGTCGGGCCGTAGAGGCGCAGGATCGTGAAGAAACCCTTACCGGGAACAGTCGCAATCCAGTTCCTGCCCTCGCCGGGAGATTCCGGGCCGAAATAGATTTCGGTCGAACCGTCGGAATTCTGGACCGGCTTGTCCATCGTGTTGAGCGAGGGGAAGGGTTGGCCGTTGTCCAGCCCGGAGCCGGTGACCGGGTCATAGACCGTGACCGACCAGAATATCTTGGCAGGAATGTCCTTCGGTAGCTTCAGCTTGTAGGTTCGGTCGCCGGACAGGTAGTCGCCATCGGCATCCTTGAAGGCGTTCGGGTACTTGGCCCCGACATTCTCCATGTTGATCGCCATGCCGGGACTGGTCGAATAGGCATAGGTGAAGAAGCTCGTCCTTTCATCCAGCCGGTTGAAACTCTCGCCCGAGAAATTGGCGTTGGTCGAGAACGGATTCAGCCACTGCCGATCCTCGTAGTAGCGAAGTGCATTGCCGCCATAGGCGAAGACATGCCCCATGCGGGAGGCCGTTTTCGCTGCCTGGTCAAGCAGTTTGCGCGTTTCCTCGTCAGGCTCGAACGGCTTGCCCTTGACGATGCCGACAGAGGCCGCCATGCCGCGCATTTCGAAATCCTTCGGATCGACATACTCGTGCTGGATGAAACGGTCGAGCATGTCGAAGGCACTGCCATCCTGCGGGTAGAGCATGTTGACCGGCACGCCCGAGGCATCGGGGAACTGCATCGGCTTCGCGGAGGTTTCCTTGCCCAGCGGATAGATCTTCGTCTGCTCCATCACCTTCACGGGCTCTTCGAGCTGAGCGGGATCTTTGAAGAAGCCGCGCCAGAAGACGAACACACCGTAGGTGCCCGAGCGATAGGTGAAGTAGCCGTCCGGCACCTCGCCAGTGTAGTCTGGCGGCAGAATCAGATATTTGCCGCCCTTGCCCTGGTCTGGACCGGGCAGGCCGACATCACCCGCCCATTCGCGGCCGTTGATCTCACCTTCGGAAGGGATCGGCCGTTGGAAGAAATCGTCGATGATGCCCTGCAGGCCCGGCGGCACCTCGATCACTATTGGCCCGTCCTTACTCAAGTCGAGATAGCCGAGCGCATAGATCACGTCGGAATTGGGCGTGGTGATCAGCGTCTTGGCATCGAGCCGCTTCTTAAAGATCGGGAGTACGTTGTAACCTTTGCCGAACTCGGCTTCGGAACCTTCCTTCATGCCGTACATGTTCAGAGCCGGGAGCGCCCACAAGTAAGTCTGCACGGCGCGCTGAAACATCAGCTCCTTCTGCATTTTTCTCGCGCTGTCGTTGCTGAGATAACCCTGTGTGTAGGGTGCGTCCGCTAGCTCGTCATAGTGACTGGCCTGGGAGAGAGCGGAAGAAGGAAAGCTTGCCAGGAAACCGAGGATGAGGAACAAGCGCATAGCTATCTTCTTCTTGCTCGAGCCTGCCCGGAACTGGACAGGAAAAAGTCGCCGCGTCATTTGCCGATCGCGAACTGGAAATTGACGCCTGCGAAAATCTGCCATTCTGGCTGGCCAGCACCATGGCTGGAAACCGTGTATTGCGGTTCGACGAAAGCGTTCATCGTCACCTTTTCGTTCAACTGGATGACCTTGCCGAGGCCGAGGCCGACCGGAATGGAATAGTCGCCACCCTCCAGGTCGAAGTTCCAGATGGCGGTTGACCGCAGATAGTAGCCGTCCTTGAGGTTGAAATTGACGATTGGCTGCACTGTGAGGAGCGAAACATCCTCCCGCTCGCTTTGCCCGGCGAAGGAGGTCTGAAAGGTAACGAGGCTACCGAGGAGGCCCCATCGCTGCGGAGCGATTGCCAAGCCGACCGCGCCGGCCTGCCACTTGCCGGCACCGAGCGAATCGTCGGTCGCGGTCGGAAACACCACCAAGGGACCAAAACCGAACGACACCTTCTCTCCAGGGATGACGAAGATGTCCATGATTGTGAGGTCGCCGAGTCCGGTCACATAACCGCTCGGGAATTCCGGCGCTGTCGCGATCGGCAAGGTGTAACGAAAAAGCTGTGGGGCGCCAAAGACGTCGGCGGGGATGAGGCCGCGCAAGAGGAATTGGTTGGCGTAGCGATCTGGCAGTTCGGTCAGTTCCGGCACGTAGTAGTTATGGAAATTGATGGTGACCTTCGGGGTGAGCGGATTGTTGGCTTCGTTGATCGCCTCATGCTCCTGACCCCAAGCTCCGCTCGCTCCGGAGACCACGAGAAGCGCCGCGAACCAAACTTCCGATCTCATGCTACCACTCTCTCGTAGGCCGGCATGTTTGCGAAAGAGTTCGAGGACCGCAAGCCTTGTAACGGTTACAATACCCGTATTGCGGACGTCCGTATCAGGCAGGCAGAAATTCTAGGATTGTTGGGTATCAAGGCTTCTTGCGGCGCTCAACTCGCAGCACAAGCTCAGCGCGCCACGAACCGGCCGCTGGAGAAGCACTTTTTGACCGGGCAGTATTTCGTGTCGGCGGTCGGCACGCCGGCCGGGGCCGCGATGGTGCCGTCCGGGCAGAATCGCTGATCTTTGGCGAAGCGGTCGTAGATCGGCAGGCCGATGATACGCCATGAGCGGTAGCTGAGGACCACCGCGCCTTCCTGCTCGATGCGCGCCTGGACATCGGCGCAGCTCATCTGCGTGACGTCGTAGCGCGACACAGCATGCACATCGGAAGCGATCAGCGACAGGAGGGCCGCGCCGGCCACAGGCAGCTTCATGCGTCTTCCCCAGTTATGCCAGCATGCTGCCCAGCCAAACGTGGTGCATTTGCATGGGCATAGCTTTGCCATGCCGGAGGCATCGTGTCACCCGCCCAGATCGCGAGGGTCGCGCCAGCGGGAACACGAAACAATTCCGTGCCGGTGCCGTTCGGGTGCATCCCCCGGAAAATGGAAGGAGACAGAGAATGATGACCAGAGGATCGCAAATCGCCGACAGATGGCCTGAAGAATCTCGCGAAGCCGCCAAGCTCGTCATCGAGAGCTATGGCGAACCGGACGAGGCCACCGAACACCAGCTTGTCTGGCACGACTGCGGGCCATGGAAGCGCATCGTCGCCTCCAAGGAGTTCCACCGTCACAATTTTCCGGCGCCCCACACCGATTCCGTCGAATGTTTCGTCGCCTACCGCGTGCCGCCCGAGAAATTCTCGGCGCTGGCCGAGTTCGACGGAAGCGTGATGGTCGACCGGACAGCCGGCGAAGTCTCTGCCCGATGCCATGACGAGCAGGCCAATTTCCTCGCTCTCAACCTGATGCACGACATTGTCAGCGGACAACGCAGCATCGAGGAGGCGCGGCGCTATTACGCCAAGGAATTCGCCGACTACCGTCGCAAGATGCCCACGCCCTACATGCAAGGCCTGCGCTTTTCACCGTCCGATGCCGATGCCGCGGATCCGGACGATCGGATCCTGTCGGACGAAGACCTCGAGGCCGCCAAGCGGGAGGGAGAGGCGAAGCATTGATGCGGCTGGATAAGCCGAGCAAAAAAGCCCGCGCCTCCAAGATCAGGAGGCGCGGGAGAGCCTTGGGAGTGATCGGATCAGGGCTGACCGACCGAAAACAGGAACCGTCGAAATCGAAAGTTGTTCCCCTGCCGCAGCTTTTGCCATCTCTAAGGCGCGCGGCGAACCGCATGGTTAATGCGCTCTTAACCTTCCCGGCCATAGTCTGGTGCCCGATTCCTTGCACACGGCCGGTTCGCCGGCCGTCCTTCTATGACGGGGTTCAGGCATGCGTTCCGAGCTTTCGGCGCCCCTTTCGCTGGATGGACAAAGTCGTGGGCTGCACGCTTTCGCGCGGCGCCAGCTCTGGCGTGCGATCGGCCTCGCCCTGTTCGGCTTCGTCGCCTTCGCGCTCGCTGCGCTCGGCACCTGGAACGTCGCCGATCCGAGCTTCAGCCACGCCACGGCCAACACGGTAACCAATGCGATGGGATATCCCGGCGCGGTCTTCGCCGACATTGCCATGCAGTTTTACGGCCTTTCCTCGGTCGCGGCCCTCGTGCCTGCCGTGATCTGGGGCGGCTTCCTCGCGACCGCGCGGGGAATCGACCGCATGGCGCGGCGCGCCCTGGCGTGGTTCGCCGCGTCGGTTCTGTTCGCCGCGATCGCCGGTTGCCTGACGCCGCCTGAGACCTGGCCTCTGCCGACCGGCCTGGGCGGCGTTTTCGGCGACATGGTGCTTCAGATCCCGGCCGGCATCACCGGTGCCTATCCGCGCGGCGTCGTGTCGATCGTGGTCGGCGCCATTCTGGCCGCTCCCGCCCTGTGGCTCTTCGCCTTCGGTTCCGGCCTGCTCCACCGGCCCGGCGGGCTCGGCGCCGTCATCGCCGAGCGCGAGAACCTGCGTACGGCCGAATCCGTGATCGACGAGGATGACGACGACGAGGACGAAGGCATGCTGGCGCTGGGCGCTGTCGCTCATTGGTGGCTCTCGGCGCGCGCCTTCTTCCGTCGTCACCTCGGTGGCCGCCTTCCGCTTCCCCGCTCCCGGCATGCCGACGAGGCCGACGAATTCGATCTGCCTGCGCCGCGCCGCGGAAGCCGCGGCCGTATCGAGCCCGACTTCGCGCCGCGCGAGCCCGTCGGCATGCGCGAGCCGCGCTTCGAGGATGACGATGACGCGGATTTCGACGAATTTGTTCCTGAAGGGATCATTCCCGAGGCCGCACAGCGCACCGGCCGCACGTCCGGCAGATCGCGCGTCGACAATCCCGCGCCCAGGCCGCAGCAGGGCGCGCGCGTGCAGCGCGAGGCCCAGACTTCCTTCATCGGCTCCGGCGCTTTCGAAATGCCGACGCTGCATTTCCTGTCCGAGCCGAAAAGCGTCGGCCGCGACCCCAGCCTCTCCAAGGATGCGCTCGAACAGAACGCCCGCCTGCTCGAAGGCGTGCTCGAGGATTTCGGCGTCAAGGGCGACATCATCCATGTCCGGCCGGGTCCCGTCGTCACGCTCTACGAGCTCGAGCCGGCGCCCGGCATCAAGTCGTCGCGCGTCATCGGCCTTGCCGACGACATCGCCCGCTCGATGAGCGCCATAGCCTGCCGTGTGGCCGTTGTGCCGGGTCGCAACGCGATCGGCATCGAGCTGCCCAATGCCAAGCGCGAGACGGTCTATCTTCGCGAGATCCTGGCCAGCCGCGACTTCGAGCAGACCAAGGCGAAGCTCGCCCTGGCGCTCGGCAAATCCATCAATGGCGAGGCCGTCATCTCCGACATCGCCAAGATGCCGCACGTGCTGGTGGCCGGCACCACCGGCTCGGGCAAGTCGGTGGCCATCAACACGATGATCCTGTCGCTGCTCTACCGCATGACGCCGAAGGATTGCCGGCTGATCATGATCGACCCGAAGATGCTGGAACTCTCCGTCTATGACGGCATCCCGCATCTGCTGACCCCCGTCGTGACGGACCCGAAAAAGGCCGTCGTCGCGCTCAAATGGACGGTGCGCGAGATGGAGGATCGCTACCGCAAGATGTCGAAAGTCGGCGTGCGCAACATCGACGGCTTCAACGCCCGCGTCGCCGCCGCCGCCCAGAAGGGCGAGACGATCTCGCGCACCGTGCAGACCGGCTTCGATCGCGAGACCGGAGAAGCGGTCTACGAGACGGAGGACCTCGATCTCGAACCGATGCCCTATATCGTCGTCATCATCGACGAGATGGCCGACCTGATGATGGTCGCCGGAAAGGATATCGAAGGCGCGGTGCAACGGCTTGCCCAGATGGCGCGCGCTGCCGGCATCCATGTGATCATGGCCACCCAGCGCCCCTCCGTCGACGTCATCACCGGCACCATCAAGGCCAATTTCCCGACCCGCATCTCCTTCCAGGTGACGTCGAAGATCGACAGCCGCACCATTCTCGGCGAGCAGGGCGCTGAGCAGCTCCTCGGCATGGGCGACATGCTCTACATGGCCGGTGGCGGGCGCATCCAGCGCGTGCACGGGCCTTTCGTCTCCGACGACGAGGTCGAGAAGGTCGTGGCCCATCTCAAGCTGCAGGGCGTGCCGGAGTATCTTGACGCCATCACCCAGGACGACGACGAGGATGACGGAGAGTCGTCCGGCCGCTCGGGCGGCGGCGGCGGTGGAAATATGGAGGATTCGGAAGATCCCTACGATCAAGCCGTGGCGGTGGTGCTGCGCGACGGCAAGGCTTCGACCAGCTACATCCAGCGCCGCCTCGGCATCGGCTACAACCGCGCCGCCTCGATCATCGAGCGCATGGAGAAGGAAGGGATCGTCGGACCGGCCAATCATGCCGGGAAGCGGGAGATCCTGGTTCCGACCGAAGAGGACAAATTCTAGTGAGCGCGGAACCCTTTTGACGCGCCAAACTTAAGCCCAACTACATGCCTATCGAGCAGCCAAGTCGACGAACAGGAAAGATCACGGCATGACGAGCGAGACCAGCAAGCCCCCCTTCCTTACGACACGGCGCGATTTCCTCGGCCTCTCGCTGGCGGCCCTGGGCGTGGCGCTCGTCGGCAACGCCGTGCCCGGCCTCTCGGCGGTGGCGCAGGCACAGGCTGCCACCGATACCGCCCAGCGCATTGCCGACCATTTCTCCAGCGTGCGCTCCATGACCGGAGAGTTCGTGCAGTTCGGACCAAAGGGCGAGCAGACCGGCGGCAAGTTCTTCCTCCAGCGGCCGGGCAAGATCCGTTTCAACTATGATGCGCCGTCCGCCTTCCGGGTCATCTCGGACGGCAAGTCGGTCATTCTCAACAACCCGCGGCTCAAGACCTACGATCTCTATCCGCTGTCGAAGACGCCGCTGAAGCTCCTGCTCGACGACCACATCGATCTTTCCGGCGACAAGGTCAGGAGCGTGCGCGAAGAGCCCGACATGACGACGATACAGATCGTCGACAGGTCGGTGTTCGGCAATGCCCGGCTCACCATGATGTTCGATCCCAAAAGTTACGAACTGCGTCAATGGACGCTCACGGACGCGCAGGGCAAGGACACGACGGTGATGATCTTCAACGTGCAGCAAGGCGTGCGTTTCGCGGCCGACACGTTCAGGATCGACTATGAGAAGGCTGCGGCATCGCGCGGCGCGCGCAACATGCGCTAAGCATCTCGCGCGATCCAGTCGAGCGAGATGCTTTAGCTGCACATTTTCGGGCCACATGCAATAACCGGCGCCTTGCCTTAACCGTCAGAGGCTGGCACTTGCTGCAGGGCGACATGCTCGACGATCTCGGGCTGTCGCTTTCTCTTTGCCGGAACGCCTTTCATGCCATTTTCGATAGTCACGTGGAACATCAACTCGGTCAGGCTGCGAATGCCGATCGTCGAGCGCCTCCTCAACGAGTACGCGCCAGACGTGCTGTGCCTGCAGGAGACAAAGTGTCCGGACGAGCAGTTCCCGACGGCGGCATTCCGCAAGCTCGGCTACCAGCACGTCGCCTTCAACGGCCAGAAGGGCTATCACGGCGTGGCGACGATTGCCCGCCGCCCGATCGAAATCGTCGAGAAACGGCAGTTCTGCGGCATCGTGGACAGCCGGCATCTGGCGACAAGGCTGGATGTGGGCGGCCATTCGCTGCTGCTGCATAATTTCTACGTGCCGGCGGGCGGCGACGAGCCCGACCCGGAGATCAATCCCAAATTCCGGCACAAGCTCGATTTCGTCGAGGAGATGCGGGCGGTGAAGGCGGATGTGGCCGATTTCAGCGCATCGGTGCTGGTGGGCGACCTGAACATCGCGCCGCTGGAAAACGACGTCTGGTCGCATAAGCAGCTTCTCAACGTCGTCAGCCACACGCCGATCGAAACCGAGGGCTTCGAGGCCATGCGCAATGCTTGCCGTTGGGTCGATCTGATGCGCATGCGCGTGCCGCCGGAAGAGAAGCTCTACACGTGGTGGAGCTACCGGGCGAGGGATTGGGAGGCTTCGAACCGCGGCCGCCGTCTCGACCACGTCTGGTCGTCGGAAAACATCAAGGGCGATTTGCTCGATATCGAGATCCTGCGTGCCGCGCGCGGCTGGGACCGGCCGTCGGACCACGTGCCGGTGATTGCCAGATTCGCGTGGGAGTGAGGCGACCCCTCATCCGACCTCGCTTCGCGAGGCCACCTTCTCCCCCAGGGGGAGAAGGTGGAGCTTGGCATGGGCGTATTTGCTAATTGCGAATGCTGGCGATTGGCATAGGCGTTGCGGCCGGCCTTCCCTTCTCCCCTTGTGGGAGAAGGTGGCCCGAAGGGCCGGATGAGGGGTCGCCTCACTCGCCGAATTTCGGCCCGAGCCGTTCGATATCGCTCACCAGCCGCTGCAATTCGGCGGCGATGCGTTCGTAGAGCGTCACGGCGACTTCGGGGAATTCCTCGAGGATGCGACGGAACAGGCTGCGGCTGAGCCGGAGGAGTTCCGAATCATCGGCGACCACCGCGTCGGTCAGCCGATTCGAATCGGCGATCAAGGCGAGCTCGCCGAGGATCGTGTCCGGCCCGGCGGTGCCGACGGAAATGCGTTCGCCGCCCTCGATTTCCCGGAACAGTTCGATGCGGCCGGAGACGACGATGAAGGCGCTGTCGGCCTGATCGCCCTCGCGATAAAGGATCCGGCCGGCCGGAATCCGCATGTTTTCCGCTCCGAAGGCCAGCAGGCGCAACTGTTCCTGCGTCAAGCCATCGAACAATCCCACTCCGGACAGGATGCGGACGTCATCATCCAGCGCCATTATGTCCCCGGCTCGACAGAGCGCCATGTTCAAAGACGCTCTATCTCCTTGTTAAAGCAGCATTCATGCGACGCCAAGCGATCCCGCCTGGCCGCAAAAATGCCCTAGGCACCGGGTCCCTCCCGTCCTGCGGCATTCCCCCCTCTCCGCAAACTGGTCAGGGAACCAGCTTGTAACCTCCGCTTTCTGTCACAAGAATTTCCGCATTGGAAGGATCGCGCTCGATCTTCTGCCGCAACCGGTAAACATGGGTCTCGAGCGTGTGGGTCGTGACGCCGGAATTATAGCCCCAGACTTCCTCGAGAAGTATGTCGCGGGTAACGACCTTCTGGTCGGCTCGATAGAGATATTTGATGATGGAGGCCTCTTTTTCGGTGAGCCGCACCTTGCCGCCGCGCTGGTCGATCAGCAGCTTCTGGCTCGGCTTGAAGGTGTAGGGGCCTACCGTGAAGGTTGCATCCTCGCTCTGCTCATGCTGGCGAAGCTGCGCGCGGATGCGGGCGAGCAGCACGGCGAATCGGAACGGCTTCGTCACGTAGTCGTTGGCGCCGGCCTCCAGCCCCAGGATCGTGTCCGAATCGGTGTCGTGGCCGGTGAGCATGATGATGGGCGCCTTGTAGCCGCCCTTGCGCAGGATCTTCACCGCCTCGCGGCCGTCCATGTCGGGCAGGCCGACATCCATGATCAGGAGGTCGACCATACCGCCGCGCGCCGCGTTCACGCCCTTCGCGGCCGTCGCCTCCTCCAGCACGTCGAACTCGTCATAGAGCGACAATTGCTCGACGAGCGTGGCGCGCAGGTCTTCATCATCATCGACGATCAGAATGGTCCGGGAGGTCATGGCTCAATCCATTGCTTCGAAATCGAGAATATAGTTGACCGGCAGGCCTTTATGCGAATCCTTGCGAGCCGCGGACGGCAGGGTGATTTGCTTCGTGATCCGATCATACTCCAAAAGATCATATTCAAGAAAAAGTGAGCGCAATGGGGCGGACCGAAAAATCGGCAGTCCTTTCACCATGTTGACGGTGCGGGCTCGGCCGGGGAACCCCTCCCAGGGCCTGATCAACATCGATGGCACGGTGTTTCCCTGTGCACTGGGCAGGGGCGGCATCTCCGCCAACAAGCGGGAAGGAGACGGGGCCACGCCGCTGGCCTCCATGCGGCTTCTCTCTGGCTATTTCCGGCGCGGTCGATTCGCGATGCGCGGCGCGCTGCCGCTCAAGGCCATCTCGCCTGATCTTGGCTGGTGCGAGGTGCCGGACGACCGCAACTACAACCGCCCGGTCGAGATCCCTTACGCAGCGAGTCACGAGCGCATGAAGCGCGACGACAATCTCTACGACGCGGTCATCGTGCTCGATTGGAACATCCGCCCGCGCCGGCGCGGACGCGGCAGCGCGATCTTCTTCCATCTGGCGCGGCCGGGCTTCACACCCACGCAGGGCTGCGTGGCGGTCTCCCATGCCGTGATGGCGCGATTGCTGCCGCGCCTGTCGCGGCGGACGGTGATGAGAGTGTTGCGGTAGAAGGACGCACGGCCAAGCATCGGCGCAATCCCGCGGAGGCTACCGCAAGCGCCTGCGCGGCTTGGCCCAGCCGGCGTCGTGCAAGGAAATGCCGGTGATCTCGGCCTCGACCGCCCTGGAGATGTTGCGGCGCTCGACCCCGACATCACGCAGATAGTGCTCCGAGAGACTGTCCAGTTCGCTTTCGGCGGCGCGGTACCGTAAAGCATCGCGAAACTGGCGCAGTGTCCGCCGGATCGCTTTTGCCAGCCACAAGGATTCCCGCTCCGGGAAACATTCCGTCGCCGCGGCCATGATACTGTTCCTTCAAATGGAATTTGATGATTTCACTTTTCGAGAAGAAAACTATCCGTTTGAATCGAAGTAAGGAAACGAGTAATTCTTGCTCGACCAGATAGTTTCGTTTGAAGATCAGAGATGACGCCCCACATCCCGGGAATGCGCGCGCTGCGGACGCTGGAGGCGGCCGGGCGGCATCTCAACTTCACGCGCGCGGCTCTGGAGCTCGGCCTCACACCGGCGGCGGTCAGCCATCAGATCAAGGAGTTCGAGGAGCAGCTTGGCGTCGCGCTGTTTTCCCGCACCAGCCGGACGATCGAACTCACAGAGGCCGGGATGCTGATCCATGAGGCGGCGTCGGAAGCTCTCGAGCGCATGGCGCGCGCGGTGGCGCGGGCCCGTCGCGTCAAACGCGGTGCGACAGAGCTCAAAGTGACGGCTGACGCGACCTTCGCGTCGAAATGGCTGTTGCCAAGGATCGACCGTTTTCGCAGGCGCGAGCCGCAGTTCGAACTGCGTTTCGACATTTCCGAAGAGCTGCGCGACTTCGGTTACGACGATATCGATATCGGCATTCGTTTCGGCGCCGGCGTCTATCCAGGCCTGATGGCCGAGCGCTTGTTCGACAATGTGATCATCCCGGTCTGCAGTCCGCTCCTCCTCAAGAATGGACCGCCACTGGCAGAGCCTCGCGACCTGCTGCGCCACACGCTCGTCCATATCGAATGGTCGCGGCAGGGCGTGACCTGGCCGAACTGGCATACATGGATGGCGGCGGCAGGAATCGAAGATTTCGACGACAGCCAATGCGTGCTTTTCGAGGACAGCTCGCATGTCGTGCAGGCCGCGCTCGAAGGCAATGTCGTGGCGCTCGCCGATTTCGCCATGGTCGCCAACGACCTCTCAGCCGGGCGGCTGGTCCGGCCCTTCGACATCGGCGTGAAGATGCCGCCCGACTTCGCCTACCACCTTGTCTATCCGTTGGAGGCGGCGGCCGATCCCCGTATCAAGGCTTTTCGCGACTGGATCGTGGAGGAGGCGCGAGATGGGGCAGGAGAGTGACGCCAACAGCCTACAGTGCCTCTTGTGAACAGGATTCGGCGACGCGCTGTAGGTCCTTGATTTGCGCATGTCTTTTTCCCGAAACCGCTGCACACTTTCGGGAGACATGCTTCAAGCCGCTTAGACGAACCGCCATACGGTGGTCTTCTTGACCTCCGCATCCTCCAGCGCCCGCGTCACCGGCACCTGGTAGACCGCAAGCCGCTGCAGCCGGTCTTTCGGCAGGTAGGAGCGGCCGGGGTCGCCGACCAGGACCAGCGCGCCGCGTGCGGCGAGCGCCTCGAACCACGGCACGAGTCGGGCGGCGAAGGCCCGGTCGTAGAAGACGTCGCCGGCCAGCACCACGTCCCAGCCACGGTCCTGGCCCACCAGGTCGTCGGCGGTGAATTCGGGCCGGACCTCGTTCGCTTCGGCATTCAGCCGGAGCGCCGCCCTGCAGAACGGGTCGATGTCGGCGCAGAGCACCTTGTCCGCCCCGGCCTTCAGTGCCGCGATGCCGACCAGGCCCGAGCCGGCCGCGAAGTCGAGAACGTCGAGGCCCTTCACCGTTTCGGGATGATCGAGAACGTAGCGGGCAAGGCCCTGCCCTCCGGCCCAGGCGAAGGCCCAGAAGGGCGGCGGCAAGCCGATCTCGGCCAGTTCCTCCTCGGTCTTCAGCCAGAGATCATGCGCCTCGTCGGCCAGATGAAGGTGGATTTCGGGTACGTGCGGGGGCTGGCAAAGCGCGGTGTTGGCGCGAACGAAGGGTTCGAAATCGGCGGGGGCGAGGGGCACTAGGGCTGGTCCGGGAAGGTTGGCGCCCTACGTTGCCCCCCTCTGTCCTGCCGGACATCTCCCCCACAAGGGGGGAGATCGGCCTTCATTTCCGTTTTCGCCAATCGGCAATGTTGCAGAGGGATCGCCGTCGCCGCTGACAGCCAATCTCCCCTCTTGTGGGATCCGGCAGGACAGAGGGGGCAACGTAGGGCGTCACTGTTTTCAAGGTATCGGGCTTACCCCACCCATGCCGCAGACTTCCTTCCATTCCGCCGGCGTCACCGGCTGGACGGAGAGGCGGCCGAGGCGGACGAGCGCCATTTCGGAAAGTTTGGGATTGGCCTTGATGTCCTGCAGCGTCGGCGGGTTCGGCACGTCGCGTACGGCGCGGATGTCGACGCATTCCCAGCGCGGGTCGTCGGTGGTCGAATCAGGATGGGCCAGCTTGCAGACTTCGGCGATGCCGACGATGTCGAGACCTTCGTTTGAATGATAGAAGAAGCCGAGATCGCCGATCTTCATGGCGCGCATATTGTTGCGCGCGGCATAATTGCGCACTCCGTCCCACTCCGCGCCGGCCTTGCCCTTGGCTTTCAGGTCCGCGAAAGAGAAGACGGAGGGTTCGGATTTGAACAGCCAATAGTTCATGTCGGTCCCCGAGTTTGCTCGTGCGGAAGCTATGCGTTTGCCGGATTGTTGAAAACCCAGTTCCAGGCGCGGATCTCGACCTTCTCGAAGAGGCCGGCCCTGGCGTAGGGGTCCTGATCGGCAAGCGCCTTGGCGGCGGCCGTGTCGGCGACGTCGAGCACGACGAGGCTGCCGGTCGGCTTGCCCTCCTCGCCGAGAAAGGGGCCGGCGAATTTGAGCTTGCCCTCGGCGTTGAGCGCCTCGAGGAAGGCTACATGCTCAGGCCGCGTGTCGAGACGCACCTGCAGATGGCCGGGCTTGTCGTTGCAGATCAGCGCAAAGAGCATTTCTCTTTCCTCTCTCCTTATCATTCGTCTTCCGCGCGCAGCGGGCGCGACATCAGGCTCGACACCGCTTCGCCGATGGTGGCCGCACCGTCGAGCAACTGATCGACGGCGGTGATGATGGGCGCCGGGATGCCCTTTTCGCGGGCGAGCCTGGCGGCGATCGAGGCGGTCGGCACGCCTTCCGCGAGCGGCAGGCCGTCGAGCTTTTCGCCGCGTCCCAGCGCCAGGCCGTAGGCGAAGTTGCGCGATTGCGCCGAGCCGCAGGTGAGGATCAGGTCGCCGAGGCCGGAAAGCCCCATCATGGTTTCCGGCCGGGCGCCGAAGGTGGCGGCGAAGCGGCGCAGCTCCACGAAGCCGCGCGTCACCATGGCCGCCTGGGCACTGGCGCCGAGCTTGGCGCCTGCCACCGTGCCGGCGGCTATGGCGAGCACGTTCTTCAGCGCGCCGCCCACCTCGACCCCGGCGAGATCGTCGGTCGAGTAGCAGCGGAAGCTCTGGGTCGAAAGAAGGGCGGCGAGCCCGGCCGCGCGCTCGCCGTCGGGCGAGGCCACGACCACCGCGGTAGGCAGGCCGCGCGCCACGTCTGTAGCGAAGCTCGGGCCGGACAGCGCGGCCACGGGATGTTCGGGCAGGATGTCCGTGACGATGGTGGAGAGCAGCCGGCCGCTGGAGCGTTCGATGCCCTTGGCGCAAAGCACGAGCGTTGCGGATTTCGGGATGAGCGGCCCCACGGTTTCGAGCACGCTGCGCATGGTCTGTGCCGGCACGACCAGGAGCACGTGATGGGCGTCGTCGAGGGCTTCGGCAGCGTCCGCCGTCGGGTTGACGGCCGGGTCGATGGCGATGCCGGGGAGGTAGCGCGGGTTCTCGCCGCGCTTGGCAATGGCCTCGACGGTCTCGGCGTCGCGCGCCCAGAGCCGGACCTCGTGGCCGGCGCTTTTCGCCACCATTGCCAGGGCCGTGCCCCAGGCGCCGCCGCCGAGAATGGTGAAACGGGATGAAGTCATGCCTTGGCTCCCCGGCGGCCGGAGCCGATCAGCGGGATCGACGATGTGTCGAGCGGCCAGCGCGAACGCGGCGCCGTCGTCATCGCGTCGGGCTCCTCGATGCCGGCGCGGATGTGCTCGATGCCGGCCCAGGCGATCATCGCGGCATTGTCGGTGCACAGCACCTGAGGCGGCGCGACGAAGCGAAAGCCGTGCCTCTTGCACGTCGTCTCAAGGGCGGTTCGGATGGCGCGGTTGGCGGCGACGCCGCCGGCCACCACAAGCACGGGCTCGGCCACGGCGGGCTGCTCCCGGTGGAAACGTTCGAGGCTGCGCGACACCCGGTCGACCAGCGTTTCGGCAATCGCCGCCTGGAAGGAGGCCGAGATGTCGGCGACATCCTTGTCGGAGAGCGGGGCGATCGCGCTCGCCGCCTGGCGCACGGCCGTCTTCAGGCCGGAGAAGGAGAAGTCGGGTCGGGCCTCGCCCTTGAGCGGGCGGGGGAAGGCGAAGCGCCTGGGGTCGCCATCCCTTGCCGCCTTCTCGACATTGGGTCCCCCGGGATAGGGCAGGCCGATCAGCTTGGCCGTCTTGTCGAAGGCCTCACCCAATGCGTCGTCGATCGTGGTCGCCCAGCGCTCGTAATCGCCGACGCCGCGCACCAGCACGATCTGGGTATGGCCGCCGGAGACGAGCAGGAGGAGATAAGGGAAGGCGAGGCCGTCGGTGAGCCGTCCGGTAAGGGCGTGACCCTCGAGATGGTTGACGGCGATCAGCGGCTTGCCCGAGGCGGCGGCGATCGCCTTCGCCGTCATCAGCCCGACGATCAACCCGCCGACCAGGCCGGGGCCTGCCGTCGCCGCCACGGCGTCGATGCGGTCCAGCGAAACGCCGGCATCCGCCAGCGCCGCCTCTATGACCCCGTCCAAGGCCTCGACGTGAGCCCGCGCGGCGATCTCCGGCACGACACCGCCGAAGGCGGCATGCTCATCGATCTGACTCAGGACGACGTTGGAAAGAATCTCAGGGCTTTCGCGGCCATCGCAGGCGACGACGGCCGCGGCGGTTTCGTCGCAGCTTGTCTCGATGCCGAGAACGCGTATTGTCGCTCCGTTCCGATCCATTGCCGGGCCGCTCTTTCCATTCGCTCCTGCGGCATTTGTGCCGTGCCGAGTGATTTCACTTGGCCGCAAAATGCTCTAGGACTGCCGGGCAAATGCCCGCCGGCGCGGGTTAACACGGACCGAGCAATGCAAACAACTGTCTTGAAGATCGGCACCAGGGGCAGCGCGCTCGCGCTGGCGCAGGCCACCGAGACGCGGGCCCGCCTGATGGAGGCCCATGGCTTGCCGGAAGAGGCGTTCGCGATCGTGCCGATCGCTACCACCGGGGACAGGATCCAGGACCGGCCGCTGTCGGAGGCCGGCGGCAAGGGCTTGTTCACCAAGGAACTCGAGGAGGCGCTGCTCGACGGGCGTGTCGACATCGCCGTGCATTCCTCCAAGGACATGCCGACCGTGCTGCCCGATGGCCTGCATCTCTCGGCCTTCCTGCCGCGCGAGGATGTGCGCGATGGCTTCATCGGCCGTGCGGCCTCCCGGCTCCTGGACCTGCCGAAAGGGTCGACAGTAGGCTCCTCGTCGCTGCGCCGCCAGGCGCTGATCCGCCGCTTGCGACCCGACCTCCAGGTCGTGACCTTCCGCGGCAATGTCCAGACCCGGCTGCGCAAGCTCGATGAGGGCGTCGTGGCGGGAACGCTGCTGGCCAATGCCGGCCTGCGCCGGCTGAGTCTCGATCATGTCATCACCGAGCTCCTGCCGATCGACCTCTTCCCGCCGGCGCCGGGCCAGGGCGCGATCTGCGTGGAATCGCGGATCGGCGATGCCGCCACCGACGGACTGCTGGACGCGATCAATCATCGGCCGACCAGCCAGGCGCTCGCCTGCGAGCGCGCGTTCCTCGCCGCGCTCGACGGCTCCTGCCGCACACCGATCGCCGGCCATGCGACGATCGACTCGGACCGGCTCGCCTTCAAGGGGCTGATCCTGACGCCGGATGGCCGCGAAGCGCATGAGGCTTCGGGTGAGGGGTCCGCGTCGGATGCCGCCGCGATCGGCCGTCAGGCCGGGGAAGCCGTGCGGGCAAGGGCTGGCGCCAGTTTCTTCGACGGGTGGTCGTGAACCGGGTTCTGGTGACGCGACCGCAGCCCGGCGCCGCCGCGACGGCGGACCGGTTGCGGGGGCTGGGCTTCGACGCGATCGTGCTGCCCCTGACCGAAATCAGGGCCCTGCCGGTCGAGAAGCCGCCCTCCACCGAAACTGTCGATGCGGTCGCCGTCACGAGTGCCAATGCCCTGCGCCACGCGCCGCCGGGGCTGATCGCCGATTTTCGGCACAAGACGTGTTTCGCCGTAGGTGGCGAGACGGCTGCGGCCGCCCGGAAGGCCGGCTTCACCGATGTCGTGACGGGGCCGGGGGATGCGGCTGGTCTGGTGCCGATCATGTTGCACGCCTTGCCTGCGGGCGCTCACGTCCTTCATCTCTGCGGGCGCGTGCGTGTCGGCGGTTTGGAGAAGGGATTGAGCCGAGGCGGATTGGCGATCACCGAACTCGAAATCTACGACGCGCCGCTTATACCCTACGCCCCCGAAACAATTCTTCTGCAGCTTGGGCCAGGGCCTTTCAGAGCTGTTCTCGTTCACTCGGCACGGGCCGCTTCCCGGCTCGCCGAACTGGTGGCGTGGCCGCAAGTGGCGCCGCTGTTTGCCGAGACGCTCTTTTTTTGCCTGTCTTCGCGGATAGGCGCGGCTCTGGCTGGAATTCCACAGACAAAAATCTTCTGGGCGCCCGCGCCGGAAGAGGCGGAATTGCTGGCGCTTCTGCGGCGGCATCTGGACGCTCGCACTTGACCCCGCCTCTTTTCGGCCGAGGTTGATATTATAGAGCAATGCGCGGGGCCGGTCCGGTTCCGCGAACGGCAGGATCGGAGCTCTGGTTGATGGTCAAGACCCCGAAGACGCGGCATTCCAAGGCCCATAGGGACCCTGTAACGATCGATCTCGGGCCGGAGGAGGTCTCGCGAATCGAAGAGCCGAAGCCGGACGCCGGGAATGACACGGCGGCCGAGGAAACCGCCGCCCCCGAAACCCCGACTGCCGATGGCGATTCGTTTCGCGAAGCACCCGCGGAAGCGAGGGAGCCGGAGGGCGACAAGTCGCTGGACGATGAGCTCACCGCCAAAATCGGTTCCGAGCCGCCTTACACCAGCGCATTCGGCCGCTCGGCGGGCGACGAGCAGGCCGACGCCGAGCAGGACGAGCCCAGCGGTACCGGGCGCGGGCTGCTTGCCGGCTTGGCCGGCGGCGTGATCGCCCTTCTCGGCGCGGGCGCGCTGCAATATGCCGGGCTTGTGCCGGCTCCCGGCAATGCGGAAACGAACAGCCTTCACACCGAGATCGGCGTGTTGCGGCAGGAGATCAACGGATTGAAGGACAGCGCGGGCGTCGCCGACGCCGAAGGTTTCCGCAAGGTTCTGTCCGATTCAAACGCAAGGGTGGACGGGCTCGCGACCTCGCTGGACAAGGTCGCATCCGATCTTGCCGGCCTGCGTGACGCTGCGTCCTCCGGCGGCGCAGGAGACGGTGCCGCGGTGCAGGCGCTCGACCAGAAGATCAAGGAACTGGAAAGTGCGCTCGCCGCGTTGGGCGACGGCGGCGGAGTGCAGGCTCTGGGCGCTTTGAACGAGAAGATCGCTTCGGTGGAAAGCGCACTCGCAGCGGCGAAGACGACGGCGGATGCCGCCAATGCGAGGCTCGCCGGGCTAGAGGAAAAGGTCGCGGGGATTTCCGAGAAGCTCGAGGAACAGGCGGGCCAGCCACGCGTGGCACTGGCCATCGCCGCTTCGGGGCTCAAGGCCGCACTCGATCGCGGCGGGCCTTTCGCGACCGAGTTGGACACCTTCGCCGCCGTCGCGCCGGACGCGCCGGAACTTCCGGAGCTGCGTCCGTTCGCCGAAAAGGGCGTGCCGTCTCGCGACGATCTCGTCGCCGCGACCGCGGCCGCCGCGAACGCCATGGTCGACGCATCGCAGGTGGTCGACGAGAATGCCGGCATCGTCGACCGGCTGGTCGCCAGCGCCAAATCAATGGTCAAGGTACGGCCGACCGGCGCCGTCGAAGGCGAGGGCGTACCGGAAAAGGTGGCCCGTCTCGAAGCGGCCGTGAAGGAAGGCAACCTCGCCAAGGCGCTTGCCGAATACGATTCGCTGCCGGAAGCCTCGCGGGCGGCCGGTGCCGGCTTCGCCGAAAGTCTGCGCGGTCGTCTCAAGGTCGAGGAACTCGTCGACAAGGCGCTGGCCGGCGCCTTGAAGCCGGCGTGAGGGGCTGAAGCCGATGATCCGTATTCTTGTGTTCCTGCTGATCGTCTTCGGCCTCGGCCTCGGTTTCGCCTGGCTTGCCGACCGGCCCGGCGACATGGTCGTCACCTTCCAGGGCTACCGCTACGAGGTATCGCTCATGGTGGCGGCCGTCGCGATCACCGCCATCGTGGCGGCGACGATGATCCTGTGGTGGCTGGTGAAGGCTATCTGGAACAGCCCCTACACGATTTCGCGCTATTTCCGGGTGCGCCAGCGCGACCGGGGCTATCAGGCGCTGTCCACCGGCATGATCGCGGCCGGCGCCGGCGACGCAGTGCTGGCGCGCAAGAAGAACAAGGAAGCGGCGAAGCTCATCAGCTCCGACCAGGAGCCGCTGATCCAGTTGCTGGACGCGCAGACCTCGCTGCTCGAAGGCGATCATGACGCCGCGCGCAAGAAGTTCGAGATGATGCTCGACGATCCCGAGATGCGGCTGCTCGGTCTGCGCGGTCTCTATCTCGAGGCCCAACGCCTGGGTGATCGCGACGTCGCGCGACACTATGCGGGCCGTGCGGCGGCGATCGCGCCGCAACTCTCCTGGGCGTCGGACGTGGCGCTCGGCGACAAGACGCAGGCTGGCGACTGGGATGGCGCGCTGGCGCTGCTCGACACGCAGAAGGCCAGCCATCAGATCGGTCGTGATGCCGTCAACCGCAGACGCGCCGTGCTGCTCACCGCCAAGGCCATGGCCATGCTCGATTCCGATCCGCTGGCGGCCAAGAATGCCGCCGTCGAGGCCAATCGGCTCGCGCCGGCGCTGGTGCCGGCCGCGGTGACCGCGGCCCGCGCCCTCTTCCGGCAGAACGATCTGCGCAAAGGCTCCAAGATCCTGGAGGCGATCTGGAAGGTCGAGCCTCATCCGGAAGTCGCCGATGCCTACGTCCATGCGCGGCCGGGCGACGCCACGCATGACCGGCTGTCACGCGCCAGGCGGCTGCAGTCGCTGCGCCAGAACAATGTCGAATCCTCTCTCGCTTTGGCGCGCGCCGCCCTCGATGCCGGCGAGCTCAAGCTGGCTCGGCAGGAGGCGGAGGCGGCGATCCGCATGGAGCCGCGCGAGAGCGCGTATCTGCTGCTCGCCGATATCGAGGAAGCCGAGACGGGCGACCAGGGCCGCATCCGCCAGCTCCTGGGCAAGGCAGTGCGGGCGCCGCGTGATCCCGCCTGGGTGGCCGACGGCTACGTGTCGGAGCGCTGGGCACCCTGCTCGCCGGTGACGGGCAAGCTCGATGCGTTCGAGTGGCGCGTGCCGGTGGAACGGCTTGGTCAGGTGATCGAGCAGGAAAAGGATGAGCCGCGCCCCGCCCTGGCGGCGGTATCCGGAGCGCCCGCGCCCGCCCGACCCGAGCCGGACGTGCCCTCGGTCGTGCCGGAACCGGACGAACTGGCCGTCATAGATCACGTCGACGTCGAGCCGGCACGGAAAGGCGACGAGACCGGACGGAGCGGCGCCGGCCGGCCGCCTCTGCCGGACGATCCCGGCGTCGAACCCGATGAAACCGCCGAGCCGCCCAAGCGTTTCGGCCTCTTCTGACTGGAGTGCGTGCGCAGGCCAACTGGCCTATCTAAAAAACGCCTTTTCCAGGCATTATTTAGCGCTCGTCTCAGGCTTCCGGATTTCTCCCCATGATCGAACGTCTCCTGTCCTTTCTGAAAGACCTGCCCGGCGGCGCGTCCGGTTCCTTCGATGGCAAGGACGACCCGAAGGTCGCCGCCGCCGCGCTGATGATCCATGTCATGGACGCTGATGGCGAGCGCCAGCAATCGGAGATCAGCCGTCTGAAGGAAACGCTGTCGGAACATTATGATGTCCATGGCCAGGCTCTCGAAGCCTTGTTCCGGGCCGCGGAGAAGGCCGACCAGGAAGCGATCGACCTTTATGCCTTCACCAGCGTGCTGAAGCGACATCTCGACGAGAAGGCGCGCGCCGAGTTCATCGGCATCATGTGGGACGTCGTCTATGCCGACGGCGAGATGCACGAACTGGAGGACAATACGGTCTGGCGTGTCGCAGAGCTGATCGGCGTCGATAGCCGCGAGCGCATCGCCTTGCGCCAGCGCGCCCAGCGCGAAGCACAGGACGGAAAGATAAACTAAAGCAAGTCTCCCGAAGTGTGCAGCCGTTTCGGGACAGACATGCGCAAATCAAGAACCTACAGCGCAGCGCCAACCTGCAGATCGACCAGACAACTTTGGCTCGAATGAAGTCTCGCCAGCTCGCCTCGAGGCTGCTATGAGAAGGACATTGTGCATCTCGCGGTTGTGACGGCGTCAATTGGTCCTCGCCGCGTCGGATGCATCTAGACCGACGCATCCTGCGGGGAAAGAGGCCGTGGACAGGCTCGATAGCTCAGCCGCGATGCGCTGCCTGGAGGTCTCCTCTGATCGGTTTCCCGCGGATCTCGACGAGCGCGGGCGGCTAAGCCACTGGCTGGAGATGTCGGAGGCATTCTACGCATCGCGCGATCTGAACAATGCCGACGACAAGCCATTCTTCGTCCGCCTCAGCGTCTCAAGGGTTGGGCCTATCCTCCTCGACGAATATGAAAGCACGTTGACCCGCCATGCCCGAAGCGCGCGCCACATCGCTGCCGACGGCACCGACGATTTCTGCCTCGGGCTCAATTGCGGGGGGCGTCCACTGGTCCAAAAGCAGCTGCGGCGGGAAGTCGTTCACGATCCCGGCTCGTTCGGCCTGCATTCATTCGCCGAGCCCGGCGAACTGTACAGTCATCCGCTCAATCGCTGGCAATCGATAAAATTGCCTGGCGCCCGGCTCCGGGCGCTCGTGGCCGATGCCGAGGACCTTGTCGCCCGGCCGCTTGACCGTGACCTGCCGGCAGCCCGCCATTTGACCCGCTACATGGCGCTTCTGTTCGAGCCAGGCGGTCTCGCCGAGAGCGATCCGGGGCTCGACGAGCATATTGCGGAAACACTGACCGACTTGACGGCGCTGGTCCTCGGGGCAGGCCGGGAAGCCGCAGAGCTGGCTGGCACGCGGGGTCTTCGCGCGGCGCAACTGAAGCTCCTTCTCGCGGAAATCAAGCAGCGCTTTGCCGATCCGGCGATCTCGCCGGAGAGCGTAGCGCGGCGCCTTTGCCTTTCGCCTCGCTACGTCCAAGACCTGTTGCACGGCACCGGCCGGAGCCTCACCGAAAGGGTCCTCGAGCTTCGTCTCCAAAAAGCGCGCCAGATGCTCGCCGATCCCCGTTACGACAAGTGGAAGGTGATCGAAATCGCGGATGGTTGCGGGTTTAACGACCTCTCCTATTTCAATCGCTGCTTCCGACGTCGCTTCGGCGCCACACCAACGAGCCTTCGCGGGCGCCGCGTCTAGAGCATTTCGCAGCCGACCGGATTCGGTCGGCGTCGCGAGAATGCGGCAAAAACAAAGACCTAAAGCGTGTCACCCGAATCCGATTGCCAGCGACACGCTTCAGGCACGAGCCGGTTATAACCGCACCTCGCACGCCGCTTTGCGCATCCGTCCAAATCCACTGCGCTCCCGACCAAGACATCCGCCTGGACAGCGCCTAGGAGCGTGTCGTCGCGCCGATGCAGGTCGCGAGGTTTTTGGAGGGAAGTGAGATGAAGATTCTTGTACTTCGCAGCTTGTTCGCGGCCCTGTTCCTGCTGCTCGGGTCCCCGACTATTCGCACCGACGGCGGTGCCATCGGTTTCTCTCCTGCCTCGCCAGCCTTCGCGCAAGAGGCATGCAGCGCTCCCAAGTCTGTGGTTGGCCGCGCAGAACGGCGGCAGTATCAGCAATGGTGCCGGGAAGCAGCAACACGCGACACGCAGGCCGCAGCGAGCTCGACTCTGGCCGCCGCCGGAGGCCCGCAGGAGGTCTGGTGCCCGCCATCGTCCACTCAATGCTATTGCTGGAACGGCAAGCACTACAACGGATGCAAGAACTTTAAAGCCCATTGCACGGACGACCTGACCTGTGGCCCCGGCGGAAAAGTCTGCAGCTGTACTTCCAGGTGATAAAAATCACGATCGTGACGCGTTACAGGCGCAGCAATGCTGCCGCAGCAACGCTGCGCCTTCGCCTTGCGAATTGACACGCGTCAGAATTCCGGTCCAGGAACGCGGTTTTTCCGTGCTTCCGGTGTCCGCCAGCCTCATGTACGCTCAGCACCGATTCTCGCAAACCGGATCATCTGCTCCACCGCAGCGAATTCTGAACGGTGTCTGAAATTCAGCTCATGTCGTCGAAACGCCGTCCGAAAATCCTCGTCGTGCTGCACCAGGAAACGTCGAGTCCGGGCAGGGTCGGGCATCTGCTCATCGAAAACGGCTTCGACCTCGACATATGCCGCCCGCCGCTCGGTGATCCGCTGCCGGAGACCCTCGAGGAACATGCCGGCGCCGTGATGTTCGGCGGACCGATGAGCGCCAACGACAAGGATGACTTCGTGCGACGCGAGACCGAATGGCTCGCCGTTCCGCTCAGGGAGAACCGGCCCTTCCTCGGCATCTGCCTTGGCGCGCAAATGCTGGTCAACCATCTCGGCGGCAGGGTCGAGGGCCATGGTGACGGGCTGGTCGAGATCGGCTGGTATCCGATCCGCCCGACAGAGGAGGGCAAGGCGCTGATGCATTGGCCCGAGATGGTCTACCAGTTCCATCGCGAGGGTTTTTCCCTTCCGTCCGCCGCGACGCTGCTCGCCACCTCCGAAACCTATCCTAACCAGGCCTTCCGCTACGGCGACAACGCCTGGGGCATCCAGTTCCACGCGGAGCTGACCAGGGTGATGATGCATCGCTGGGTGGTCCGCGGGGCGCATCGTTTCGAGCTTCCCGGCGCGCAACCCGGCCGCGACCATCTCGGCGGCCGGATGATCTGGGACATGCATCTCAAGCGCTGGCTCGACGAGTTCCTGGAGCTGGTCTTCGAAGGCAAGACGAAGGGCAAGCAGAAGCCCGCCCGCCGCGGCGGCCCGCTGCTGTCGGTGCCGGGGCGGTAGCCTTGTCCGCCTGTGGCGGAGGCTATGAGGCGCCCTTTTTCTGCACCGTCGGGCGCGCGGCCGCGAGGAAACGGAATGGATACTCGGATCACCTCGCTGCGCTCGGGTCCGAGTATGACGAAGCTTCTGTGGCAACGCCAATCGCAAACGTCGGACGTTAGCGGAGCACATCTATGCAGCTCGTCATACCCGGACCTGAGCGCAGCGAGGTGATCCGGGTATCCATTCCGTTACATCTCAGCCATTGCTACGCAGCAACCGGTGCCGGATCGAGAGCATCAATCCCGAATGGTTGGAGCTGTTCCGGTGAGGGGGCTGTTCTGCGCTGTCGGGTGGCCGGCCGCCAGGGCACGGAATGGATACTCGGATCAACCTCGCCCTTCGGGCTCGGGTCCGAGTATGACGAATCGCGTTTAGGGCAGCGCCAATCGCCAACGTTTGCGGTTAGCGTCCACATCGGAGCTTCGTCGTACTCGGACCCGAGCGTAGTGAGGTGATCCGAGTATCCACTCCGTTCCCTGGCCACCGGCTGCCCGACGGTGCAGAACTGCCATCATGCCGATTGACACAACGGAAATTCCAGCTCAATAATTAGTTCGTCAAGGTGCCGAACTAAAAGGGCAGTTCCCGGTGAACGCTTCACGCTCACCTCTGGTCAGGCAATATTCGCGGCGGTTGGTCGCCGAGATCCTGTTGAAGGGCGAGCCGATCTCGCGTGCGGATCTCGCCCGCACGACCGGTCTTTCCAAGCAGACCATGTCGGAAGTGATCGGCGAGCTGGAAGCGGGCGGATGGGCGAGGCCGGTCGGCGTCACCACGGGCGGCCCGGGCCGCAACGCCGTGACCTTCGAGATCGCGGCGGAGGCGGCATTCTCGCTGGGTGTGGATCTGGGCGGCACGAAAATCTCGGCGGCGCTTGCCAATCTGCTTGGCGAGATCGTCGCCGAAACGACGGAGCCGACCGACCCGCGCGGGGGCCGGCACGTCCTCAACCAGATCCATCGGCTGGCGCTGCGGCTCGCCGCCGAAAGAGGGGTGGATGCCACGCGGATCGGGAGCGTCGTTGTCGGCTCTCCCGGCGTGCTCGACCGCGCCAGCGGCGCCATCGCGCTCGTCCCGAACATAAGCGGTCTGTCGGAGATGGACGTCGTCTCGATGCTGAGCGGCCTCTTTCAGCGGCCAGTGGCGATCGAGAACGACGTCAACCTCGCAATGCTGGGCGAGGCCTGGCGGGGCTGCGCCCGGGGCTGCGAGAATGCCGCGTTCCTGTCGCTCGGCACCGGCACAGGTCTCGGCCTGATCGTCAACGGCAAGCTGGTGCGCGGCGCCACCGGAGCCGCGGGTGAAATATCCTACCTTCCCGTCGGCTCCGAACTGCGCTCGGCGCAAGCGCTGGCGGTGGGCGCCTTCGAACTGGAGGTCGGCTCTCACGCGATCGTCCGCCGTTTCCGGGCGAAAGGCGGAGGACAGGCGGAAACCGTGCGGGACGTCTTCGCGCGGCTGAACAGCGGCGATACGATTGCGGAAGCCGTGCTCGACGAGACAGCACGGACCCTGTCGCTGGCGGTCGCCGCGCTCTGCTCCATTCTCGATCCGGAGATGATCGTGATGGGCGGCAGCATCGGCATGCGCTCGGAACTGCTGGCGCGGGTCGCGGCCGAGCTACCGCAGGTTTTTGCGCGGCCCGTCATCGTCGTGCCGAGCGCGCTCGGCAATCGTGCGGGTCTGGTGGGCGCCTTGTCGTCTGCCGTCAGCACGCTGCACAACCAGCTTTTTGGAATGGCCGGGCTGCCCGGCGACATCGCGCTGCCGGGCGCTCCCATCGCGAGGGCCGCCGAATGACCATCGACAGTGAACTTGTCTCCCGCCTGCGCTCCGCTCTCGACGCGGAGGCGGCCATCTCGCTTCTGCGCCGCGCGGTCGGCACGCCCAGCATCACGGGTGAGGAGGCGGCCTTCGCACGGCTGCTCGGCACCGAACTCGAAGCGCTCGGCGCGAGCGACGTGACGCTGTCCGATTTCGCGCCCGGCCGCCCCAATGTGCGCGGGCTCCTGCGCGGCGAGGGCGACGGCCCCTGCCTTTTGCTCACGGGTCACACCGATACGGTTCATGTTCGCGGCTGGGCAGAGCGCTGGGCGGGAACCGAGCGCGAGAGCCCGTTCTCCGGCGCCATCGTCGATGGCGCGATGTGGGGCCGCGGCACGGGTGATCTGAAGGCCGGCATCTGCACGACGCTCGCCGCGGCGCGCCTGCTTCGGGCTGCCGGGCTGAAACCCGCCGCCGATCTTCTCTTCGCCTTCATCGGCGACGAGGAAAGCGGCGAGCTCGGTTCCGGCGTCAGCGCGGGTATCAAGGCCTTTGTCGCCGACATCGAGGCCGGCGCGGTGCCCAGGCCCGATTTTGCCATCTATGTCGAGCCGACCCGGCTCAATATCTATCCCGCCCAGATGGGCTTCCTCATCTGCGACATCACCATTGCCGGGCGCTCGGCCTATTTCGGCCTGCCTGAACTGGGCGTCGATGCGCTGAAGGCGGCGCATTCGGTCCTGTCGGCGATCTGGGTTCACTCGGCCGAGTTGGAGGCGCGGGCGCCCCACGAACTGGTTGGCCGGCCATTCGCGCTGGTCACGGGATTGGAGGGAGGCGGCTACATCGCCGTTCCCGGCGAATGCCGCATCAGCCTTATCCTCAAGCTGCTTCCGGGGGAAAGCCTGGACGACGCCGTGGCAGGCCTCGAGGCGGCGGTGCGCAGCGCACCCGTCGCCGACGGCATCACGATTTCGTTTGCCTATCCGGCAGGGCGGGACCACGCCATCGGCGGCACGCCGTCGGAAGTGCCCGCCGACCTGCGGGCGGTCGGACTGCTCAGGGAGGCGATCCTTGCAACGCGCCCGGATCGCGGCCGGATAGAAGGCGCGCCCTACTGGTCGGAAGCGCCTTTCCTGATCAACCGCCTCGGCATCCCGACCGTCTATTGCGCGCCCGGCGACATCAGCAATTGCCATACGCTCGAGGAACATGTGGTCGTCCAGGAATATCTCGACGGCATCGTCGCCTTCGCCGCTTTCCTGGCGAGGTTCGACCGAAGCGTTCTCGCGAGATTAGAGCGCAGCGTCATCGCTTAACCGCCCGGCATGGGCAAATAAAAGGGGAGAAAGCAATCATGTCGTGGAAGCAGAAAATCATGGTGGCCGCCCTGGGCGGCATGCTCGCCTTCGGCGCGGCTGGCTTCGCGGTGGCGCAAACCGTCGGTCCCAATGGCGAGGCGGCCACGCCATCGAGCGCACTGACGCTCAGCGACGCGGAGGTCGCCAAGCTCAAGGAGGGCAAGTTTACCGCTGCTCTCCTCTGGCACACCTCGTCGGATTTCGTGAGCGCGGTGACGGCCGGCGCCACCGACGAGTTCAAGCGGCTCGGCATCGAGGTGGTGGCGACGACCGACGCCGGCTTCGATTCCGCCAAGCAGCTTTCCGACGTGGAGACGGTTCTGGCCAAGTCGCCCAGCGCCATCCTGGCGCTGCCGCTCGATCCGGTCGGCTCGGCGAAGGCCTTCCAGGCGGCCAAGGACAAGGGAGTCAAGCTGGTGTTCCTGTCCAACGTGCCGTCCGGCTACAAGCAAGGCACGGACTATGTCGCGATCGTGACCGACGACCTCTTCCAGATGGGCAAGCAGGCGGCGGACGTGCTCGCCAAGTCGCTCGACGGCAAGGGCAAGGTCGCCTGGATTTTCCATGACGCGCAATATTACGTCACCAACCAGCGCGACAACGCTTTCAAGGCCACGATCGAGAAGGACTACAACGACATTTCGATCGTCGACAGCCAGGGCATCGCCGATCCGGCGCGCGCCGAGGAGATCGGACAGGCGTTGCTGACCAAGACGCCCGATCTCGACGGCATCTATGTGACTTGGGCCGAGCCCGCCGAAGGCGTTCTCGCCGCCCTGCGCTCGGCTGGGAACGCCAAGACGAAAGTGGTCACCCTCGACCTTTCCGAACCGGTGGCGCTCGACATGGTGCGTGGCGGCAATGTCGCGGGCATCGTCGCCGACAAGGCTTATGAACTCGGCCGCGCCATGGCGACCGCGGCCGCCTATGGGCTGCTCGGCAAGGAAGCCCCAGCCTTCGTCGTCGCCCCGGCGATCACGGTGACCAAGGAGAACGTCGCCGACGGCTACAAGGAATCGCTCAATCGCGATGCGCCGCAGTCCGTTCTGGACGCGGCCAAGTAGGTTCGGCGGGTCGCGGGCCAGGCGCATCGGCCCGCGACCGCTTTCCAGGGGATGCGCGGGTTGAACGTGCCGGCATGTCCTTGCGCCCTGACTGGACGCGTGGCGCCGCAGCTCAAGGAGGAAGAAGATCATGTTTAGAATGACCGCGGCATCAATCGCCGTCGCCGCGATGCTGGCCACGCCGGCTTTCGCTCTCGATGCCACCAAGGGGCCGCATGGCGAGGCGGCGACGTCAGCCGCAAGCGTGACGCTGACGCCCGAGCAGGAAGCCAGGGTGAAGGAGGGCAAGTTCACCGCTGCTCTCTCCTGGCACACGACGTCCGACTGGTCGGGCGCCGTCGGCCAGGGCGCCAAGGACGAATTCGCCAGGCTCGGCATCGATGTCGTCGGCGAGACGGACGCCGGCTTCGACGCGGCGCGCCAGAAGAGCGATATCGAAACGCTGCTGGCCAAGAAGCCCAGCGTCATCGTCTCGTTGCCGGTCGATCCTGAAACGGCGCCCGAAGCCTATCGTCCCGCGCTCGCGGCCGGCACCAAGCTGATGTTCGTCGACAATGCCCCCAGAGGTTTCGTTCACGGCACGGACTACATCGCCATCTCTTCCGCCGACCTGTCGCAGATGGGCGCCAAGGCCGGTAAGGCGCTTGCCGAAAAGCTCGGCAGGAAGGGCAATGTCGGTTACATCTTCCACGACGCCGATTTCTACGTGACCAACCAGCGCGACCGTGCCTTCAAGGCGACGATCGAGAGCTTTCCCGACATGAAGATCGTCGCCGAGCAGGGTCTTGCCGATCCCGCCCGCGCCGAAGACATCGGCAATGCCTTCATCGCGCAGAATCCGAACCTCGACGCGATCTACGTCACTTGGGCGGAACCGGCCGAACTGGTGCTCGCCGCGCTACGCAACGCCGGCAACAAGAACACCAAGATCGTGACGCTCGACCTTTCCGAGCCGCTGGCGCTGGACATGGTGAGGGACGGCAACGTCGCTGCGATCGTCGCCGACGAAGCCTATGCGATCGGTACGACCGCGGCGCGCGCCGCGGCCCTCGGCCTGCTCGGCGAGAAGGTGCCGCCCTTCCTCGCCGTCGATGCGATCGCCGTCACCAAGGAAGACGTGAAAGAAGGCTGGAACCGGTCGCTGCACCGCGACCCGCCGGCCTCGCTCGGGGTAGAGTGATGTCCGTTCAAGACACCCTGCGCCGCCTGCCGCTGGTCGGGCGTCTCGACCCCAGCGCCTATGTCGTCTATGTCGGCTTCCTGCTGATCCTGGCCGTCTTCGCCGTGGTTCTGCGGGACGACGGATTCCTGACCGCGTCCAACCTGCTCAACATCGTGCAGCAGACCGCCCCGGTCACCATCATGGCGATCGGCATGGTCTATGTGCTGACGGCCGGCGAGATCGACCTTTCAGTCGGTTCGGTCGTGGCGGTCTCCGCGCTCACGGCCGCCGTGGTCATGCGCGAGCATCACTGGCTTCTCGGGGTCGCCGCCGGGCTCGGGGCTGGTGTCGTGATCGGCTTGATCAACGGCGCGCTGGTCGCCTATGGCCGGCTGCCCTCGTTTCTCGTCACGCTCGCCACGATGGGGCTGCTTGCCGGCGTCGCGCGCTGGATGACCAACCTCCAGTCGGTGCCGGTGACGGACGCCACCTTCACCGGCCTGTTCGGTTCGGGTTCGCTGTTCGGCATCCCGTCTCTCGTCATCTGGACGGTGCTCGCCGTCGCCATTGGCCATTATGTCTATCGCGAGACGCGCTTCGGCGCGCATGTGCTGGCGACGGGCGACAGCCCGAGGGCGGCGCGCGCGGCCGGCATCAAGGTCGACAGGTTGCGTCTCAAGGTGCTGGTGCTGGGCTCGACGTGCGCGGCGCTCGCCGGGCTGCTCTATTTCGGCCGCATCCAGGGCGCACGCTACACGCTCGGCGAGACCGACCTTCTCACGGTGATCGCCGCCGTCATCGTCGGCGGCACCCGGCTCAATGGCGGCACGGGCACGGTCGTGGGAGCGCTCGTCGGCTCCCTGCTGATGGGAATGCTCAACAACGGCCTGATCCTGATGGGGCTTGCCGTCTCCGAGCAGATGATCGTGCGCGGCCTCATAATCCTGGCGGCCGTGGCGCTGACGCTGCGCGAACCGCAGCGCTGATTGTTCGAGCCGCATTTGTGCGACGCCAAGTGATGCCACCTGGCCGCAAAATGCCCTAGCGAGGATAAGACAATGTTTCTCGATGTACTTCGCCGCCGCAATCCCCGCCTCATCGAGGCGGCGATCCGGCTGCATCAAGAGGGCAGGCTGCCCGCCAATAGCTATGTGATCGATACGGACGCCGTCGAAGCCAACGCCCGCATTATCCGCGAGATCGCCGATCGCCACGGGCTCAAAGTCTTCGCCATGACCAAGCAGATGGGCCGCAACGCTTCCTTCTGCGAGGCCGTGCAGCGGGGTGGCGTCGACGAAACCGTCGCGGTCGACATGGAATGCGCCCGCGCCACGCATCGTGCCGGGCTGGGCCTCGGCCACCTCGGCCATCTCGTCCAGGTGCCTCGCGCCGAGGCGGCCGCCGCCGCGCGGATGAAGCCGCGCTACTGGACGGTCTTCAACGACGAGAAAGCGGCCGAAGCCGATGCCGCGCTGAAGGCCTCCGGTCATGACGGGCGGCTGCTCGCCCGCATCCAGGCAGAGGGCGACACGTTCTACCGGGGGCATGAGGGCGGCTTTCCCGCCGCTGACATCGTCGAGGTCGCCGAGCGCATCGATCGCTTAGGGGAAGGCCGCTTTGCCGGCATCACGACTTTTCCAGCCCAGCTCTTCGACGCGGCGACGCGCAAGATCAAGCCGACGCACAATACCGAGACGCTGCGCCGCGCTGCCGACGCTCTGGCGGCCGCGGGACGCAAGGACATTGAAATCAACGCGCCCGGAACGACATCGTCGGTGATGATTCCCCCTCTTGCCGAGGTCGGCGCCACGCAATGCGAGCCCGGCCACGGACTGACCGGCACGACGCCGCTGCACGCGCTGGAAGACCTGCCGGAAGTGCCGGCCGTCGTCTATCTCAGCGAGGTTTCGCATCTCCATGGCGGGCGGGCCTATTGCTTCGGCGGCGGCCTCTATATCGACCCGGTCTTCCCCGACTACGACGTGAAGGCGATCGTTTCGCGCGAGCCGACTTCGGCAGCCTCGGCGCTGCGCAGCGTCGAGATCCCGCCGCCCGCTGCGATCGACTATTACGGCATGATCGACGCTACCGGCGCCGCCGCGCCGCGAGTCGGCGACAGCGTGGTGTTCGGCTTCCGCGCGCAGGCCTTCGTCACCCGCGCCTATGTCATCGGCGTTTCCGGCCTGGCTTCGGCCGCGCCGAAGGTGGAAGCGATCCACGATGCCTATGGCCGGCCCATCAACTGGCCGGAATGGTGAGCGCCATGAGCACGACATCGGCGCTGAGCCTTCGCAACATCCACAAATCCTTCGACGGTATCGTCGCCATCGAGGATTTCAGCCTGGACATCGATCGCGGCGAGGTCGTCGCGCTGGTTGGCGACAATGGCGCGGGCAAGTCGACGCTGGTCAAGATCGTCTCCGGCATGTACCAGCCGACCTCCGGGGAGATCCGGCTCGGCGGCGAACTCGTCCATTTCAGCGATGCGAGCCAGTCGCAGGCCAAGGGCGTCCAGGTGGTCTATCAGGACCTGGCACTGGCCGACAGCCAGACCGTCTACATGAATCTTTTCCTCGGCCGCGAGAAGACGAAGGGGCCGTTCGGCAAGCTCGATCGGGCCGGCATGATCGCCGAGACGGAGAAGCTGGTGCGCGAGCTCGACGTGCGCATTCCCTCCGCCAAGTCGATCATACGCGACCTCTCGGGCGGCCAGCGGCAGGGAGTGGCGATCGCAAGGGCAACCCACTGGGCGACGAACCTCGTGCTGATGGACGAACCCACTGCGGCGCTCGGCGTCGCGGAGACGGCGAAGGTCGAGGACATCATCCTTGGTCTCAAGGCGCGGAACCTGCCAATCCTGATCATCAGCCACAGCCTCGACCAGGTGTTCCGCCTTTCGGACCGCATCTGCGTCCTACGGCGCGGCCGCCAGATCGGCATCCGCCGAACGGCCGAGACCGACAAGAACGAGATCGTCTCGATGATCACCGGCCTCGCAACGGCGGGGTGACTTCCGTCGCAGGGCACTGCCCCACCGGATTCCCACGTCTCGGGCGGTACGGAAGGAGCGGATGGTGGGCTGTTGTCGCTGCCGTTCGGCTGCTTCGTTCTGCACGGCTGGGCGGCTGGCCGCTTGGGAACGGAATGGATCCACGGATCACCTCGCTTCGCTCGGGTCCGTGGATGACGAAGCTTCTCTGTCGATGCCAACCACAAACGTTGGCGGGTTGGCGCAGGCCTTCAACGCGAATCGTCATCCTCGGGCGTGAGCCCGCGCCAGCGGGCGAGCTGACCCGAGGATCCATTCCGTTCCCAAGCGGCCGGCCGCCCAACCGTGCAGAACGAACACGGCGCTGCCGGAGGCTACATCACCCCAACAGCGTGCCCATCACCAGAGCCTTGAGCCGGTCGGCCTCGACTTCGACGCAGACATGCTGGTCCGGCACGCCGTCCCAGGCGTTGGGTCCGAACGGGATGCGGTTGTCGCGCTGGATCGTCTGGCCCATGACGATGCCTTCCGTCGCGACCCTTACCGGGCCGGCGCGTGTCGTGAAGAGTGAAGGGTCGATGGCGAGCGCGGCCGCCGACGCGTCGTGGCAGTAGAAGCCTTCGATGCCGAAGCGGCTGTAGAAGCGCCTGTAATGATCGGAGATCTCGGCGATGAAACGCCCGGCATCGCCACCTTCGCCGTGAAGGCGCGCGAGATCCCGGGGTGTGATCATCACCTGGCGGGTGACGTCGAGACCGACGGCAACCACCGGCCAAGCGGCGCCGAACACGAGGTCGGCGGCATGGGGATCGCCAAGGATGTTGGCCTCGGCCACGGGCGTGACATTGCCGTTGTGGCCCGAAAGGGCGAAGGCGCCACCCATGATGACGACCTCCTTCGCAAGTCCCGCGATCTCCGGCGCTTCGGCGAGCGCCTGCGCCAGGTTGGTGAGCCTGCCGACCGCGACGATGGTGATCTCGCCGGGATGCTCGCGCAGCGTATCGATGATGAAGCGCGCAGCCGGGCGCGGATCGAGATCGCCCGCAATGCTTTCCGGGATTGTCACGTTGCCGAGGCCGTTGTCGCCATGGACCAGGACGGGCAAAGGCCCGGGCTCGCAAACAAGAGGCCGGCCGGCGCCGCGCGCCACCGGCGCCGCCACGTCGAAGCGCTCCTTCAAATAAAGCGCGTTGCGGGTGACGCGGTCGATGTCGGTGTTGCCGAAAACGGTGGTGATGCCGACGAGCTCGGCCTCAGGGTGCTTGTGCAGGAAGAGCAGCGCGGTGGCGTCGTCGACGCCGGGATCGGTATCGAAAAGGATCTTCTTGGCCATGCGAGCTTGGTAGAGCATTTTGCAGCCAAGTGGAATGTCCGTAGGGCAGCCGGCCTGCAGGGAACGGACAGATGCAGCGCCGGATCCGCCACGGCTCTGTCCGAGCGATGCCCTATCGCGCGCCGGCCTGATAGAACACTTGCGGCCTTGCACCGGCGAGTTCGGGCAGTGTCATGACGTCGTAGCGCGCATTCGGATCGTCGCCCATGCCGAGAGAGCCCTGCGGCATGCCGGGCACGGCCAGACCGGCTACGGCCGGCCGTTCCGAAAGCAGTTTGGAAATCGCTTCCAGCGGCACGTGACCCTCCAACACGTAACCGTCGACCTTCGCCGTGTGGCACGATTCCATGTCGTTGGGGACGCCTGCTGCCCTCTTGGTATGGCTGAGATCCTCCTGGTCGTGCGTCACGACGGGATAGCCGTTCTTGCGCAGCGCCTCCGCCCATTCCTCGCAGCAGCCGCACCAAGGATTCTTGTAGACGACCACCTCGGGTTTTTCTCCCGCCCACGCGAGCGGCGCGGCGGCCAGCATGGCAAGCAGGGCAAGCGAGAACTTCTTTTTCATGTTCATCTCCTGAAGGGGCATTTTCCTCCTCCTTGTCTTTCTGGGCAAGCGTGATCGGCCCCGGCCGGTGCTGGCCGGGGCCGGTCTATTCACTTGATCTCGGTGACGGTGAGGCGGCCATTGACGCGGTCGGCGACGAACTCGATTGCCTGACCCTCCTTGACGTTGTCGAGCATGTCGCCGTCGGCGACGGCGAACACCATGGTCATGGCCGACATGCCGAGATTCTTCAGTTCCTCGTGCTTGATGGTGATCTTATTCTGCTTGGCGTCGATCTTGGTCACCTGGCCCTTGGTGTACTCGGCGGCGAAGACGGCCGTGGCCGACAGCGTCATGGCGGCGGCGAGGGCGATCCTGACGATGGATTTCATGTCGATGTCCTTTGCAGTTGAGGATTGGGGCAAGTCAGCGGGCAACCGTGATGTCGCCCTTCATGCCGGCCTCGTAATGGCCGGGAATCAGGCAGGCGAAGGTGAAGTCGCCGGCATGGGCGAAGGTCCAGACGATCTCGCCCGACGCGCCGGGCGCCAGCCGCAGCGCATTGGCGTCGGCATGCTCCATCTCGGGGAATTTCTCCATCTGGGCCTTGTGCTCGAGCACCGCCTGGTTGGTATCCATGACGAACTCGTGGTCGGTCTCGCCCTTGTTGGTGAACTTCAGGCGGATCGTCTCGCCGGCCTTAACCTCGAGGACGGCCGGCTCGAAGACCATTGCGCCGTCGTCCTTCTCGGCCATGACGATGTCGACGGTGCGCCCGGCCTCGGCGTTCGCCCCGGGTTTGCCGATGGCCATCATCTCGTCATGGCCGCCGCTGTGGCTGCCCGCGGCCAAAGCCGCCGCGGGCAGAAGGGCGCTCAGGGCCGCAAGAACAATTCCGATTCTCATTTTCATCTCCAAGGTTTGCTTCAAGTCAGGCTTCCGGGGGTGTGTTTCAGCCATGGCCACCATGTCCGCCTTGCCGCGGCTTGGGCGGCTGGGTCGCGGGCTCGGTCGCGCGGGCCGGTTCCGGCGTGTCGCCGGTCCACTCCCTGGCGACGGTCCCATGGGGGTGCTGGTACCAGCCGGGATCGGCGTAATCGTCGGCGGAGATGCCTTCGCGCACCTTCACCACCGAGAACATGCCGCCCATCTCGATCGCCCCGAACTGGCCCCAACCCGTCATCATCGGCACGGTGTTGTCCGGCAGCGGCATCTCCATCTCGCCCATGTCGGCCATGCCGCGATTGCCCATCGGCATGTAGTCCGGCTGGACCTTGCGAATCTTGGCCGCCACCTCGGTCTTGTCGACGCCGATGAAGGTCGGCACGTCATGGCCCATGGCGTTCATCGTATGATGCGACTTGTGGCAATGGATCGCCCAGTCGCCTTCGTATTTGGCGTCGAACTCGTAGGCGCGCATGGCCCCGACCGGGATGTCGATCGACACTTCCGGCCAGCGCGCCTCCGGCCGCACCCAGCCGCCATCCGTGCAGGTCACTTCGAAATCGTAACCATGCATGTGGACGGGATGGTTGGTCATGGTGAGGTTGCCGACGCGCACCCGCACGCGATCGTTCTTCGACACCACCAGCGGACTGATCGCCGGGAACACCCGGCTGTTGAAACACCACAGGTTGAAGTCGGTCATCTCCATGACGCGCGGCACGTAGGAACCGGGCTCGATGTCATAGGCGTTGAGCAGGAATACGAAGTCGCGGTCGACGCGGTGAAGCGTCGGGTCCTTGGGATGAATGACGAAGAAGCCCATCATGCCCATGGCCATCTGCACCATCTCGTCGGCATGCGGGTGGTACATGAAGGTGCCGCTCTTCACGAGGTCGAACTCGTAGACGAAGGTCTTGCCGGGCGGGATGCCGGGCTGGGTCAGACCGGTGACGCCGTCCATCCCGTTGGGCAGGATCATGCCGTGCCAGTGGATGGTGGTGTGCTCGGGCAGTTTGTTGGTGACGAAAATGCGCACGCGGTCGCCCTCGACCGCCTCGATCGTCGGCCCCGGCGACTGGCCGTTATAGCCCCACAGATAGGCGGTCGTGCCCGGCGCGAGCTCGCGCTCGACCGGTTCGGCGATGAGGTGGAATTCCTTGACGCCGTTGTTCATGCGGTGCGGCAAGGTCCAGCCGTTGAGGGTCACCACCGGCTGGTAGTCGGGGCCGCTGCTGGGGAACAGCGGCGGCTGCATGTCGGGCGAATCCATGATCGGCGCTTCGGGCAGCCGTTGCGCGGAAGTCTTGGTCCAGGCCGCGACGCTGGCCAGGAAGGCGGCGCCGCCGAGGATCTGTCGTCTGGAAAACATCAGTGTTTCTCCTTAATGGCCGCCGCCGGCGTCAGCCGCCGCGACCGTCTCGCCGCCGCCTTCGGCCGCGACCACGCCGCCGCCGCCACGGATGGCGGTGCCGAGATTGACGTCGGCCAGCCAGAAATTGCGCTTGGCGTTGAGGGCCAGCACATTGGCGTCGATCTTGGCCCTGGTATCGGCGAGCAGCTCGAAGGTGTTGGTGATCATGCCGTTGTAGGTGAGGATCGACTCTTCCTCGATCTTCTTGCGCAGCGGCACGACGTTGTTGCGGTAGTGACGGGCGATGTCGTAGCTCGAACGGTAGGCGTCATAGGCGCCGCGCGCTTCGGAGCGGACATTGACCGCCTTCTCGGCCAACAGGTTTGCCGCCCGCATGTAGTTGAGTTCGGCCTGGCGCATGCGCGCCTTGCCGGTGTCGAAGACGGGGATGACGAATTCCAGCTCGAACGCGCCTGAGGTGATGTTCTTCTCCGAACCGTCCTCTTCCTCCTTCTCGACCTCGACGCCGGTTATCAGCTCGAGATCGGTAACGTAGCGGGTGGCTTCGGTCAGCCCGTAGGACTTGGCGAGCGCGTCGAGCTCGAGCTTGGCGACCTCTAGGTCGACGCGGTTCTTGAGCGCCTCGGCCTCGATGGCGCGCTTGGCCGAGGCGCCCTTGGGCAGGGCCGGCAGCGCGTTCGGCACGAAATAGTCGACGTCGGAGCCCCACAGGCCCATCAGCCGCGTCAGCTCCTCCTTGGCCAGCCGGGCGTCGAGCCGAGCCCGTGCCACCTCGGCCGAGAGCTCGGCATAAAAGGCGTGCTCGCGCGCCTGGCCCGCCTTGGGCATGGCGCCGGTCTCGCCGAGCTTCTTGGCGAGTTCGGAAGCCGCGTCGGCGGCGGCCTGAGCCTGGTTGAGATAGGCCACGTTCTCCCACGCCGAGACGGCGTTGATCCAGGCGCGCCTCGTGTCGGCGGCAAGCCGCAGCGTCTCCTCGGCAGCGCGCAATTGCGCCTGGCGGAAGCGCACGTCGGCCACCGCCACGCGTCGCGGTCGGGTGATCAGCGCCAGGATGTTCGATGTCACCGCCGATTCCACCGTGCGGCCGATGCCCACCCCGCTGATGCCGATGCCGACGCGCGGGTTGACCAGAAGCTTCTCCTGCCACACATCCGCGGCCGACAGCCCAATATCGGCATAGGCGGCCTGCAGGCCCCGGTTGTTCAGGAGCGCCGCCTGGACGGCAACGTCGGCGCTGATGGTCTTCTTGCGCACCAGCTTCTTGACGCGCTCGGAAACGGCACGCGCTTCGTCGGTCGACTGGATCCAAATGGCCTGTCTTCCGGTGGCGGCGTCCGTGCGCGCCGAGACGGTCGAGAAGCCCGCCATCGGGTCGGTCACGTCGCCAGTGGCCGTGGTCGCGCAACCGGCGACGATGACGGGCAGAGCGATCGCGACAAGAGATTTGAGGAGACGGCGGTTCACGAGCCGGCTCCGTTCTTGGTTGTCGAATTGTCGGAGGCCGGTGACAGCCTGTCATTGAGGCCGCGCCAGTCCTGCGGGTCGACCGGCTCGCGCCTGGTATAGACGACGATGGGGCGGTAACCGGTCTCGTGGATGCCCATGGCGGGGTCGACGGGGTTGTAGCTCGGCAGCAGGGTGGGCGGCGTGCTCGCCGCGCAGCCGGCAATGGACAGCGATGCGGAAAGCATCGCAAGGCTTGCGATCTTCATGTCTTACCTGAAATCTTGACGTAGGCGTTCGGCGACGCCGGAACGGATCCCGGACGTCGCGCATGGCCGGCCCTTGCGGGCCGCGTCAGATCAGGCTTCGAGGTGGGTGGATCAATTCGGCGTAGTCGTCGAGAGGCAGGCGTGCCGCGGCGACGGGCGCGAAACAGCGCACGGAAGTACGCTCCAGGACCGGGCAATCGACGGGGACGGCGAATACCGGCGCGCAGTGAATCTCGCAGCTCTTGTTCTTGGCGTCCTGGGGCTTGTGATGGTGCTGGGCGCCTTGTCCGCCGTCATCGGCTGCCGCCCCATGCGTGGCATGGGCCGAGCCATGACAGGCGTCGTCTGCCTGTACCGCGGAGCCCAGCATGGACAATGCCATGCAACCATCGGCATGGAAGCCCGCAGCATTCACCGTGGCGAACAGCCCGGGCTGGAGCGAGGACAGAACGAAGAACAGCGCTGCCAGCAGCGTGGTCCTCAATCGCGAATGTCCTATGGCTTTGTCCATCAGTTCAGCCGCCGTTTTCCCTCATACGAATCACCGGCACTACGAACGCTAATCGTTCCACCTGCTGGAAGCTCAAGCCCCTTCCGGTTTCCTCGCCGCCGGGCGCATGCTAACGTAGGGGGATGAGGGAAAGACGCCAGGCAGTCGAGAACCAAATAAAGGCCCGCGCCGCAGTGCGGCGGGCGCTCCAACGGCACAAGCTCCACATTGCCAGCCAACGCTATTCGCAAGGCCGCATGTCGGCACGCGTCCTGATCGACGGCGAATATTATGACGTCGATGAACGGGAACTCGCAATGCTGCAGGCGGGCAAGGATCCGAAGCGGGATCTCGGGCTGGAGCCTGTGGTGGAGGAATAGCCGGCTGGTGGTGCGGACCTCCCCATAGAAGGCTGGCCGACACTGATAATTGTGCGCTTGCGTGGCGACGACAATCTTCAGCGCAGTAGATCCGGCCAGGTCACGGAATGGATACTCGGATCACCTCCGGCTTCGCTTCGCTCGCCTGCGGGTCCGAGTATGACGAACTGCATTGATGTGCTCGGCTAATCACCGACGCTGACGATTGGCATTCGCTATAGAAGCTTCGTCATACTCGGACCCGAGCGAAGCGAGGTGATCCGAGTATCCATTCCGTGACCTTTCCGCCGGGCGCCAGACGGTGCAAGGCCCTTCCGCAAATCCGGCTTGTCCTTCGCTTGCCCTCTGGTATGAATTGCACGTCACCAGCGGTCGAGCGACATGCCTTCACCCCCCATCAGGATCGGAATTGTCGGTGTGGGCAAGATCGTCCGCGATCAGCATCTGCCGGCCTTGGCCAACGATCCCCATTATCGCCTCGTCGCCGCGGCAAGCCGTCATGGCAAGGTGGATGGCATCGACAATTATTCCTCCATCACGGCGATGATCGACGCGGTTCCGGAGCTCGATGCGGTCTCGCTGTGCATGCCGCCTCAGGTCCGCTCGGCCGCCGCACGCGCCGCGCTCGAAGCCGGCAAGCACGTCTTTCTTGAAAAGCCGCCTGGCGCTACCGTCAGCGAAGTCGAGCACCTTACGGAACTTGCCGCGGCAAAGGGCGTGTCTCTGTTCGCCAGCTGGCACTCGCGCTATGCGCCGGCAGTAGAGGCCGCCAGAGCCTTCCTGGCCTCGACCCGCATCAGGTCGGCCGCCATCAATTGGAAGGAGGACGTGCGCCGCTGGCATCCAGGCCAGCAATGGATCTGGGAGCCCGGCGGCTTCGGCGTCTTCGATCCCGGTATCAATGCGCTGTCGATCGCCACGCATATTCTTCCGGGAATGTTCGTCACGGCCGCCACTCTCGATTTTCCTGAAAATCGCGACGCGCCGATCGCCGCGCAAATCGCCTTCAGGACATTGGACGGCGTAGCCGTGGCGGCGGAATTCGACTGGCGTCAGACGGGCCCGCAGAGCTGGGAAATCGTTGCCGATACCGACGCGGGATCCATGCTGCTCTCCGGTGGCGGCTCGCAACTGACGATCGACGGAAAGATCGTCGACCGCCAGCCGGAGGCGGAATATCCCATGCTTTATCGACGCTTTGCCGAGATCGTGCGCGCCGGCGTGTCGGATGTCGACCTCTCACCGTTAAAGCATGTCGCCGACGCCTTCATGCTCGGCAAACGCCGCGTCGTGGAGCCGTTTCACGATTGACGCGCGACGTCAACGGGTCGGTCAGCCATCCGGCCCCGGGCTGCTCTTCTGCTTGGCCCTTATCCTGTCGACCTTCCCGAATTCAGTCATGATGCTTACGAGGACGCTGCCGGTCCATCCGAACGTGAACAGGCCGGACATACCGATGATGGGTCCGATAAGCCGCCATCGATCGGGCAGACTGACCGTACCCTCGCCCAGCGTCGTATAGTTTTCGAGCACGTAGTAGTAGCTGTCGCGCATCGACGGGATCAGGCCTGCCAACGACAGGGGAATGGCCCAGAGAAGCGTCTCGGCGAAGTGCAGCCCCGCCAGGGAACCGATTGTGAATGCGAGCAGCGCGTTGATACGCCAGTGCGCTGTCATCTCGTTCACGTGGACCCAGGAATCGCTGAAGCGCTGGTTGATGATCCTGATCCCAGCCCCATGGACGAAGATTATCGCGATCATTCCAAGGGTTCCGAGTACCAGTTCCAAGATAGGCTTTGGGGTCGACATTGCGTCCATCGGTTTTATCCCGGCATTTCTTGTCAAAGCTAAATCGAGATCGATGAATACTATACAAACGGCGCCGGCGAACGACCGGATGACGAGGCCAGATCGAGCCGAAGCCGCAGAACCGTCGATGCGCAAACGGGCGGCAAAACCCGCCCATTTTCGGCCGCGATGCTGTAAAGCTATGGTCCCACGAACCTCTCCGGACCTGGCCCATGACCGACACCGTTCTCGACCGCTTCCTTCGTTACGTCGTCATCGACACGCAGTCGGATCCCGCATCGCAGACGCAGCCTTCCACGGAAAAGCAGAAGGATCTCGGCCGTCTTCTCGTCGACGAGCTTCTCGCCATGGGCGTTTCCGATGCCCATCTCGACGAGCACGGCTATGTCTACGCCACCATTCCGTCCAATGTGGAGAAAGAGGTGCCAGTCATCTGCTTCTGCTCGCATATGGACACGGCTCCGGATTTTTCCGGCAAAGGCGTCAAGCCGCAGGTCGTGAAGGATTATCGAGGTGGCGACATCAAGCTGCCGGGCGACCCGCTCCAGGTGATCCGCGTCGCCGAGAATCCCGCCCTCAACGACCAGATCGGCAACGATGTCGTCACCACCGACGGCACGACGCTGCTCGGCGCGGACGACAAGGCGGGCATCGCGGAAATCGTGACCGCCGCGCAGTTCCTGCTCGACAACCCCGGTGTCAAACACGGCACCATCAAGCTTCTGTTCACGCCCGACGAGGAGATCGGCCGCGGCGTCGACAAGGTGGATCTTCAGAAGCTCGGCGCCGAGTTCGCCTATACGCTCGACGGCGAAACGGCGGGCCACATCGAGGACGAGACCTTCTCCGCCGACGGCGTCGAGGTCGCCATCCAGGGCGTGGCCATCCATCCCGGCTTCGCCAAGGACAGGATGGAGAACGCGATCAAGGTCGCCGGGGCCATCGTCGATCGCCTTCCCCGGGACATCGCTCCCGAAACGACCTCGGGCCGGGAGGGCTTCATCCACCCGATCGCAATGAGCGGGTCGATGGAGAAGGCGGCCTTGAGCTTCATCATTCGCGACTTCCGCGATGAAGGGCTGGCGGAAAAGGAAGCCCTGCTCGAAGCTCTGATCAGGGATGTCCTGGCCGCCTATCCCGGCTCCACCTACACGTTCGAGGTCAAGGAACAGTATCGCAACATGAAGCGGATCCTCGACCGCCATCCCGAAGTGGTGGAGAACGCCATGGAGGCGATCCGCCGCGCCGGCATGACGCCCGTGCGTGGCAGCATCCGGGGCGGGACCGACGGCTCTCGCCTGTCCTTCATGGGATTGCCTTGCCCGAACCTCTTTGCCGGTGGGCATGCCTTCCACTCGCCGCTCGAATGGATCAGCCGACAGGACATGGAGAAGGCGGTGGCGACGGTGGTGGAGTTGGTGAAGGTCTGGGAGGAGAGGGCGTAGGAGAGGGGAGGGTACGGCGGCCTCCGCCTCTACCTCAACTCCACCCACACCGGCGCGTGGTCGCTGGCGCCGTCCACGCCGCGCACCTCCCTGTCGACGCCGGCGTCCCTCAGCCGCCGCGCCACCTTGCGGCTGAGCAGCAGATGGTCGAGCCGCAGGCCGGCATTCCTGGGCCAGCGGTTCCGCATATAGTCCCAGAAGGTGTAGACGGTTTCGTCGGGATGGATCTTGCGGATCGCGTCGACCCAGCCCTGGTCGAGGAGTCGCTCGAAGACTGCACGGCTCTCCGGCTGGACCAGCGCGTTCTTGTCATAGGACTTCGTCGGGTAGATGTCGCGCGGCTCCGGTACGATGTTGTAGTCGCCGGCGAGCACCACCGGTAGGCCGGCGGCGAACAGTTCGGCGGCATGGGAGATCAGTCGCTCCGACCAGGCGAGCTTGTAGTCGAATTTCGGGCCTGGCTGCGGATTGCCGTTCGGCGCGTAGAGCGAGGCGATCAGGATGCCTTCCACCGCAGCTTCGATGTAACGGGCCTGGCCGTCGGCGGGATCGCCGGGAAGCGCGTCGCGAGTGAGCACGGGATCGGCGCCCCGCGCCAATATCGCCACGCCGTTCCATGTTCGTTGGCCCCGCCATACCGCACCGTAACCGGCGCTGGCGATCGCCGAGCGCGGGAACTGATTGTCGGCCGCCTTGAGTTCCTGGAGGCAGACCACGTCCGGCCGGGCGGCTTCCAACCAGCCAAGCAGGTTCTCGAGCCGGCGATTGACGTTGTTGATGTTGAAGGTGGCGATCTTCATGCGATCCGGGTCGACCAGTCCGAGACTGCCTGGGCAAGCGTCTTCAAGTGGTCGGCGGCCGAGAAACCCGAGATGCTCTTGCGCGGCTTGAGGTCATGATCGCCATCCTCCAGCCAGAGGATTTCGATGGCTGGGGAAAGCGCGTAGCCGGTAACCTCGTCCCGCGTGCCGAACTCGTCGCGCGTTCCCTGGCAGATGAGCGTCGGGGTCTTGAGTTCGGCCAAGTGCTTCGTGCGAAGCTGCTCCGGCTTGTCCGGCGGATGGAAGGGGTAGCCGAGGCAGAGCAGGCCGGCGATCGCACCTTGCGCATGGAGGTCGTCGGCCACCATGCTGGCGACGCGGCCGCCCATCGACTTGCCGCCGATGATCAGCGGCCCCGTTGCACCGAGTTCGACCATGGCCCCACGATATTCCGGATTGAGCGACTCGGCACGCGGCGGCGGCTTGCGGAGACCCTGCCTGCGGCTCGCCATATAGGAGAACTCGAAGCGGGCGACGCGGAAGCCCGCTGCCGCGAACGCCTTGGCCGTCGCCGTCATCGAGGCCGAATCCATCGGCGCTCCGGCGCCATGCGCGAGAAGGATGGTGACATCAGCGCCTTCGGGCCCGTCGAAAAGGAATTTGTCGGTCATGAGGGCCAGCCGCAACGTCACGGAATGGATCCTCGGATCAGCTCGCCCGCTGGTGCGGGCTCCCGTCCGAGGATGACGAAGTGGAGAGGGCGGTGCCAACCGCCAACCTTGTAGTTGGGCAGGTCCTCAACGCGATCGTCATCCTCGGACCCGAGCGAAGCGAGGTGATCCGAGGATCCATTCCATGACGATGCCATCGCGCCCATCGCTTCAATCACCAGGTGCTAGCCCGCCGATTTCTGGGCCAGGTGCAGGTCGACATACCGCACGCCGCGCGCGGCGGTGCGCGCCCATTCGGAGTGGGGGTCGAGTTCCAAATAGCGTGTCCACCAGCGCCGCGCCTCCAGGAGATTGCCGGCGTCATATTCGAGCTTGGCCAGGTTGAAGACGGCATCGCCATAGGCTCCGTCCAGGGCGATCGCCTTGGCGAGAGTTCGCCGGGCGCTGTCGGCATGTCCGCGCTCGGCCTGCAGTCCGCCGAGATTGAACCAGGCTTCCACAAAATCGGGATCGAGCTTTAGCGCCTGTTTGTAGGCATGTGCCGCTTCAGCGGCGAGACCCGCCGCGCGCAGACAGTTGGCGCGGTTGAAGGCGGCGACTGAATCGCGGGGATCGGCTGCGAGGCAGCGCCGATAGGCAGCGGCTGCCTCCTCGTATCGTTCTTCCGCCTCGAGCGTCTCGGCGGTCGCGAAAAGCTCCTCGACCTCCGCATCATCGGGGGAGGCGAGCGGCAGCAGCATCTGGCCATCGAGCTCGCTGAGCTTGTCGCCCAGACGCGCATAAATGGCCTGGCGCCCCTGTGCCTGCAGCGACAGGGCGGTGAGCGAGGCGACGGGACCCGAGCGGTGAACGGAGCGGGCAATCGCGCTCCAGGTCGCGCCGCCGGCGATCAACCCGGCATATTTCCTGGCCAGAATGAGGTCGCGGAAGGAATAGGGCTCGGCGTCGTGCTCGAAGGCATCGAACAGGGAGAGGAGCGCAAAATCGCGCGGGGTCAATCCGGATTGATCGATGAGCGATTGGGCCGCCATGGTCGAGCCCTCCGGCGCGTCCATCAGACCAAGCAGGTGCAGGAACCCGCTTTCCGAAAGCGGTTCCCTGCCGGCACTCGTTTCAGCCTCGAAACGAGCTTCGATCTCGGATTCGCTCCAGCGATCCAGCAGATTCCTGCCGAGGACGACATGGGTGGTGCGGCGGGTTATGCCTCGCTGTAGCTGGCCGCCCTGGCGCTCGACCTCGCGCGCGGCCAGCCTTCGCGGGAAGGCGGCTAGCGCGCCGACAAGGCCGATTGTGACGCCGGCGACGGGGGCGGTGGTCATGGGCGAAGTCCTCTTGGAGAGGCCCCCTCACCCAGCCTCCGCTCCGCTCGGCCGACCTCTCCCCAGGGGGGAGAGGGGATCGTCAGCCGCTGTGTTCGATCATCAAGGGCATCCAGCTTGGCACAGACAGAGGTAACCCGCTCTCCCCTCTGGGGAGAGGTCGGCCGAGCGGAGCGGAGGCCGGGTGAGGGGGCGAAGCCCGACGTGGCGGCACTCCCTTCGAATATCATCACGCCTTTTTCCGGCTCGGCTTTGCCGATGTCTTTGCCGCCGGCTTGGCCTCGGCAGCGGCTTTGGTCTTGCTCTTCGCCGGCGGCTTGGTTTGCGACAGGCTCGCCTTCAGCGCGTCCATCAGGTTGATGACGTTGCCGCGCTCGGGCGCGGCCGCGACGATCGGCTTGTGGCCCTTGAGCTTCTCCTTGATCATCGCCATCAGCGCGATCTCGTAGCGGTCCTCGTAATTCCGGGGATCGAAGGTCGTGACCTTCTGCTCGATCAGCGCCTCGGCGAGTTGCAGCATCTCGGGATCGGGCTTGCCGACAGGGATGTTGCCGAAATATTCGGCGGTACCGCGCACCTCGTTGGGATTGCGCAGCGTCGAGACGAACATGCCGGTCTCTCGCGCGCCGATGGTCACGACGCGCTCGCGGCTGGAGAGCACGAGGCGGGCGATGGCGAGCTTGCCGGTGCGGCGCAAGGCCTCGCGCAACACGATGAACGTCTCTTCGGCCATGGCCCCATCGGGCGCCAGATAATAGGGCGCATCCTGGTAGATGACATCGACCGAGCCTTCCTCGACGAAAGCCTCGATGTTCATCGTATGATTGGATTCGATCTTGACTGCTTCGAGGTCCGTTTCGTCGATGATGACATATTGCTTGGGCTCGTATTCATAGCCCTTGACGAGATCGGAGCGCTCGACCAGCCCCATCTCCGGATCGACCGGCTTCATGTTGATGCGGTTGTGCGTCTTCTTGTGAAGCTGGTTGAAGCTGATGCGTTCGCTTGCACTGGTGGCGGGATAAAGCCGCACCGGGCAGCTCACCAGACTGAGCTTCAGATAACCTTTCCAACTGGCTCTCGGCGCCATGGGTTACTCCTACGCGATACCTAGGTTTCGCACCGACCCCGAACCCATTCCCACTTTCGGGCCCGATGTTTTAAGAAAACGTTCTGATCATTCCCGGCGGGTATTCTCTCCCCGGACCCATCGTCACGCTGTCCGCCGCTCCGGAGCGATTCAACGGCGCCCAGCACCGCGCGGCGCAGCCAGTTCCCGGGCGAACTCGTCGATATCGGCCCAAGGATCGCCGGAGCTGGCCACCAGCGCGGGAAGCGAAGAATAGTTCAAATCCTCCGGCGCGTCGATTGCTTCGAGATCCTGCCAGGAAAGCGGTGCCGAGGCGGGCATGCCGGTGCGGGCGCGCAGCGAGTAGGGGGCCGCCGCCGTGGCGCTCCTGGCATTGCGGTGGAAATCGATGAAGATGCGACGCTTGCGGTTCTCCTTGCCCATGATCGCCGTAAACGTGCCGGGCTCGGCGGCGGCAAGGCGCGTAGCGATCTCGCTGGTCGCCCGATGCACTTCCTTCCAGCCGAGGCGCGGCGCGATCGGCACGACGACGTGAACGCCCCTACCGCCGGAGGTCTTGACGAAGGGCACGAGGCCGAGCGCGGAGAGTTCGCCGCGCAGATGAATAGCGGCCTCGACCACTTCGCGCCAGCCGATGCCCTCGCCGGGATCGAGGTCGAAGACGATCCGGTCCGGTTTCTCGAGCTTCTGCCGAAGCGCGCCCCAGGCGTGGAACTCGACAACGCCGAATTGCGCGAGCGCGAGGTAACCCTTGGCGTCCTCGACCGAAATATAGGTCTTCTCTTCCTTGTCGGAATTGGTGGTGTTGATGACCGCGACCGTGGCCGGCATGCCGGTGAAGGCGTGGCGCTGGAAGAAGCAGTCCTGTAGCCTTCCCGTCGGGCAGCGGAACAGCGACACAGGCCGCCCGATAATGTGCGGCAGCATGAAGTCGCCGATCAGCGCATAATAGACCGCGATGTCCAGCTTGGTCGGGCCGGACTTGCCGAGGAGACGCCGCGTCGGATTGGTGACCCAGATCGAGGCCAGGTCCGCGTCGGTGATGAGGCGCCGCCGCTCCGCCGTGGCTGGGGCGGAAATCTCCGCCTCGCGCAGGCCGAGGAAGACGGCGTGGCGCAACATGCCGTCATGGGTGCGGTTGGCGAAGCGGATGCGGGCCGAAAGCACAGGTCGCACGAAGATAGTTTCCTTCGGTGCGCCTTCGAGCGGGGCCGCGCCTGCTGCGAGCGGCTCGAGCCTTTCCAGGAGGTCGCGCAGCGACGGGGCGTCGAAACCGGACCCGACTTTGCCTCGATAGCGAAGCTCGTCGTTTTCCCATTCGCCGAGCGCCAAGGCGCCGAGCCCGTCCGTGGCGGGCGAGATGGTGTAGCCCACGATAACGAAGTTCTCGATCTCGGGCACTTTCGCCTTCAACCAGCTTTGCGACCGACCCTCCTGGTATGGCGCGTCCACCTTCTTGGACACGATACCTTCGAGGCCGAGCTTGGACGCCTGTTCATAGAATGCGCGGCCGTCTCCCTCCACATGGTCGCTGATCTGGATGGCCGAGTTGCCCGAGACGTGCCCGGCGAGCAAACCGGCCAGCGCCTTTTTGCGCCGGGCGAGCGGCACTGCGCGCAGGTCCCAGCCGTCGAGATGAAGCAGGTCGAAGGCGTAAAAGATCAGCCGGTTGCCAGCGCCCTCCGACAACGCGTCCTGCAAGGCGGCGAAGCGGCTGGCGCCCGTCTCATCGAGCGCTACCACTTCGCCGTCGATGATCGCCTCCCGGCATGGAAGCTTGGCGAAAGCCATGCCGAGATCGCCATAGCGCTTCGTCCAGTCGAGCCCGTTGCGTGTGATCAATTGCACGGTGCCGTCGGAGACATGGGCCATGGTCCGATAGCCGTCGAACTTGATCTCGTGCAGCCAGTCCTTTTCATGCGGCGGTTCGTCGACCGCAGTGGCGAGTTGCGGCAAGATGCGCTTGGGCATCGGCGCGCGGACAGCCTTGGGCAGTTTGCCCGGCACTGGACGGGCAACGACCGGTTTTGGCTTCGGCGCCTCGACCAGCTCCTCGATGCGGCGTCCACTCTTCACGCTTTCCGGCCGCGCGGCGAGGATATCGAGCTTTTCGTCGGCGGCGAGATCGTGCTCCTTGAAGAGCAGCCAGTTGTTTCGTTCGTCGTCCTCGCCCAGCCGTTTCTTGAGCCGCGTCAGCATCCAGCCGCCATTGAGCTTCTCACCGGCGAGACGGAACTTGAAAGCACCGGTCCTCAGGCTCTTCTCGACGTCGTCCATCGGCGCCCAGGTGCCGGTATCCCACACGATCATCGGCCCGCCGCCATATTCGCCCTCAGGGATGACGCCCTCGAAATCGATATATTCGAGCGGATGAGCCTCCGTCTCGACCGCCAGGCGCTTGTCGGCCGGATTGAGAGAGGGGCCACGCGGCACCGCCCAGCTCTTGAGGACGTCACCGACCTGAAGCCTCAGATCATAATGATCCGAGGTGGCGGAGTGCTTGTGCACGACGAAGCGATTGCCCGCCTCGCCGGCCCCGCCGCCCGGCGGTTCGGCGGTTTTCGAGAAGTCGCGCTTCTCGCGATAGGTCTTGAGCTTTCCTTGCGGCATGGCGCGGAGGCTACAGCATCAGAGCCGCAAGTGGGAATGGAGTTTGACGATGGCGTCTATACCGGGCGTGTCGGTGATTTGGCGGTTCGCGTCGCACCCCCCTCTGTCCTGCCGGACATCTCCCCCTCAAGGGGGGAGATTGGCAGCTTTGGTGTCGGCGCCCTTTCTGCCTTGTCGACTATTGGCGAAACCATCCGGGACAGCCAATCTCCCCTTGAGGGGGAGATGTCCGGCAGGACAGAGGGGGGTGTGGGCCAACCGCCGCCGACGTGGTTCAATTGCGAAGACCGCCCGCCCCCTTCTCCTCCGGCTCTGGCTCCCACCCAAACACGCTGCGGCCGCCGAGCGCATGCGACTGGAAACGCTCCTCGGCGATGAACTGTTCGACCGATGGGCCGGAGACGCGCCGTTCGAGCATCCGAGCCTGGTCGTCGAGCCGCTTCAGCGCGGCGAGCTCCTCGTCATTGCCGAGCTTGGCCTTGCGCACCGCCGATTTCAGCACGCCGATGGTCTGGTCGTAGACGCGGGTCGGCACGGGGAACGGATGCCTGTCCTTGCCGCCATGGGCGAAGGAGAAGCGGGCGGGGTCGGTGAAGCGGTAGGGCGTGCCATGGACGACTTCGGCGACCATGGCGAGCGACTGCACGGTGCGCGCGCCGACGCCGGGCACAAGCAGCAGCTCGGCGAAATCGGCGGGGCCGCGATCGGCGGCGGCCGCGAGCGTGGCGTGCAAGCGCGGCGCCAGCACATCCTTTGCCCGAACGTCGTGATGAGCCGGCATGACGAGATGCGGGAGCACGAGTTGCTCGGAGTTGAGCTTTCCCCTGCATCCTTCGAGCGTGGCGAATTCGCGGGCGATGCCGTCGGGGCCTATCTCGGCGAGCAGGTCGAGCTGGGCGCGGCGGGAGGCTTCGGCGCGGTGGTCGGTCAGGTTGACGATCTTGCCCTGTTTTTCGCCGTCGATCGCCGAATGCGGTTCGTCGACGAAGCTCTTCAGCCCTTCCGAGAGCCAATGATAGCGCCGTGCCTTGCGGCTCTCGTCGTTCATGCCCTGCTGGACGACGACCCAGTTGCCTTCGTTCGTCACCACGAAACCGTGAAGATAAAGATCGAAGCCGTCCTGCACGGCGGCGCTGTCGACCTTCGCGACGAGGCGGCTCGCCTGGGCAAGTACCGCGCCGTCGAACCCGACCCTGTCGCCAATGGTGACGAGCTCATGCGGCGTCTGCCTGGAATGTTTGCCACGCCCGCCGCAGACATGGATGCCGAGCTCGCCCGACAGCGGCCCGAGCCCACGCTTCAGCGCGCCGATCACGCTGGTGGTGATGCCCGAGGAATGCCAGTCCATGCCCATGACGGCGCCGAAGGATTGGAACCAAAAGGGATGGGCAAGGCGGCGCAAGAGCTCGTCGCGACCGTAGTGATGCACGATTGCCTCGGTGACGACGGCGCCGAGCCGCGTCATGCGATTGGCGAGCCAGGGCGGCACGCGTCCGCCATGCAGCGGCAGGTCCGCGCTTCCCGCCCTACGCGCCATGTTCATTCCACGTGAAGAACTTCATCGCCAGAAGATAGGCGAAGTGCCTGGCCGGTACCAGCGATCGATGGGCTCTGTGTCCTCGCGCCGGTCTGGAAAAAGCTGACCGAAACTGGAGCGTGCTCTAAATGCCGCTTCCTTCCTTGATCACTCGCAGCTGCAGATAGCTCACTCCAGCGGCGACGACCAGCACGGTCGGGAACACTGCAAAGACTATTCCGGCGCCGAATGCGACGCCTCGCGCCGGAAGCAAGGCCGCAAGGAATGCGATAGGCACGCACAGGACGGACGCGACCGTAGCAACGACGACTATCAGGGAAAAAAGACCCCAGCGGCTGCCCCTGCTCAACGTGGCGCTGCGCTTCATGCTGGTGAGTACGCCGCACCTTTCCTGGACCTGAACGGGGATGGCGAGAAACCAGCGCAGCAGTATGTAAACGGTGGGAATGACGAACACGACGATTCCAAGGGCCTGCTGGTCGGGAAGGAATGTTTCGAAGGCGACCAGGAGCATCATGCAGAAGAAAATCGGCAGACATGAGAGGAAGACGATGCCGGCGATCGACAGCGCGACGGTAACGCCTGTCTCCAGACAAGTATCGAAGGAGGGTTTCCTTCCCTCCAAATCGTCGATGGCTATCCGCGATACTGTGGCCAACAGGATCACCATCAGGCCAAATTTGATCAGCCCGATCAGCAATAAGACGACTGCTTCGGCCAACTGAGACGATTCGGGCAGGATTACCGTATCTTCGAGTACCGCGCCCGGCACGAAATATTCGAAGATAAGCATTGGCAATCCGCATAGGAGCGCGGCAAGCCCCAGGATCAGGCCGATATTGCGCCCGATGACGCCGAACGTGTCGGCGATTGCCCTGCCGATAGCGAATCCCTCCGGACCGTCTGCCGACACTACGGACATCTGCCCCTCCCTAACCCCGAAATCAACCATAAATTGCAGTTGGCCGATCGTCAATCCAGCGCGTATTCTCGAAACGAAGATCGAAGGGGTTATGCCGTCAGCACCACTTTGACGCTTTGGCTGCGGTCGAGCGCGAGGCGGAAGGCTTCAGGCGCTTGCGCGAGCGGGCGGCTGGATGTCACGAGGCGGTTCACTTCGATCGTGCCGGATGCAATCAGCTCGACGGCTTTCGTGAATTCGTCGCCGAAGCGGAAGGACCCGCGGATGTCGATCTCCTTCGCCATGATCGAATTGGCCGGCACGGGAATGTCGCCGCCTGGCAGGTTGCCGATCTGGACGAGGGTTCCACCCCGCAGGACATGGCGGATCGCCGAGGCAAGCCCGGCTGCCGTGCCGGAGACCTCGAAGGCGACGTCGATGGCGTGGTCTCCGGCGAGCGCCTCGAGTTCGGCTTCGCCGCCCGAGATGTCGACCGTGTGATCCGCGCGGAGTTTTCGGGCAAAGGCAAGGGGCGCCTCGGCGATGTCGACGACCGTGACGGCGCCGGCACCCGCGAGCTTCGCGGCGAGCATGGTGAGAAGCCCGATCGGGCCGCCGCCGAAAAGAGCGACATGGGCGCCGTCAATCGCACCGGCGCGGGCGGCTGCGTGCAGCGCGACGGCAAGAGGCTCGGCCAGCGCGGCATCGGCCAGGGAGACGCTTTCGGGCAACACCGTGCATTGCGCCGGCACCGCGTCGAAGAACTCGGCGAAGCCGCCCTGCATATGCGGGGTCTTCGAGGCGGACCCCATGAAATAGATGTTCTCGCAGAGGTTCGGCCGACCCTCGCGGCAACGGGAGCAGGCACGGCACCAGCGTGAGGGGTTGACGGCGACGCGGTCGCCCGGCTCGAGGCCGCCGACGTCCCCCTTCGTTTCGACGATCGTGCCGGCGATCTCGTGACCGAGGATGAGCGGCTCCGTCACCACGAAATTGCCGGTCCTGGCATGACGGAAGTAATGCAGGTCCGAGCCGCAGATGCCGCCTGCTCCGAACTCGATCCGCACCATGCCGGGAGCGAGTGGCGCGAGGGCATGTTCGACGAGGCGCAGATCCTCCGGCCCGTAGAGCGTGGCGGCAGTCGTTTTCATCGGATCAGGCCCAGTTGCTGCGGCAGCCACAGCGAGACGGCCGGTATGAAGGTGATGATCATCAATGCCACCAGCAGCGGCACCAGCCAGGGCAGGATCGCCATGGTCGTGCGCTCGATCGACATCTTCGAGATCCGCGACAGCACGAACATCACGACCCCGACCGGCGGGGTGAGCAGGCCGATCATCAGGTTGAGCGTCAACACCAGTCCGAAATGGACGGGATCGATGTCGAATTTGGCGATGATCGGCATCAGGATGGGCACCATGATCGTGATCGCGGCGATGGTGTCGAGAAAGCAGCCGATCCCGAGCAGGAGCAGGTTCACCAGGATCAGGAACACCCATTTGTTGTCGGTGAGGGAGAAGACGAAGTCGGAGAAATACTGCGCTGCCTGGCTGACGGTGAGCAGCCAGGCGAAGATCGAGGCGGCGGTGACGATGAAAAGCACGGAGGCCGTCGTCTCGATCGTGTCGAAGCTCGCCTTTGCCAGCGAGCGCAGCGTCATCGAGCGGTACCGCACCAGGCCGAGAAAAAGCGACCAGATGACCGCCGCCACCGCCGCTTCCGTCGGCGTGAACCAGCCCATCGTCATCCCGCCGATCAGGATGATCGGCGTCATCAGCGCCATGACGGCGGAAAAGTCGAAATACCAGTCGAGCGCGACCAGCGCGACGAGTGCGATGCCGACGGCGAGGTTCGGCGAAAGGCCCGCCAGCATGAGCAGGTAGACGGCCACCGGGAACGCAGCGACGGTGAGGACCTCTGCTGAAGCGGCGGCGAGGCGGCGCATGCTGAAAGGCGTGTCCGAGCCCCAGCCACGGCGATAGGCGAAGAAGGCCACCGTTGCCATCATCAGGAGCATCATGACCACGCCGGGCAGGATGCCAGCCATGAAGAGGGCGCCGATCGAAACATTGGCCATCATGCCGTAGATCACGAAAGGCAGCGACGGTGGAAAGATCGGGCCGAGCGTGGAGGAAGCCGCGGTCACGCCCACGGCGGCCTCGACGGGATAGCCGTGGTCCTTCATCGCCTTGATTTCGACCGTGCCGAGGCCGGCCGCGTCGGCAAGGGCGGCGCCCGACATGCCGGCGAAGACGACCGACCCCAGAATATTGACCTGCGCCAGGCCGCCTTTCATCCAGCCGACCACGGCGAGCGCGAAGGTGTAGATGCGGCCGGTGACGCCGGCGGTGTTCATCAGGTTTCCGGCGAGGATGAAGAAAGGCACGGCAAGCAGGGGAAAGCTCTCGACGCCCGCTATCATGCGCTGCGCCGCGATGATGTCCGGCGCGACGCCGTAGAGGACGAGATAGAGGAGGGACGCCACGGCCATCGACACGGCGACGGGAACGCCCACGAGCATAAGCAAGAGGAAGGAGCCGATCAGCAGCAGCATGGCTCAAACTCCATAGGTGTCGAATTCGGCGGGCCGCTCGAGCACCGAATAGCCGCGCCTGACATCGGCGATGAAGACCTGGATCTGACGCACGAGCATCAGGACGAATCCGGCGAAGACCGAATAGAAGACGATGTTGCGCGGCAGGTTGATGGTGACCATGCGCTCGCGATAGACGACGCCGGTATAGCGCCAAAGCAGCCAGCTCATATAGGCGAAGAAGCCGATGGTGAGGAGGCTCACCGCAAGGGCGAGCACACGCCCGGCGCGCTTGGGCAGATAGCGGTAGAGCAGGTCCACATGGATATGGCGCATCATCCGCGTGCACATCACCGAGCCAAGGAAAACAACGACGACGAGGCAGTTGATCGCGATCTCCTCGGTCCAGGCGTAGCTGTCGTTCAGCACGTAGCGGGTGAAGAACTGCAGGAAGACGCAGACGGCCATGCCCCAGAACACGGCCAGCGTGACCCAGTCTTCCACGGCATAGCGGGAGAGATCGGCGGGCGCCGTCTCCTCCTCGAAGGCATGCGCCAACTCCTCGGCGGTGACCTGGGTGTGGTGTTCGTCGGCGGCGGTTTGCGTCATGGGATGGGCCTCGATGCTGTTGGTTGGTCCTTGCGGGAGGGGACCCCTCATCCGACCGCTTCGCGGCCACCTTCTCCCACAAGGGGAGAAGGTGGAGTTTTGCCGAGGCGCTCCTGTCAATCGCAAACGCTGGCGTTTGGCATCGGCGTTGCGGCCGGTCTTCCCTTCTCCCCTTGCGGAAAAAGGGTAAACTCCCTCGCTATTTTACCGCCTTGATCGCTTCCCAGTCTTCCTTGCGGTAGCCGAATTCCTCGAAGGTGACCTTCTCCATCACCGTCTTCTCGAAGTCGCTCTTGTCGACCTCGGTGACCGTCAAGCCCTTGTCCTTGAAGCCCTGGACGAGTTCCTTCTCGCGCGCGACGATCTTGTCGGTCGCCCTCTTCGCCGCCTCCTGCATGACCTCTGTGAAGATCTTCTTGTCCTCGTCGGAGAGCTGCGACCAGCGCGACTGCGAGACGATTGTGTTGAGGTGATCGACGATGTGGCCGGTGAGGACGATATGCTTCTGCACCTCGTAGAACTTCTTGGCCTCGATCGTGGTGAGCGGGTTCTCCTGCGCCTCGACGGTGCCCTGCTGCAGGGCGAGATAGACTTCGGCAAAGGCGATCGGCGTGGTGTTCGCGCCGCAAGCACGCGGCATGGCGAGATAGGCCGGGACGTCGGGCACGCGGATCTTCAGACCCTGCATGTCGGCGCATTTTTCGATCGGCTTGTTGGAGGTCGTGTGGCGTGTGCCGTAATAGGTCGTGGCGGTGATGTGATGGCCCGAAGCTTCCTCGTAGCCGGCCGTCAGTTCCTTGTACTTGTCGGATTTGGTGTAGGCGAGGAGATGGTCGGCGTCACGGAAGATGAAGGGGAAATAGGTGACCCCGATCGGCGGGAACTCGCGCGCCGCGAAGCTCGAGCCGGAGATGATGATGTCGACCGTGCCGAGCGTGAGCCCCTGGTTGATGTCGGACTCCTTGCCGAGCTGCGAGGCAGGGAACACGTCGATCTTGTAGCGGCCGTCGGTGCGCTTCGCGATCTCCTCCGCAGCCCAGACGGATTCGGTGTGGAAGGGCTCCGAGGTCTCGTAGACATGAGCCCATTTGAGCGCGGTCTGCGCGAGCGCTCCCGAGATCGGCAGGGCGAGCGCCCCGACTAGGCCGAGAATTGTCGTGGTCAGGCGTTTCATGCACTTCCTCCTTGTGCTGTTTCGCCGGGGTTACCATCACCCCGTATGCTTGGATCTTGCCTCCTTGCGCCGCCGCCCCCCGACGGCGGTGCTCGTTCCGAAACCTTCCCCCGAGAAGCGCGATTGCGAGCGCTGGAGATGCTCCTTCATGGCCGCGCGCGCGGCGGCCGGATTGCCGGCGGAGATGGCGTCGCGAACGGCCCTGTGCTCCTCGAGCGCCGCTCGCCAAGTCTCTTGGTCCTCGAAATAGCTGGAGAGCCGCTCGAAATAGGGGTTCATGCGCTGGTCGAAGAGTTCGCCCACCACGCGCACCAGGACAGCGTTGTCCAGCATGGCGGCGACGGTGGTGTGGAAACGGCGGTCGAGCTCGATCGTGGAGCGGGAAGGATGATCTTCCCCGGCCATGCGGTCGAGCACCTCGTCCATCTCGGCAATATGCCCAGGGGTCACGTGGCGAGCGGCTTCCTCGGCGAGCGCCGCCTCGATGAATTCGCGGGCGCGCAGCAACTCGAACGGACCTTCGCCGGGAAGGGGCAGGGGCGCGTTGCCCGGCGGCTCGGTGACATAGATGCCGGAGCCGACGCGAATGCGCACACGGCCCTCGACCTCCAGCGCGATCAAGGCCTCGCGGATGGTCGGGCGGGAAATGCCCATCTTCTCGGCAAGCTCGCGCTCCGTGGGGAGCCGATCGCCCACGGCATATTCGCCGCTGTCGAACAGCTGCCGAAGCTGGTCGGCGACCTGGCGATAGAGCCGGCGCGGAACGATGGCCTCGATGGGCATGTTTCCTCCCTCAGGCGGTCAATTGGCCTGACCAATTCAAGGTGCAGGAGATTTGAGGGGGAGTCAACGGGGCGTAACGCGGGCAGTCTTCGGCGTCGTGGATGCGGCCATGTAACGGAATGGATACTCGGATCAACCTCGCTTCGCTCGGGTCCGAGTATGACGAAGCTTCTAGGGCGATGCCAGTCGCCAACGTCGGCGATTGGCGGATACTCTCAACGCATTCGTCATACTCGGACCCGAGCCCAAACGGCGAGGTTGATCCGAGTATCCATTCCGTTAGCTATCGGCCGGCCACCCGACGATGCAGATCACATGCTCGCGCGGCACGCCCGTCAGGCGGCTCCGAATTTCGCCAACGCCTCGTCCGCCAACCGTCTGGTCAGTTCGCCGGCGGAGAGTTCTCGGCCCAGGCGGGCGGACTGACCCGACCAAAGCGCCATGAAGTCGCCCGATCCCCTGGGTTCCGATGCGGATCGCAGCGGCGCCAGCGCGCCTCCGGCAAGCGGAAAGGCCGGAGCAAGCTCCGACATCGGCCCGACCTCGCGCACCACGCGGTTCAATATCCCACGCGCCGGCCGCCCGGTGAACACGTTGGTCAGCACGGTCTCATCGTCTCTTGCGGCTTTCAACGCCTGGCGATGAAGCGCTGCGACGCGGGCTTCCGGACAAAAGAGATAGGCGGTGCCGATCTGGACCGCTGACGCTCCCAGCGCGAAGGCGGCTACGATGCCGCGCGCGTCGGCGATGCCACCGGCTGCAATCACGGGCACCTTCACGGCGTCGACGACCTGGGGCACGAGGGCCATCGTGCCGACTTGGCTGGCGATGTCGTCCGTCAGGAACATGCCACGGTGGCCGCCGGCTTCGGAGCCCTGCGCGATGATGGCGTCGCATCCCCGTTCCTCGAGCCAGCGTGCCTCCGCGACCGTGGTTGCCGACGACAGGATCTTTGCTCCGGTCGCCTTTACGCGTTCGAGAAGCGCCTGCTCCGGCAGGCCGAAATGGAAGCTGACGATTTCGGGTCTGGATTCTTCGAGAAGTTCACAGAGTTCGCTGTCGAACGGAGTCCGATTCGACGTCGGAACAGGGGCCTGCGGATCGATGCCCAGTTCAGCATAGTAGCCGGCGAGCCGCTGCCGCCAGGCTCTCTCCCGCTCCGCATCCTGCTTCGGCGGCTTGTGACAGAAGAAGTTGACGTTGATGGGCTTCGATGTCCGCTGCCTGACTATGCCGAGCTCGTTCCGGAATTGATCGGGGCTGAGCAGCGCGCATGGCAGGGAGCCTAGCCCGCCCGCCTCGGCCACCGCGACCACCATGTCGGAAAGGACCGGCCCTGCCATTGGAGCCTGGATGATCGGCAGCTCGATGCCGAGCAAATTCTGAATGCGCTCATCAGGCCACATGTGCATGTCTCCGGTCTCGTGGATGGTGACGACCATAACATGCCCTCGCCCTGCGATGACACCTCCCTTCGCTGCGGTTTGCTCGCCCTCCGTCGTTCAATCCTTTCGTTGCAGCCGGCCCTACGCCCTGAACAGGTCTTGCGGCACGCCAGCCGCCTCGAACAGGAAGTCGCGGCTGGCTTCCAACTCGCCGCGCAGCTTGGGCAGGTCGGCATCGAGCAGCCGGCCCTTCCATTTGCGGATCCTGCCGGCGACGATCACCGTGTCGACATTGCTGCGCTCCATCAGCGTGACCACGGCGCCGGGCACGTGGTTGAGCGGCGCGACATTGATGGCCTTGGCATCGAGCAGGATGATGTCGGCTTCCTTTCCCGGCGTCAGAGAGCCCACCTTGTGGTCGAGTTTCAGGCCTTTCGCGCCCTCCATCGTGGCGAAACGAAGCACGTCGCGCGAGGCGAGCAGGGGAGGCAGGTTTTCTTCGCCGCGCAGCGCCGCCTCGTTGACGAAGACACGCTGCAAGGTGAGCGCCGAGCGCATCTGGGTGAAAAAGTCGGCGGTCATGGTGCATTCCACGTCGGTGGAGAGCGAGGGCTGCAGTCCGAGGCCAAGCGCCTTTTGGATGGGCGGCGTGCCGTGCCGCATGGTCATCTCGATCGGAACGGAAAGCGAGACGTGGGCGCCGGCGTCGGCGACCGCCTTCCACGCGAGATCGGTCATCCCTGTCATATGGATGAAGATATTGTCCGGACCGAACTGACCGGAGCGTGCCAGCTCGTCGAAGGTCGGGGCCATGCCGAAGGTGCCGACGACGTGCAGCGCGATGGGGATGCCGAGCTCGCGCCCGATGCGCCAGGAGTTCTCGTAGCCCGGAATGTAGATCTCGCCACCCATCACCATCGTCAGGAGCTGGTCGTCGGATGAGAAGTAGCGCGACTTCAGGCGATGAGCGTCGTCGGGATATTTCGTCTTGTCGCCCCAGCCCTCGAAATAGCCGAAGACGGAGCGTCGGCCGGCATCGACCTGGGCCTTTACGGCCGCGTCCGAGTGTTCGGGCGAATGATGGATCTGCGAGACGTCCATGACGGTGGTGACACCGGCGTCGAGCTGGGCCAGCGAGCCGAACAGTTCGTTGACGTAGACGTCGTCGGGCCGATAGGCCAGCGAGAACTTCTGCAGGATGTGTTCGTAATAGTTCACCGCGCCGTGCGGCTGGCCGTCATTGACCAGGATGCCATCGGCCAGGAAGCTGCGCAGCGCCGTCTCGAAAAGGTGGTGATGCGTGTCGATGAAGCCTGGCATGACGATCATGCCCTCGGCGTCGACCGCCTGCGCATCGCCCGCCTCGAGGTCGGGACCGACGGCGGCGATCGTGCGGCCGTCGATCAGTACGTCGGCCTTCGCGAAGTCACCGACGGCGGGGTCCATGCTGAGCACCGCGCCGCCGCGGATCAGCATCTTGCGCCCGGCCTTGCCGGTTTCGGCGGGGATCTCATGCGCGCCGGCCACGCCGGCGGCCAGGTAGTTGGATGCGTGGGCCGCTACGCCCGCCGCGCCCGAAGCCAGCAGGAAATCGCGATGCGAACCGGCGCCGGATTGCGGGCGCCATTCCAGGCAATAGCGGCACATGATTTTCCTCCCAAGGACACAAGATTTCGCTATACGAAAATAATTTCGCAGGGTAAGCGTATTCTGTAGACTTGAGCCCTGTCAAACGCTTTGGGCCGACCGCCTGGGTCGGCACGCGTCGCCGTCGGCAGGTTTTATGTCCTGCACCGTCGGGCAGCCGGCCGCCAGGGAATGGATACTCGGATCACCTCGCTTCGCTCGGGTCCGAGTATGACGATAGGTGCCGTGGCAAACGCCAATCGCAAACGTCGGTGGTTAAGGGAAGCACCTCAACGCAGTTCGTCATACTCGGACCCGAGCCCGCGCCAGCGGGCGAGGTTGATCCGAGTATCCATTCCGTTCTCAAGCGGCCGCCCGCCCCACGGGGCAGGACAATGGGAGGCGCGGGGTTTCTACCGCGACGCGATGATGGACTCGATCACGGGATAACGCGACAAGGTCTGCGCCAGGCGGGCAGCCGAGGCCCGCAGGGCCGGCAGGCGATGGGCGACGAGGTCTTCAGCCGTCGTCATGCCGCTGTAGCCGGATGTGTTGAGCGCGGCGATGGTGCGGCCCGAACTGCCGCGGATCGGTACGGCGAGCGCGGTGATGCCGTAGTCGAGCTGGTCGACGGTGGTGGCGAAATTCTGCTGGCGCACTTCTTCGACGATGCGGCGCAGCTCCTCCTTGTCGACGACGGTCTTTGCCGTCAGCGCCACCGGCTTGACGGCCCTCAAATAGTTGTTGAACTCGGCGTCCGACTGTGCGGCAAGCAGGACGCGTCCGAGCGAAGTCACATGAGCGGGATAGCGGGCGCCGACCACCGCGGTCGGCCGCCGCGCCCGCTGCTCCGAATAATGCGCGATGTAGAGCACGTCGTGGCCCTCCAGCGTGGCGACGGAGGACGCATCGCCGAAGGTCCCGACGAGTTGGCGCAGCTCCGGCTGAAGCACCTCGTCGACCCGCGCCGAGAAATAGAAGGCCGAGCCCAGGCTCATGACCTTCGGGCGCAGGTGAAAGCGCTTGTTGGTCTGGCCGACATAACCCATCGCCTGAAGCGTGATCAGGCTTCTGCGTGCCGCCGCTGGGCTCAAGCCCACCCGGCGCGCGACCTCGCTCAGCGTCATCTCGGGGTGATCGGAGCCGAAGCTCTCCAGGATCGAGAGGCCCTTGGCGAGGGCCTCGACGAACTCAGCCGGACGGTCGTCTTTCGTGGGAACGTCAAGCATCGGAGCTCCAGGACAAGGCCGAACTCAAAGGCGGCCAAACAACATTCATGCCGGGGCAAGCACGAAGTCGAACCCGATCATCGCGTCGGGCTGGCGCTCCAGTTCGATATCGCCAGCCTTGCCGGGTTTGTAAGGCTCGAGCTTTGCCACCAGCGATCTGCGAACACCAAACACGGCGTCATTGTCAAGGTAATCCGTGTTCTCGAAGAAGAGCTCCGTCACGATGCTGCGCATGCCGGGGGACCGGATCATGAAGTGAAGATGGGCTGCCCGCCAGGCGTGCCTGTCGCCGGCGCGAAGAAGGTCTCCGACGGGGCCGTCATAAGGCACGGTGTAGGGTTTGGGCAGCACCGTGGTGTAGTAATAGCGACCCTCTCCATCGGCCTCGAAGATGCCGCGCAGGTCGTATTTGTCCTGGCCCGCCTCCTGGATCGGATAGGTGCCGGACCCGTCGGCCTGCCAGGTGTCGACGATCGCGCCGGGCAGGGCGTGGCCGAGCGTGTCGCGCACCACACCGTGGCACAGCACGGATACGCCCTCCCGCTCGCCGGCAATATCCGCGCCCAGCCGCTTGCGCGGGGCGTTGTCGAGATAGAACGGGCCGAGATTGCTGCCTTCGGTCGCGCCGCCGCGCGTGTTGATCATGTCGACGAGCGCGGAGAAGCCCAGCACGTCCGACAGCAGGATGAATTCATGGCGCTCGGGCGTGGAGATCTTGCCGCAGTCGTAGAGAAAGGTGAGCACCCGCATCCATTCGTCCTGGCTGAGGTTGGTCTCCCGCGTGAAGTCGTGCAGGTGATCGATCAGCTTCTCCAGGAGAAATTTGAAGCGCGAGCCTTCCTCCGTGCGGAAGCTTTTCTTGACCGCTTCGGTGATCGTGAACTGGTTGATATCTTTCATGCAATCCCTCCCTCCAGAGCCTCCATCGTACCTTCCGATTTTCGGGCCGATTTTCGGGCCATGCGGCCGCTGACAGCTCATCGGCCGGTTGACAGAAGCCTATTCCTTACCGTAGCTTGCGGCAAGTGAAAATCTTTTCGGAATGCGAAATATTGGCGGGCGAGACGCATGCGGATCGGAAAACAGGACAAGGCTCTCACGGCCATCGCAACCTCGGATGCCGACAGCATAACGGTGCGGGGCCATGATCTGTGCCGCGACCTTATCGGCAAGATCGATTTCACCGACTATTTCTGGCTGCTGGTGACGGGCGCACGGCCGACCGACACGCAGCGCGCCGTGACGAATGCGTGCCTTGTGGCGATCGCCGAACACGGGCTGGTGCCGAGCGTGCAGACGGCGCGCATGACGCTCGCCGCCGGACCGGAAGCCTGGCAGGGCGCGATGGCCGCCGGCCTGCTCGGCATGGGCTCGGTGGTGGCCGGCAGCTCCGAAGCGGCGGGTCGCTACATCGTCGAGGTGCTCGGCAGCAGCCGAGAGCCTGGCGTCGGCCTCGAGGCGGCGGCCCGGCGCAGCCTCGAGAGGCTCAAGGCCAGCCGAAGCAAGGTGCCCGGCCTCGGCCACCCCCAGCACAGCGCCGGCGATCCGCGCGCCGACGTGCTGCTCGAGCTCGCCGACGATCTCGGCGTCTCCGGCGACCATGTCAGGACGCTGCGCGTCCTCAGCGATCTCGCGCCCGGTATCATCGAGCGGCCGCTTCCGATCAATATCTCCGGCGCGATCCCCGCCGTGATGCTGGACGCCGGCTGGCCGGTCGAGGCGCTGAAGGGCGTACCCCTCCTGGCGCGCGCGGCCGGGCTTGTCGCCCATCTCTACGAGGAATCACGGCGTTCGATCGGTTTCATCCTGTCCCATCACGCCGATCTCGCCATCGCCTATGACGGCGGCGTTGCGGAGCCGCTTCCCGGAGACACGGAATGACTGGAATCCTGGCCGATTTCCGCGTCGTGGAGATGGGTACCTACATCACCGGGCCGGCGGCGGCCATGCATCTGGCCGATCTCGGCGCCGACGTGATCAAAGTGGAGCGGCCGGGTTCGGGCGATCCGTTCCGGGCCTTCAAGGGCGGACTCTATTCGCCCCACTTCCAGACCTACAACCGCAACAAACGCTCTATCGCGCTCGACACGGCCGAGGCCGACGACAGGCGGGTCTTTCACGACCTCATCGCGACGGCCGACGTGTTCATCCAGAACTTCCGGCCGGGCGTCGCCGAAAAGCTGGGAGCCGGCGACGCGGAACTGAGGCACATCAATCCGGGCCTCGTCTATTGCGCGATCAGCGGGTTCGGCCAGACGGGCCCGGCTCGGGACAGGCCCGCCTACGACACGGTGGCGCAGGCGGCGAGCGCCTATCTCAGGCTGCTCACGCCCCCGGCCAGCCCGCGCGTGATCGGTCCGGCCATCGCCGATGCCGTGACCGGCCACTATGCGGCACTGGGCATCACGGCCGCGCTTCTGGAAAGGTCGAAGACAGGCAAAGGGCGCCGGCTCGACATTTCGATGCTGGAAGCCATGTGCCATTTCAACCTCGACAGCTTCACCCATTATTTCAGCGTCGGCGAGGTAATGGGACCGCTCAGCCGGCCCATGGTGTCGCAATCCTACACATTCGCCTGCTCCGACGGCAAATGGATCGCCATCCACCTGTCGTCGCCGCAGAAGTTCTGGGAAGGCCTGGCCGCTTCAGTCGACCGACCGGACCTTCTGACGGACCCGCGCTTCGCCGAACGCCCGAACCGCATCCAAAACCAGCAGGGCCTGATCGACATCCTGACGCCGATCTTCGCCACACGCAGCCGTGCGGAATGGTGCGAGATCCTCTTGGCCGGGGAGGTCCCGCATTCGCCGGCCTATGATTCCGATGAAGCGCTGGAGGATCCGCAGGCGAAGCACCTCAACATCGCCGTTGAGGCGATGCATCCCACGATGGGGCCGTTCCGAACGGTGCGGGCGCCCTACAGCTTCGACGGAAAACCGGAGCTGGAAGTTCTGCCGCCGCCGGTGCTCGACGAGCACGGCGGCGATATCCGGGCCGAGATCGCCCGCCGCAAGACGGGCTGAGTGAAGTCGCCAAAGGGGACGGCCAGCACAATCTCGGGATTCTCCGCTAATCTCTTCTCGCGCCAAGCGAGATAGATTGCGCCCAACGGCTTGACTTCAAAGCGAGTCGATCCATGTCCGGTCCCATGACTGCGGAGGTATCATGATGCCGTTCGACAACCGTAAGCAGGTCTAGCGCATGTCCGGCCCCGAGCTCGCCATCGTGACGGTCATCGAATTTCTCTGCGGCGCAGCCGTCGGCATCGCGCTTGGCCGCCGGGTTCACAGCCTGAGCTGGGGCCGGCTGACCGACGGTCTGATCGGCGGCATCGGCGGACTGCTCTTCGTATGGCCCTCCGCGCGCTTTCCAGGTGTGGGACGTTTCATCGGTCACGCGGCGAACGGCTTGACGCCGACAGTCCTGATCGGAGCGGCAATAGCAGGGTTGATAGGGGGAGTGATCCTGGTTGCGCTTGCTGGCTTCGTCAGGGCACTCATTAAAGGCTGATACTTTTCTGGATCAAAAGAGGTGACGCAATGTCGATCGGCGCACGTCAGTTCCTCGCTCTCTTCCTCGTTCTCGGGGCGACGGCGGCCTGCACGGTCGAAGTGGACCAGCGCCCCGTTCCCTCGCGTCCACAGGCCTGCACCTTCGAGCATGCGCCGGTCTGTGCACAACGCGGCGGCCAGCAGCGGACCTTCAGCAATGCGTGTCTGGCGCGCTCCTCCGGGTTCCGGGTCCTGCATCGTGGCCAATGTCGTCCAGGCGGTGGTCCGGTTGCCGGCGGGCCCGTCGCTTGCACGCGGGAGTTCGCGCCTGTCTGCGCCCGGCGCGGCAACCGGGAGCGGACCTTTGACAATCCTTGCCTGGCTCGCTCCGCCGGGTTTCAGATCCTGCATCGCGGGCAGTGCCGTTCAAGCACCGGGCCGATCGCCGGCCGACCCGGCGCCTGCACGCGCGAATTCGCACCGGTCTGCGCGCGGCGCGGCAACTTCTCGCTTACGTTCGACAATGCGTGCCTGGCACGCGCCGACGGTTTTCGTCCTATTCATTCGGGACGCTGCCGCTGATATCGGCCGGTTGGCTCTACGTCGGGATCTCGGATACGCGGGCGCTCAAACGGTGATCCGCCCCGTCAGGAGGCCAAGGATCGCGATCACGGCCCCAATTGCGGCTACGGCGAACACGAGAGTTTCGGCCTTTGCGAAGGCCTGCCTGTTCTGCTCCCTGCGCGCAATCAGGTAGAGGATCGTTCCCGGCCCATAGATCGCCGCCGACAAGACCAGGTGTTTCGCACCTGCCGCGTAGATCAGCCCCGCCGTATAGATCACCGCGATTGCGGCGCGAAAGAAATCGTTGCGCCGGCCTTCTGGATCCGCCCCGTATGTCTCGCCGGTCCAGACCAGCTTGAGGGCATAGGCCGCGACGAGAAAATAGGGGATCAGGATCATCGAACTGGTGAGCTCGAGCGCCAGCGTGAATGCATATTCGGCAAAGAGCGTCAGGACCAGAAAGACCTGCACGACGAGGTTGGTCAGCCAAAGGGCGCTCGACGGCACGCCATTCCTGTTCTCGTGTGCCAGGAAACGGGGCATGGTTTCGTCCTTCGATGCGCTGAACAGGATTTCGGCCGCGAGGAGCACCCAGGACAGATAGGCTCCGCCAACCGAGATGAGCAGCCCAACGCTCACGAATACGGCACCCCAGGGACCGACCACCGCTTCGAGAACACCCGCCATGGACGGATTGCGCAGGGCCGCCAGATCGGGCCTCAAGAGAACGCCATAAGACAGGATGGTCACCAGCACGAGCAGGCACAGCACGCCGAGGAAGCCCAGCAATGTGGCGAGGCCGACATCCCCGCGGTTCCTCGCGTAGCGTGAATAGACGCTTGCGCCTTCGATGCCGACGAACACGAAGACAGTGACCAGCATCGTCGCGCGCACCTGCCCGGCGACGCTTTGGAAGCTCACCTCTTCTCCGCCCCAGAAATTCGCGGCGAAGATCTCGGCATCGAAAGCGAAGCCGACAACGACGATAAACAGCAGGATCGGTATGATCTTGGCGAAGGTGACGATCCTGTTGAGTGCCGCCGCTTCCCGAATGCCTCGCAGGATCATGACATGCATCGTCCAGAGCAGGATGGAGGAAACCACCACCGCGACAACCGTGTTGCCGTCGCCGAACACGGGAAAGAACAGGCCCAGCGTCGACTTGATCAGAACGAAATAGGACACGTTGCCCAGAAGGGCGGCCGACCAGTAACCCAGCGCCGACAGGAAACCGAGATAGTTGCCGAAGCCGGCCTTGGCATAGGCGTAGATGCCTGCGTCGAGTTCCGGCTTGCGCCGCGACAAGGTCTGGAAGATGAATGCCAGCATGAGCATGCCGACGCCGGCGATCGCCCAGGCGAAGATCGCGCCGAACGGGCCTGTGGCCCGGCCGAAGGCTTGCGGGAGCGAGAAAATGCCGGCTCCCACCATCGATCCGACGACCATCGCCATCAAGGTCGTGAACGAGAAACGCTGCTGCTGGGCTCTTTCCATGACTCGGACTGGTCGGAATGTTTCTAGACGCTGGTGGGGCTGAATTCTCGATCTGAAACACTAGCCGTCTGCGATGCTTTTGTGATCAGCGACAAATCCCGGAACTTTGCATCACGTCCCATAGGGAACAAGATGTTCGAGGCAAAACCTGGAGCATTTCCACTTTTCTTCAAAACGCGACAGCGCTCTATCTAATTGTTTTTACGCAAATTCCGGACGCAAACCGCTTCGCACTTTTGCTGGAATTGCTCTAGGCGGCGCCAGCATGGCTGTAGCGTTGGCGTCGGATTTCGAGGCGTTCTCAGGTCGAGGCGATCCTCGCAATGAGAGAATATGCGGTGCCGGCTCATCCAATGAATACTTGTCCGGTGCCAGCATTCGGTCCGCTTGCGGCCGGTACGTTGTTCGGTCTAAGCTTACGTCTTCTGGATATTTTTGTTTATTGAAACGTATAATGGTGATGTCATGGCCGAAGCATCGATAAACCCGCCGGAAGCCCAGCAAGCGGGGAAGAAGTCTTTTTGGTTCGTTGTGCTGGGCGTGATCGTCCTTGCTGCCGGCCTGATTGCCGCGGCCAATCTTTTTCTCGCGACGGTCATCAGCGTCCTGTTCGTGGGGGCGATGATGTTCGCGGGAGGCATTCTTGAGATCGTGCACTCCTTCGGCGTCAAATCCTGGGGCCGGTTCATCCTGTGGTTCCTGACCGGCGTTCTCTATGCGATCGCTGGCCTGTTGACCTTCTACAACCCGCTTCTCGCCTCGGCGATCCTGACGCTTCTTATTGCCGCGAGCCTCGTGGCTGCAGGCGTGGTGAGGATTTTTGCCGGCTTCACGCAGCGGCAGTCGAGCGGCTGGGGCTGGATGGTCGCCGCGGGCATCCTCACGCTGATCGTCGGCGTGGTGATCTTCCTGCGTTGGCCGGTCAACAGCCTTTGGATACTCGGCATTTTCCTGGCCGTCGACCTGATGTTCCAGGGACTGTCCTATATCACCTATGGCCTCGGCCTGAGGGGCCGTACGATTTGAAGGCGCGGCCTGGAACAGCCCGCGGGAACGCTTTGCGTCGACGCGTGCAGCATCGCTGATTTTCTCGCTGCAGAATGCAGAATAGATAGCGGCGAACGCATTCTCGATGCCCGGACCCTGTTCCACTACATGGCGACCGGGATCACGCCGGCAATGGCCGCGGCCAAGCCCGGCACAGGGTCGGCCTATACCGGAACGGCGCGGGATCCCAACCGCGAGTACCTGGACGGCGGCAAGACCGACAAGGTCACGCTCCCGGCGACGATTCCAGCCAACCGGTTTTGGTCGTTCACTGTCTACAGCAACCAGACGCGGTCCATGCTCGAGACAGACCAGAAGCTTGCCGGGCTTGACAGCACGCTACCGAATTTCGCGATGAATGCCGATGGCTCGGCGACAGTCTGGTTTGGCCCGACAGCCCCTGCAGGGCAGGAAGAAAATGGGTGCAGACCGTGCCGGGGAAGGGATGTGCTGCTGCGGCTCTATGGCCCGCTCGAGCCTTGGTTCGACAAGAGCTGGAGACCCGATGATCTCGAAGAGGTCAAATAACCGGCCCCTCCACCCTGGTCTGCAGCCTTCCACGGTGCACGAGCACATCGCGCGATCTTTCACCCTCCCCGGGTGGTCACGCTTTTTCCACCCAATCCCTTAGCACCGAGTCCGTATCCGTTCCCGTCCGGGGGATCGGGCCCGGATCAGCCGTGGGGGTGGCGGAAAAGCGCGGGGCAGGGGCGGCCTGGAGGGCGCCGTCGATCTCCCGGTAGACGCCGCGGGCGGCCATGTGCGGGTGGCGCGCCGCCTCGTCGGGATCGAGCACGGGCGCGAAGCAGACGTCGGTACCTTCGAGCAGGGCGCACCACTCGCCGGACGAGCGCATCGCGAAGAGCTCCGCCAGCCGGCGCCTGAGCTCGGGCCAGGCCTTGGCGTCGTAGCCATTGGCGAATTCGGGATCGTCGGCCAAGCCGAGCTTCTCGCGCAGCAGCCGATAGAATTTGGGTTCGAGCGCCCCGAGCGAAACGAAGCGGCCGTCGGCGCAGCGATAGGTCGAATACCAATGCGGCCCGTCCAATATGCTTTCGCCGCGCGTCGAGACGAACTGGCCGGCGGCCTTGAGGCTCAGGATCAGGTTCATCATGTGGGCGCTGCCGTCGACGATCGCCGCGTCCACCACCTGACCCTTGCCGCTTTCTCGCGCGTTCATGACGGCGGCGAGGATGCCCACCGCAAGATAAAGCGCTCCGCCGCCGATGTCGCCGACCAGGGTCGGCGGCGAGAGCGGCGGCTCTCCAGGCTCACCCGAATACCAGAGCGCGCCGGATAGCGCGACGTAGTTGAGATCATGGCCCGCCGCGTGCGCAAGCGGCCCCTCCTGGCCCCAGCCCGTCATGCGCCCGTAGACGAGGCGCGGGTTGCGTCCCAGGCAGGTTTCCGGGCCGAGCCCCAGCCGCTCCATGACGCCCGGCCGCATGCCCTCGATCAGGGCGTCGCAGTTTTCGACGAGGTCGAGGACGGTGGCGACGTCTTCAGCAGACTTGAGATCCACCGCGATCGAGCGCTTGCCGCGGCTGGTGATGGCCGCCTTGCCGAGCGCGATGTTCTCGGGGTTGGGCTCACGCCGGTCGACGACCACCACGTCCGCGCCGAGATCTGCAAGCAGCATGCCGCAGAAGGGCGCCGGCCCGATGCCCGCGATTTCGAGAACCCTGAGGCCGGAAAGCGGCCCCTTTCGGCTGGTCATGCATTTCCTCCCCGCATGCTCCGACACTGTCCATATCAGCAAGGGCATGGCGCACCACCCCCGTGACAGGCGATCCCCGCACCCGACAGCATGGCATGCCGGGTGTCAATACGAGCATGAACCGGTGTGGCGAACCCTGGAGAGGAAAAGCCCTTCGTCCTGCTCACGCGCCGAAAGCCTCCTCCCCCTCTCCGTCTCGGCTTCGCCGAGCCACCTCTCCCACACATTCGTGAGGGAGAGGAATTGCCCGCCGCACGCTCGGCGCCTTTCCTCTTCCCCATGAAATGGGGGAGAGGTGGCTCGGCGAAGCCGAGACGGAGAGGGGGGCTCGTCGTACGCGCCCTGCGAGAGGGTGGGCCGAAGGGGCGGGTGAGAGATGGAACCGGCAAGGATCGGGCCGTTCCATGACGACACGGGGCACGTCCGCATATTGACATAAAGATGTCTTTATGTGATTGGAGGGGCTTGTCGCAGTAAGGATTGAAGATGTCGCAATCACCGTCGCCGCTCGATAACCTGTTCGGCGCGGTAGCGCCCAAGCCCGACGGTTCGGAGGTGCTCGCCGCGCTGCAGGCCGCGGCACGCGAACGTATCCTCGTTCTAGACGGCGCCATGGGCACGCAGATCCAGGGCCTGGGCTTCGACGAGGATCATTTCCGCGGCGACCGCTTCGACGGCTGCGCCTGTCATCAGAAGGGCAACAACGACCTCCTGATCCTCACCCAGCCCAAGGCGATCGAGGAGATCCACTATAAATACGCGATCGCCGGCGCCGACATCATCGAAACCAACACTTTCTCCTCCACATCGATCGCTCAGGCGGATTACGGCATGGAGGACATGGTCTACGAGCTCAACCGCGACGGCGCGCGGCTGGTGCGCCGCGCCGCGCTGCGCGCCCAGCAGGAGGACGGCAAGCGCCGCTTCGTCGCCGGCGCGCTCGGGCCGACCAACCGCACGGCCTCGATTTCTCCCGACGTCAACAATCCCGGCTACCGCGCCGTCACCTTCGACGATCTCAGGATCGCCTATGGCGAGCAGCTTCGCGGTCTGATCGACGGCGGCGCCGACATCGTCCTCATCGAGACGATCTTCGATACGCTGAACGCCAAGGCGGCGATCTTCGCGGCGGAGGAGATCTTCGCCGAGAAAGGCGTGCGCCTGCCCGTCATGATCTCCGGCACGATCACCGATCTTTCCGGCCGCACGCTTTCCGGCCAGACGCCGAGCGCCTTCTGGCATTCGGTGCGCCATGCCAAGCCTTTCACCATCGGCTTGAACTGCGCGCTGGGCGCGGCGGCCATGCGCCCGCATCTCTCCGAACTGTCCGACGTGGCCGACACCTTCGTCTGCGCCTATCCCAATGCCGGCCTGCCCAACGCCTTCGGCCAGTATGACGAGAGCCCGGATTATATGGCCGCCCAGGTCGAGGAATTCGCCGGGGAAGGGCTGGTCAACGTGGTGGGCGGCTGCTGCGGCTCGACACCGGACCATATCCGCGCCATCGCCGAGGCGGTGAAGAAGCATCCGCCGCGCGCCGTGCCCGAGCACAAGCCGCTGATGCAGCTTTCCGGGCTCGAGCCCTTCACGCTGACCGACGAGATCCCCTTCGTGAATGTCGGCGAGCGCACCAACGTCACGGGATCGGCCAGGTTCCGCAAGCTGATCACCGCCGGCGACTATGCCGCCGCGCTCGACGTGGCGCGCGACCAGGTGGCCAACGGCGCGCAGATCATCGACGTCAACATGGACGAGGGCCTGATCGACTCGAAAAAGGCGATGGTCGAGTATCTCAACCTCATCGCCGCCGAGCCCGACATCGCCCGCGTGCCGGTCATGATCGACAGCTCCAAATGGGAGGTGATCGAGGCCGGCCTGAAATGCGTGCAGGGCAAGGCCATCGTCAACTCGATCTCGATGAAGGAAGGCGAGGAAGCCTTTCTTCACCACGCCAGGCTGTGTCGCGCCTATGGCGCGGCCGTCGTCGTCATGGCCTTCGACGAGCAGGGCCAAGCCGACACGAAGGCGCGCAAGGTCGAGATCTGCACCCGCGCCTATCGCCTGCTCACGGAAGAAGCGGGTTTCGCACCGGAAGATATCATCTTCGACCCCAACATCTTCGCCATCGCCACCGGCATCGAGGAACACGACAATTACGGCGTCGATTTCATCGAGGCGACCCGGGAGATCATCCGTACGCTGCCTCACGTGCATGTGTCGGGGGGCGTGTCGAACCTTTCCTTCTCCTTCCGCGGCAACGAGCCCGTGCGCGAGGCCATGCATGCCGTGTTCCTCTACCATGCCATCCAGGCGGGCATGGACATGGGCATCGTCAATGCCGGCCAGCTCGCCGTCTACGAGTCGATCGATCCCGAGCTACGCGAGGCTTGCGAGGACGTCGTGCTCAACCGCAAGCCCAAAGCGGGGGGCACGGCGACGGAACGCATGCTGGAGCTCGCCGAGCGCTACAAGGGCGCCGGGGCTCGCGAGGCCAAGGAAAAGGATCTCGCCTGGCGCGAATGGCCGGTCGAGAAGCGGCTCGAGCACGCGCTGGTCAACGGCATCACCGAATTCATCGAAGCCGACACGGAGGAGGCGAGGGTCAATGCCGAGCGCCCGCTCCATGTGATCGAAGGGCCGCTGATGGCCGGCATGAACGTGGTGGGCGACCTCTTCGGCGCGGGCAAGATGTTCCTGCCGCAGGTCGTGAAGTCGGCACGCGTCATGAAGCAGGCCGTGGCCGTGCTCCTGCCCTACATGGAAGCCGAGAAACTGGCCAATGGCGGAGCGACGCGCGAAAGCGCCGGCAAGGTGCTGATGGCGACGGTGAAGGGCGACGTCCACGACATCGGCAAGAACATCGTCGGCGTGGTCCTGGCCTGCAACAATTACGAGATCATCGATCTCGGCGTCATGGTGCCGGCGACGAAGATCCTCGAAACCGCCCGCGTGGAGAAGGTGGATATCATCGGGCTTTCCGGCCTGATCACGCCCTCGCTCGACGAGATGGCGCATGTCGCTGCCGAGATGGAACGCGAGGGTTTCGATATTCCGCTGCTGATCGGCGGGGCGACCACCAGCCGGGTGCACACGGCGGTGAAAATCCATCCGCGCTACGAACGCGGCCAGGCGGTCTATGTGACCGACGCCAGCCGCGCCGTCGGCGTGGTGTCTTCCCTGCTGTCGCCCGAAATGAAGCCCGGCTATGTCGAGAGGCTGCGCGAGGAATACCGCAAGGTGGCCGACGCCCATGCGCGCTCGGAAGCGGAAAAGCAGCGCCTGCCGCTCGAGCGGGCGCGGGCCAACGCGCATCGCATCGACTGGCCGGCCTACCAGCCGCCCAAGCCGAAGTTCCTCGGGACGAAAGTGTTCGAGACCTGGGACCTGGCCGAGCTCGCCACTTATATCGACTGGACACCCTTCTTCCAGACCTGGGAACTCAAGGGGCGCTACCCCAAGATCCTGGACGACGAGCATCAGGGCGAGGCCGCGCGTCAGCTTTTCGCCGACGCGCAGGCGATGTTGAAGAAGATCATCGACGAGAAGTGGTTCAGGCCCAGGGCCGTGATCGGCTTCTGGCCCGCCAATGCGGTGGGCGACGATGTCCGTCTCTTCACCGACGAGAGCCGCTCGAAGGAGCTAGCCACCTTCTTCACACTGCGCCAGCAGCTCACGAAGCGCGACGGCAAGGCCAATATGGCGCTGGCCGATTTCGTGGCGCCGGAGGGCAGCGGCAAGGCCGACTATCTCGGCGGCTTCGTGGTGACCGCGGGTATCGAAGAGGTGGCAGTCGCCGAACGCTTCGAGCGTGCAAATGACGATTATTCCTCCATCATGGTGAAGGCCCTGGCCGACCGTTTCGCCGAAGCCTTCGCGGAGCGCATGCACGAGGTCGTGCGCAAGGAATTCTGGGCCTACGCGCCGGAGGAAAGCTTCACGCCGGAAGAGCTGATCGGCGAGCCCTATCAGGGCATTCGCCCCGCGCCGGGCTATCCCGCCCAGCCTGATCATACGGAGAAGAAGACGCTCTTTGCGCTGCTCGACGCGGAGCGGCAAGCCGGGGTGAACCTCACCGAGAGCTTCGCCATGTGGCCGGGTTCCTCGGTCTCGGGCCTCTACTTCTCGCACCCCGAAAGCTATTATTTCGGCGTCGCCAAGGTCGAGCGTGACCAGGTCGAGGAATATGCCAGGCGCAAGGGCATGGAGATCGGCGAGGTCGAGCGCTGGCTCGGCCCGATCCTCAACTACGTGCCCGCAGCCTATGCGGAGGCGGCGGAGTAGGGCAGCGAACCTCGAAGGGCGCGCTGAACAGCGTTGCGCTTCAGCCTATTGTTGCAGAAATGCAACCATCGAGAGAAAGAGGCGAAACCACGTCAATTTTGCGATTGCCGTGGGTCAATTAACGTGTGTCTTATTTCCTGGGGCTTGATGGGATGTTTTCAGCGCGAGCTGAACCCTTACATCGAGAGCGAGGACGATGCAGCGTCGTACCACCAGTTTCCGGCTGCGGCTTAGTCCGTCCGGAATAGCCCTGATTTGGGGATCTGTTTCCCTTTCTGCAATCAGCGACGCGCAACCTGCTACCACGGACGCCATCGGCGACCCGATCGGCCACGGCCGCCGCATTAGAAGCAGAAGAGGGCGATGCCTTTCCGCCACGGCCGCCTCGATCGCATCGAGTCTGCGCCGATGAAATTTGGTGGTCTCTTAGCGCAAGTCGCCAGACTGCTTGGCAAATCAGAACGCGGAATCGCGAAGGAGCTGGGGCTTTCGGTGGCGGCGCTGCGCTCGCTGGATGGTCCCGCCTGCCCGCGCTATCTGCGGCTCGCCGTCGCGGCGATGGTTCTCGACATCAATCCCGATAAGGTTTTGTCGAGGTCCGCCGCTTCGTCTCCGCCCCGTCCACGAGACCAGCTCACCGACATCGCTCCCGAGCATAGCGTGAACGCTTCCGAAGTGGCGCATCTGGATCGCAGCCTCGACGATTAGCTTGGCTTTTTTTCTTGAACACAAACATTGCCCCGGGAAGGTCGGCGCCCGGCACCCCCTCTGTCCTGCCGGACATCTCCCCCACAAGGGGGGAGATTGGCTGTCACGCACGTTCTGACCAATCATCGACGTGGCGGAAGAGGCACTGACGCCGAAACTGCCAATCTCCCCCCTTGTGGGCTACGACATTCACACATCTCGCGTATCGTCGGCACTTCCTGGAGCCCCCCTCATCCGACCTCGCTTCGCGAGGCCACCTTCTCCCCAAG